>CAZAEL010000040.1:0-21199 GCA_964484135.1 uncultured Elusimicrobia bacterium
AGGTCGCGCCTGGGCCAGCCGTGCGCGGAAGACTGTTCGCGGGCCTTTTTCACGACGCCGGGCCCTTCCTAAAGGGAACAACCCGTCGCGCGGAAAGTTCCAGGAAACGCCGCGTGTCCGCCGTGACCTTCACGGCGTCGGAGAGGCGATGGCCCGCCACCCACACGATCCCTTTCCGGTTCACCAGGAGGGGGATCGACGTCCTTTCCGCGGCCGGCACTTTTTGGTCCACGAAAAAATCCTGGAGCTTCTTGCGGCCCGCCAGGCCCAGGGGCCGGAACCGGTCCCCGGGACGCCAGGTGCGGCAGGCCAGGGAACCGGGGTCCGCCTTGTCCGCGTCCGCGAAGACCCGCCAGCGGGACCGTTTCCACCCGCGCGGCAACGCGGCCACGGGCCGCGCCCGGATGTCCCACGCGCGCTTGAAGGGACCGGTCCCCGTCTCCAGACGGAGGCGTCCGCGCACGCGGCGCGGCGGGGAAACGGACGGGACGGCAAAAGGTTCGGATCTTTCCGGGGCCCGGCCCGGGTGAAAGAGGAGGGTGTGGCGCCGTCGTTCCATCCATCCGCCCGGCAGAACGAAACGTTTGGGGGACGGGTTTTCGGCGACCGGGGCGTGGGCCAGGGCGCGGGCCCATTCCACCTGCGGGAAATCGGACAGCCCCGGAATCCGTCGCAGAAGGCGTCGTTGTTCGACCTTATGATATCTCAAAAACCGTCGTAAATCAAGGACCGCGGAACCGCCTTTCCGGCGGAAAACCCGTCGGGAGAGCCCGGAAATCCGGGCCCGCCAGAAGTCCTCCTCGTCCCGCTGGAGGAGGCTCAACCGCGCCGCCCTTTGGAAGAACCCGGGCCGCTCCCGCTCCCACGCCTGCAGCACCGGGCGCAGGCGGTTCCTGAGGAAAAGGGGTTGTTCGTTGGTGGCGTCCCGGCGGAAGGGCAGGCCGCGGCCGCGCAGGTACGCCAGGATTTGCCGCCGGGACACGTTCAGGAGGGGCCGGAGCAGGAGGGGCCGGGCGCGCGCGGGCACGGGCCAGAAGGACACCGGGGCCATGCCTCCAAGCCCCGCAGGGCCGGTCCCCCGCAACAGGTGGATAAACAGGGTTTCCACTTGGTCGTCCAGGGTGTGGGCCGTCAGGACCAGGCCGCAGGACAAAGACCGGGCCATCTCGGCCAGGCGCCCGTAGCGCAGGACCCGGGCGGCCTCCTCCAGCCCCTTGCCGCGCCGCCGGGCCCAGGCTCGGACCGGCGCCCGCGCCACGCGGCAGGGCACGCCCTGCCGCCGGGCCCGCGCCGCCACGAAAGCCGCGTCCCGGTCCGCGGCCCGGCCCCGGAGCCCGTGGTTCACGTGCCCGACCGCGACGAAGCCGCCGGTCTCGGCGCGCCATCGCTCCAGCAGGTCCCAGAGGACCATGGAGTCCGGCCCGCCGGACACCGCGGCCAGGAGCCGGCGGCGGTTCTTCGGCAGGAGGTCCGCGAGGGCGGCCCGGAAGGCGGGGTACAGGTCCCAGGCCGGCGGGGTTTTGGGAGGGTTCGTCATGGGGACGAGAGCCGGTTCAACGGGAAGCGGCGAGCTTGGCCTCCACCTCGGCGCGGCGGGGGGAGCGCGGGTGTCGTTCCAAAAAGCGTTTCCAAATTTGCAGGGCCGCGTTTTTGTGGCCCTGGGCTTCATAGGTTTTGCCCGCCAGGTACAACGCCTCGTCCCAGGACGGCTCCCAGACCACGACCTCCAGGTACCGGTCCAGGGCCTCCCCCCATTTTTTTTGGGCGAAGAAGACGTTTCCCAGCTCCAATCCGGCCCGGGAGAAACGGGGCGAAAATCCCATGGCCGCGCGGAGACGCTCTTCCGCTTCTCCCCACCGTCCCTCCCGGGACGCCAGGAGCCCCAGGTTGAAATGGGCCAGGGGGTCCCGGGGGTTGGCCCGGAGGGCCTGCCGGTACGCGGCTTCCGCGGCCGGGTCGTTTTGCAGCCTTTCATAACAGTGGCCCATGTTCACGTAGATTTCGCTGCGGTGGGGCCCCCGTTCCGCGGCTTGACGGTAATGGGAAACGGCCTTTTCCCATTGCCCCTCCCGTTCGTACGCCAGGCCCAGGTTGTACCAGGGGCGGAAGTTGGCGGGCGCGCATTCCGTCGCCCGGGAAAAGAGCGTCCAGCTGTCCCGCCAAACCCGGGAATAGGCCAGGGTTTGGCCGGTCCAGGCCAGGCCCAGGGCCGCGGCCAGGGCCAGCGTTCCCCTGCGGAACCGGCCTCGGATCCTTTCGGACAGGGCGTCCAGGCGTTCCGCTCCCCACTGGACCGCGGCCGCCGCGGCCAGGAGGAACCCCAGGGACGGGACGTACAAATACCGGTCCGCCATGAGGTTGGCCACGGGGATGACGTTGGAAACGGGCGCCAGGAACAGGAAGAACCAGGCCAGCCCCCAGGAAAAAACGGGAGAAGAGCGCCGGCCTCTCCACAGGAGGACGAGGCCCGCGGCCAAAAGGGCGCCGGCCGCGAGGACGCCCGGCGAAGACAGACGCGCGCGCACGGGCACGTCGTAGTCCGGGCAGAGGGCAAAGGGCCAGAGGAGATTCCCCACGTACCGCGCGAACACCGGGAGCATGGTGGCGGCGTTGACCGCGGCGTGTTTGTACACCGCGCCGGCCGCGGGAACGGCCTCGGGTCCGGACGGCCCGGCCTCGGCCCGGACCGGCACGGTCGCGCCGCCCGCCAGGCTTTCCAGGGGGGCCAGGAGCCGGGCGAAGGACACGGATTGGGACAGATCGTACCCGGAGCGGCGTTGGCGCTGGTATCCATAGAGGGACAGCACCAACAGGAAAGGGAGTATAAGCAGGGAACGCTTGAGAAGGCGTTTTCCCGAGATCCGGAAAAAATCCCAAACCCACAGCGCCGCGGGCAGGGGCGCGGCCATTTCCTTGGCCAGGAGCGCGGCGCCGAAGGCGGAGAGGGAGACGGCATAAAAACCCGCGCGCATCGGGGGGGAGGACGGTTCTTCCGGCGTTGCGGGGAAGGCCCGCCAGAAGGCCAGGGCCGAAATCTGAACGAAAAGCAGACAGAGCAAATCGGTCCTGAACCCCACGGCGGCCACGGTCTCCGCGTGGACGGGATGGAGGGCGAAGGCCAGGCCCAGGGCCAGGGCGGCCCAGGGGCGGTTCAGAAGACGGAAAGCCAGGGCCGCGGCCAGGGCGCTGTTGGCGCCGTGCAGGAGCGCGTTGGTGAGATGGTACCCGGCCGGGTTGAGGCCCCAGAGCCAATGGTCCCAGACCAGGCTGGCCACCCACAAGGGGCGCGCCCCTCCCAGGATGGGGGCCACGTCGCTGGCGAAGAAACGGTGGAAAACCGTCCACAGGCCGGAAGGGTCCCTCAGGAAAGGGTTGTTGAGGATGAATTCGGTGTCGTCCCAGAGGAACCGGAAGGACAGGGTGGGGAGGTAAATCAGGACGCCCGCCGCAAACGACAGGACGGCGGCGAGAAAGGCGGACGGCGAAGAGGAGAAGGCGCCGATCGGTTGATAAGAACGGCCGCGTCTTATCAACATGTCAGCGGTTCTGGTTTTTCGCCGTTTGGCTCAGCTGTTCCTTCAGGGCGGCGAAGACGTCGTCGGGGGAGAGGGCCTCCATGCAGTGGGGTGAACGGACGCAGCGGGGGCGGTAACAGGGCAGGCAGTCCCAATCCTTGTGGACCTTTTGCCCGCGCCCGTACAGCTCGATCTCCGCGGCGGAGGTGGCGCCGAAGAGCGCCACCACCCGTTTTTTGAGGGCCACGGCCAAATGCAGGGCCATGGTGTCTGCCGTCAAAACGACGTCGCACAGGTCCACCAGGGCGCCGAACCGCCGCAGGGGGTTGTCGCAGCCGGTGTGGATGACGCCGGGGAACCGTTTCTTGAGGCGCTGGTTCAACGCGCGTTCCTCCGGCCCGCCCAGGAGCAGGACCGAAACGCCCTTTTCTTTCTTGAGCGGGCGCAGGAGCGCGGCGAGGCCCTCTTCCGTCCACCGTTTTTGCTCCCAGCGCCCCCCGGCGCCGGTGTTGACCCCCAGGCGGCGATTTCGGCCGGGCAGGCGCCAGCGGGCCGCCGCGGCGCGCGCCCAGGCCCTTTCCTCCGGCGACACGGCCCAGAGCGGCTCGCAGCGGTCCGCGCCGGACAGGCCGCAAATCCGGAACATCCAGTCCTGGTACGTGCGCCTGTTCTCCCGTTTCAGGCGGTCGTTCAGGCTCATGTCCACCCAGCCCTGGGCTTCCGGGTTCAGGGCCGTCAGAAGCCCGTCGTTGTACGCGAACCCGCGTTTCTTTCCGGCGCGGATGTCCGGCGCCCAGCAGGCGGCCGAAGGCTCGAAGTCCAGGGACCAAAGCTCTTCGAAGGATTCCCGCTTCAGGAGGAGCGCGGTTTCCCAGGAATAGGGCAGCAGGCGGTCCACCTCGGAGAGCCCCTCAAAGACGGGGAAGGCGTTTTCGCGCGTGACCCAGGTGACGCGGGCGCGGGGGTGCTTCTCCTTCAGCGCGGGGAGGAGGCAGGTGGACCGAAGCACGTCCCCCAAGGCGCCCAGCTTCAGGACCAGGACGCGCGGGCGGGCGGGGTCGTACAAGGAACAGTCCCGGCAGGTGACGCCCCGGGACTTGTGCGGGGCGCAGGGGCGGTCGGGGCGGAAGTGGCGGCAGTCGGTCTTGAAGAAATCCGCGGAAGGAAGGGGGGCTGTCATGCCGCTCGAGCGGGACAGGCGGTCAGAAGCGGACGTTCTCCAGGAACTCCAGGGACTTGCGGCACCATTTCTCGATGAAGATTTCCTTGTTGACCTCCCGCAGCCGGTTGTAATCCATGCCCACGTAGCCCTTGCCGCCGAAATGGTGGATGTACACGTCCTTGCAGAGCTTGATCTTGTACCCGGCCTGCCGGACGCGCAGACAGTAGTCGAAGTCCTCATACCCGCCCGGCCCGAACCGCTCGTCCAAAAGACCCACGCGCTGGAGGACCTCCTTCTTGATGAGCAGGCAGAAGCCGATGAGTCGGTGGGCGTCCTCCCAGTCGCCGCTGAATTTCATGGCGCGGGCCATGGCGAAGCGCGGCAGCTCGCTCAGGGATTTGTACCCCGGCGGCACCACCTGCAGCTGGGTGGCGTGGTTGGTGACGGGCCCCACCAGTCCGATGGAAGGGTCGCTTTCCGCGCAGTTGACCATGCGCTCGAGCCATCCTTCGGTGACGATCACGTCCGCGTTCAGGAGGAGCACGTAGTCGCCGCGGGCGATCTGGATGCCCTGGTTGTTCCCCTTGGCGAAGGCCAGGTTGGTGGGGTTGATGATCACCTTGGCGCCCCTGACGGACCGGAAGAACTTCTGGGAGTCGTCCTCGGAGGCGTTGTCCACGAAGATCAGCTCGTAGGGGACGTTGGTGTGCTTCTTGATGCTGTCCACGCATTGTTTCAGGAAAGACAGATCGTTGTGGCAAAGGATCACGATGCTGACGGTCTTCTTGGTCGCGTGCACGGCCCGCGGGGGCGGGAGGGTGCGCACCAGGTCCCTGAGCCAGGCCGCCGCCCCGCCCTCCGTGACCGAGGGCATCACGTCGCAATGGAAGAAGGGGCTCAGCTCCTTTTGGATGGCCTGGGCGTCGTCCCGAGAGGTCACCACCAGCCGGCTCGCCAGGCGGTACAGGTCCAGCCAGGAGGATTTTTGCTTCCATCGTTTGGAGACGCTCTGCTCGGAACGGAGGTGCCGAAGATGCCGCGTGCCGGGGAGAAACAGCACGAAGGGCGTGTGCGGGCTGTAAAGCTGGAGGTCCCGGAGGTGCAGGTCGATGGTGCGGTGGGACACGATGAACACCGCCCGGAAGGGGGTTTTGTGCATCTCGGGCTTGGGGTCGAACCCCGGCCGTTCCGGCTGGGAGTCCGTCCACCCCCCGACGATCTCCACCCCGTCCATGAGCATTTCCCGTCGGTAGGGGTCTTCGAGCGGCGCGGGACGGTCCGCCGCCACCACCACGCGGAAGTGCTGGCCCAGGCTCTTGATCAAATATTGCGTGGCCCGGTCCTCGGGCAGGCGGTCGGGCGCCGGCACGTGGGGGACCACCACCAGCACGGGGTCGCCGGCTTTCTGTTTTTTGGATTCGGCCTTGAGGGACTGCAGGGCCAGCAATTTTTTGTACATGTTTGTCATGGGAGACACCTCGTCGTTCGATCTATAAATAGAAGAAAATCAACCGGCCGGCCAATCCGCAGACCACGGCCAGTCCGTTCCCCAGGAGCCACCCGGTCCTGGACAGGGCCAAGCGGGGGAACCGTTTCGGCAGGAAGCCCCACGCGCCCCACACCGCCGCCACCAGGAGCCAGCCCCAGCCGGGCAGGAAGAAACAGCCGAACACCAAAAGCCGGAGCAACATGCCGCCGTACTTTTCCATCGTCTCCGGGAAATCCTTGCCGAACAGGTCTTTTTCCACGAAGTACACGGTGACCGTGGCGAAATGCGTCACCAGCACGGCCAGGCTGCCCAGGAGGGGCCACTTGCTTTGGACCAGGGGCCCGCCCGACGGCGCGAAGGCGAACAGGATCACCACGTGGATGACCTGGTCCCACAGGTAAAAGAGCAGGTTGTCCGGCGCGCCCCGCTGGACCGACCAGATCCGCCATTGGTCCTCCAGCAGGTGCGTGACGTAAATCAGGGCCACGCAGGTCCAGCCGTTCAGCGGCCCCCAGGGCGTGGACACCCAGGGTCGGGCCAGGTACGGCCAGACGAGCGCCACGTACAGCACCGGGTGGGTGGTGGCGTGGAACAGGAGCCCCCACAGGCTCCGCCGTTTCCAGGCCGCCACATGGTTCGTCTGGCAGGTGAAGTCCCCCAGCAGGTGGCCGAACAGCAGCCGCCAAAAAACGTCCATGGCTCTTAAAGGCGCGAAAAGCGAAAGGCGAACGGCGAAGGACGGAAAACTTCCGGCTTTTCGCTTTTTGCTTTTTGCGCCTCCGTCATTTTGTGGTCATCACGTATACGCCGTCCCAGTCCTTGGGCGGGGGCGCGGCCATGTAGCCCTGCGCGCGCTGGATGTACACCTCGGACGGGCCGTCGTGGGGGATGATGGCCAAAACTTTTTTCAAGGTCTCCACCGCTTTCTTGAACTGCCGGTCCATGTAGAAAGCCAGGCCGTCCCGGTACAGGGCGAAGGCCTTTTTCTGCTCCTCGGTCAATTGCCCCTTGCGGGCCACCAATTCAAACACCTTGATGGGGATGGCCTTGCCTTTGACGCGCAGGAGGTCCAGCTGGCGCACCTCCACGTCGTCCTTGGCCTTTTCGTACGTGAACTCCGAGATCATGATGTGGGTGTGGTAGGGCTTGTTGGCCCCCTCCAGGCGCGAGGCCAGGTTCACCGAGTCCCCCATGACCGTGTAGTCGAAACGGTTCTTGGACCCCATGTTGCCCACCACCATGGTGCCGGTGTTGATCCCGACGCGGCAGTCGATGGCCGGGAGCTTCCGCTCCGCGAACTTTTTCTGGAGCACCTTGAGACGTTCGATGCTTTCCAGGGCCGTGAAGCAGGCCAGGGCGGGGTGCCGGGGCTGGTCCACGGGCGCGTTCCAGAAGGCCATGATGGCGTCCCCGATGTATTTGTCCACCACCCCGTCGTTCTTCAGAATGATCTCGCTCATGTCCGTGAGGTATTCGTTCAGCACCGCCACCAGCTCCTGGGGCTTCATGGCCTCGGAGATGGAGGTGAAGCCCGCCAGGTCCGAGAAGAAGACCGTCATTTCCCGCTCCTCGCCGCCCAGCCGGAGGCGGGAGGGGTCCGCGGTGATGACCTCGATGATCTTGGGCGACAGGTACTGGGAAAAGGTGCCCTTGATCCAGCGTTTTTCCTTTTCCTCCGTCAGGAACCGGTAGAAGAGAACGGTCACGTACGCGGCCGCCAGGCTCAGGGCCGGCGCCACGAAATCCAGGACCAGGTACCGGCGGCTGAAGAACGTCTGGCAGACCACGAAATAACCCACGACCGCGCCCAGGGCGGACAACGCCCCCACCCAGGCCGGCACCCGGGCCGTGAGGAAGCCGCACCCCAGGCCGAAGAGCAGGATCAACAGGGCGACCCAGAGGCCGGAGGCGCGGTGGAGGTAATTCTTGTTCAGGTAATTGTCCAGGGCGTTGGCGTGCACCTCCAGGCCGGGGAACACAGAAACGTTGGGCACGGCCATGAAGTCGAAGAGCGCGGTGGCGGTGCCGCCCACCAGAACGATCTTGTCCTTGAACAGGGTGGGATCCACCCGGCCCTTGATGACGTCCACAAAGGAAAAGTAGGGGAAAGATTGGAAGCCACCAACGAAGTTCAGGCTCATTTCGTACCAACCCACGTTGCCTTCTAATGGCAGGGCAAGCGCCTGAAGGATTTCTTCTGGGGTCTTCTGTTCCGCTGCGACCAATGTGGCCAGGGAAAGAGATGGGACGACTTGCCCCTCGTATTCCATCCACACGGGGATCTTACGGCTTACACCATCAACTTCAGGCCAAATATTGACAGAGCCCACATGAAATTTCAGATTTTTATGGTTCTGGAGAGGCAAAAGAGGGGTGGTCGGACGACCATCCTCCCCTTGCTGAAACAGCATGCCGAACACCACGCGCTTGCTCCGGGCCGCGGCCCGGGCCAGGGCCAGGTCCCCTTCGGGCCGGTCCTTGTCGGGCTCCGTGAACAGCACGTCGAAGGTCACGGATTTGGCGCCGGCCCGCATGAGCCTGTCGATGAGCCGCGCATGCACGTCCCGGGGCCAGGGCCAGCGGCCCATCTCCGCGATGGATTTTTCGTCGATGGTGATGATGAGCACGTCCGGGTGGGAGGGGCGGTCTCCCCGGATCTGGAAGCGGTAGTCCAGGGAGCGGTTCTCCATGACCTGGAACGTCCCGCGGACATAGAGGATCAGGATGAGGAAGGACATCCCCAGGGACAACATCAAAGCCAGGAAGCGGCCTTTTTTCATGACGGGAGGCCTCCGGCGTTTTCGGGGGAAGGACGCGCCGCGGAAAAACCGCGAGCGGCCCCGCGGATGGCCTTGAGGAGGGGTGTTTTCATGGAAAAATCAAGGTTACCGCATCAGAAGGGGAAATTCAAGGGCGGTTCCGTGAAAGTACCTAATAGGAACATCTTCAAAGAACGGGGTTGGACAGAGCCCCCAGGCCCCGGGCCCGGACCTCCACCCGGTCGCCCCGCTTCAGAGGGCCGACGCCGGCCGGGGTGCCGGTGGAGATCACGTCCCCCGGTTCCAGGGTCATGGCCTGGGTGATGAAGGCGATCAAACGGGGGATGGGGAAGATCATGCGGGACAGGGGGGAACTCTGCCGGAGACGGCCGTTCACCAAGGTTTGGATGCGCAAATTTTGGGGGGGCAGGCCCGTCACGATCCAGGGGCCCAGGGGCGCGAAGGTGTCGAACCCCTTGGCCCGGGACCATTGTCCGTCGGACCGCTGCAGGTCGCGGGCCGTCACGTCGTTCATGAGGGTGTGCCCCAGGATGAAGCGGCCGGCGTGGGCCGGGGAGACATGCCGGGCCCGGCGGCCCACCACCAGGGCCAGCTCGCCTTCAAAGTCCACCTGGCGGGAGACGGCGGGGCGGCGGATGGGGTCCCCCGGCCCGATCACCGCGCTGGGGGGCTTGAGGAAAATCAGGGGTTCCCGGCCCGGGGTTTTTTTGAATTCTTTGGCGTGGTCCGCGTAGTTGACGCCCACGGCCACGATCTTGGTGGGCTGCGCCGGGGGCAGGAGCCGGATTTTTTTGAGGGGCCAGCGCAGGCCCGTGAGCGCGTACGGGCCGAAGGGGTCCGGGAGCAGTTCCTCCACGTCGTTCCGGCCCATGACGCCCCAGCGGGCCGCGTCGCCGGCCAGGAACCGGCAGAGGATTTTTTGGGGGGACCGGCTGTGCCGGGCCGAGGTCACTTGTTTTTGGAAAGGCCCAGAACGTCCCGCATGTCGTACAGGCCGGCGGGCCGGTCCGCGACCCACTTGGCCGCGGCCAGGGCGCCCTGGGCAAAGGCCTCCCGGGAGGTGACCCGGTGGACCAGCTCGATCCGTTCCCCCTGCCCGAAGAAAAAGGCCGCGTGGTCGCCCACCACGTCCCCGCCCCGGAGCGCGTGCACGCCGATTTCGTCGCTTTTGCGCTCCCCGATCAGGCCGTGGCGGCCGTACACGAAACGGCCCTTGCCGCGGCCCTTTTGCACGGCCTCGGCCAAACGCTGGGCCGTGCCCGAAGGAGAATCTTTCTTTAGATTGTGATGGACCTCCGTGATCTCGGCGTCGTAATCGGGCAGGAGCCGGGCGACCTGCTCCGCCGCGGCGAAGAGCACGTTGGCGGACAGGCTCATGTTGGGGGAGAAGACCACCGGGACCTTGGCCACGCTCTTGACGAACTCGTCCCGGGCCTCGCCCGTGAGCCCCGTGGTGCCCACCACCAGGGCCTTGCCCGCCGCGGCCACCAGGGGCGCCATCTTGAGCGTGGCCTCCGGCGTCGTGAAGTCGATGAACACGTCCGCCTTGTCCAGGAGGCGGCGCGCGTCCTCCACCACCTCGATCGTCCGGAGATGTTCGGCCGCGGTTTTGCCCGCCTGTTCCACCCCGCCCACGACCTTGAGGCCCCTGTGGGACCGGGCCGCGGCGCAGAGGGCCGCGCCCATGCGGCCGCCGATGCCGGCGATGGCGATCTTGATCACGGGATTTTCCTCAGCAGGCCGCGTGGGCGCGCTTGGCGCCCAGGAGGCCGTATGCGCGCAGGGCCTTTTCCAGTTTTTCCTGGTTGGCCTTGTCCATGGGCGTGAGAGGCGGCCGCATTTCGGGGGAGCAGAGGTCCAGCCAGCCCATGGCGGTCTTGAGCGGAACCGGGTTGGACTCCAGGAACAGGGCCTTGACCAGGGGGAACATCTTCAAATGCAAGGCCTGGGCCTTTTGGACGTCGCCGTCCTTCCAGGCCCGGCAGAGCGCGGCCACGTCCTTGGGCGCGATGTTGGCCAGGACCGAGATCACGCCCTTGCCGCCCACGGACAGGATCGGCAGGGTGAGGGAGTCGTCGCCGGAGAGGAGGGAGAAGCCCGGCCCCAGCGCGGCCGCCACCTCGCTGGATTGGTCCAGGTTCCCGCTGGATTCCTTCACGCCCACGACGTTCTTTTCCGCCCGCGCCAGGGCGATCAGGGTCTCCGGCGACATGTTGACGCCGGTCCGGCCCGGGATGTTGTACACCACCACGGGCAGGCCTTCCCGGGCCACCGTGCGGAAGTGTTCCGTCATGCCCTTCTGGGTGGGCTTGTTGTAGTAGGGGACCACGCTCAGGACCCCGTCCGCGCCCACGGCCTTGGCGTGGCGTGTGAGCTGAACGGCCTCGCGCGTGCTGTTGGAGCCGGCGCCGGCCAGGACCGGCAGCCTTTTTTTGGCGAACTGGACCACCAGCTCGATGACCCGGCCGTGCTCCTTGTGGGACAGGGTGGGGGATTCCCCGGTGGTGCCGCAGGGCACCAGGCCCGTGGTGCCGCCGTCGATCTGGAACTCCACCAATTCCTGGAGGCGCTTTTCGTCCACCTCGCCGTCCTTGAACGGGGTGGCCAGCGCCACCCATGATCCTTCAAACATAATCCGACCTCTCGATCTGGCTAAAAAGACAATTTGCCGTCATACACAAATTCGGCCGGGCCGGTCAGATAGGCGCGGTTGTCCGCGGCCCACTCCACGCCCAGCTCCCCGCCCGGGAGGGAGAGACGTACCCGGCGGTGAAGCCGCCCGGTGAGCACCCCGGCCACGGCCACGGCGCAGGCGCCGGTGCCGCAGGCCATGGTCAGGCCCGCGCCCCGCTCCCAGACCCGCACCCGGGCCGCGCCCGGCTGCCGCACCTGGACGAACTCCGCGTTCACCCGGCGCGGGAAAAAGGGGTGGTTTTCGATCGCGGGCCCCCAGGATTCCACGGGGATCCGGTCCAGATCGTCCACAAAGATGACCGCGTGGGGGTTGCCCATGGACACGCAGGTGAAAGACAGGCTTTTGGCCGCCGCCCCGCCGACTTTCAAATGGGACAGGGGCTTTTCGATCACTCGTCCTTTGGCCCGGACCGGGATCTTGGCCGCCTCCAGGACGGGCGGGCCCATGTCCACCCGCACCTCCCGGCCGTCCGGAGAGGTCAAGACCGGCCGCATCACGCCGGCCAGGGTCTCCACGGTCATTTCCCGCTTGCGCACCAGGCCCCGCGCGTGGGCGTACCGGGCCACGCAGCGGATGCCGTTGCCGCACATCTCCACCTCGGAGCCGTCCGCGTTCACGATGCGCATGCGCAGGTCCGCCTTGCGGGACGGCCCCAAGACCAAGATTTGGTCCGCGCCCGCGCCGAAGCGCCGGTCGCAGAGGCGCCGGGCCAGGGCGGGCGTCAGGGACACCCGGCGGCGGAGGCCGTCCAAAATCACGAAGTCGTTCCCCGCGCCGTGCATCTTGGTGAAGGGAAGGGGGGAGGGGGCGGCCATCAAGCCATTTTACCTTTTTTGGGGTTTTCCGACCCGTTCCCCCTTAAAAACGGGGGAATGGCCTCCCCCCGGACCAGGTCGAGGGGGGTCTCCCGCCGGCGCACCACCCACCAGCGCCGGCCCTTCACCAGGACCTCGGCGGCCCGGGGCCGGGCGTTGTACTGGGAGCTCATGCTGAAGCCGTACGCGCCAGCGCCCAGCACGGCCAGGAAATCCCCGGCCCGCGGTTGGGGCAGGGACCGGGCCTTGGCCAGGTAGTCGCCGGATTCGCACACCGGTCCCACCACGTCCGCGGTCAAAAGCCTGGCGCCGGGCCGCCGTTGCGCGGGCCGGATGGGGTGGTACGCGTCGTACAGCGCGGGCCGGGCCAGGTCGTTCATGGCCGCGTCCACGATCACGAAGTTCTTGTGGCCGGTCTCCTTGCGGTACAGGACGCGCGTGATGAGGGCGCCCGCCTCCGCGGTCAGGAAACGGCCCGGCTCGAACAGGAGCCTGAGGCGCCGGCCCTTGAGCAGGGGCAGGAGCCAACGGGCCAGGTCCGCGGGGGAGGGCGGTGTTTCCCGGTGGTACGTGACGCCCAGGCCGCCGCCGATGTCCAGGAGGTGCAGGAAGATGCCGGCCCCCTCCAGCCGGTCCACCAGGGCCAGGAGCTTTTGCAGGGTCTCGCGGTACGGGCGGGGGTCCAGAATTTGGGAGCCGATGTGGGCCTGGATGCCCATGACCTGGAGCCAGGGCAGGCGGTGGGCCCGGCGGTACAGCGCCTCGGCCTGGCTCAGGGGCACGCCGAACTTGTTCTCCGCCCGGCCCGTGGCGATGTGGTGGTGGGTGTCCACCGTCACGTTGGGGTTGACGCGGAGAGACACGGGCGCGCGCCGCCGCAGCCGGCGGGCCGTCTCGTGCAGGGCCTCCAGCTCCTCCGCGGACTCCACGTTGAAGACCAGGATGCCGGCCTTGAGGGCCGCGGCCATTTCGTCGGGGGTCTTGCCCACGCCTGAGAAAACGATGCGCCGCGGCGGGACCCCGGCGCGCAGGGCCCGGAACAGCTCCCCGCCGGACACGATGTCCGCGCCGGCCCCTTCCCGGCTCAAGAGGCGCAGCACCGCCAGGTTGCCGTTGGCCTTCATGGCGAAGCACACCATGTGGGGGTGGCCGTCAAAGGCCCGGTCGAAGCGTCGGAACTGGGAAAGGATCTTTTCCCCCGAATAGACGTACAGGGGCGTGCCCAGGCGCTCGGCCAGGGTTTGCAGGGGGACGCCTTCCACCCACAGGTTCCGGCCGCGGTACCGGTACGTGCCGTACGCCGGAGCGGTCATGGGTTGCCCCCTCCCCGGGGGGAGTCCGCCGACGGGGTCCGGTTTTGCGCGGCCGTTTGGAACCTCCGGGCCAGGTCCTTCAAGTAATCGCTTTCCGTCTCTTTTTCCACGCGCGCCATCCCTTCCAAAGCTTGTGCGGTCTTCCCCTGTTTGTGGTCCATGAGCGCCGCCAGGAACCGGGCCAGGTCCAGGGCCGGATGGGCCTCCAGGGTCTTTCGCCACCGCAGGGAGGCCGCCGCGTCGTCCCCCCGGCGCCAGGCCAGGACGCCCTGCTCCACCCGGAAGACCGCGGAATCCAGGCCCAGGGCCTCCGCTTTTTGAAAGGCCCGCTCCGCCAGGTCGAATTGGTTCTGGCGGGACCACAACCGGCCCAGGTAAAAATAGCCGTCCGCCGACGGGCTCAGGGCCAGGAGCCCCTCCCACCGGTGGGCCGCGCCGGACAGGTCGCCCAGGGCCTCCTCGATCCGGGCCATGAGCTCCTGGGCCGCGGGGTCCCGCGGCTCCCAGCGGAGGTACCGTTCGGCCATGTCCCGGGCCTCTTCCATGCGGCCCGCGCGGTGATAGAGCCGGCCCAGGGCCAGGACCACGTCCTTGCGGTGGCGGTCCCTTTTGAGCACCTCTTGATAAAGATCAATGGCCTGGGCGTTCAGGTCCACCAGCGCGTACACCCGGGCCAGGTCCAGCTTGCGGTCCAGGTTCTTGGGCTCCAGCCGGTGGGCTTCCTGGTACGCGTTCAAGGCCTTTTGATAATTTTTGGCGTTTTCGTGGCACCGTCCCAGGAGGGGCCACCATTCCGCCAGGTCCGCGGCTCGGGCGCCCGGGGCCGCGGCTTTTTCCAGGAGACGGGCCGCGGCCTCGAATTCCTTTCGGTCCATGAGGGCGCGGGCCTCCGAGGCCCACTGGCGCCGCTCCCGCCGGGACGGCCCTTCCGGGTCCCGCGCGGCCGCGAGGGACGCGAGGGTGCACAACCACAGGGCCAGGCAGCCCGCCGACGCGGCGCGCCGCGTCACCGCCCCCTCCCTTTGCCGCGTTCCAGGGGGCGGGGGCGCGCGGCGTCGGCGGGCTCGGGCGCCGGGGGCTCCTGCGGCGTGGGCGCGCCGGCCGCGGCCCATTTCTCGAAGAACCGTTTGACCAGGGCCCGTTTCAGGCTTGGGAGGGTTTCCCGCGCGGCCGCGGCCCCGGCCTCCACGCACTGGCGGGACTTCCACAGCTCTATGGCCGACACGTCGCCCACCTGCGGCGAGATCACCACGTCGGCCAGCCCCAGGCGTTCCTGGCTGATGACCTCGCCCTGGATGTACAGGGACTGGGTCAGGGTCATCAAAACGTTGGAGACGTTGTGCTTGGCGAAATCCGCCGGCACGTTCACGCAGAGGATGACCTCCGCGCCCAGGAGCTTGGCCACGTCCGTGGGCACGTTGTCCACCACCCCGCCGTCCACCAGGAGGCGGTGCCGGTAGGGCACGGGGCGGAAGACCCCCGGCATGGTGGCGCTGGCGCGCGCGGCCAGGGCCACGCTGCCCTCCCGGAGCACGATCTGTTCCCCGGTCTTCAGGTCCGCGGCCACGCAGGCGAAAGATTTGGGCAGGTCCGCGAACTTCTTGTCCCCGATGCGGCGCTGGATGTACTGCTCCATCTTCTGGGTGGTGAGCAGCTGGTCCGAGATCAGGAGCTTCACCAGGCGGGAGGTGGACAGATCGGTCAGCTCGTCCCACCCCACCTCGTGGGCCATCTGCTCGATGTCCTCGACGGGCACGCCGGCGCTGTACAGGGCGCCGACCAGGGCGCCCACGCTGGTGCCCACCACCAGGTCCACCGGCACCTTTTCCCGTTCCAGGACCTTGAGCACGCCGATGTGGGCCAGGCCGCGGGCGCCTCCGCCGCCCAGCACCAGGGCCACGCGCGGCCGCAGGGCGGGCGGCAGGCCGCGGAACCGGTTCCAGAGCGCCTCCACCAAAAGGGTTTCCTGCTCCGCCGCGGTCATGCCGGCCGCGGGGGCCTGGGAGAAGGCCGGCGCGGCCGCGTGAAGGCCCAGGGCCGCCCAGAGCAAAAGGGCCGCGCCTGCGCGGGATGGACGGGGGCGAGGGTTTTTCACCGCGGGAAAACGTTCGGAAAAATCGGTTATTCGCCCAGGGGCCGGCCCACGGCCTTTTCCAATTTGGCCAGGGACACCCGGTGGGCGTGGACCGACTGCCAGTAGGCTTCCTGGGCCTCCAGGAGCCAGACCGCGCCGCGGGCCGCGTCCGCGGGGTCCCGGCCCTTTTTGAGGGCGGCGGCGGTGTTTTGGGCGCGGGCCAGGTCGTCTTCCCGGCGGGCCATCTCCGACTGCCAGTGCATCAGGTCGCCGTGGCTTTCGCGCACCTCCCAGTTCACCCGGTCCTCGATCTCGGCCCGCTGCAGGCGGCTCTGGTTGGCCTGGCTGCGGCGCTGGCGGATGCGGGCCCGGCTGGAAAAGCCGTCGAACAGGGGCAGGCTCACGTTCAAGGACGCGTGCCACTGGGTGGTTTCCAGCGGAAAGCTTTGGTCGTTGAGTTCGTACCCCGCGCCCAGGGACACCACGGGGTACCGTTCGGACAGGGACAGGCTGACGGCCAAACGGTCCATCTCCTTTTGATAGTCGGTGCGGCGGATCTCCAGCCGGGACTCCTGGGCCCAGGCCAGGAGCTTGGCCAGGTCCGGCGACACGGGCGTGGTCTCCAGCCTGCCTTCCAGACCCACGCGGGTGTACAGCTCCAGCCCCAGGGCGTTCAGAAAAGCCAGGCGGGCCTTTTCTTCCTCGCGCTCTTTTTCCGACAGGGCCCGGCGCACCTGGGCCTGCAAAGACCGGATCTCTCCCTGGCGGACCGGGTCCCCGGCGGGCGAGGCCAGGGACTCCAGCTCGTCCGCGGCCTCCCGGTGGATCTGGATCTCCTTGCGGCGCAGGAGCACGTCGTGGAAGGCCTTGACCACCTCGAAGACCACCTCGCCGCGGACCTCCTCCTGCTGCACGCGGGCCCGTTCCAGGTCGGTCTCGGCCAGGCGGATGGTGTGGCGCGTGCGGCCGCCGTTGTACAGGGGCTGTTTCAGCCAGACCCGGGCCGCGTAAAAGGTGTCGGGCTCCCGGTCGCGGGAGGGACGGAGCAGAACGGTCCCGAACTCCGGCGGGAGCACGTAGTCCTGTTCCGCCAGGTACCGGGAGCTGTTCAGGTGCAGGCCCGCCTGGGGGTAATGCTGGGACTGGGACTCGCGCACGCGCTGTTCCGCGATGCGGATGTCCTCCTGGGCGGACAGCAGCCTTTGGTTGTTCTGCAGGGCCCGTTGGACGCTCTGGGGCAGGGTCAGCACCTGCTCCACGGGGGCGTCGTCGGCCCGGGCCGACCAGGCGGGAGCCAACAGGGCCGCGACCAGGAGGAGCCGGCCACGGGAACGGAACAAGGGAAGGGGAAAAAGGCGTTTCATGGCGCTTGGGGCGGTCAGCGGCTTTTCAGCCGGCGGCGCAATTCCGCCATCTGACGCCGGACCGCGGCCGGCGCGGTGCCGCCCCGGGAGGCGCGGGCCGCCACGGCCTTGTCCACGGACAGCACGTCGTGCACCCAGGGGCCGAAGAGCGGGGAAAAGGTGCGCCACACGGGCAGGGGGATGTCCTCCAGGGGCAGGCCCTTGGATTGGGCGTGCTTGACCACGCCGGCCACCACGCCGTGGGCCGCCCGGAAGGGCAGGCCGCGCCGCGCCAGCGCGTCGGCCACGTCCGTGGCCAAAAGATATCCGAACCGGCAGGCGTCCCGCATCTTTTCCCTGTTGAGCTTGAGGGTCTGCACCATGGGCACGGCCGCGTCCAGGGAAGACTCCAGCGCGTCCGCCGCGTCGAAGACCGGCGGCTTGTCCTCCTGCAAATCGCGGTTGTACGCCAGGGGCTGGCCCTTGAGGATCGTCAGGAGCGCCACCCAATCGCCCATCACGCGGCCGGCCTTGCCGCGCATCAGCTCGGCCACGTCCGGGTTGCGCTTCTGCGGCATGATGGAGGAGCCGGTCACAAAGGGGTCGGCCACGGTCGCGAACCCGAAGGACGGGTTGGACCAGAGGATCAGCTCCTCGGCCAGCCGCGACAGGTGCGCCATGGCCAGGGCGGCGGCGGACAAAAACTCCGCCAAAAAGTCCCGGTCGCTCACCGCGTCCACGGAGTTTTCCACCAAGCCGTCGAAACCCAGCTGCCGCGCCACCCAGGCCCGGTCCACGGGAAAGGAGGTCCCGGCCAGCGCGGCCGCGCCCAAAGGCAGGAGGTTGATCCGTTTCCGGAGGTCCCGCAGCCGGTCCCGGTCCCGCAGGAACATCCAGGCGTACGCCAGGAGGTGGTGGGACGCCAGGATGGGCTGTCCGGGCTGCAGGTGCGTGAAGCCGGGCATGACCGCGCCCATGTTTTTTTCCGCCTGGTCCAGGAAGGCCCGGATGAGCCGCGTGAGCCGCTCCGAGATTCCGTCCGCATGGTCCCGCACGTAGAGCCGGAAGGCGGTCACGGTCTGGTCGTTGCGGGACCGGGCCGTGTGCAGCTTGCCCGCCACCGGGCCCACGGCCTTGAAGAGGGCTTTTTCAATGGCGTAATGGATGTCTTCCTGGGGCGGCAGGGATTTCCCCGCCTCCACGCGCTTCAAAAGGGTCCCCAGGCCCTTGACCAGCCGGGCGCTGTCCCGGGCCGGGATGATCCCCTGCCGTCCCAGCATGCGGGCGTGGACCATGGAGGCCCGCAGGTCGTAGGGTGCCAGGCGGCCGTCGAAGCCGATGGAGGCCACGAAGTCCGCGGGCGTCGCGGTTTTTTGAGGAAGCGTTTTTTTCATGGAAAATCAAAGGCCGGGGACAGGGGGCGTCCCCCGGCGGGTCAGGCTTTGGCTTTGCGGTCCCGCAGGAGGGCTTGCACCTTGAGAGGCAGGCCGAACAGGTTGATGAACCCTTCCGCGTCCTTCTGGTCGTAGATGTCCTCCTTCTCGAAGGAGGCGAGCTTCTCCCAGTACAGGGAATGGGGGGATTTGCGGCCCCAGGCCTGCATGTTGCCCTTGTAGAGTTTGACCTTCACGGTCCCGGTCACGAAGCGCTGGGTGCTGTCCACGAAGGCGTCCAGGGCCTCCCGGAGGGGCGTGAACCACTGGCCGTAATAGACCAGCTCCGCGTACCGGGGGCCGATGAGCTCCTTGGCGTGGAAGGTTTCCCGGTCCAGGCACAAAGATTCCAGCTCCCGGTGGGCGAAATAAAGCAGGGTGGCGGCGGGCGCCTCGTACACGCCCCGGGACTTGATGCCCACCAGCCGGTTCTCCACGATGTCCGCGCGGCCCACGCCGTTCCGGCCCGCGATCTTGTTGAGGGCTTGGATGAGGGCCACCGGCCCCAGGCGCCGGCCGTTCACGGACACGGGCGCGCCCTTTTCAAAGCCGATCTCCACCACCTCGGGCCGGCTCGGCGCCTCCTGGGGCGACACGGTCAGCTCGAACATGTCGTCCTTGTACGGCGCGTCCGGATTTTCCAGGATGCCGCCCTCGTACGAGATGTGCCAGAGGTTGGCGTCGGAGGAATAGGGCTTGGCCTTGGTCACGGTCACGGGGATCCTGTGCCGTTGGGCGTAGTCGATTTCGTCCTGCCGGCCCTTGAACTCCCACTCCCGCCAGGGCGCGATGATGGTCAGGTCCGGGGCCAGGGCCTTGAAGGTCAGCTCGAACCGCACCTGGTCGTTGCCTTTGCCCGTGGCGCCGTGGCTCACCGCGTCCGCCTTTTCCTTGCGCGCGATCTCCGCCACCTTCTCCGCGATGATGGGCCGGGCCAAAGAGGTGCCCAGCAGGTACCGGCCCTCGTACAGGGCGTGGGCCTTGACCGCCCGGAAGCAATAATCCAGGGCGAAGTCCTGCCGCGCGTCCACCACGTACGCCCGGCTGGCGCCCGTGGACAGGGCGCGTTTCTTGAGCTTGGGATAGTCCTCGGCCTGGCCCACGTCCACGCAACAGGCGATGACCTCGCACCGGTACCGTTCCCGGACCCAACGGAGCATGACGGAGGTGTCCAGCCCTCCGGAATAGGCCACGATCACGCGGCGGCAGGTTTTCATAGGGTTCACCGAAAATGATGCGAATTCTAGGGTTGTTTGAGCAGAGACACGGAAAATCCGATTTTACCCAATCCGGAGCTTCCCGTCAACGACGATTCTGTCCTTTTCCAAAGCTCTCAAAACGCCGAAAAACCCGGCTTCCGGCGGCGTTTTCCGGCGTTGGGCAGGGATGCTAACGGGACGGCCGGCCTGACAGCGACGTCAGGGCCGTTTTCAGGATCTTCAAGCCTTGGCGGGCCTGGCCGTCCGAAAGCACGAAGGGCGGCAGGAGCCGGATGACCCGGTCCGCGGTGCAGTTGACGATGAGGCCCCTTTCCCGGCACAGCCGCACCGCGTCCGCCCCGGGCCGGTCCAGTTCCAGGCCCCACATAA
This sequence comes from uncultured Elusimicrobia bacterium, assembly GCA_964484135.1. GTDB lineage: Bacteria > Elusimicrobiota > Elusimicrobia > FEN-1173 > FEN-1173 > CAZAEL01. The sequence continues at coordinate 20,209 of CAZAEL010000040.1, forward strand.
GGCCCAGGCCCCGCACCTCTCGGATCAGAGGGAGCTCATCCTGCCAGGAACGGAGCTCTTCATGGAAAATCTTGGATAAAGCCCGCACCCGGGCCAGGGCTTTCGGCGTCAAAAGCCCCAGCACCGCCAGGGCCGCGGCGCAGACCACGGGCCCGCCGCTGAAGGTGGAGCCGTGGTCCCCCGGGCCCAAAAGGTCGGCCACGGGCCTGCGGGCCAGGGTGGCGCCCAAAGGCAGGCCGTTGGCCAAGCCCTTGGCCGCGGTCACAACGTCCGGGACCACGCCCAGGGTCTGGAACGCGAAGAGTCGTCCGGTCCGGCCCACGCCGGTCTGCACCTCGTCGAACATGAGCAAAAGGTCGTGTTTCCGGCACAGGGCCTTGAGGCCCCGGAAAAAGGCCGCGGGCGCGGTGTGGATGCCGCCCTCGCCCTGCACCGGCTCCACCAGGATCGCGCAGGTGCGGGGGCCGATTCTCTTCCGCACCGAGGCCAGGTCCCCCAGTCGCGCCACGGGGAATCCCGGCAACATGGGGCCGAAGTCCTTTTGGTATTTTTTCTGGGGCGTGGCCGCCAAAGACCCCAGGGTCCGGCCGTGGAAGGCGTTCTCGAACACGATGATCTCGTGCCGGGCCTTGCCTTGCTTGGGCCGCCGGGCCCCGTGCCGCCGCGCGATCTTGATGGCCAGTTCATTGGCCTCGGCCCCGGAGTTGGAAAAGAACACCCTGCCGTCAAAGGTCCGCCGCATGAGTTGCTGGGCCAGGTCCCGCTGGGGTTGGGTGTGGTACAAATTGGAAGTGTGCACCAGCGTCCGCATCTGCCGGGCCACGGCCCGCTCCACCCGCGGGTTGGCGTGGCCCAGGCCGCACATGGCCAGGCCCGAGAAAAAGTCCAGGTGCTTTTTGTGGCCCGCGTCCCACAGATAGGGGCCCTGCCCGCGTAGGAACATCACGGGCTGCCGCCGGAACACGTTGAGCAGGTACGGAGAATCCTTGGG
>CAZAEL010000041.1:0-20619 GCA_964484135.1 uncultured Elusimicrobia bacterium
CTTGCCGCCTCCCGCGTCGTTCATCTTTTGTTTCCGCGGTCCTGCGCGGCCTGCCGCAACGACGCCTCCGGCGCCGACGCCTTTCTCTGCCGGTCTTGCGAGGCCGGGATGCCCCGCTGGACGGGCCTCGCCTGCCGGGTATGCGGCGTGCCCCTTCCCGACGGCGGGGAGCGTTGTTTCCATTGCCGGAAGGGGCCCCGCGCCTTCCGCCTCTGCCGCAGCGCCGGGCTCTACGAGGGGGTTCTCAAGACCTGTCTGTGGAAGCTCAAATACGGCGGACGGGCCTATCTGGCCGGGCCGGTGGGGGATTGGATGGCGGAGACGTTTGCGGGGGCGGCCGAATTCGGGGAAGCGGCGAGGCTGGTGCCGGTGCCCCTGCACTTCTGGCGGGAGAGGCGGCGGGGGTACAACCAGGCGGTCTTGCTGGCGGAAAGGCTCTCGCAACGGACCGGCCGGCCGCTCCTGAACGTTTTGTCCCGCCGACGGGCCACCCCTTCCCAGACGGCGTTGGACCGGGAAGAGCGGTTCCGGAACGTGGCGGACGCCTTTCAGACGCGCCGGGGCGCGGACGTCCGCGGGAAGACCCTGCTTTTGGTGGACGACGTGTGCACCACGGGGGCCACTCTGGAGGCCTGCGCCCGGGCCCTCAAGGCCGCGGGCGCGCGACGGGTGTACGCCCTGACCGCGGCGAGGCAGGTTTAAAAGAAAAGGCGTGCGAAGTTAAAAGTGATAAGTGCGAAGTGAGAGGGAGAGAAAGACGCAAAAAGCCGGGGGGTTGCTATTTGACTTCCCACCTCCCGCTTCTCCCTGTTAAAGCGTCCTTCCGTAAAGTCCGCGGTTTCCCTCTTCCCACCAGAAAGCCAGCGTCGCCCAGGCCCCGAGGACCGCGTCCCGCCATCCGATCTTTTTTCCTTCCTCCAGGGACCGGGGGCGGTAGTGGATGGGATGCTCCCGCAGCGGGACCTCCCGCAGCGCCAATTTGACCGAGATTTCCGCCTCCATCTCGAACCCCGTGGACCGGATCTCCAGGGCCTGGAACAGCCTCCGGTCGATCAATTTGTAACAGGTGTAGGTGTCCGTATAACGGCTGCCGCACAAAAGGTTGAGCCAGGCGGTCATCGCCTTGTTGCCGGCCAGATAGCGCCGGTACAGGGTGGGGTTCGGCGCCAGGAAGCGCGAGCCGTACACGGCGGACAGCCCTTCCCGGCGCAGGATGTCCAGGAGCGCCGGGTATTCCGCCGGGTCATACTCTCCGTCCGCGTCCTGAATGGCCGCGTATTGGCCGCGGGCCCCGGCCAGCGCGGTTTTGATGGCCGCCCCCTTGCCCGCGTTCCTCTCGTGGAAGACGATCCGCACGTCCGCCCCCTTGTGGCTCGACAGGATGTCCCGTGTCCCGTCCGTGGAGCCGTCGTCCACCACCAGGATTTCTTTGTCGAAGGGCAGGGCGCTCAGCCGCTGGAGCGTCTCAAGGATCATTTTCCGTTCGTTGAAGACGGGGACGAGGAAGGAAACCAGGGGGGAAGGGGCCTGCCGGGTGTCGCTGACCGGGAAGACGGGCGGCGCGGAACGCCGCCGGTGCCGGATCCAGAGCCGGGACAGCTCCGCCAGCCCGGCGAAGGCGATGAGGCCCGTCAGGGGCGCCAAGGGCACCACGTAGCGGTAGGACCAGTAGATGTGCTTGAAGAAAGCGAAGGGCAGGACGAAACAGACCAGCAGGTACAACAGGAGCCGGCCGTCCCGCCGGCGCAGAAGGAGGAAGGACCCGAAAAGATACCCGGGGAGGAGCAGGGCGTAGAGGGGCCAGGCCGTGTTCTTGGCGAAGTAGCGCGTGGTCGCGGTGCCCCAGAGCAGGCCGACCACCCCTTCCGCGGTGTGGAAGGCGGCTTCCGCCGGGCGGTGGAGCTTGAACATCATCTCCCAGGCGGTGACGTCGGGCGGGGCGAAGGCGTTCAAGGCGACCTCGTCCTTGGTCGGGAACCCGGGCCGACCCCCGAACTCGATGTTCCGGAAGTTCCGGGCCAGGTAATTGCTGCTGTAGAAAAGGTCCCCGTGCGCCCGGCGGTTGTTCCAGAGGTGCGGCGCGGCCGCGAGGCCCAGGACGGCGCAAAGGGCCGCGGCTTTCCACAGCGGCCATCTCCGGACCCGGAACCAGGGGAAAAGGATGAGCGCGGCCATGGGAAGGAACGTGACCTTCAGGAGGGTCAGGACCGCCAGCAGACCGGCCAGGAGCCACCAGCGGCGCGGCGGCAGGTCCTCCTGGAAGAGGACCCACGCCGTCCCCATGAAGAGGACGCCTTCCCAGGCGTTCCGCAGCCCGTTCAGGTCGTTCTCGATCTGGGACCAGTTGACGGCGAGGAGGAAACAGGCCCCCAGCGCGACGGGGGGAGAAAAGAGCCGCCGCCCGAAACGGTGGGTCAGGAAGAAAAGCGCGATGTAGAGGACGATGCCCGCGGCCCGCAGGACGGCGAAAATGGACGCGGGATCCGCGGTGAGCGCCTGGAGGGAGCGGCAGATCCAGACGAACAGCGGCTCGCGGAATCCGGTGTCAAAGGCGTGCCGCATCCCCGAGGCGATGGACAGGTAGCCCCACAGGTCCGGCGGCAGGGGGGCGTCCCGGGTGAGGGCCAGGGCGGCCAGGCGGAGGCAGATCCCCAGCCCGAGGAAGGTCCAGAAAAGCGGGGGGTGGGACGCTTCCCGTCCGGGGCGTTCCTCCGTCATCGGGAAGGCCCCGGCGGAGAGGCCGAGGTCCCCGGTTTGCGGGCGACGACCAGGAGGGAGAGCCCGAAGGGCGGCGAAAGCCGGGTGAAGAACCGCACCAGGAACGTCAGGCGGTCGAAGAGGACGAGCTGGAGGTTGGGGATGATTTTCCGGCGCAGGAGGCGGCCGTTGACGAACCATCCGGGAACGGCGACGGGGTTGACGTGGCCGGACCGGACCACCTCGAGCCCGGCGCCCGCGGCGAGGGCCTCGAACTCCTTCCGCTCATACCGCCGGAAATGCCCGAGGTTCCGGTCCATGGAGCCGTAGAGCCAGCGGTGGGCGGGGACCAGCAGGACGGCCTGCCCCCCCGGGCGGAGGAACTTCGCGATGTTCGCCACGGCGGCGCGGTCGTCCCGGATGTGTTCGATGACGTTGAAACAGATCACGGTGTCGAAGGTCCCCCAGAAGCGGCCGAACTCCGCCCCCGGGTTGACGATGTCCAGGGGCATGACCTCGATGCCTTCCCAACCCTCGAAGCGGCGCCGCAGGATCTGCAGGTAGTCCGGGTCCGTTTCGGTGAGCAGCAGCCGGTCCCGGTCCAGGAGGAATTGGGAGATGTTGCCCACCCCGGCCCCGATCTCGACCACGCTTTTCCCGAAATGGCGGCGGCACAGCTCGTAGATATAGGTGTTGTACCGGGACGCCTTGGACATGATCCGGAGCGTGCGTTCGCCCACGGCCAGTTCGCCCAAATCGCCGAAGAACAGGGTGTGCAGGATGCGCCAGAGGGCGATCAGGGTGTCCGAGAAACCGATCTTTTTTCCCTCGGAGTAGGTGCGCCCCTGGTACCGCACCGGCACCTCGTGGATGCGGCAGCCGAGCTTGGCCAGCTTGATGGTGATCTCCGGCTCGAAATCGAACCCTTGCGATTGGATCGGGATCTTCTTGATGACGGAGGCGCGGAAGGCCTTGTACCCCGTCCAGACGTCGCTCATGTTCAGGTTGGTGAAGACGTTGCAGGCCAGCGTGAGGAGGCGGTTGGCCAGCATGTGCCAGAAGAGGAGGACGTTGTGCTGGGACCCCAGGAAGCGGGAACCGAACACCACGTCGGCGGCCCCCCGTTCAATCGGCTGGACCAGCGCCGGGTAGTCCTGCGGGTCGTATTCCAGGTCCGCGTCCTGGACGATGACGATGTCCCCGGTGGCGGCCGCGAAGCCGTCCCGCAGGGCGGCGCCTTTCCCCCGGTTGCGTTCCTTGAAGATGGTCCGTATCCGGGCCCTGCCCTTGTGCGCCTCCGCGGCGCGGCGGATCAGCTCCGGGCTGCGGTCCGTGGAACCGTCGTCCACCACCACCAGCTCGTCCACGACGGGGGACGCCAGGACGCGCCGCAGGATTTCACGGACGGTCCAGCATTCGTTGTACACGGGCATGACGACGGAAACGGTCACGGGGGTCCGGTTCGGGCGCTTTTTCGAAGAGGCGCGAAGGTCAGCGGGAAGGGATCAAGGGAATTATGCAAAACGTGCGCGGGGCGGGACTTGAACCCGCAAGGGTTTCCCCATACGCCCCTCAAACGTACGCGTCTGCCAGTTTCGCCACCCGCGCACGTTTTGCATAAAAATTATTGGGTGCCGGGCGGCGGGGGCGGCGGCTGGGGGAGGGCCGGCGGTTGGGCCGGCTGGGCCCCCGGCGGCAGCCCCGGCAGCGGCCGGTTGGGATCGATGGGCACGGGCACGCCCTGGGTCCAGGGGCCCCGGGTCACGGTGCGGAGGCCGCGGCGGACCCCCAGATAGGTGAGCATCAACGTGGTGATGAAAAAGGCCACGGCGAAGCCGGTGGTGAGCTTGCGGATGAAGAGGGAGCCGGTGGGCGCGGAAAAGAGGGCGTCCCCGCCGCCCCCGCCGCCGAACACGTTGGAGAGCCCGGCGCCTTTGCCCGACTGGATCAGCACCACCAGGATCACCAGCAGGCAGACGAGGATGTGGAAAGCCAGAAGGACGGTGTACATGGTCCGGGCCTAGGCCAGCGCGGACACGCCGGGGAGGTCCTTGCCTTCCAGGAACTCCAGGGAGGCGCCGCCGCCCGTGGAAATGTGGGTGATCTTGTCCGCCACGCCCATGGCCTGCACCGCGGCCACGCTGTCGCCGCCGCCCACCACCACGGTGGCGCCCCGCGCCGCGGCCTCGGCCGCCAGTTTGGCCACCTCGCGGGTTCCGTGGGCGTACCGGTCCACCTCGAAGATGCCCATGGGGCCGTTCCAGAACACGGTTTTGGCCGCGCCCAGGGGCGGGGCCAGCCGCTGGATGGTCTTGGGGCCGATGTCCACGCCCAGGGACGCGGGGGGGATGTTCTGGTCGTCCGTATACCGGGCCGAGGCGGTGTCCTCCACCTTCGAGACCACCATGTGGTCCCGCGGCAGGAGCACGTTCACGCCTTTTTTCTGGGCCTTGTCCAGGAGGGACTTGGCCAGGTCCGTCTTGTCCTTTTCCACCAGGGAATTGCCGGTGGACACGCCCAGCGCCGTGAGGAAGGTGTACGCCATGGCGCCGCCGATGGCCAGGGTGTCCACCTTGTCCAAAAGTTTTTCCAGCACCTCGATCTTGTCGGACACCTTGGCGCCGCCCACCAGGGCCACGAAGGGCTTGGCCGGGTTTTCCCGGAGGCGGCCCAGGAAATCCAGTTCTTTGAGGAGCAGGAGACCCGCGGCATGGGGCAGCAGCTTGGCCACGCCCGCGGTGCTGGCGTGGGCCCGGTGCACCGCGCCGAAGGCGTCCTGCACGAAGAGCTCGCCCAGGGAGGCCAGGGCCTTGGCGAAGGCCGGGTCGTTCTTTTCCTCCTCCGCGTGGAACCGGAGGTTTTCCAGGAGCAGGACTTCGCCGTCCTTCAAATTCTTGGCCGCGTTCTCCGCCGGCGCGCCCACGCAGTCCGGGGCGAAGGCCACGGGTTTCTTGAGCATCTGGCCCAGGTGCTGGGCCACGGGCGCCAGGCTGTACTTGGGGTTGGGCTGGCCCTTGGGCCGGCCCAAATGGGACATGAGGATCACTCTGGCCTTCTGGTCCAGGAGGTGCTTCAGGGTGGGGAGGGAGGCCCGGATCCGGGTATCGTCCGTGACCGCCCCTTTTTCCATGGGAACGTTGTAGTCCACCCGCACCAGGACCCGTTTCCCCTGAACGGACAGGCTTTGAAGGGGTTTGATGGCAACCATGGGATCTCCTTAAAAAGGGTTTGTGGGAAGCCCCTATGGTATAAATAATTCCCGGCCGTGTAAAGACAAAAGGATTCTTTCGCGGGCCGAAACTTGACAAAAAAGTCATATATCGGTATACTTGACAAAAGCGGGGAGGTTCCCGCAGGGGAATACATGACAAATCCGGTACACAATCGTTTTTACGTCGTATTTCAAAGGAGCCTTTGATGAAGATAACCGCCATGCAGGAATACGGGCTGCGGTGCATCCTTCAATTGGCTGCCCATCAAGGGGAAAAACCTCTCACCGTACGCGAGATCGCCCAGAAGGAACGTTTGACGTCCGTGTACGTGGCCAAGATCCTGGTGACTTTGAGACGATCCGGCTTGGTGCGGAGCGTGCGGGGCGTGAAGGGCGGGTATTCCCTGAGCCGCCCGGCGCGGGAGATTTCCGTGGGGGGGGTGCTGGCCACCCTGGGCCAGGTGGACCTGGGCAAGGACCTGTGCACCCGGTTCACCGGCGACGCCGCGGTGTGCACCCACATGGACAACTGCGGCATCCGGCCCGTGTGGGGCGTGCTGACCCAGTACATCTACGGGTTTTTGAACCAGCTCAACCTGGAGCAACTGGTCCAGGACGAGTCCCGCGTGGCGCAGGAGATCAACCGGCTCCAGAGCCGCGTGGCCCTTCCGCCGCTCACCGTCCCCATCGCCCTTTAACACCACAACCGGCATTTTCAGGAGGAATCCCTTGTCACAGAGCGTCCCGCTTTTCCAGATCAAAGACCTCCACGTCAGCGTGGAGGGCAAGAAAATCCTCAACGGCATCAACCTCACGGTCAAGGCCGGGGAGGTCCACGCCATCATGGGGCCCAACGGCTCCGGCAAGAGCACCCTCTCCTACGCGGCCATGGGGCACCCCAAATACAAGGTGGAGTCCGGGGAGATCCTCTTGAAAGGAGAGAACATCGCGGGCTTGAAGCCCAACGAGCGCGCGGCCAAGGGGCTGTTCCTGGCGTTCCAGTATCCCGTGTCCGTTCCCGGCGTGGGCGTGGCCAACTTCTTGCGCACGGCCATGAAGGCGGTGCGCGGCGCGGACATCCCGGTCAAGGATTTCCGCAAGGAGCTCAAGGACAAGATGAAATGGCTCTCCATGGACGGGGCCTTCGCCAGCCGCTATCTGAACGAGGGCTTTTCCGGCGGAGAGAAGAAGCGCCTGGAGATCCTGCAGATGGCGCTCCTGCAGCCGGCCATGGCCATCCTGGACGAGACGGATTCTGGCCTGGACATCGACGCCCTGCGCATCGTGGCCGACGGCATCAACCGCATGGCCTCGCCCGAGCGGGGCATCCTGCTGATCACCCATTACCAGCGCCTCCTGGACTACATCAAGCCCCAGGTGGTGCACGTCCTGGTGGGCGGCCGCGTGGTCCGTTCCGGCGGGCCGGACCTGGCCCTGACCCTGGAGTCCAAGGGATACGAGGGGATCGAGCAGGGGACGTCCGCCGCCGCGCGGGGCTGACCGTTCCCTCCCGCCCTTCCGAGCCATGAAAACCGTCGAGCGAGACCTGCTCCCCTTTTCCGCCGAGAGCTGCGCCCGTCTGGGCGCGTCCCGCCGGGAAGGCCCGGCCCCGGCGGAACTGCGCCGCCGCGCCTGGAACGCGTACGAAAATTTCCCCATGCCGTCCACGGAAGACGAGGCCTGGCGCAGGACCGACATCTCCTTCCTGGATTTGGAGCGCTTTCGCCTGGCGGCCGACGCGGCCCGTCCCGTCCCGGGCGTCCCGGCGCTGTTCGCCGGCGTGGTCGCGCCCGAGGAAGGGCTGCTCCTGCACGGGGACGACGGTTTTCACCGGCGCCTGCCCGCGGAATGGGCGGAGCGGGGCCTCGTGCTGGAGGACCTGTCCGAGGCCCTGGCGGCCCGCGGCCCGCTCGTGGAAAAACACCTGGGCCGGGCCCTGTCCCCGCGCAAGGGAAAATTCGAGGCCCTGAACAACGCCCTGTGGAACCGCGGGGTGTTCGTCCGCGTGCCCAAGGGCCTGGACGTCTCCCTGACCCTCAGGGGCGGGTACGGTTTCGCGTCCGCGGACGGGCAGGCGGTCCTGCCCCGCACCGTGATCGCGCTGGAGGAGGGGGCCCGCGCCGTGTATTTCGACGAGTATGTGTCGCCTCCCGCGGGGGAGGGGGACGCGGGCGGGTTTCAGGCCCTTTCCTGCGGCGGGGTGGAGATCTTCCTGGGCCCCGGCGCCCAGCTGACCTACGTCAACATCCAGCGGTGGGGGCGGGGCGTGTTCCATTTCCTGACGCAGAACGCGCTCCTGGAGCGGGACGCCCGGCTCACCACTTTGGCGGTGTCCCTGGGCGGTCAGACCAGCCGGGTCAACCTGGGTTCCGAGCTCATCGGCCCCGGCGCGGCCAGCCATTTGTACGGCTTGGTGTTCGGGGACGGGACCCAAAAATTCACGCACCACACCCGGCAGGACCACCAGGTGCCCCACACCCAGAGCGACCTGCTTTTCAAGGCCGCCTTGAAGGACAAGGCGCGGTCCGTGTACACGGGAATGATCCGCATCGCCAAGGAGGCCCAAAAGGCGGACGCGTACCAGACCAACCGCAACCTGCTCCTGTCTCCCCAGGCCAAGGCCCACACCATCCCCATGCTGGAGATCCTGGCGGACGACGTGCGCTGCAGCCACGGCGCCACCGTGGGCTCCCTGGACGAGGACCAGCGCTTCTATTTGATGAGCCGGGGCCTGAACCGGGGAGAGGCGGAACGGATCATCGTGGAGGGGTTTTTCGAGGACGTGCTCCAGCGCGTGCCCGGCGAATCCGTCCGGGAGAAACTCCGGGCCGCGGTGGAGGCCAAGCTGGGCGAAAGCGCTCCGGAGGCCTGATCATGGAGTCCGCGAAAACCGCGCCCGGAAATTACGTGACCCTGGGCCCCGTGGACGCGGTGCCGGAGGGGTCCCTCAAGGTCTTCCGCGTCGGAGAACGCCGCATCGCGGTCTGCCGCGCCGGCGGACAGTTTTACGCCATCGAGGACGTCTGCACCCACGACGACGGCCCCCTGGGCGAGGGCACGCTCCGCGGCGAAGAGGTGGAATGCCCCCGCCACGGCGCCCGGTTCAGCGTCAAGACCGGCGCGGCGCTGTCCATGCCCGCGGTGGTGCCGGTGAAGGTGTACCGCGTGCGCGTGGAGGGGAACAACATCCAGGCGGCGGTGGAGGGGTAACGAAAACCATGGCCAAAAACGGTTCTCATCCCGGGTCCTTGGACGCGGCCAAACTCCGCCGGGATTTCCCGATCCTGTCCCGGAAGGTCCACGGCAAGCCCCTGGTGTACCTGGACAACGCCGCCACCACCCAAAAGCCCCGGAGCGTCCTGGCCGCGCTGACCGGATACTACGAGACCATGAACGCCAACGTGCACCGGGGCGTCCACACCCTGTCCCAGGAAGCCACCGAGGCCATGGAGGCGGCCCGGACCAAAACCGCCCATTTCCTCGGGGAGGACGACCCCGCCTGCGTGGTCTTCACCCGCAACGCCACGGAGGCCATCAACCTGGTGGCCCACGCCTGGGGGCGGAAAAACCTGAAAGCCGGCGACGAAATCCTGCTCACGGAGATGGAGCACCATTCCAACCTGGTGCCCTGGCAGCTCCTGGCCCGAGCCACGGGCGCGGTCTTGAAATTCATCCCGGTGACGGCCGGCCATTACGGGTTCCTGGACACCTCCAAGCTGTCCGGCCTGCTGACGGAGAAAACGAAAATTTTGGCCCTGACCCACATGTCCAACGTGCTGGGCACCATCAACCCCGTCGAAGACCTGGCCCGCAAGGCCCACGACGCCGGCGCCCTGGTCCTGGTGGACGGGGCCCAGTCCGTGCCCCATCTGCCCGTGTCGGTCAAGGCGCTGGGCGCGGACTTCCTGGTTTTTTCCGCCCACAAGATGCTGGGCCCCACGGGGATCGGCGTGCTCTGGGCGCGGCGGGAGCTTTTGGAAAACATGGACCCCTTCCTGGGCGGCGGGGACATGATCCGGGAGGTCTGGCCGGACCATTCCACCTGGAACGACCTGCCCCACAAGTTCGAGGCCGGCACGCCGCACATCGCCGGCGCGGTGGCCTTCGGCGCGGCCCTGGACTATCTGCGGGCCGCGGGGCTGGAGGCGCTGCGGGCCCATGAAACCGATTTGACCGAATACGCCTTGGGCGCCCTGGCCGACGCCTTCCCGGACATGACCCTGTACGGCCCGCCGGACGCGGCCCAGAGGGGCGGGGTGATCTCCTTCAACCTCAAAGGGGTCCACGCCCACGACGTGGGCACCATCCTGGACCAGGAGGGGGTGGCCGTCCGCGCCGGGCACCATTGCTGCCAGGTGCTCATGAAAAAGTTCGACATCCCGGGCACGGCCCGGGCCAGCTTCTATCTATACAACGAGAAAAGCGACGTGGACGCGCTGGTGCGCGCTCTTAAGAAGGTCCAGAAGATTTTCGGCGCGGGGGCGGTGAAGGCGTGAGCGACCTGGACGACCTTTACCGGGACGTGATCCTGGACCACTTCCGCAACCCCCGCAACCGGGGGACGCTGGAGCAGGCGGACATCCGGGTGGAGGGCGTGAACCCCTTTTGCGGGGACAAGATTTCCTTGACGGTGAAGCTGGAGAACGGGCTCATCCGGGAGGTCCGCATGGACGGAAACGGCTGCTCCATCTCCCAGTCCTCGGCCTCCATGATGACCGAGGCGCTCAAGGGGAAGACCCTCGCGGAGTCCCAAAAGCTCGTCGGCGACTTCAAACGCATGATGCTGGAGAAAGGCGCGGCCGAGGACTTGCCCGAGGCCCTGGAGGAGCTGGCCGCCCTGGAGGGGGTCAAGAAATACCCGGTCCGCATCAAGTGCGCGGTGCTGGCCTGGAACACGCTGCTGGAGGGCATCCGGGCCTTCGCCGAGGGCAGGGGCCCGGTGAGCAGCACCCACAAGGAAGAATAGGCGGGAAAGGAGGCGCGCGTCATGCCTGTCACCGAAGCGGACGTCAAGGGCGTCCTGAAGAACATCCACGACCCGGAGATCCATCTGAGCATCCTGGACCTGGGGTTGATTTACGGCGTGGACATCCAGCCGGCGGAGGGGGAGAAATCCAAGGTGAACGTGCGCATGACCCTCACCAGCCCGGCCTGCCCGTACGGCCCCCAGCTTTTGAGCAAGACCCACGCGGAGCTGGCCAAGCTGCCCGGGGTGAGCGACGTCAACCTGGACCTGGTCTGGATCCCCCCGTGGGACCCCCGCACCATGGCCACCGATGAAGTGAAGATGCAGATGGGGATCTTCGACCTGGAAGACGATCCTTCGGAGGACCGGCCGGAAAAACAAGAGCGTTGATGGGCCGAGGCAAAGGCGTTGAGAAGATGATGGGAAAGGGGACGGCCATCCCCTGTGGTCGTTTCCGCCTTCCCTGTCAGCGCCGTTCGTGCCGGGTCTCTTTCCACCCTTACGTAAAATCTGTATAATGAACGACACGTTGACGCGGGCCTGCGGTCCCGTTGACGGCGTTTTGACGCGGGCGTAGTTCAGTTGGTAGAACGTCTCGTTGCCAACGAGAAGGTCGTGGGTTCGAGTCCCATCGCCCGCTCCATTTTGATAAGAAGCCCCGTTCAGACCATGAGCGGGGCTTTTTTGCGGGGGTCTCGCGCGGAGATGCAATTGTTCGCGGCGGCCCCAAATGGGACAATGAAAATCCATGGGGCGGGCGGCGCGGCCCTCCCGGCGTTCCCGCCCCGGGCGGAAGGCGTTCTCCGAGGAGCGCCGCGCATTCTTTTGTCATGAGAAAGGGAACCGAATGGACTCGCATTCTTTGACTTTGCTCACGGACATCGCGTACGGGATCATCTTCGCGGCCGTGGCCTCGCATGTGATGCGCCTGCTGCGGCAGCCGCTCATCCTGGGTTACGTGCTGGGCGGGATCTTCCTCGGGTCCCACCTGGGCTTCGGCCTGGTGACGGACGAACACAGCATCGAGCTGATCTCGGAGATCGGGCTGATCCTGCTGCTGTTCATCATCGGGCTGGAGATCAACCTCCGGGACCTGGTCAAGATGGGCAAGGCCATGTTCACCCTGGGGTTCGTCCAGTTCGCGGCCTGCGTGGTCCTGGGCCTGGGGGTCTTTCACTTCCTGGGCTACCGGATGGGCGGGGGACAATACGACCTGTTGTACCTGGCCGTGGCCGCGGCCCTGAGCTCCACCCTGATCGTGGTGAAGCTCCTGCACGACAAGTTCGAGGTCGGCACCGTCTCCGGCCGGCTGACCATCGGCGTCCTGGTCCTGCAGGACATTTGGGCCATCCTGTTCATGGCGTTCCAGCCCAACCTGCTGAACCCCCAGCTGGGAAGCATCGCGCGGTCCCTGGGGGCCGGGGTGGTCCTGGTGTTTTTGGCCTTCGCGGCCAGCCGGTACGTGCTGAGCCGGCTTTTCCACGTGGCGGCCAAAAGCCCGGAACTCGTCCTTTTGACGTCCATGGCCTGGTGTTTCGCCGTGGGAGGTTTCGCGTCGGAGATGGGGCTTTCCAAGGAGATGGGGGCCCTGATCGCGGGCATGAGCATCGCGGCGTTCCCTTACGGCGCGGACGTCATCTCCAAACTCTCGGGCATCCGGGATTTCTTCGTGACCCTTTTCTTCGTTTCCCTGGGGCTGAAGGTGCCCAGCCCCACGCCGCAGATGCTGGCGGCCTCGGGTTTGATCGTGCTCTTCGTGGTGGCGAGCCGGCTCCTGTCCGTGACGCCCACCGTGTTCTTTTTGAGAAACGGCCTGAGGAACGGTTTCGTGACGGCCCTGAACCTGGCCCAGATCAGCGAATTCTCCCTGGTGATCCTGGCCCTGGGCGCGGGGTACAACCATGTGTCCGAAGGTCTGTCGTCCCTGGTTTTGTCCTCCATGCTGTTGTCGTCGCTCCTGGCCACGTACCTCATCCAGTTCAACGACCGGCTGGCGCGATGGCTGATGGCGGCCGCGGGGGTCCTGGGGTGGAGGGAGAAGGGGGGGGCGGGCGGCGATGCGGCCGGGGGACACCATGATGAAAAACGCGACATCATCCTTCTGGGCGGGTTCCGGGCCGGCCAGTCCTTCCTCAGGGCCGTGGAGAAGGACGCCCCGCAGTTGAAAAAACGCATCCTGGTGGTGGATTACAACACGGCCCTGCAGAGCAGCTACCGGGCCAGGGGGTTCCACTGGGTCTATGGGGACCTGGCCAACCCGGAGACCTTGGCCCACATCGGCATCGACCACGCCTCCATCGTCATGTGCTCCATTTCCGACACTTTTCTGAAGGGGATCACCAACCGCCGGCTCCTCTGGCACCTGAAGCGCCTGGCCCCCCACGCCCGCCTGGTGATGACCGCGGACGAGGACGAGGAGGCGGAGGCCATGATGAAAGAGGGGGCCCACGACGTGCTGGTCTCCGGGAAGCTCTCCGGGGCCTACCTGTTCCACCTGGTCACGCGCAAGACCGCGTCCAAGGTTTGATTTCAGCCGGAGGAGACCTTCCTCATCCCAGGGCCAGCAGCAGGCCCAGGGAAGCGCCCCAGAGCGCGCTCGTCACCGGGTTCGACGTGAGCGGGCAGGCGCCCGCGGAGCATCCCGCCAACCGATACCAACCGTAACCCAACATCCCGCCGACAAGCACGTTCAGGACGATCCGCCCGATCACAACGCCCCCGAGACCGCGGCCCTGAGGACCGCGTCCGCGAACAGGGACTCCGGCACGGCTCCGGAGAATTCGATCCGGTCGTTGATGACCACCTTGGGGACGCCCGTGACGTTGTATTTCCGGGAGAGTTCCGGGAACTCGCCCGCCTCCACCGCGTCGGCCGTGATCTGGGGAAAAACCACGGCCAGCTTGTGGGCCGCGCGCACCGCGGCCGGGCAGAAGGGGCATGCGGGGGTGACGAAGACCTGGATGTGGACCGGGGCCGAGAGGCCGGACAGTTTTTGGCGCACCCGGGCGGACAGGGCCGCGTCTCCCGAAGCCACGTCGCGGAGGCTTTCCAGGAGCGCGGCGAACTCATAGCCCCCGGGAACGCCGAAGAAACGGACCCGGCCGCCGGAGGGGCCTTCCAGCACCAGGGCCGGCGATTTGTCGATGTTGTATTCCGCGGCCTTGTCCCGGGCGGTGAGGCGGTCGTGGGTTTCCAGGGTCAGGCGGTCGGAAAGCCCGGCCAGCGCCCGGGCGAGCCTCTGGGCGAGTTCGCAGGCGGGGCAGTCCGGGGACTCGGTGAAAAGGATCAGCTTGACCGGTCCGCCGAGGGCGGCCAGCCTTTTTCGGATCTCCCGTTCGTCCTGCGGCTGAAAGAGGGACATGTGGGCCTCCTTTTGACGGAAGGCGGCCCAAGGACCGGCCGTTTTGCCCTTCCTCCTTTTGGATGCCGGGGCCGCAAAAAGGATTCAGGTTTTTGGGGCGATGTGTCGGAGGCGCCGGCGGAGGCGGGCCCGCAGGCCGGAGGAAGGGCGGGTTTGGGGCCGTTGTTTGAGGGCCAGGACCGTCTTTTCCAAAGAACGGAGGAAGGCCCGGCACGCGGGACATTCCCGCCCGTGCCCCTGGATCAGGAGGCAGAGGCGGGGCGGAAGTTCATGGTCCAGATAATCGGACAGGAACCGCGCGAGGGAGCCGCATTTCATCTCAGGGATCTTTCGGCGAAAGGCCGGCCAGCCGGTCCCGGAGGAACAGACGGCCGCGGTGGAGCCTGGACTTGACCGCGGCGAGGCTGAGGCCCAGGATCTTGGCCGACTCCTCGTTGGAAAGCCCCTGGATGTCCTTGAGCACCACGGCCAGGCGATAATCCACGGGAAGCGCCTCCAGCGCCTCGGTGACGGCCCGCCGCAGCTCTTTCTGGCGGGCCGTTTTTTCCGGGTCGTCTCCGTGGTCTTTGAGGGTGTCGGCCAAGACGCCGGGGCCGTGGGTGTGCCCTCCCGGCTCCGGCAGGTCCAGGATGGGCACGAAAGGCTCCCGGCGCCTTTTGCGCAGGCGCATGAGGCAGAGGTTGGAGGCGATGCGGTAGAGCCAGGTGCCCAGGGCGGACCGCTCCCGGAACTGCCCGATCTTCCGGAAAGCCGTCAGGAAGGTCTCCTGATAGATGTCGTCGGCCTCGGACGGGGCGGAGGCGCAGACCTGGCGGGTCAGGTTGTAGATCCGGTCCTCGTAACGGTGGATCAGTCGGCCGAAGGCCTTGGGATCCCCGGCCTTGCTTTTCTGGATGAGCTCGGGTTCGACGGTCATTGTTTCCGCATTTTAGGAAATCCGGGGGAAAAGGAATATGACCGAAGTCATGGTCCGACCGCCGGGGCCGGGGGATGTCCTCCCATGCCGTAAAATCGAAGCGATTCCGGTTTACGGGCCGTGGAAATTTTGGTATAAAACTCAAATGGCGCCGGACATTTTTCGCGTGAAACCCCTTTAAACCCGTGGAAGACAAAAAGTCCAACCTCCCCCAAAGCCCCGGACAGGCCCCGACCCCGGTTTCCGGCGGCCCCGAAGGCAAGGCCTCTCCCAAGACCTCCGTCTCCTCTTCCCCGCCTTCGTCCTCGGACGGGCCGGCCAAAGACGCCCCCAAACAGGAAGGGGAAAAAACCGCGGCTTCCCCGAAACCGCCCGTCGGACCGGCCGGCGGGCCTCCCGTCTCCCAATCTCCGGACAAGCCGGGGACTCCGGCTTCCCCCGCGGCGGCGGGCGGTCCTTCCAAACCGGCGGCCTCGTCCGCGGGCAGGCCTTCCCCCCTGGGCCCGGGGCGGCGGCCCATCCCTTCCTTCAAAGAATTGGGCTTTCTGGGGATGGTCAAAAAATACAAATTCGTGGCCATGGCCGCCTTCCTGGTGGTGGGGGGCGGCGGCATGTGGGCGACCGTGAAGGTGTACAAGGCGGTTTTCTCGAAGAGCGACAAGAAAAAGAAAAAGGACAAAGCCGGCGGCCCCCAGGAAGCCATGGCCGTCAACGCCCTGGAGGTGAAGGCGGACCGGTTCCAGGACACGCTGGTGGCGGTGGGGACCATCGCGGGCGGCTCCGAGATCCCCCTGCGCTTCGAGGTGGACGGCCCCGTGGATTATTTCGAGTTCCGCGAGGGCGACAAGGTCCGCAAGGGCGACATCATCGCCCGCCTGAACCAGCGGGACGCCTACCTGAAGATGAAGCGGGCCGAGCTGGAGCTGGACCAGTACGAAAAACTTTACGCCATCGGCGGCGTGGCGCGGGGGCGGCTGGAGGAGGCGCGGCTGGCCGCGGACCTGGCGCGCTCCGAGCTGGAGAAGACCGTTTTGCGGGCGCCGCGGGACGGCATCCTGGGCGACAAGGACGCGGAGGTGGGGGAATTCATCACCCCGAACAAAAAGATCGCCACCCTGGTCAACATCGAGACCGTGGTGGTGCGGGTGGGCATCATCGAAAAGGAGATCGACAAGGTGTTCCCCGGCCAGAAGGTCATGCTCACGGTGGACACCTACCCCGGCGTGGAATTCACGGGCCGGGTGGAGAACATCTCGCCCCTGGTGCAGGGCACGTCCAAGACCTTGACCGTGGAGGCCCGCCTGGACAACGAGGGCGGCCTGCTCCTGCCCGGCATGTTCGCCCGCACCCGCATCGTGATCTTCGAGGAAGACAACGCCATTGTGGTGCCCAACGACTCCCTGGAAAAGACCCAGACCGGCTTCCGCCTCTTCGTGGTCACGAAGGACAACAAGGCCGAGGCCCGCGACGTGGAGGTGGGGTACGTCTCCAGCCAGTTCTCCCAGATCACGGGCGGTCTGTCTCCCGGAGAACTGGTCGTGACCCAAAAACCCCAGGACCTCAAGCCCGGCACGCCGGTCAAGGTCATCGAGGTCCAAAAGTAGGGTTTTTTGCCATGCCACCCCGGATTTGATATGGTGAACCCCGCATGAACCTCCGCACGCGCCTGAGCCTTTTCACGGCCCTCATCATGACCCTCGTGGTGGCCGGCACCAGCACCGCGACCCTTTTCTTCCTGAGGAAGCTCCTCTACGCCGAAACACGGAGCAACCAGAAGACCCTTTTGGACAACTTCCGGAAGGTCTGCGAGGAGGGGCTCATCACCCACGACGACGTGCTCCTCTTCAACTACATCACTTCCCTGAAGAAGACCGTGCCCGGCGTGGTGTACGCGGCTTTCGTGGACACGGACCGCCAGTTCATCATCGGCAAGACGGACGAGTTTTCGCAAATCTTCCCGGACGTGGCCCAGGCCGCGACCCTGCCGCCTTCCGGCCCGGAGACCGGTCCCCAGGTCTTCAAGACCTCCGCGAACGAGAAGGTGGAGGACCTCTCCACCGAGGTCACGCTGGACGGGGTGCGCTACGGCGTGGCGCGCGTGGGGGTGCTGCAATCGGTGATCGAGCAGAACGTGCGGGAGGAAACCCGGCGGATCCAGCGGATCGTTTTCATGGTGGCGGGCGTGGCCTTCGTGGGCGGGTTGTTCGCGGCCTTCTGGATGGCGGCCCAGCTGACCCATCCCATCCACCTCCTGGCCGAGGGGGCCAAGTCCCTGGGCGACGGCAACCTGGACACGCAGATCGCCATCGACCGCAAGGACGAGATCGGGCTCTTGGCCAAGGAGTTCAACATCATGGCGGTGAAGCTCAAGGAGCTCGACCAGCTCAAGGACGACTTCGTCTCCAGCGTCTCCCACGAACTCCGGAGCCCTCTCTCCGCCATTTCGGGATATGTCGAACTGCTTACCTCGAAGCCCCTGGAACAGATCCTGCCGGAAAAACGGACCAAGGCCTTCAACATCATCCAGGAAAGCACCGTGCGCCTGACCCAGTTCATCAACGACATCCTGGACGTGGCCAAGCTCAAGTCCGGGCGGGTGGAGATCCGCAAGGCGCCCTTCAGCCTGAAACAGTCCGCGGACGAGATCTTCGGCCTTTTCGCGCCGCTCTTCGAGAAGAAAAAGATCCACCCGTACGTGTACGTGGACGCCAACGTCCCCATGATCCAGGCGGACGAGGAGAAGCTCAAGCAGGTCATCACCAACCTGGTGTCCAACGCCCTGAAGTTCACGCCCGAGGGGGGCGCCATCAGCATCGCCTGCCAGGAGGAGCCGGACAAGCTCGTCGTGAGCGTGAGCGACACGGGCATCGGCATCCCCAAGGAATACCTGGGACAGATCTTCGAGCGCTTCAAGCAGGTGCCCGGCACCCGGGAGAAGATCGGCGGCCCCAAGGGCACGGGCCTGGGGCTGGCCATCGCCAAGGGCATCGTGGAGGCCCACGGGGGGAAGATCTGGGCCGAAAGCGAATCCGGCAAGGGAAGCACCTTCAAGTTCACCCTGCCCAAAGGAACGGCGCAGGAAACCATCCAGGCCAAAATCTTCAGCTGAGAGCGCCGGAAACATCCGCCCCGAAACGCATTGTTCCCCCGCGGTCCCGCCCTTGCAAAGCCCTTCAAAACCGTTAAAATAAAAGCGTCTGGACCGCTTCGGGAAGACGACCCGTCCCAGAGGGCCTGCTCCCCGTGTGACCTCTTTTGCGCGGCTCGATCCGGGAGGGAAACATGACGTCCCCCTCAGTGCTGGTCGTGGACGACGAGGTTTCCATCGCCCACTTCGTGAAGGATTTTTTGGAAGAGAACGGGTTTTCGGTTGTGATCGCGCACACGGCGCGGGAGGGCCTCAAAATCGCCACGGAAAACTCTCCGGACGTGATCCTTCTGGACGTGGACCTGCCGGACGGCGACGGATACGGCCTGTGCCGTCAGATGCGGCAGAAGCTCTCTTTGCGCAACAAGCCCATCCTCATGCTGACGGCCCTCTCGGACCAGCGCAACGAACTGGCCGGGCTCCAGGCGGGGGCGGACGATTACCTCACCAAGCCCATCGACACCTCCCGGCTCCTGGCGCGGCTGAACACCGCCATCCACAGGAACATCCGGGAGCTGGACGCCAACCCCCTGACCCACCTGCCGGGCAACACCAGCATCCTGCAGGAGCTGGAGCGGCTCATCCGGGAGAAGGCGTCCTTCGGGGTCATCTACGGGGACCTGAACAATTTCAAGAGCTTCAACGACAAGTACGGTTTTTTGCGCGGCGACCAGGCCATCCGTTTGACGGCCCAATGCTTCGTGGCCAGCGTGGAGGAGGCCGCTTCGGAAGAACCGGCCTTCGTGGGACACATCGGGGGGGACGATTTCGTGGCCATCGTGCCCGCCGAGCGGGCGGAGAAGGCGGCCCGGGAGATCATCGCCCGCTTCGACGGCCTGGTGCCCAACCTGTACGACGAGGCCGACCGGCGGAGGGGTTACATCGAGGGAAAATCCCGCCAGGGGCAGGTCATCCAGACGCCGCTCATGGGCATCGCCCTGGTGATCGTCTCCAGCCGGGACCGGGAGTTCGGCCATCCCGGCGAGATCAGTTCCCTGGCGTCGGAGCTCAAGACCTGGGCCAAGTCCTTCGGCAAGAGCGTGTACGTGACGGACCGCCGGAAGGCCGCGCCTCCCGGCGCCTCCTGACACCGATATGAAAAAGAAAATCCTCATCGTGGACGACGACGTGCAGGTCTGCCAGCTGACGGCGGACATCCTGTCCGAACACGGCTACGTCCCCGTCATGGCCCACAACACCGACGACGGGTTCAAGAAGCTCTACGAAACGCGGCCGGACCTCATCATCCTGGACGTCTGGCTTCCCTCCATCGGCGGCCTGGAGTTCTGCCGGCAGGTGCGGCTGGACGACCAGACGCGGCACGTGCCCATCGTCATGCTCACGGTCCAGGACAAGGAGATCGACAAGGTCATGGGCCTGGAGATGGGGGCGGACGACTACGTCACCAAGCCCTTCGGCCAGCGGGAACTCCTGGCCCGCATCAAGGCCATCCTGCGGCGGTTCGACCGTTCCCTGCCGGATTCCCGGCAGTTGCGGTCGGGGGACCTCTCCATCGACCTGGACAGGCACCTGGTGAAGGTGAAAAACAAGACCGTTTCCATGACCCCCAAGGAGTTCGACCTGTTGGTCATCCTCCTGCAGAACCGGGGCAAGGCCGTCAACCGCCAAAACCTTCTGACCTCGGTGTGGGGGTACGACACCCCCGGCACCACCGGCACCATCGACGTCCACATCCGGCATCTCCGGCGGAAACTGGGGACCCAGGGCAACAAGATCAAGACGGTCCTGGGGTTCGGGTACCGCTTCGATGGGTAGGGACCGGGAGGACGGGAGGATCCCGCCCCCCGCGCGCCGCCGGACCCGGGGCGGCCTGTTGTGTCTGGCGGTCCTGGCCTTCGGTCTCCTCCCGGCGCGGGGCGAAGGCCGTTCGGCGGAGGAGGCCGCCCCCGCGGCGCCCGCGCCGGCCACGGACCTGAGCGGCGCCTACGCCTTCCCCGTGCCCTTCAAGCCCTCCCTGGGCCACACCCGCATCACCTTCACGAACCTCTCCTCCGAAGCCACCATCAAAATTTATACGTCGGGCGGGGTCCTGATCCGGACCCTCCTGGAAACCGACCAGGACGGCCTCCTCCGCTGGGACGGGACGGATGAAGACGGCCAACCCGCGGGCAGCGACCTTTACTTGTACGTCATCGAGAACGCCCAGCAGACCAAGGTCGGCAAACTGCTGATCGTGCGGTGACCATGACAAGGGTTCCGAGTTCGGGGTTCCAAGTTCCAAGCCGTAAGAGGCTCCCGGGGGGGGTCTTGGCGGTTTTGGCTTGGCACTTGGCGCTCGGCGCTTGGAACTGTTTCGCCG
>CAZAEL010000042.1:0-20477 GCA_964484135.1 uncultured Elusimicrobia bacterium
CTCCCCGGGGAGGACTCGAACCTCCAACCCTCCCGTTACAAGTGCCCCTAAGTTTCCTTAAGGCTTGGACTATCTCTTCTCCGTGGCGCGAACCGACGGAGCCAGGCGCTTCCACCTTATTGGGGTGTACGAGCTTACGCTCTAGTCTCTGCACCTTTCCGGCAGGCGATCGGCTTGCCGGACTTGGCTCAGGATTGCCGTGCCCTCTTTGCGGAGGGGTTAGGTTTCCCTGAGTTCACCTGGTTTTTCATCCATCCGTTTCCGGATGGAGCTGCATTGTCGTATTTGGCATGGATTTCAGCATGGCAGTTGCTACAAACAAGCACACAAGCATCTAGCTCTTTACGCACTTTTTCCCAAGACCTGGTATAGCCTTTAAAAGCTATGCCGAAGTCTTTTCCACCAACATGGTGGAACGTAAGAGCTTCAAGGCACTTGTTGTATCCACAAAGGCTGCACCGACCACCTTTGTATTCAACGGCTTTTGCTTTTAGTGTCTTGCGGCGTCTGGAAACAAAGTAATTGTTCTTGCAGTTTTCACTGCAGAACCTGCTTTGTCGGCCAGTCAGCGCTTTTCGACACCTATGCCAAACACATCTCATACAGCGGGATGCTCCACCATTGAGCTACCGGGGAAAAATTCAGACTAACTATGAGATCCCCGCTCAATGTCTCCACCGCACGATAACATATTGCGGAAGGCGGCTCCGGGCCGGGGCTTTCACGAACTCAGGTCCGTTGCCGGCTTGCCCAAAGTTCCCAAAGTGCCACCGGCACTTTGACTTTGGTCGGCAACCCATTGAGCTACCGGGGAAAAATTCAGACTAACTATGAGATCCCCGCTCAATGTCTCCACCGCACGATAACATATTGCGGAAGGCGGCTCCGGGCCGGGGCTTTCACGAACTCAGGTCCGTTGCCGGCTTGCCCAAAGTTCCCAAAGTGCCACCGGCACTTTGACTTTGGTCGGCAACCCATTGAGCTACCGGGGAAAAATTCAGACGAATTATACCGGCCTCGCTCAATGCCTTTACTGCGCAACGATACCTCGCGGGGGCCAGCTTAAGCTGCCGGGAATTTAAAGTGAGAGGTATTTTAACATACCCCTGGAGAGGGCACAAGGCGGGATGGCCCCCGGGCCGGAAAGGGCTCCCGGACGGTCCTCAAACGAAAACGCCGCCGCCCGCGGGGGCGACGGCGTTTTCGGCGTTCCGGGAAAGCGCGGGGTTAAGGAACTACGACGCGGCGCAGAAGTCGTGGCGGCGGACGGTCTTGCGGCCGTTGGCTTTGGCGCGCTTGGTGGCGTCTTCCAGGAGCCAGTACACCCAGGCGTTGAGGCCGTCCAGGGCGTCTCCGGCGGTGTTGCACCCGGCTTTTTTGATCACGGCTTTGACCTTGCTGGACACCAGCAGCATTTCCTGTTTTTTGGCCATAGGGGGTTTCTCCTTTAGGGGGCTGATTTTTCCAGAGTATATATCTTTCCGTCAAAGGAGGTGAAGTACAGCTCCCCGGCCCGGTCCTCGCCGAAGCTGGAGATGAGCTCCCCTTGGGCGATGCGGCGGGGTTTTCCGGCGCCGGGGCCGTCCGGGCGCAGGGCCCAGATGTTGCCGGTCATGAAGTCGCCGTACACGTAAGCCCCCGCCAGCTCCGGCAGGCGCGCGCCCCGGTACACGTACCCGCCGGTGATGGATTGGGCCTCGTCCCGGCCGTGCTCGGCCGCGGGCTCTTGGAGGGGGCCGGGCGCGGGGCCGGGCTTGAAGGGGTGGCGGCCTTCCCGCAGGTTCCAGCCGTAGTTGCCGCCCTTTTCAATGACGTCGATCTCTTCCCAGGCGTTTTGGCCCACGTCCCCGGCCCAGAGGCGGCCGGTGGCGCGGTCGAAGGAGAACCGCCAGGGGTTGCGCAGGCCAAAGGCCCAGATTTCGCCGCGCGCGCCCGGCTCTTGGACGAAGGGGTTGTCCGGCGGCACGGCGTAGGCCCGGCCCGGGTCTTGGCGGTCCACGTCGATGCGCAGGATCTTGCCCAGGAGGGTGCCCTTGTTTTGGCCGTGGCCGTGGGGGTCGCCGCCGGAGCCGCCGTCCCCCAGGGCGATGTACAGGAACCCGTCCGGGCCGAAGGCGATCATGCCGCCGTTGTGGTTGCCGTAGGGCTGTTCCACCTGGAGGATGACCCGTTCCGTGGCGGGCAGGAGCAGGCGGCCCGGGGCGTCCATGCGGAATTCGGAGAGCACGTTGCGCCGGGGGTCGCCGGCGGAGTAGTGCAGGTACACCTTGCGGTTTTGCTGGAACCGGGGGTGGAAGGCCAGGCCCAGGAGGCCTTCTTCGTTGTGCACGCGGCGGACCTGGGCCGAGATGTCCCCGGCGAGGACCGGGGTTTTGGCCCGGGGGTCGTTGGGAAAGGCCCAGACCCGGCCGTCCTGCTCCGCCACGAAGAGGCGGTCCGTGTCGTCCGGGGGCGCGCAGAGGAAGAGGGGGTTTTCGAACGAGAGGGCCGGGAAGGCGGGCGCGGCCCGGTACGGCAGGTCGTCCCCGGCGCCGGCGGCCCGGACCGGGAACAGGAGGCCCGCGGCCAGCGGAATCAGGATGCGGAGGCGGAGGCCCATGGGTCCTTTTATTATACACGCGGCGCGGGCGGGGAGCCAATCCTCGCGGGCCGTGTTTCCGGGGCGGAAAGAATAATTGATATACTGTTCCGGCGCCGGACCCCGATCGTCCGGCCGGATGTGAAATTTGAACGTGAGGAAGGATATCCGCCATGCCGCATTCGCTCGCCACGGAACTGAACGACGTGATCAAGAAAGAGGCCCCGCGCGTTTTTGAGACGCTGTCCTCCTTGGGCCGGGAATTCTATTTTCCGAAAGGGATCCTGACGCAGACGGCGGAGGCCAAGCAGAAGGCCACGCGGTACAACGCCACCATCGGCATCGCGCGGGAGGGCGGCAAGGCCATGAACCTGCCCAGCGTCATGAAGCAGTTCACGGCGCTGACCCCGGACGAGGCGCTCAATTACGCGCCTTCCCCCGGCCATCCCGACCTCCGCGCCGAGTGGAAGCGCCAAATGCTGGAGAAAAACCCTTCGCTCAAGGACAAGGCCATGAGCCTTCCCCTCGTGACCACGGGCATCACCCACGGGCTGAGCCTGGTGGCGGACATGTTCGCGGACCCCGGCGACGTGGTGCTCACCCCGGACAAGGTGTGGGGCAACTACAACATGGTGTTCGGCGTGCGGCGGGGCGCCAGGATGGCCAGGTACCCCATGTTCGGCCCGGGCGGGACGGGTTTCGACGCCGCCGGCTTTCGCGCCGCGCTCAAGGCCCACGCGGGCAAGGGCAAGCTCATCGTGCTTTTGAACTTCCCCAACAACCCTTCCGGGTACACCGTCACTTCCCGGGAGGCGGAGGAGATCGCCAGGGCGCTGATCGAAACGGCGGAGGCCGGGTGCAACGTGGTCGCCGCGTACGACGACGCCTATTTCGGGTTGTTCTTCGAGGAGTTCATCGAATCGCCTTTCACCCGGGCGGCGGGGAAGCACCCCGGTCTGCTGGCGGTGAAGCTGGACGGGGCCACGAAGGAAGACTACGTGTGGGGCCTGCGGGTGGGGTTCGTCACGTTCGCCGCGGGGCAGGGCGGCGCGGGGCTCTACGCCGCGCTGGAAAAGAAGGCGGGCGGCTGCGTGCGCGGGGCGGTTTCCAACGCGTCCCAGCTTTCGCAGAGCGTGGCGCTGAAGGCCATGAAAAGCCCGGATTACGCCCGGGAAAAAAAGGAAAAATTCGAGGTGATGAAGGCGCGTTACGCCGAGGTCAAGAAGGTGCTGGCGGACGGGAAGTTCGCCGAGGTTTGGACGCCCTACCCGTTCAATTCCGGGTATTTCATGTGCGTGCGGCTCAAGAACCTGAACGCCGAGGCGTTCCGCCTGGGGCTGCTTGAAAAGGAGGGCATCGGCGTCATCGCCACCGCGCCCACGGACGTGCGGGTGGCTTTTTCCTGCCTGAACGTGGACCAGGTGTCGGACTTTTTCAACCGGCTTTACGCCTGCGCCAAGGAGATGGAAAAGGACCCCGCGGCGCGGGACCTGTCGCGGTACGCGGAGGCTTTTGAGGAATAGAGGAGGGCCGGGGGCCGTTTTGCGGCGGCCGGCGCCGCGGGAAGGGCCTTCCCCGGCGGGCGGAGAGACGGAGGCCGCCCGGTCGCCGGAAACCGGCGGAATTGCCCCTTGACAGGGGGCGGGTTTTGGTGTAATATCTGAAAAGTTGCAAACGGTGAGGCTTTAATCTCCAACTTGCCCCGACCGTTCCCTTCGAGGGAAAACAGGGCGCTAAAGCGGTAGAGACATTTTTCTTTCGGTGTCCCGTGCCGCGACAAGTGGCACGGGTTTTTTGTTTTTAGGGGGATCTTTGAGGTTTTTTGCGGTGAACGGCGGGATTTAACCCGAATTGCTCCGGCCGGTCTTGAACGAAGAAGGACCCTTCGGCTTCGCTCAGGGCGAACAGGAGCTAAAAAAGGAGAAGGAAAATGAAACTCAAACGATGGTTGTTGGGCGCCGGCGGCTTGTTGCTGGCGGCGGGTTGGAGCGGCGCGGCCGGGGCGGAAGAGTCCCTGCAGGAGCGCCTGGAGCAATTGGAACAGCGGCAGACCCTTCTGGAACGCAAGTACGAGGTGGACCAGGAGAACGCGGCCGGCAAGGCCAAGGACCTGGCGAACGCCACGGCCAACGCCAAGGACGGCTTCACCCTGACGTCCGCGGACAAGGCCTTTGCCCTGAAGCTGTGGGGGTACGTGCAGGCCGACGGCAGGACGTTCTTGAACGACGACGCCCGGGCCCTGACGGACCAGTTCCTGCTGCGCCGGGTGCGCACGACCTTCGACGGGACCGTGAGCAAGCGCGCGGAGTTCCGCGTCCAGCCGGACTTCGGCGGCGGGTCCGTGACCCTTTTGGACGCGTACCTGGACCTGAAGTATCGGCCCCAGGCGCGCCTCAAGGCCGGAAAGTTCAAGGCGCCCTTCGGCCTGGAGCGGCTGCAGTCCAGCCACCAGACGCCCTTTGTGGAAACGGCCCACACCACCAACCTGACGCCCAACTACGACGTGGGTCTGCAGGTCCACGGCGAGCTGTGGGGCGGGGCCCTGGGCTATGCCGTGGGCGTCTTCAACGGCGTGGCGGACGGCGGCAGTTCGGACGGCGACACCACGGACAACAAGGACTTTGCGGCCCGGATATTCGCCCACCCCTTCCGCAACGGCCATTCCATCGCGCTCAAGGAACTGGGCCTGGGCGCGGCGGCCACCTTGGGCAAGCACAAGGGCACCACCGCGTCCCCGGGGCTGGCGTCCTACAAGTCGCCGGGACAGAACACCTTCTTCAGTTACCGGTCGGACGTCGTGGCGGACGGGGAGCGCGTGCGGTTTTCGCCCCAGGCCTATTGGTACCCCGGCCGCCTGGGGTTTTTGGGGGAGTACGTGACCTCCGCCCAGGAGGTGAAGCGGGTCACCACCACCGTGACCCGGACCACTCTGACGAACAGGGCCTGGCAGGCCGCGGTCTATTACGTGCTCACCGGGGAGAACGCTTCCTACAAAGGCGTCAAGCCCAAGGCCGTTTTTGACCCGGCCCAGGGGACCTGGGGCGCCTGGGAGCTGGCGGCCCGGTACCATGAACTGACCCTGGACCCGGACGCTTTTTCCCGGTACGCGGACCCGGCCAAGTCCGCCCAGCGCGCCCGGTCCTGGACCGGCGGCCTGAATTGGTACGTGAACGCCAACGTGAAGATCGCGGCGGACTATGAATACACGCGGTTCACGGGCGGCGCCGCCGGCGGGCCGCGCCCCCTTGAGCGGGCGGTCCTGGGCCGGTTCCAGGTGGTGTTCTGACGGCGTTATTGCGAGCGAAGCCGTCTTGAACCGAAGAAAAGAGAGATCGCCACGGCCCTTTCGGGCCCGGCGATGACATCCACTTTCATAAGAGAGGAAAATTCCCATGTTGAAGAACCTTCTGAAATCGCTGTCGGCCGGGGCGCTGTCCCTGGCCTTGATCGTCCCGGCGTTTGCCAAGGATGTGGCCCTGCTGAACGTGTCTTACGACCCCACGCGGGAGCTGTACCAGGAGTTCAACGCGGCGTTCGCCAAGGACTGGAAGACCAGGACCGGCCAGACCGTCACCATCAACCAGTCCCACGGCGGCTCCGGCAAGCAGGCCCGGGCCGTGATCGACGGGCTGGAGGCGGACGTGGTGACCCTGGCGCTGTCCTACGACGTGGACGCCCTGGCGGAGAAGGGAAACCTGATCCCCAAGAACTGGCAGACGCGCCTGCCGAACAACAGCGCGCCCTACACCTCCACCATCGTGTTCCTGGTGCGGAAGGGCAACCCCAAGGGCGTCAAGGACTGGGACGACCTGGTGAAGCCGGGGCTGTCCGTGGTCACGCCCAACCCCAAGACCTCCGGCGGGGCCCGGTGGAATTATTTGGCGGCCTGGGGATACGCCCTGAAAAAGTACAATGAGGAAGCCAAGGCCCGGGAGTTCGTGACCAAGCTGTACAAGAACGTGCCGGTGCTGGACTCCGGCGCCCGGGGCGCCACCGTGACCTTCGTGGAGCGGGGCATCGGGGACGTGTTCATTTCCTGGGAGAACGAGGCCTTCCTGGCGGTGCAGGAGCTGGGCCAGGGAAAGTTCGAGATCGTGGCGCCGTCCCTGAGCATCCTGGCCGAGCCGCCGGTGACCGTGGTGGACCGGGTGGCGGACCGGCGCGGCACGCGGGCCGTGGCCGAGGCGTACTTGAAATACCTGTACACGGAGGAGGGCCAGGAGATCGCGGCGAAGCATTATTACCGGCCGCGCCTCAAGGCCGTGGCGGACCGGCACGCGGCCCGGTTTCCGAAGGTGAACCTGTTCACCATCGACGAGCTCTTCGGCGGCTGGCAGAAGGCCCAGAAGACGCACTTCGCGGACGGCGGCGTCTTCGACCAAATCTATCAACCCTGAGGGAGGACGCTTCTTGATCAAGGGGCAACGCATACTGCCGGGTTTCGGGCTCTCGCTGGGGTACACGGTCTTCTACCTGGGGCTGGTGGTGCTGATTCCCCTGTCCACCCTCTTCGTCAAGACCCTGTCCCTGACCTGGCCCGAGTTCTGGGCCGTGGTGGCGTCGCCCCGGGTGCTGGCGTCTTTCAAGATCACCTTCGGGGCGTCCCTGGCCGCGGCCCTGGTGAACGTGGTGTTCGGGACCGTGGTGGCCTGGGTGCTGACGCGGTATTCTTTCCCCGGCCGCGCCCTGGTGGACGGGCTGGTGGACCTGCCCTTCGCCCTGCCCACGGCCGTGGCCGGCATCGCGCTCACCGAGGTGTATTCGGCCAACGGCTGGCTGGGCGCGCCCCTGGCCCGGCTGGGGATCAAGGCCGCCTTTTCTCCCCTGGGGATCGTGATCGCCCTCACCTTCATCGGACTGCCCTTCGTGGTGCGCACGCTCCAGCCCGTGCTGGAGGACATGGACCCGGACCAGGAGGAGGCGGCCCAGACCCTGGGCGCCAGCCGCTGGGTGACCGTCCGCCGGGTGATCTTCCCGGCGCTGGCCCCGGCGCTCCTGACCGGTTTCACCCTGGCCTTCGCCCGGGCCGTGGGGGAATACGGCTCCGTGGTGTTCATCTCCGGCAACCTGCCCATGAAGACGGAGATCGCCCCGCTCCTGATCATGTCCAAGCTGGAGCAGTACGACTACGCCGGGGCCACGGCCATCGCCGTGGTCATGCTGGCGCTGTCTTTCGCCATGCTGTTGGGCATCAACCTGCTGCAGGCCTGGAGCCGGCGCAGGCAAGGAGAGCTTTGATGTCCGGGATCGTCTCGCGCCTGCGCGGCCACGGGAAGCGGGAGCCGGCCGCCCTGTTGACCGAGCCGCCGTTGGTGCGCCGGGCCCTCCTGGCCGCGGCCCTGGGGTTTTTGGGGCTGTTCCTGTTCGTGCCGGTGGCCGCGGTGTTCGCCAACGCCCTGGCCAAGGGGTGGGGCGCGTACGTGGGGGCCGTGAAGGACCCCATGACGCTCTCCGCGGTGAGGCTGACGCTCCTGGCGGCTTTTGGGTCCGTGGCGCTGAACACGGTCTTCGGCGTGGCCGCGGCCTGGGCCGTGACGCGGTTCCGGTTTCCGGGCAAGAACCTGCTGATCACTTTGATCGACCTGCCCTTTTCGGTCTCGCCCGTGATCTCGGGCATGGTGTTCGTGCTGATCTTCGGGGCGTCGGGCTGGCTGGGCCCCTGGCTCATGGAGCGCGGCGTCCGCGTGCTCTTCGCCCCGCCGGCCATCATCCTGGCCACCACCTTCGTGACGTTTCCCTTCGTGGCGCGGGAGCTGATCCCCCTGATGCAGGCCCAGGGCACGGAAGAGGAGGAGGCCGCGTACGTGCTGGGGGCGAACGGCTGGCAGATGTTCCGGCGCGTGACCCTGCCCAACATCAAGTGGGGCCTGCTCTACGGCGTGATCCTCTGCAACGCCCGGGCCATGGGCGAGTTCGGGGCCGTGTCCGTGGTGTCCGGGCACATCCGGGGCAAGACCAACACCATCCCTTTGCACGTGGAAATCCTGTACAACGAGTATAATTTCACGGCGGCCTTCGCCGTGGCGTCGTTGTTGACCCTTTTGGCGCTGGTGACCCTGGCCGCGAAGTACGCGGTGGAGCGGCGGGCGCGGAAGGCCCTGGAGGTTGTCGGTTGACCCCATCACCGGCCTGCTTGACGAAGTCGAGCTTTGTTTGTCTTTTGCGAAGGCGGTCCACGGGAAAGTTCTATGTGGGATGGACCACGGATTTGGAGCGGAGGCTCCCAGAGCATAATTCAGGTTTCAGCCGTTTCACAAGGGGACGCGGTCCATGGGAGCTTATCTCTTTTGAATCTTTTATGAGTCAGACAGAAGCAAAAGAAAGAGAAAAGACCCTAAAGCGCAATCCTCGAATGGTGCTGTTTTTCAAAAAATGGATGATTCATAACAGGAGAATTCCGCCTTTGGCGGAAAGGCAGGTGATGGGGTGAGCATTGACGTCAGGAACCTCAGCAAGACCTTCGGCCGGTTCAAGGCAGTGGACGACGTGAGCTTCAGCGTGGACACCGGCTCCCTGGTGGCGCTCCTGGGCCCCTCGGGCTCCGGCAAGAGCACGCTCCTGCGCATGATCGCGGGGCTGGAGACGCCGGACGCGGGCGAGATCCGGCTCACGGGAGAGGAGAGCACCTTTTTGTCGGCCCGGGAGCGCAACGTGGGCTTCGTGTTCCAGCACTACGCGCTCTTCAAGCACATGACCGTGCGGGAGAACATCGCCTTCGGCCTGCGGGTGCGCAAGGCCTCGGACGAGGAGGTGGCGGCGCGGGTGGAGGAGCTGGTGAACCTGGTGCAACTGGGCGGGCTGGAGGGCCGGTACCCGGCCCAACTGTCCGGCGGCCAGCGGCAGCGCGTGGCCCTGGCCCGGGCCCTGGCGCCCCGGCCCCGGGTGCTGCTCTTGGACGAGCCCTTCGGCGCCCTGGACGCCAAGGTGCGGGAGGAGCTGCGGGAATGGATCCGCCGCCTGCACGAGCAGAGCCACGTGACCACCCTTTTCGTGACCCACGACCAGCACGAGGCGCTGGAGGTGTCCAACCGCATCCTGGTCATGAACCAGGGCCGCATCCACCAGGAGGGTTCGCCCCTGGAGATCTTCGACCACCCGGCCACCCATTTCGTGGCGCAGTTCGTGGGGGAGTCCAACTTCATCGAGTCGGAGCTGTCCGCGCCCGAGCTGTGCCTGTGGGGGCCTTTCCGTTTCACGGTGAACGGGTACAAGGTGGGCCAGCGGGTGCGCATCTATTTCCGCCCCAACGACGTGTACGTGAGCTCGGTCCCGGAGACCCTGCAGGTGAAGGCCCGGATCGTGAAGACGCGGTTCAAGGGGCCGGTGATCGAGCTTCTGCTGGACGTGGGCGAGGACAAGCGCCTGGTGGCCCACGTGCCCAAGGGCGTGTCCCTGGCCAGCGGTTTCGCCGAGGGGCGGGAGGTGTACGTGGGCATCACGGCGTTCCACGTTTTCCCGGTGTAGAGACGAAAGGCGTCCGTGGTCGGCGGTCCGAAGTCCGTGGCAAAGGCGCGGCTGTACAATGAGTGAACCGTTAAAATTTGAAAAGCCGGTCGTTTGGCAAAAAGCGCTGGATTTTACCCAGCGGAGCGGAGTTCAGGCAATTTGGGGTACGCCGTCCGTTCCGCCATCGAAGTGGTGGCCTGCCTGCATATAGGGAAAAAGCGGGGGTTGCTGGATGAGGCCGCGCATGCGGCCCTTTGCGACGATCTGAAGTCGATCATAAAGAGGATTCATGGTTTACGGAAGTCTTTGAACTAAAAGTTGTTATTTGCCCGGCTTCGGACCACGGACTACCGACCACCGACGCCCTTCAAGGAGGAAGCATCCATGGAAGCGACGCAACCCAAGAGCAAAAACATCGTCTGGCACCACGGCAAGCTGACCCCGGAGCAGCGGACGCAAAAGCTGGGGCAAAAGGGCGTGGTGGTGTGGTTCACCGGTTTGTCCGGTTCCGGAAAGTCCACCGTGGCCCGGGAGGTGGAGCTGGCCCTGGTGGAGAACGGCGTGAACGCCGCGGTCCTGGACGGGGACAACATCCGCCACGGCCTGAACAAGAACCTGGGTTTTTCGCCCGCGGACCGCACCGAGAACATCCGGCGCATCGGCGAGGTGGCCAAGCTCTTCGCCCAGAACAACGTGGTGGCCATCACGGCCTTCATTTCGCCGTACAAGGCGGACCGGGACGCGGTGCGGGCGCTCCTGCCCGCGGGGGAGTTTTTGGAGGTTTTCTGCGACACGCCGCTGGAGGTCTGCGAGAAGCGGGACACCAAGGGACTCTACGCCAAGGCCCGGGCCGGACAGATCCCGGAGTTCACCGGCATCTCCGCGCCGTACGAGGCGCCGGACAAGCCCGAGCTGACGCTCAAGACCGGCACGGAGACCCTGGAGGAAAGCACCCGGCGGGTGCTGGAACTGCTGCGGGCAAAGGGCGTTATAAAGATATAAGGGCGTCCGATGTCCGTGGTCCGGAGTCCGATGAAAAGCGGCGGCATGGAAAGAATTGACTTCCGACATCGGACTTCCGACTTCTGACGCCTTTCTTTATGAACATTGACGACAAACTCATCGCGGAGCTGGAGAAAATCGCGGACCCGGGCGCGCTGATCGCCGGGCTGGCGAAACGGTTCGGGGACCGCGCGGCCATCGGCACCAGCGGCCAGCTTTCGGGCGTGGCCCTGATCGACATGGCCGTGAAGGCCGGGGCCCGGCCTCGGGTCTTCACCGTGGACACGGGCCGGCTCTTTCCCGAGACCTACGCGCTGTTCGACGAGGTGGAGAAACGCTACGGCCTCAAGATCGAGCGGTACGGCCCGGACCCGGCCGAGCTGAAGGGCATGGTGGAGGAGTACGGCGAGCATTTGTTCTTCGACAGCAAGGAGCGGCAGGAGCTCTGCTGCCGCGTCCGGAAGGTCCACCCCAACGAGAAGGCGCTGAACACCCTGGACGTGTGGATCAACGGCCTGCGCGCGGACCAGTCCGCCTTCCGGGCCGGGACCCCGAGGTTCCAGGTGATCCAGCACCACGAGGGCGGCGCGACGCGGCCCATCCTGAAGGTGTCGCCCCTGGCGGACTGGAAGGAGGACCGCCTGCGCCGGTACCTGCAGGAGAACCGGGTCCCCGTGCACAGGCTTTTGGACGCCAAGCTGCCCGGCGGCTGGCGGTACGAATCCCTGGGCTGCGTGCTCTGCACCACGCCCATCGGCCCGTACGAGCCGCGGCGGGCCGGGCGCTGGCGCTGGTTCAACCAGACGGACGACAAGAAAGAGTGCGGGCTGCATTTGCCGCAACAACGGACGGCGTCCAAGGCCGAAAATCAAGGGCGTCCGTAGTCCGTGGTCGGCAGTCCGTAGAAAAACCATGATTGATCCGGAAACCGCCGACTTCGGTCCACCGACTTCGGACGCCTTTCTTGCGGCGGCGAGGGAACTGGCCTTGCAGGCCGGCCGCCGCCTCATGGAACTGCGCGGCACGGACCTGACGCGGGAGCGCAAGCCGGACCAGTCCCTGGTGACCAACGCGGACCACGCGGCCAACGACATTCTGCGCCGGGGGCTGCGCGAGGCCTTTCCCGGCCACGGGATTTTGAGCGAGGAGACGGGGGTGGAGGGGCCGCCGTCTCCCCACGTGTGGCTGGTGGACCCTTTGGACGGCACCAAGGCCTACGCCAAGGGCGTGCCAGGTTTCAGCGTGATGGTGGGTTTGTTGCGGGAGGGACGGCCGGTCCTGGGCGTGGTGTACGACCCGCTGGAAGGGCGGCTTTACGAGGCCGCGCGCGGGCAGGGGAGCTTTTGCTCGGTCGGCGGAAAGCGGGAGCGGGTGCGGGTCTCCGACAGGAACGCGTGGGACGCCATGCCCCTGGTGACCTCCACCGGGTTCCCGGAGCCGCTGCGGGCCGACCTGGCCACCGCCTTTCCCTTTCCGTTCGCGCCGCCCGTCAACAGCGTGGGCATCAAGGTGGGCCTTTTGGTTCGGCGGGAGGCGGACGTGTACGTCAACCACCACCCGGTCCATTACTGGGACACCTGCGCGCCGCTGGTGATCCTGGAGGAGGCCGGCGGCGTCATGACTTTCTGGGACGGCGCGCCTTTGACCTACGATTTGAATTCGGACTTCCGCCACGCCGGTCCCACCCTGGCTTCCAACAACCGGCGGCACGGAGAGCTTTCCGGCTTCCTGTCCTGCCGCCTTCCCTAGAAGAGAAAAATCCCCTACTGAATGATCTTGAACTCCACCCGCCGGTTGCGGGCGCGGCCCTCCTCCGTCTCGTTGGTGTCCACGGGGAGCATTTCGCCGTACCCCACGGCCGTGATCTTGTCCGGCGGCATGGCGAAGTTGTGGATGATGTACGCCCGCACCGCCTCGGTGCGGGCCTGGGAGAGGACCAGGTTGGCCTCGTCGGAGCCGACGTTGTCCGTGTGGCCCTCGATGCGCAGGCTGAACTGGGGGTAGCGCTTGACGATGGTGCCCACGATGTCCAGGGTCTCGTAGGATTCGGGCAGGATCACGGCCTGGCCGGTCTCGAACAGGATGGGCGGAATTTTCTGCTCCAGGATGTCCTGTTGCACCTTGTTGAGCTCTTCCTGCGCCACCTGCACCTCGTGGGGGACCGCGGGCGCGGCCTCCATCGGCGCGGGCGGGGGCAGGGGTTTGCGGGGTTTTTCCGGGATCCAGGAATCGGGCAGGTAAAAGTACAGGGCCGCGGACAGGGTGAGGGTCTGGAAATCCTTTTCGCCCTTGGCGCCGTGGGTGAAGTGGCGGTACGCCCCTTCCACGCCCACGCTGTTGAAGGGCGACAGGCGCCACTCCAGCCCCAGCCCGAGGGAAGCCGTGAGCTTGGTCCAGGCGTCCTTGGCCGCGAAGACCTGCCGGGTGTTGCGGCTCACGCCCAGGCCCAGGGCCGCGTACGGGTTCCACACGGGCGTGCGGGCCAGGGAGTAGATGCCCACCAGGGTGAGGGGCTGGGTGTTGAGCTTTTGCGAAGAGTTGACCGAGGATTTGTGGGACTGGCTGGAGAAGGAACCGGCCACGGCCCATTCGTCCGTGAGCTCCTGGCGCACCCGCATGCCCACGTGGGTGCCGTCGTTGTACGCCTGGGAGAACTCCGCGGGGCCGGAGGGCATGGCCAGGCCCGCCTCCAGCCCGATGGACCACTTGGAGGGGTCCTCGTAAGCGAACAGCGCGGGAGGCGGGAAGTGGGAAGTGATAAGAAACAGGAAGACGGCCGCCCGCCTCAGTTGCCCCTGCATGTTCACCTCCCGCCGCACGCTTCTCACCTGAAACGCCTTTGGATTTCCAGGGCCCAGAGCGCGGCTTCCACCGTGGCCGCGGGGTCCGCCCCCCGGTAGGGCCGGGCGCCTTGCGCCAGGTCGAAGGCCGTGCCGTGCCCGGGGGAGGTCCGCACCCAGGGCAGGCCCAGGGTGACGTTCACCACGCCGCGGGGGTGGAGGGTCTTCAAGGGGATCATGCCCTGGTCGTGGTACAGGCAGGCCACCACGTCGTATTGCCCGGCCGCGTGTTTGGCCCAGGCCACGTCCGCGGGCAGGGGGCCTTCGGCCCGGACGCCCTTGGCCCGCAGGTCCCTGACCGCGGGGGAGACCACGCGTTGTTCCTCGTCGCCCAAAAGGCCGTTGTCGCCCGCGTGGGGGTTCAAGCCGCAGACGGCCCAGCGGGGACGCCGCTTCAGGCCCAGGACGCGGGCCAGGCGGGGGTCGGCCCAGCGGAGCGCCTCCACCAGGGAAGCCCGGGTGAGGCGGCGGGGCACGTCTTTCAAGGGGAGGTGTCGGGTGAGGAGCAGCGCCCGCAGGGGTCCGGCCGCCATCAGCATTTCCGTGCGGGGGACGCCGCTCAAGGACGCCAGCATTTCCGTGTGGCCGGGAAAGGGCAGGCCCGCCAGGTGGAGCGATTCCTTGGACACGGGGCCGGTCACCACCGCGGCCACGCGTTTTTGCAGGGCCAGGGCCGCGGCGGTGCGGATGGCCAGGGCCGCGGCCTCGCCCGCGATCTTCTGCGGCCGGCCCAGGGCCAGGGCGCGGATGTGGGGATGGGGCACGTGCAGGACGTTGACGGCGCCGGGGCGGTATTCGGACAGGTCCGCGATGGGCCGGACCGCCAGCCCGGGGAGGGACACGAAACGCCGGATCACCCAGGCGTCGCCCACCAGCACGGGCCGGCAGAGGCGGGTGACGCGGGGGTCCCGGGCCGCCGCCGCGCCGACCCAGGGGCCGATGCCGGCCGGGTCGCCGAGGGTGAGGGCCAGGAAGGGGCGTTTATTCGGGTTTGACCTCATCCAGGTTCATCTGGACTTTGATGGACGCGCTCTGGCGGAGGTTCTTGATGAAGTCTTCGAAGTGTTTCTGGGCGTTGACCCGGTAGATGTACTCCTTGAGGTCGTCCTCCGCGTCCTCATACCGCAGCTTGGCCGCGGCCCGCTTCTCCTCCACCTTGATGATGTGAAAGCCGAAATCC
Organism: uncultured Elusimicrobia bacterium; assembly: GCA_964484135.1. Lineage (GTDB taxonomy): Bacteria > Elusimicrobiota > Elusimicrobia > FEN-1173 > FEN-1173 > CAZAEL01. The sequence continues at coordinate 15,047 of CAZAEL010000042.1, forward strand.
GTCTCCACGACGTCCGACACGTCCCCCACGCCCAGGCCGAAGGCGGCCTTCTCGAAGGGCGGCACCATCTGGCCGCGGCCGAAGGCGCCCAGGTCGCCGCCGCGCGCCGCGCTGCCCTTGTCCTCCGAATGTTTTTGGGCCATCTCCGCGAAGTCCGCGCCGGCCAGGATTTTCTTGCGGATGTCCTCGGCTTTCCGCCGGGACATGGATTTGTCCTTGAAGTCGGCGTCCTTGTCGGAGCGGATCAGGATGTGGCGCGCGCGCACGCGCTCGCCGGTCTGGGCCGCGAAGTACCGGGCCAGGGACTGTAGGTCCGCGGCCTCCTCCTCGTCCAGGCCCTTCACCTCCTTGCCCTGCATGAGCGCGGTGAGCCGGTCGAAGAGCTGTTTCGCCTCTTCGTCCGTGGGCGGCTTGGAGCGGTCGCGCACCTCCTGGCTGGTGAGCTGCACCACGCTCAGCTGGTCGCGGATGCGGTCCTGGAACTGCTTGTCGCTCAGGCCTTCCTTGACCAGCTCCTGCTTGAACTTGGCGTCGGCTTCCTTGATGAATTCGGGGTTCTTCTGGGAAAGCTCCTTCCAGGCGGCCGCCAGGTCGGGGCCGGCCTCCTCGGGGTTGTCGGGCGATTGGGCGGCCATGGCCCGCTGGATGATGTTTTCCAGGGCGCGGCGGCCCTCCTCGGGCAGGAACCGCGACTTGACCTGGACGACGCCGTTCTCCAGGTCCCGCTGGTTCACCCGCAGCTTGCGCTTCTTGGCCTCCTGGAGCAGGATCTTGTCGTCGATCATCTGTTCCAGGATCTTTTTGCGGGTCTCCTTCTCCCACTCCGGGGTCATCTGCTCCGCCGGAAGGAGGGTTTTTTGCTGTTCCTTGAAGGCGGTCCAGTTCTTTTCAAACTCGGAGAGCAGGACCGCCTCGCCGTTGACCGTGGCGACGGTGCGGTTCACCACCTTGGCCGCGGCCAGGGAAACCGCCGCCAGCAGAATCGTCCCCGCCGCCATGAAGCTGCGTCTTTCGCGTCTCAAGATCAGTTCCTCCTACGATGGTTTTTTGGAGAGCCGCGCGTCGGCGGCCGGCTCTCCGGTCTTCAGGTTGTCCAACGCGGCCGGGTTCGTGAAAACGTCGTAACGCCGCCGGGCCTGCTCGAGCCAATCCTGGAATTTCTTCTTTTCCACGACCGAGCGGATCCGGTCGGCGTTCTCTTCGAAGGGGAGGTCGGCCAGCTTCCGCTCTCCGGTCTTGCGGATGAGGTGATGGCCGAAGGGGGAAGACACCACCCCGGACACCTCTCCGGGCTTGAGGCCCGCCAGGGCCTTTTCAAAGGACGGCACCAGGCTGCCCGGCAGGAGGTACCCCATGTCCCCGCCCGCCGCGCCGGTGGCTTTGTCCTCGGACAGCTCGCGGGCCAGTTTTTCAAAGGGTTCCCCGGCCGCCAGGCGCTCCTTCGCGGCCCGGGCCGCGGCCTCGTCGCTGAACAGGATGTGGCCGGCGCGGGTCTCCTTTTCCCTGGCCCAGTAGTCCCGCACCTCGGCGTCCGTGACCTTGAGGTCCCCGCCCTGCAAAAACCGGAAATATTCGCCGATCAACAGGCGTTCGCCCGTTTCCCGGTGCTGGCGCTCCAGTTCGGCCTTCAGCTCCTTCAGCCGCGCCTCCAGCTTGGCCCGGGACGGAAAATCCGCCCGCTTGGCCTCGGACAGGAGGATCTTGCGTCGCACCAGCAGTTCCAGGAGCTCACGCCGTCCGGCCGGGGTTTCCAGGTACCCGTTCTGGACCGGGTTCGACTGGCCCATTTCCCGCAACAGATCCGCGGCCGTGACCTTTTCCCGGCCCACCCGCGCCAGCACGGGGTCCTTGGGGCCGCAGCCCGCGCTCCCCAGCGCCAAGAGCCCCGCCAGCAGGGCGGCGGGCCGGAGCGGATTCGCCTTGTAAATTTCGATCAAAATCCGACGGAGGAACACCGTTCCAGTGATACCAAATTACCCCAGGGTTGACAAGAAATTTCTGGTCCACTCCAGGAGGTTTTCCGGCAGGGGCGGCGTGAAACGCATGCCGAAGGCCGTTCCCCCACGGCACTTCTCGCCAGCGCGGTCGGGCTGTCCCGGCAAAAAGGAGAACCGCGCGCCGTGGGTCTTGACCAGGCCGTCCAGGACGTCCGGGGGGAAGCGGGCGTCCTCCAGAAAACGGATCTCCAGCCCCTTCCGCGTCGCCGCGATCTTGGACACCTTCCGATCCCGGGCCGCGTGCCGCAGGGCCGCCACCTCGAAAAGCCGGGCCGCGGGTTCCGGCAGGGGGCCGCAGCGGTCCGCCAGCTCTTCTTTGAGCGCGTCCAGGTCCGCGGGGGAGGCGTCCAGGAGCCTTTTGTAGAACACCACCCGCTCCGCCTCCGAGGGCAGGTAGTCCTCGGGCAGGAACGCGGACACGGGCAGCTCCAGGGCGGGCTCGGGCCCCGCGCGCCGGGCCTCCCCGACCTCGCCCTGCTGGCGCTTGATCTCCTCGGTCAGGAGCTGGCCGTACAGGTCCATGCCCACCGCGTTCATGAAGCCGTGCTGCTCCGGCCCCAGCAGGTTGCCGGCGCCGCGGATCTCCAAATCCCGCATGGCCAGGCGGAAGCCGGAGCCCAGGGAGGCGAACTCCTTCAGCGCGCCCAGGCGCTTTTGGGCCTCCTCCGTGAGGCCCGTGCCGGGGGAATAGAACAGGTAGCAATAGGCCTTCTGCCGCTCCCGCCCCACCCGGCCCCGGAGCTGGTACAGCTGGGCCAGGCCGAAGTCCTCCGCCTCCTCCACGATCAGGGTGTTCACGGAGGGGATGTCCAGCCCGGACTCGATGATGCTGGTGGACAGCAGGATGTTGAACTTCCTGTGGAGGAACTCCCACATGGTTTTTTCGAGCTGCGTCCCGGTCATTTTTCCGTGGGCCAGGCAGATGGAAAAACCGGGGCCGGAGGCCGGGGGCTGGGGGCCGGCGGAGGGGATGAAGCCGTGCTCCTTCAAAACGTTTTCCAGCCATTTCTTGCGTTCGTTGATGGTGCCGACGCGGTTGTGCACGTAGAACACCTGCCCGCCGCGCCTGAGCTCGTGCTCCACCGCGGCCAGCACGATCTTTTGGTCGAAGGGACCCACGTGCGTGGCGATGGGCAGCCGCCCCTCCGGCGGGGTTTCGATGACGGACAGGGCCTTCACCCCGCCCATGGCCGCGCCCAGGGTCCGGGGGATGGGCGTGGCCGACAGCGCCAGCACGTCCACCACGTCCCGGAAGGCCATCAGCCGCTCCTTCTGCTTGACGCCGAAGCGGTGCTCCTCGTCCACGATGATGAGGCCCAGGTTTTTGAACGTGACGTCGGGCGAAAGCAGGCGGTGGGTGCCGATCAGGATGTCGATGACGCCCCGGCGCAGGTCCGCCAGGACGCGCTTTTCCTCCCCCGGCTTGGCGAAGCGGGACAGCACGGCGACGGACACGGGGTAGTCCGCGAACCGTTCCCGGAAGTTGCGGCCGTGCTGCTCCGCCAGGATGGTGGTGGGCACCAGCACCGCCACCTGCCGGCCCGCGGCCACGGCCTTGAACGCGGCCCGCATGGCCACCTCGGTCTTGCCGTACCCCACGTCCCCGCAGACCAGCCGGTCCATGGGGCGGGGGCGGATCATGTCGTTCTTGACCTCTTCGATGGCCTTGGCCTGGTCCGGCGTCAATTCATAGAGGAAAGAGGCGCCGAACTCCTTTTCCAGGTGGGAGTCCGGCGGGTACGCGATGCCGGGGATGGCGGCCCGCTTGGCGGCCCGGGCCAGGAGCTCCCGCGCCAGCTCCGCCACCGAGGCCTGCACCTCTTCCTTGGTGCGGTCCCAGGTGGCGGTGTCCAGAGAGGAGAGCTTGGGGGTCTTGCCGTCCGTGCCGATGTGCTTCTGCACCTGGCGGAACTCGAAGAGCGGCACGAACACCCGGTCCCCGCCCCGGTACTCCAGGCGCAGGTAGTCCGCCTCCACGCCGCCGGCCCGCACCCGCTCCAGGCCCTTGTACCGGCCCACGCCGAACCGTTCGTGCACCACGTAGTCGCCCTTGGAGAGCTGGGCGATTTCCGTGATCGCTTTGCCGCCGGTGAACTTGGGCAGGCGGAGCCGCCGGCGGTACCGGCCGAAAATCTCGCCGTTGGACAGGACCGCGATTTTTTGCGTCGGGTCCAGGAACCCCCGCGCCAGGAACCCGATGGGGAAGTCGATCTGCTTGTTTTCCAGGAACTTGGCCAGTCCCCGGTCCTGTTCCAGCAGGATTTCTTCCAGCCGTTCCTGCTCGCCGGGGTTGTGGCAGAACACGGCCGCGCGCCAGCCGTCGCGCACCCAGCCCTGCACGGCCTTGGCGAACATCTCCACCCGGTTGGCCTCCGCGCCGAAGGGCGGCGGGCCCAGGTACGGCTCCTCCCGGTCCGCGGGGCCCAGGTCCGCGCGGACGTAACGGCGGCCTTCCCACGGGATCCGGGCTTCTTCGGGCAGCGCGGATTCAAAGAGCGTCCCGTCCGGGCCCAGGTAATCCAAAAGACCGGGGCTGGAGGCCGGGGGTTGGGGGCTGGTTGAGGAAATTTCGCTTTTGCCGATCCCCAGCCCCCCATCCCCAGCCCCACGCAGTGCGGCGGGCCGCACCAATGCGCTGTCCAGCGCGTCCGAGGACCGTTGGGTGGCCATGTCGATCTTGCGGATGGATTCGATCCGGTCGTAGGGCCAGAGGATGCGGGCCGGGCCGTCCCAGCCCGGAGACCAGAGGTCCACCACCTCGCCGCGCACCGCCAGCTCGCCCACCTGCTCCACCGTGTCCGCGCGCTCGTACCCCCGGCGGCTCAGGTCCGCCAAAAAGGCCGCGCGGTCCAGTCGGTCGCCCCAGCGGAGCCGGCGATGGGCCTTCTTGAACTCTTCGGGCGGCGGCAGGGGCTCCTGGGCCGGTTCCCAGGCGGCGATCAGGAATTGGGCGGGAGGTTCCGCCGCGTCCGCCGCGGCCCAGCGGGACAGGGCCGTGACGCGCGCGTCCATCTCCTCCTCCGCGAAATAGACCGCGCCGCCCGGGGCCAGGGGGTTGCGCCAATGCTCCAGGGCCTGCAGGTCGTCGTGCAGGGTCTGGGCCGCCTCGTCCGAGGCGGTCAGCACCAGGCAGCGGCCCAGCTCCGACGCGTGGGTCAGGAGCCACCAGGCTTCGGACCCGCCGGGGAGGCCGCTGACGCGGAGGGTGGTTTTTTCTTTTGTGGTTTCCGTGTTTTTGGACATGGTTTCAAATTGTCATTGCGATTGTATCCCCTCTCCCTTCCAGGGAGAGGGTGTGGGTGAGGGTTATCCCGTTAAAATTTTTGCGGGGGCTTCCCGCCCCCTGCACCCGGAAAATTCGGAGGGCTTCCAGCCCTCCACCCGGGTTCCTTCTCTTTTGCTCGTCCAAAAGAGAAGGAACCAAGAGAAAATGA
>CAZAEL010000043.1:0-20262 GCA_964484135.1 uncultured Elusimicrobia bacterium
GTCCAGGACGGCCGGCATGCGCGGGTGGATGTGCTTCATGGCGTCGTTGGGCGGCGTGGTGACGACGGCGTACGTTTCCAAAAGCGCCCCGTCCGGTCCCCGCCAAATCTCCCAAAGCCCGGCGAAGGCGAAGAGCCCGCCGTCCCGCCGGGCCACGCGCCAGAGGCCTGGCCGCGATCCCTCGAAAAAACCGTCCGCCGGCACCAGGCAGCGCCTCGCTCGAAAAGCCTCCCGAAAGCTCGGCTTTTCCCCCAGGGTCTCGGCCCGGGCGTTAAAACATTTTTCCCCTCCGGACGCGTCCTTGGCCCAGTGAGGGACCAGCCCCCATTGCATGGATTTCAAAACCCTTTCGCCTCCTTCCCGCACGATCACGAAGGCCCGCTCCCCGGAAGCGATGCGCGCCCGGGGCCCGAACCCCTCCGGACGCGGCCCCTTCAGGCCGAACCTCCGCCGGACGTCCTCAAACCCTTTGGTCTGGCTGTACAGGCGGCACATGGTCAGGATTTTTCGAAAAGCTCCTCATAGCTGTTTTCCGCGCGGAATTCCCGGGCGCCGGGGGACACGTCCTTCCCGGCCTCGTCCACCGGGCCCAGGTCGCCGATGAGGCACTTCACGGACCCGCCCCCCTTGGTCATGAACTCCGACACGTCCACGGGCACGGGCCGCACGCCCCGTTCCCGCACCTGGGCCAGGAGCGCGGGGGTGGCCGTGTGGGGGATGACCAGGGCCGGCTCATCCCCGTCCACCTGGAAGGCGTTGGCCGAGAAATTCTCCCCGTCCTCCTCGGACAGGGGCAGGAGCCGTTCCTTGAAATGCTCCTTCAAGCGGGCCTGGGACGCCTCGGACAAGGCCGGCAAATAGGCCATGAGGAAGGACCGACCCTTGCCGAAGGCGCACAGGCAGGTGTCGCCATGATAGTGGGTCTCCCGCGCAAGCGTGAGAGGCATCACCGCCGCGCCGCCTGCGAGGTCCTTGAGCCGATCCAGGGCCGCGGGCGAACTGCGGAACCCGTACACCCGCCTGTACGGCGGCCAGCCCCAATGGGGAACGAACCGCTGTTTTTCCAGCACGCCGGACGTAAACAACCACGCGTCCCCGGCCGGAAAAAAATCCGCCTCGCCCTCGAAACGCACGGGAAAATTTTCGGTGCGGAAGCCCAGGGCGCGGAGGAAGGCGCCGTACGCCTCCGACTCCGCGGCGCGGCTCGGGACAGGCCGGCTCAAAAAAAACGTCTTTTGTCCCAGGGGAATGGGCTCATCAAGCCTTGTGAGGAAACCCGCATTGGCGGGAAACACCATGCCCGGGGAGGAAGGGAGGGGCGGGACCACGAAGACCCGCACGCCCAGGTCCGCCAGGGTCCGCGCCAGCCCGTGCCACTGTTCCGTGGCCCGGGCCCGGTCCACGGACTTGCGCATCCCCCACCGGTTCCGCGTGTGGGGGTTGGCCCCGCCCTTGATGCGGAACCAGGATGGATCGCCCATGAGGACGGAACGACGAAAAGACATGGTTTATCTCAACCTTTCACTTCCCACTTCTCACGCCTTTCATGGGGACCTCCACCGAACCCACGGCATCGGTGCAGGCGTACACCACGTGGGTACCGGCGGGCCAATGGTTGCCGCTGGCCTTGAGCCCGCCGAAAGGCAGACGGCCCGGGGTCATGGCCGTGGTGCGGTTCCAGTGAACCACGCCGTCCTCCAGCCGGGGCGCCAGTCGGCGAAAGGCCTTTTCGGAGGCCGTGAACACGCTGGCCGCCAGGCCGAATTGGGAGGCGTTGTTGACCGAGACCATCTCCTCCACCGAACCCAGCACGTACACGGCCACGTCCGGGGCGAAGAGTTCCTCGTCCCAATAGGACCGGTCCCGCCCTCCCGGCGGCGGCCCTTCCCGCAGATGGACCGACGGGCCCACGTAGCGGCCCCGGCGGGACAGGTTCAGGGCCGCGCCGCGCCGCAGGGTCTCAAAACCCAGGCGTTCCGCCGTTCGCTGGGCCTTGAGGAAGTTCTCCACGGCCGCGGCCCGGACCAACGGCCCCATGACCGGCTCCTCCGTGAAATACCCCGTGGTCAGGCCGTCCACTTTCTCCAAAAAGGCCTTGAGGAAGGCCCCGGCCAGGCGGCGGTGCACCAGCACCCGGCTGGTGGAGGAGCACCGCTGGCCGGACGTGGAAAAAGCGCCGTGGATCACCTCCTTGACGGTCCAGTCCAGGGGCGCGTCCGGCAAAACCAGCGCCGCGTTCTTCCCCCCCATCTCCAGGGCCACGCGCCTGTTCCACCGGCCGGCGCAAAGTTCCTGGACCCGGCGGCCCGTGGCCGCGGAGCCGGTGAAGAACACCGTGTCCGCGTCCCCGTGGCCGGCCAGGCGCGCGCCCACGTCCCCGCCGCCCTGGACCAGGTTGAAGACGCCCGGCGGCAGGCCCGCGGCCTGAAAACACTCGGCCATGACCTGCCCGGTGAAGGGCGTCAGCTCCGAAGGCTTGAACACCGCGGTGTTGCCCGTGAGCAGGGCGGGCACCAGCTGGCCGTTGGGGATGTGGCCGGGCACGTTGAAAGGGCCGATGACCGCGGCCACGCCCCGGGGCCTGCGCCGCGACGCGCCGCGGGCCCCGCCGTCCATGGCGAACACCCGGTCCGCCACGAGCGGAAGCGCGTCCCGGACCGTCAAATCCACCTTGGCCGCCATGCTCCGGACCTCGGCCCTGGATTCGGACCAGGGCTTGCCCGTTTCCCGGGAAATGACCCAGGCCAGGTCCCCGGCCCGGCGCAGGAGCGCTTTCTGATAGCGACGCAGATAGGCCAGGCGGCGGGCGGGAGGCCAATCTCTCCACCGGGGGAAGGCCCGTCGCGCCGCGTCCACCGCCGCGTCCACGGCGCCGGGGTCCGACAGGAACCGGCCCACGGGCCGGGACAGGTCCCCCGGGTCCTCGCTCCGGAATTCCCGGCCGCGCCGCGTCGGATGGAAACGGCCGTCCCAAAAATTTCCCCGGAAAGAAAGGGGCGAAAAGGCGTTCTCGATCATGTCTTCCTCCGGCCCGGCGCGGGCGACGAGCCAAAAGGCGTGGCCCACAAAAGGCCGCCGGGCCCCACCTCCAACAACCGGGCGTCCCCGGGCCGGAGCAGGACGCCGCGGCCCCGGACCATGGCCGGCCCCACCAGGGCCCGGACCCGCCCCATCTGTTCCGCCAGGAGAAGATGGGGCCGCCCTCCCCGCGCGCCGGAAACCCCGCGGAAGCGGACCTTCCGGGCCCGCCGCACCGGCGCCACCGCGCCGGTCCGCGCGCCGTAATAGGGCCCGCCGTCGAAAGGCTCGATCTGCCCCAGGTACCGGAACCCGATCTTCTCCAAAATCCGCGCCGCGGGCCGCGTCGGGTCCCCCACCCGCCCCAAGTGGGAAATCACCTCTTTCGGAAAAAAATCCTGGTACAGGGTGCTCCTGGGAAAAAGGGACAGGACGAACTCCTTGTTGTCGATGCTCAGCCGGTCCGCCCGGCGGTAGGAGAGCCCCGTGAACTTCCGGCCGAAATACTCCCAAAAGGGGCTTTGTCCGTTCTTGAGGAAAGCGGGCAGGAACTCCACCAGCAGGTTGTCCTGGAAACGGCGGCGGTGGGCCGCGATGTACAGGAACCGCACGTACGAGAGCCAATGCCCCAATTTCTCGGGCCGTCCCCGGTGGGACGGCAGGAGCACCAGCCCGCCCACCTCCGTGGGGCCGTCCGTGGTGGAGCCCAGGCGCAGGCAACGGTGCTCCACGGTCTTGCCCAGGGTGCGGCTGGTGCGTTTCTCCGTGAAGCTGTCCAGGTACAGGTGCGGCAGGCCGGGGGTGCCGTGCTTGGGGATGATGAGGGAACAGCCCACCACGCGGCCCAGGCCCAAATCCTCCAGGACGAAGAGGCAGCGGGCGCGCGCCGGGTCCCGGGGGAACCGCTGAAAGGTCCGGCGGGACTCCCGCAGGAGCCGCGCCAGCCGGCCGCGGTCCGCCGGGAGGTTGTAGGAATCCAAATGGCGGGCCAGCCGGCACAGGTCCGGCAGGTCCTTGGGCTCGGCGCTGCGGATCAGGAAACGGGCCTGCACCATTCCTCCAAAAGGTCTTTGTAAAAACGCGCGGCCCGGGCCAGGTCGGACAGGGCGACGGATTCGTTGGGCCGGTGGATGTTGCCCCGGGACCGGCCCGGCCCCCACACCGCGGCCCGCACGCCCCAGCGGCTATACACGCCCGCCTCGGTGCAGGTCCTCTTTTCCGCGAACCGGGCGGACAAACCGTTCCGCCGCAGGACGCGCCTCAGGACCCGCGCGGCTTCGCCGCGCAGGGGCCCGGCCAGGGGCGGGTTGTTCCGTTCCACCCGCAGGTCGAGACGGACGCCGGCCTTGCGGCAAATCCCTTCCAGCGTCCGCCGCGCCGCGGCCGTGATCCCGTCCGGGGAAACGCCGGGCGGATAGCGAACGTCAAAAAGGACCCGCAGGCCCCGCCCCCGCCGTTCCGCCAGGCCCAGGTTCCAGGTGTGGGATTTGGGAAAGAGCCGGGACAGGCCCCGGACCGCGCCGGCCAGGACCGGCCATGGCGCGGCAGAAGGAAAGCGCCCGTGGTTTCCGGCCCTTTCCGGGGACCAGTCCCCGCCGCGCGGCGGCCGCCGCGCCAGCGCCACGTCCATGACCGCCTCGGCCGGCACCTGGTTGGCGGCCGTGCCTCCTTGAAAACCGACCAGCCGGGGGGACAGACCGCGTTCTTCCCATTCTTGCAGAATTTTCAAAGCCTTGACAATGGCGTTGTCGCCCAGTTCCGGCGTGCTGGAATGGGCGGCGCGGCCCTTCACCCTGACCCGGCAAAAAAAAGCCCGGTCCCGCGAGGAAAGCGGGGCCGAGGCGGGCAAAAACCATTCAAAAACCAGGTATCCCCGGTGGCGGTCCACCAGCCGCATCTCCGAGGGCTCTCCGACGAGGGCCAGGCGCGGTTTGGGGCCGCGCCAGCGCCGGACCATCTCCCCGGCGCCCAGAAGGCCGCTCTCCTCGCCGAAGGTGCCGGCCACGCACAGGGGCCGTTGAAACACCGCCGGCCCCATCCGGCGGAGCGCCTCCCACTGGCAGAGCAGGTTCAGCTTCACGTCCGCCGCGCCCAGGCCGTACAGCCGGCCCCTGCGTACCGCGGCGCGCCAGGGGTCGCCCCGCGTGGACGTCCAGGCCCGCGGCGGACCGGGCGGGACCGTGTCCAAATGGGTGTTCAACAACAGGGGCCGCCCCGAAGCCGGGCCCCGGCGGGCCAGCAGGTTGTAAAAAGAAACCCCCCGTCGCACGGTCTTCTGACGGAGGGTCTTGAACCCCAGGGACCGGAAACGCCTTTCCAGATGACGGACGAAATCCCGGTTGGAACGGTCGGTGACGGTGTCAAAAGCGACCCAGCGCCGGGCTTCCTCAAGGAAAAACGCAGGGAGGGAGCCGCGGGCGCCGGGCATTCAGCAGGACTCTAAGGCCTGTCCCTCCGACGATACCGGTCGTCCTCTCAGATGAGGACGGTGACCTGGCGGGGCTTGGAGGCGACGAAACGGTTCCCCGCGCCGGGGATCCGCGCCTTGATCCGGTGGGGGCCGGCGTTGTACCCGGACCAGTCGAACCACCAATAGCCCACGCTGGGGCGGCAGGGCCGCCATTCTTTGCCGTCGATGGACACCTCCACGCGGTCCGTGGGCGTGGCGCCGATGCGGAAAGTGTAGGTGTGGCTCCGGATGATCTCGCCTTCAATGGGGTGGTCGATGACCACCTGTTTTTTCGGGGCTTTCGCGGCCCGCGGTTTGGGGGCCGGAGCGGCCTGGGGAACCGGCGCAGGAACGCTCGAAGAAGCGGGGTTCGGAGCCGCTGTTTTTTTCTTTCTCATGATCATGGTTTCCTCCAACGGAACTTCAAGATACCCTTGATCCTCATTTTAGCAGTTTTTCGGGAAACGGGGGAGACCGGGAAGGAACGCTAACTGCTCTTGATGGTGACGACGCCTCCGGTGGTGATGGTGATGCGGTAGAGCCGCCCGGTGCCGCAGGTCATGGTGCCGGAGCCGCCCGCGGCCGAGAAGGTGATGCGGAACTGGGCCACCCCGGTCCCGGTGGAGCCGAAGCTTCCGGTCCAGGTGCCGCTGGTGGGCGCGGCCGCGCCGAAAGAGCCGTACACGCAGTTGGTGAACTGCATCATGTAGAGCTGGCCCGCGGCCGAACCCCGCACCGTGCCGTTCAGGGTGGGCGTGGTCAGGCCCTGCAGGGTCAGGTCCAAACTGATGGAGTTGCCGAAACCCGCGAAACCGTCGAACTTGACCCGCGTGCCCGTGACGCTCCCGGCCCCGGTGCAGATGTCCACGGCGCCGCCGGCCGCGTTCAAAAAACCGATTTTAAAAGAACCGCTCAAACCGCTGGCCACGCGGGAGAGCCGGATGGTGTACAGGCCGTCGGTCCCGGGGGAAGAACTCCACCCGGCCGTGGTCAGGGCCGAGCGGCAAACCTCCTCCGCGGTCACGCCGGAGGCGGACGGGGCCGCGGCGGCCTGCGGCGCGCCCAAGGCGTACCCCACGGAGCCCAGCACGGAGCCCTGTTTGGCCATGGCCCACACGTCCTCCAGGGCCTGCACGCCGGCCGCCTCCACCGCCACCCCGTCGGCGCTGGTGCCGTTGATGATCTTGTTCTTGGCGGTGCGGTCGCAACCCAGGGGCAGGAACGCCACGGAAAGCGCCAGCAGGGTCCTCAGCGTCCTCATGACCCGAACTTCCCCCACCGCACGCTCACGGTGCCGAAATAGGAGAAATCGCCCGCGCCGCGGGCCACGTCAAAGCTCTGGTGGCTTTCCTCCCCCACGCCGACCGCCACGCCGAACTTGGCCAGGGTGACGGCGGAGCCGCTCTGGCTGCCGATGGTCACGCCCAAAAGCACGTTGGTGGCGGTGCCGTCCGTGTCCGCCACCGTGACGCCGCCGGACTTTTCCTCCCCCACCAGATACGCGTTCACCTCCAGGGAGGCGCCCACCTGCGTGGCGCCGGAAGCCCCCCGGAACCGGGAGGACCGCGACCTGGGCCGCCCCTGGGTCGTGAGGGCCATGGACAGCAGGGTCACGTCGCCGGGGTCGCGCTTCACCGTGGTCCCGCCCGCGGTCACGTCGTATTCGGACTTCACCAGCGTCCCCGCGCCCAAATGCAGGCCGAACCCGCCGTCGTACCGCTCCGCCAGGAGCTGGGCGCCGTAGTTCAGGCCCTCGCCCAAAGAAGGGATCTCATCCGGGTCGCCCGTGGGCAGTTCGCCGAACACCTTGACGCCGAAATGGCGGCCGAAGGGCACCTTGGCGCCCAGGCTCACCTGGCCCATCCCCGCGGAGCTGTCGTCCTCCAAGAGCACCCCGGAGGTGCCGCCGTAGGAAAACATGTGGAACAAAAAAGGCGCGTCCACGGACAATTGAAGCTGGTCGAACGGCGCGAAGCGGTACCCCGCGGACCCCAGCAAACGCATGTACGTGATGTTGAACTCGTCCGACTCCGTGCCCTCGGGATGGAACATGTCGAAGGCCATCTGGGCGCCGAAATCCAGCCGGTGGCGGGAAGGGATGCCCACGCTGTCCAAGGACTGGGGCTCGTGGAAGATGATGTCCTCCGGCGCGGGGCCGGCCGGCGGCTCGGGCGCGGTCTCCACCACCTGGGGGGCGGCCGCCGGCGCCGTCTCGGTAAACTCCACCCGGCTCACGCGGGACTGGGGATAGGTGACGCGGCCGCCCTCGGTCTCAAAAACCACCTCTTCCCCGTCCTGCCGGACGAGCCGGCCCACCAGTCGGGAGCCGTCCTTCAAATAAAGGGTGGCGTTGGGCTGAAATTCGGGGGCGGCGGCGAAAACGGGGACGGACGGAAGGGCGGACAGCAGGAAAAGGGCGCAGCAGGCGACGGCGAAAGGGGTTTGAAGGCGCGAACGGAGGGCCGTCCGGACGACGTCGGAGGGAACGGATGTCATATCCGCATTATACCACAACGCGGGCGCGGCCGGGGAGGATGCTATCGCTCCACGTTCACCCTGAGGCGGATGTCCTGCAACACCATGGCCACGGCCTCGCACCGCTCCTTGACGCCGGAATAGACGACGGCGCTGCCCGTGTAGTGCACCACGTTCGCCAGCTGCAGGCCCTTTTCATAGGTGCAGCGGATGGCCTTCATGAGCTGGACCGCCACCTCCTGGAAGGAATGGCAGTTGCAGTTGAACAGGACGGTCTTCCATCCCAGGCCCAGGTTGTCCCGGTCCGTGGGCAGGTCCAAAAGGATCGAATTGCCGTCAACAACGCCTCTCGTTTCCATGACCCCTCTATTTTAGCTCCCCGTGCACGGAAAATCAATATTCGTAGGAACTGCCGCCGATGAACTCCCTTAACAACGCGTTTTTGGGAACCAAGGATTCGTTTTCCGCGGCTTTGAGAGACGCCAGCAGGCCGTGGACCCGCTCGGCCCGCAGGCGGGCGTCCGCCTTCTTGGGGTCGTCCCGAAACCGGGCCAGGATGTCGTTGAAATAGGAAAACAGGGGCTTCTTGTAATAGGGCAGCTCGTAGGGCAGGGAGCCGTTGAACACGTAGTCCGCCTTGTGGATGAAGGGCACGATGTGCCGCATCTCGCTCCGGCGCACGTAGTGCCAGTGCCCCACGGTGCGGGCCGGGTCGTAGCTGCGGTGCCAGTTGTCCCGCACCATGCGCCGCAGCATGCGCAGGTCCGCCCAGCGGACGAACTCCCCCTTGGCGTCCTTGATCTGGCAGAGCGCCTCGATGTAGAACTTGAACTTGGCCTCCGGCGGCACGCCCCGGGTCATGTCCTCGTACAGCCCGTGCAGGCTGTCGATCAGGAGGATCTGCCTCGGCCCCAGCCGGAACTCCTTGGTCTTTTTCTCCCGCTTGCCGGTCTTGAAGTTGTAGATCGGCATCTGCACGGCGCGGCCCTTCATGAGGGCCTCCAAATGGCCGTTGATGAGGTCCAGGTCCAGGGCCTGGGGCGTCTCGAAGTCGTAGTCCCCATACTCGTCCTTGGGCTGCTGGTCCAGGTTCTTGAAATAGTTGTCCAGGTTCATCAGGACGAACTCCGCGCCCCCGGCCTTGAGCCGCTCGCCGATCTTCATGGTCGTCGTGGTCTTGCCCGAGCTGGAGGGCCCGGCCACGATCACCAGGCGCGTCTCGGGCAGGCGCTTCAGGATCAGCCCCGCCACCTTGCCGATCTCGTCGTGGTACGCCTTCTCCGCCGCCTGGATCAACCCGGGCAGGCCGCCCTTCTCCACGATGTGGTTCAGCTTGGGCACGGTGTCGCAGCCATGGTCCACGTTCCAGGCGTACACCCGCCAGAGGACCTTGTACGGCACGTTGTCCTCCACCACGATCCTCTGGTCCTTGTGGGACCGGACGCGCTGCCGCTCGGCGCGGTACAGGATGTAGGCCTTGGCGGTCTTGGCGTGGCCGTTTTCGATCAGCACGTCCTCCACCACGTCCTGGATCTCCTCCACGGACGGCGTGGCCCCGGCCGGGTACATCTGGTGGAGCGCCTTCACCACCCGTCCGGCCAGGTCCTCGGCCAGGGCGTGGTCCTTGCCGCCCACGCTCAGGGCGGCGCGGAAAACGGCGTCGGCGATCTTGGCCCGGTCGAAGGCCACCAGGCGGCCGCTCCGCTTGATGATGTGGGTGATCTTGCCCCGCTCCGGCGTTTGGAAAAGATGTAGTTGGTTTCCCATGGGATTTTTTCTATTTTATCTTTTTCAACGGCGGAGGGGCCATGCAAACAGCACCAGCGGCGCGGGGGGTCGCCGCTCTCTTCTTGATGACTCTGGGGGCGGCGCTGTTCGCGCCCGCCCGGACCTCCGCCCTCACCGCGGAGTTCGACTATCAGCTGGACGCGTACTACACGGCCGCGGACTACTACGTCAGCCTCACCTCCAGCCCCATCCCGTACGTCGCCTTCACCAGCGAAAAGGACCTGTACAAAAAACTGTTCCTCAGTTCCCCCGTGCCCCGTTTCCTGCTCCTGGAGGCCAGCGTCAATCCCCTGCCCTGCCTGGGCGTGTACCTCAAAAGGCAGGCCCCGGCCTTTTACGAGGACATGCAGGTCTCGGGGGACTTCAACCTCATCCAGAGCGTCACCACCGGCTTCGAGGAGCCCGCGGCCCTGTCCCTGTTCCTGGGCAACATCGTGAACTTCAAGCCCGTGAAGAAGAAGCAGTTCGGGGAGGGGAAGGGCCACACCGGTTATTTGATCAGCGCGGGCAATTACCACATCCAGCGCAACGACATGTTCAAGGACGACTGGATCGAAACGGAATGGAAGGTGCGGGGCGACCGGATTTTGAAGGACTTAAAGCTGGGCTGGAGCTTCCGCGTGGGCGCCAAGTTCCACGGCCATCGGGAGATCCGGGACGTGTACTACCTGGGCCTGCGCCGCAGCCGCACCGACTACGCGGAGCGCCGTCTTTGGGACTGGGCCAAGAACAGCGGGTTCCTGTACAAGATGGACTTCAGCCAGAACAACCTGGCCGTGATCCAGCACCACTTCCAGGTGGACAAAAAATTCCCCCTCAAAAAAACCAAGCTCGTCCCCACCTTCGCTCTGGGGTTCATCTGGCAGGCCCGGGACAAATACACCGGCTCCCTGGAACTCCCCCGGCGCCGCCGCATGGAGTTCCTCCTCCGCCCCAACATCGAGTTCTAAACCCTCAAAGCTGTCGTCGCGAGAAGGCCGCCAAGCCGACGCGGCCATCTCGCCTTTCCGTTCCCGCCAGGTGCCCCCCACCCCTCCTTTGTGAGGAGGGGCTCCAGGGGAGGGATTGAGTGGAGCGATGAAGCCTACCCCTCCGCCCGCGTGTGCGTGCGCATGGGCGGCGCCTCTTTCCTGCGCTTCTCCATTTCCAGGGACAAGGCCTCCAGCCCCGCCGCGCCCAAAAGCCTCTCCGACGCGGGAAAAAGCTCCTCCTCTTCCTTCCGCATGTGGACTTTCAGCCCGTGCCAGAACAGCGCGTACATCTGGGGCCAGGCCGGGGCCGGGGGCCGGGCCTTCACCGCCCGCTCCAAACGGTCCAGATACCCGTCAATGGTCTTGTGCTCGTCCTCCAAATGCCTCAGGTACGCCTCGTTGACGGGCGGGGCCTCTTGGGCGTCCAGGGCCCGCCGCACCGCCGGGTAATAGAATTGGTCCTCGAACCAGGCGTGCAGGACCACGTGGTCCCGGAACAACTCCACCAAACGCAGGAGCTTCTTCGGGTCCCGGGCCTGCGGCGGCGCCTGCACCAGCGCGTCCATGTCCCGCCCCATCTTGCGGAACGTCTTGTGGTCCCCCGACAACCTGTCCGTGATTTTCATGGAATGTCCTCCCCTTCAAAACCCCTTCCCCTGCAAAAAACGCGGTCAGCCTTTTGGGGGCGGGAGGGAGATCCCCGGCGGCGATGCCGCGGATCGTCTCCATGCCGGTCGCGGCCAATGCCGCCGTGGGTCATCCCTTGCGCGGAGCGCTCCGAGGCCAAAAACCGTTTTTCTTGCTATACTTTTGACGCAATGCCCACGCGCCCCGCCCCTCGCATCGGCCGCCTCGGACCCGACGCCGCGCCGGTTGAGAACATAAAACTCGTTCGCGCCCCCATCCCCCACCTGGACCGAGAGAGGGTGGATCCCGTCAAATTTTATTATCTCCCCCCGGGAGCGCTCGCCGGAATCTCCGCGCATTTAAAAGCGAACGGGGTCGAGGTGGACTTGGACGATCTTAACATCAGATTTCACGGCAAAAACCGCCGCAAGACGAAGGTCGTGGAAAAGGCGGAAGAGTCCTTGCGCAACCCCCCGCGGGTCTGGCGGCACCTGCTGGGAGACTCCGACCCGGCCCTGGACCGGTTCGGCGACTACCTCTGCGGGCTGAGCGACTTCGCCTCCTCCCGTCTGGTCTGCATCTCGGTGTCCGCCACGACACACGAGAAATCCTCGCTGATGACGGGGCTGATCCTCGCCCGCAAACTCAAGGAAAAATACGGTCCGCTCGTCGTCCTCGGCGGGCACGGGGATCCCGCGCATTGGGAATTGGCCCTGATGAACCGGATCGCCGATTTCGCCATCGTGGGACCGGGCGAGGAACCCCTGCTGCGTCTCATCCGGGGCCTTCGGGCCGGCGGCCCGCTCGGGGACATCCCCGGCCTGATGAGGCTCGAAAACGGCCGGGTGGTCCGATCAAAGCAAAAATCCGAGGAGATCCTGATAAAAGAACCGTCCTTCGACGGGCTCCCGCTGGAACTGTACAGGTGGCGCGATCCCTACTGGGACGACTTGCCGGCGCGCGGGGAGCTCATCCTCCCCCACAGGTTCATCAGCGGCTGCCCGTTCAAATGCAATTTCTGCGTCGAATCGGGGCGGGACAGGCTGTCCTCCCTGAGCCCCGTGGAGGTCGTGGACTCGCTCGCCGCGCTTTCCGAGCGATACGAAACGGACAAATTCTTCTTTTTAAACAGCACCCTGAACTACTCCCTCCCCTTCATCCAGGCGGTATGCGACGAAATCATCAAGCGGCGGCTGAAAATATGGTGGACGGACTGCGCGAATTTCGGGCCTCTCACGAAGGACACCCTGCTCAAGATGAGGCGGGCGGGCGCCGTCCGGCTGACGTGGGGGCTGGAAACCGCGAGCCCGCGCCTCCTCAAATTCATCGACAAGAACATCGACGCGGAGCGCGCGGCCGAAATGCTGAAGATCAGCCATGAGGCCGGCATTTGGAACGGGCTGGAGATCATCAACGGGTTGCCGTCCGAACAGCCCTCGGACGTCCGGCAGACGATCGATTTCCTGAACAGGAATCAAGAGTACATCGATACGGTTTACCTCAACCTGTTCTTCGTGGACCCGCGCAGCCTGATGGGGCAGAACCCGCGGAAATACGGGATCAGACCGACGGGCAAGGACGCGAAGAACGGCAGGATCACGTTCTCGGGCTTCGACGAAATCGGCGGGCTCAAAGACGCCGACAAAAGGCGGCAAATAGCGGATTCCTACAACAAGGTCCGGAGTTCCGTAAAGACCGGTTTTGTGACCCCCGAGACCACGCCCGTTCTCCTGCACTTATACTCGAAGAACGAAGAGAAACGAAAAATTCGGGAACTCTACGACCGATGGGCCGATCACAAAAGGCTCAACGGCGAATGGAACGACTATTTTTGGCTGTAACCGCCTGACTTAAACCGCCCCTCCATAACGAGGGGAGGCCCCCTCCAGGCTCGGCGCCGCCGAGCCCTCCCCCCTCCCGCCCCATCTTGCGGAACGTCTTGTGGTCCCCCGACGACCCGCCCGTGATCTTCAATCGTTTTCAGCGGCGCCTGGGCCGCCGTCCGCGGTCACGCCTCGGCGCGGCCCTTGCCGCGGCCGTCTTCGCGGCGACGGCCCGTTCTTCCGTGAACAAGCGCGATCAGCGACGAGACCCGTTTATGCCGCTCAATGGGGTGGCGAAGATGAAGGTGGTCCCGGACATCGTAATGGTTCCGGCGGCCGCGCCGAATCCGCACGAGGTATCCGGTCTCTTCCAGGTCCGCGACGATCCGCTGCACGGCGCGCTCGGTGATGCCCACCCGCTCCGCCAAGTCCCGCATCCGCGCCTCGGGCTCGCGCGCGACGCACAGCAGGACATGGGCGTGGTTGGTGAGGAACGTCCAGACCGGCTCCGGTTCGCGCGAAGATCCGGCCAAAACCGTCTTTCTTTTCGTCGTCTTTGGGCTCATGGGGCGTTAAGAGGTCGTTTCATAAAACCCGTTTGACACCATCGGCGCGCCCGTCCGTCGGCTTCGGGAGACGAGGACTCCATGACCGCCCCCGGCCCGCGCCCGTGTTCCCGCCGGGGGATCAACGGCCCCGAAAAAGAGCGGCCGTCCTCCCGCTTGATTATCATATGTCGTCCCGCCGTTCAAGTCTTCATCAAGAAGGACGTTTTTCCTTGCCCTCGATCCCCTATCCATGCTATATATTATACGATATTTTATTCGTGAATTGAGGATCGTTATTAAACAGGGGGGGATCCTCATGGGCATCTTGCTCTTGGTCCGAAGCATGGGGGAGGTGCTTTCCGCCGTCAAGGCGGCGACGGATTTTTTGGCTTCCCGCCGGCGAGGCGCCCCGGCGCCTCAGGAGGCGGACGAGGTCCTCGGGGTCTGGGTCCGGCCGGAACTCGACGCGGGTCTTCCCGCATGGCCGGACTTCGGCGGCGGAGCGGGAGCGGACCTCCCGACCGGGGCCCGGCCGGACGAGGCGTCCGTCGGCATCCGGGAGTCCGTTTCGCTTTCCGGCCTATGGGCCCTTTGCTGGATCGACGGCGCGCCCCTGCGGAAGGCGCGGACCCCCGCCGAGCGCCGGCGCGGCATCCTGGAGGCCTTCTTGAAGGAGGACCCCCTCTCGGGATCGCCGGACGGACCCGGGACCTTTTTCCCCGTGTTTGGCGCGGACGAAGCCGGCGGCTCTCCGTCCCAGGCCATGCGGGAATTGCGGGAGGCCCGCCCCCGGTCCGTCGGCAAGTCGTGGTTCGTCGGCGACCCGGAACGGGGCATCGTCTTCGGCCGAGGGGCCGGGGAATAACGTGGATGTGTTGGAACCGTCCGTCCTCATAGGGACCCCCTTTGATCAAGTCCCCCTCCGCCTGAAAGCCCGGTCCTTTGGGGTGGATTACGTCGTTTTGGATCAGGGGGACGGACGCCTGTATGTCACTCGATATGGATGGCCCTGGGCGGAGCGTTTGCTTCCGGACCGGTGGCACAGCCAACAGCGGTATGTCCGGCAAGGATGCCGGCTGGAAGGCGGCACGGGCGCCGTTTACAAGCTCCCCACGCGGGGCGACGACGGCAGAGGACTGGACTTGGTGATCAAGTTCTCCCGTTTCGGCCAAGATGTCCCCTTCTATAGGGACCCGCGTTTTCCACAGGACCTTCCGGCGCAGGTCCTTGAAAACATCCGGTACAACAGTCCGTTCGAGGAATTCGGCGTCTTGATGGACCTCCGCCGCAGCCGGCGCGACGCGGTCCCTGTCCTGACCAAACGGCCGCTGGCCATCTACTGTCCCTCCGAGGAATATGAATTGTGGCAATTCGGACGGACGGACTGGCAGTTCCAGCCTTACGAGCGGGCCCACAGAGAGGATCAAAGCCGCCTTCAGGGCTTGTCTCCCGTGGAGCTGAACAGTCGCAAGGAGTACGTGTTGTTGTACGGATGGGTCAAAGGGATGGACGCCCAGGCTTGCCTTGAGCAAGGCCTGATCGGCGAAGAGGAGCTCCAGGCGGTCATCCTCCATGCCATCGAAAAATTGGCCGGGCACGGCTTCCGCATGCTGGACATCAAACCGCGCCACCTGATCCTCCGGCGCCGGCGGGACGGGGGCCTCCTTCGGAGGAAGGGGCGACCCGTCTATGCGCTGATCGACTTCGAACTTTTGGAAAAGCGGGATCAACAAGGCTGAACCCCCTCATGACGGAGGCGCGGAGAACGAACAGCCGGGGGGACGAATCAGCGCGTAAGGCGCAGAGAGGTTTTCATGCTGGATAATCTGATCAATCCTATCGTATTGTTTTTCGTGTTGGGGCTCCTGGCGGGCGTCGTCCGGGCCAACCTTCGGTTGCCGGACGCGCTCTACGAATCGCTGAGCATCTATCTCTTGCTGGCCATCGGCCTCAAGGGCGGCGTCGAGCTGGCTGAAACCAGTTTCGCCTCCCTGCTCTTCCCGTTGACGGGGGCTTTGGCGCTCGGCGTCACGATCCCCGTGGCGGCCTATGGCATTTTGCGCAAGCTGGGAAAGTTTTCCCGGCCCGACGCGGCGGCCATCGCGGCCCACTACGGCTCGGTGAGCGCCGTGACGTTCGCCGTGGCCCAGGCATTTTTGGAGCGTTTGGGTGTTCCCTTCGAGGGGTTCTCCACGATTTTGCTGGCGGTCATGGAGGTCCCGGCCATCGGCGTCGGCGTCCTCATCGCCCGGATCAAGGCGGCCAAGGAGCCGCCGGCGCCCGGACGGTTGTTCCATGAGGTCTTTCTCAACAAGAGCATGTTCCTTCTGGTGGGCGGACTGCTGATTGGGTACGTCGTGGGCCCCGAAAAGGTCGGTCCCCTCAAGCTCTTGTTTTTCGATCTCTTCAAAGGGGCGTTGGCTTTCTTCCTCCTGGAAATGGGGATCGTCACCTCCCAAAGGCTGGGCGATCTTAAAAAGACGGGGCCTTTCCTCGCGGGATTTGGTATCTTTATGCCTCTTCTGTCGGGAATGTTCGGAACGGCGGTGGGCGTGATGGCGGGCCTGTCCGTGGGCGGCACGGTTCTTTTGGCCACCCTCGCGGCCAGTTCCTCTTATATCGCGGCGCCGGCGTCCATGCGGATCGCCGTGCCGGAAGCCAATCCGACCTATTATTTAACCGCCTCCTTGGGCGTGACGTTCCCCTTTAATGTGACCTTCGGGATCAAGATCTATTATTGGATGTCTCAGCTGGCGCACGGGTGGTTCAAATGAAGACCATAAAACAGAAGCTTTTGACGGTGGTGACCGAGCAAGCCATCGAAAGCTTGCTCCTCAAGGACATGAAGCGGCTCGGCGCAAAAGGGTACAGCCTCGTGGAATCGCGCGGCGAAGACCAGCGGGGCCTGCGTCACGCGGAGTGGGAGGCCAATCGCGACGTCCGCATCGAGGTCGTCTGCGAAGAGGCCGTTGCCCGAGCCATCATTGAGCATCTCTTCGCGGTTTATTATGACGATTACGACATGATGGTCTTCATGTCCGACGTGGACATGTTTGTCCGGGAAAAGAAGGCCTGACCCGCGGAGCCGCCCGCGCATCCCAACCCGAAATCCATCCGACCTGAGAGAGCCTTATGGATAACCATATTCGCCGGAGCGTGCGCACGCTCACCACGTGGCTCGGCGAGGTCATTCGCGAGAGAGAGGGCGGCGCTTTTTTCGCCGCGGTGGAGCGCGTCCGCGTTCTTTGCCGTGATATCCGGCGCGATCACAGCCCCCGGGAGGGAAGGGCCCTCGCCCGCATCATCCAAAAGCTGAGGACCCAAGAAGCCCATAAACTGGCCCGGGCCTTCACGCTCTATTTTCAGCTCGTCAACATCGCGGAAGAGAATCACCGCGTGCGGCGGATACTGTCCTACGAGAAGGACCCGGACCATCCCGAATCCATGTCCTTCCAGGACCTTTTTCAGGGCTTTCGCCGGCGGGGCCTTGCGACGGCTTCCATCCGAAAGGCCCTGGCCGCCCTCCATATCGAGCCGGTGCTGACGGCCCATCCCACGGAGGCCAAACGCCGGACCATCCTTCAGCACCTCCTCCGCATCACCGCCCTTTGGGAAACCCTCCAACGCCCGGATTTGACCTGGCGGGAGAAACAGTCCGGCCAGGAAGCCATCCTGGAAACGCTGGAGGCGCTGTGGCACACGAAACAAATTCGGGACCGCCGGCTGACCGTCGAGGACGAGATCTCCAACACGCTCTATTTCTTCCGGCGGACCATCCTGGAAGCCGCGGCGGCTTTCCAGGACTCCCTGGAGCGGTCCCTCAAGCGGTATTTCCCGGGCGTCGTTCCGCCGACGGGCGTCCTCACCTTTGGTTCCTGGGTGGGCGGGGACCGGGACGGCAACCCCCACGTGACCCCGAACACGTCCCGCGCCGCGCTCCAAGCCCACCGGCGTTTGATTCTGTCCTATTACGCCAACGCCGTCGACCGCCTTATCAGTCTGCTTTCCGCCTCCTTCCCGACGGCTCCAGCCGACCGGGAACTCGAGCGGAACGTGACGAAGGACCTCCGCCGGCTTCCGGAGGTAAAAAGGGAGCTCCTGGTGGCCGAGCCCGGCGAGTTCTACCGGCGGAAACTCCTCTGCATCCAGCGGCGGCTGGAAAACACGAACCACGACAAGACCCCGCGTTATGGTTCGGCGCAAGAATTTCTGGACGATCTCGCCTTGATCCAGGCCAGCCTGGCCCGCGGGCGCGGCCCACGGGCGGCCGTCGGTGAATTGAAAAGCCTCATGGCCCAGGTGCGGACCTTTGGGTTCCACCTGGCGTGCCTGGACTTCCGCCAGCACAGCCGCCGAATCCGCCAAACCTTGCGGGACATCGTGGGCCGCTGGCCCGACGGCGGAGAATGGAGAGGCCTGATGGAGCGGCCCCCCCGCGTTCCGCCCCGGTTGCCGGAGGAAAGCCGGCGAACTCTGGAGGAATTCGCCTGTCTGGCCGGCCTGCAAAAGCGGTTCGGCCCTGAAAGCGCCGACCGCTACGTCCTGTCCATGACCACCCAGGGCGCCGACGTCTGGGCCGTGATGTCCCTCGCCCGCTTGGCGGGGCTGATCCGCCGGGACAACGCCTCGGGCCGCTGGCGGAGCACCCTGGACGTGGTGCCCCTCTTTGAGACGATCCCGGACCTGCAAGGGGCCGCCGATGTGATGGGCCGCCTCTGGCGGGACCCCCTCTATCGCGCGATTTTGCGGAGCCGGAAGGACACCCAGGAGATCATGCTCGGGTATTCGGACAGCAACAAGGACGGCGGCTACCTGGCGGCCAACTTCCAGCTCTACAAGACCCAGCGGGCGCTGCATCGAGAGGCCCGGTCCTGCGGCGTGACCCTGCGCTTCTTTCACGGCAAAGGCGGCACCATCGACCGGGGTGGCGGGCCGGCCCACCGGGCCATCCTGGCCATGCCGGATTCCGCCCCCGACTTCCACCTGCGGATCACCGAACAGGGCGAGGCGGTCTCCTACAAGTACAGCCATCCGGTGATCGCGCGGAGGAATTTCGAACAAATGACCAGCGCGGTCCTGACCGCCGGGCTTATCCCCTCGGACGCCGGCCTGACGGACGCCGAGCGGGACCGTTTTGAATCGGCCCTGGCCGAGATCGCCGAAACCTCTTGCGCCTGCTACCGCCACCTGGTTTACAAGACGCCTTCCTTTTTGACCTATTTTTCCCAAGCCACGCCCATCGACGTCATCCAAATGACCACGATCGCCTCCCGGCCGGTTTTCCGGAGCCAAGTTCAATCCCTCGAGGAGCTGAGGGCCATCCCCTGGGTTTTTGCGTGGACGCAGTCCAGGCACTTCCTGCCGGCTTGGTACGGGATCGGCACCGCTCTGGCCGCCTATGGAAAACGTTACGGGAACGACGGATGGCGCCTGCTTCAAAGGATGTACGTGCGTTGGCCCTTCTTTTCCAGCATCATGGACAACGCCCAAATGTCCCTGGCCAAGGCGGACATGGGCATCGCCCGCCGCTATGCGGGCCTGGTGAAGCATGCGCGGGTCCGCGATGACATCTTCGAAAAAATCCAGACGGAATACCGTCTGAGCGTGGAACAGACGCTCCGCGCGTGCGGACAAAGGACCCTCCTGGAAAAGGCGCCGGTGCTCGCCGAGTCCATCCGGCTGCGGAACCCCTATGTGGATTCCCTCAACGCCCTGCAGGTGGAATACCTGGGCCGCTGGCGCCGGACGCATCTTCCCCGCGAAGAAAGAGAGGCGCTCCTGCGGGTGCTGCTCATCACCGTGAACGGCGTGGCGGCGGGCATGAAGAGCACGGGATAAACCTTCCGAAGTGCCGTTGGGGCGCTTTCGTTTGGCCGGGCCCCTCTCGGTCACACCTCGCGTTCGCAGGTTCTGACCTCTTGCCGGAAAAGAAAAAACCCGCTTCGGGCTCCAAAAGCCCAAGCGGGTTCTTTTCTTGCGGGGGTAGGATTTGAACCTACGACCTCGAGGTTATGAGCCTCGCGAGCTACCAGGCTGCTCCACCCCGCGAAAGTATTCTAACATACCATGTCCCCCAACGCAAATGAAAAGGGCCTTTGGAAATCAGATTGATGTCGCGGTTCAAAGCGAATGTGCGCGCAGGAAAGCGGTTCAAATATTGCGATTGGAAAAACTTGCCGGGTTTCTAGGATGAGAAAAAACCTCGACAATGCCTTACTTAACCAATTTCAACCTTTCCGAAGCCTCTTCAATGCCGTTCTTGCGCGCCACCTCATACATTCTTTTTGCGGCCAGGAGATCGGGGTCGCACCCTATGCCCGATTCATACATATAACCCGCCAACAATCCGGCTTCCCCATGTCCCAACTCGGCAGCTTTTGCGAGCCACTCAAGCGCCTTTGTGTCTCCGGGGTAGACGGCGTGGCTTTTGATGAAGACATCTCCCCTGTGACTCCCTCTTCTTAAATACCACCTTCCAATTCCAAACATCGCGTCAACGTCCCCGTTTGTGGCCATTTTATAAACATTGATTTCAGAACGATCGGACAGCATCTGTTTGAATT
>CAZAEL010000044.1:0-19664 GCA_964484135.1 uncultured Elusimicrobia bacterium
CAGAGCCCGTCGCCTGAAACAAGAACCGCCCCCCCGCCGCCACCGAGCACTTGAAGCCTAACCAGCTTCCTCAACATCGCTTGATCCTTGTTGGGGGGGGCGCAGAGTTCATTCGAAAGTTTGTAATAAGCGAGGGGATGTCCCTTGAGCCGGCCCCAGGTGATCTTATGCAACTCGAGGGGGGTTCCAAAGGAGAAATCGTAAAACTGGAACAAACCCAACAAAACCGCGGAGGAGACCAGGAGGGAGAGCGTTTTCCGTCGTTTGCGCAGAAGTTTCATCATGCCATAGGCTGAAATGACGGCCATGGGGGGCGTCAGGTGGATCAGGTAAAACTCACGGCGTGGATGCCGCATGAAAGTGACGGCCAGGCAGGGCAAAAGGACCCAAAGGAGAAAGCCCCACTTGATCTTGCCTTCCGCATGTTTCCAGAAGGGGACGCAGGCAACCAGCCATAGCACGAAAAAAGACAAGCCGAGGTGGTAGAAGGCCCCTGAAAAAAGGGTCATTTCGAGGTTTTGCACGGAGTTCCAGGGCACAGGGACCGGCATTGTCATGGAGTGCTCGGCATAGGCGTTGAGGATATAGAGGTTGAAATATTTGGGGCCTATCAGCACAAAAGCCGCCGCTGCCGCAAACGCCAAATTGACAAGTTGCTCCGAACGCGGCATCCCCCCGCGCAGCCACAGACAAAAAAGGACCGCCGCCGTGGGGCCGAACAAATAGACCCCGTGGACGTATTTGACCAACATCCCCCACCCGAAGGCGATCCCAAACCAGATTGAATAGGAACGGCGCCGAAATTCCTCCGATTTCACCAAACACCAGACCGTGAACACGGAAACGCACATGGCCGCGTATTCCTCGGAGTAATGCCGCGAAATGCCATAAACGCCCGGGTAAAGGGCGAAAAGAGCCGCCGCCAGCAAGCCCGTCGCTTTGTCGGAGAGGGTCTCCGCCAATTTGTGGACGAAAACGACGGCGAGGGCAAGATAGGGAAGGTTGTTGAGCATGACGATGAAAAGCTGCGACTTGTTCAGCAGCGACAAAAGTCCCGCCGAGAAGGAATAAATATCGGCATTTTCATCCAAGAAAAAACATTTCACGGCGTGCGCCAGCCCATTCTCTCTAAGGAGATGGTGGAAGTTCATCACCTCGTGAAAATAGGAGGAATAGTAATTGGTCTCGAAGGGCCAATCCAAACGCAGCCAGAAATGGTTGTGAAGACCCAGAAAGGCAATGATAAAGGACAAAAGAAGAGGCGCGGTCGGCAGGTTCCGGGGATAAGAATGAGATGTTTTCATGATAAATCAGAGGCGCGGGTCGAAAGCCCGGGTCCCTCCCCGGACTTCCGACGACATGGATCGCGGCTCCCAAGAGCGAGGCCGATCGTAAGGCCATGCGCTCCCATAAAAGGAAAGCGCGGGTCAGCCGGCGAGGGCGGCTTCGATGAGGCGTTTTCCATCAGGCGAGAGATCCAGCTTGAGGGCCGCTTCGCGGCCTTTGGGCCCCATCTTGTTCCAGGATTTCTTCAAAATCTCCTTCATCTTGTCCTCGGGCGTTTTGGCGCGCAGGTCTTCGTACTGCGTCTCCAAAAAAACCAGGCACAGGGCGTCTTCGAGGACCTGGGCCTCCGGGTCCTGCTTGATGTTTTTTTTGAGGATCAGGGACTTGACCCGCCCGATGAAACTTTCGTCGTACCCCGATTCTTGGAGGATTTCTCCGACCTTTTGGGCGTGAAAGGCCTTCAGCGCCTCCCGCCAGCGCAGGTACCCGCCCCGGTCCATGGGGTATTGGGAACGGGGGAGGGTCCAGCGGCCGATGTGCTGGCCCCGGGCCGCCGCGCGGAGCGCCTCCGAGGCGTCCGGCGCCAGCCTCAAAACCCAGTCCGTGAGCCTTTGCGAATAGAGGAGCTCCGCGGGGTGGTCCCGCCCTCCCGCCTTTTCCCGCCGGGGGTCCCGGCGGTTGAAGGCGTCGATGGCGTCGAGGGCTTTTTGGAGGCGGTCCGCGGTCAACGCAGCGTCAGCTTTTTGTACTTGGACCGGCGGGACTCTTCCCGTCCGCCCAGCTCTTCCCGCCGCTTGGCCTGGTACTCCTCGAAGTTGCCCTCGAACCACCGCAGCTTTCCCTCCCCCTCGAACACCAGGAGGTGCGTGCAGACGCGGTCCAGGAAGAACCGGTCGTGGCTGATGACCAGGACGCAGCCGTTGAAGTCCAGCAGGGCGTCCTCCAGGGCCCGGATGGTGTCCACGTCCAGGTCGTTGGTGGGTTCGTCGAGGAGCAGCACGTTGCCGCCCTTGAGCATCTGCTTGGCCAGGTGGAGGCGGTTCCTTTCCCCGCCGGACAGGCTGCCCACCTTTTTCTGCTGGTCCCCGCCCTTGAAGTTGAAGCGCGTCAGGTAGAGCCGCGACGGCACGAGTTTTCCGCCGATGTCCAGGTGTTCCGTGCCGCCGGAGATTTCCTCGAACACGGTCTTGTTCGGGCTGAGTTCTTCCCGCTTCTGGTCCACGTACGAAACCACAACGGATTCGCCGACGATGAGTTGTCCCTGGTCCGGCTTTTCCTGGCCCACGATCATGCGGAAGAGCGTGGTCTTGCCCACGCCGTTGGGGCCCACCAGGCCCACCACCGCGCCCCGCGGGATGTCGAAGTTCGCGTCCTTCATCAGCTCGTTGCCGCCGAAGGCCTTGCACAGGCCCTTGGCTTCGACGACCTTGGCGCCCAGGGCCGGGCCGGGCACCACCTGGATGTCCAGGGTGTTGACGTCCACCTCGCGTTTTTGGGCCGCCAGTTTCTCGTACTCCCGCACCCGGGCTTTGTTCTTGCCGCGCCGGCCCGACGGCGTGGTGTGGAGCCATTCCAGCTCCTTCTGCATGTGTTTGCTCAAGCCCGCGGCTTTTTTGTCCTCCTCGGCCAGGCGTTTGGCCTTGGCCTCCAGCCAGGCCGAGTAATTGCCCTCGAAGGGGATGCCCCGGCCCCGGTCCAGCTCCAGGATCCACTGGGTGATGTTGTCCAAAAAGTACCGGTCGTGGGTGACGATGATGACGTTGCCTTCATATTCCCGCAGGGTGGTTTCCAGCCAGGCCACCGTCTCCGCGTCCAGGTGGTTGGTGGGCTCGTCCAAAAGCAGGAGGTCGGGCTTCTGCAGCAAGAGCTTGCAGAGGGCCACGCGCCGCGCCTCGCCGCCGGAGAGCTTGTCGCAGGCCAGGTCGTCCGGGGGCAGCACCAGGGCGTCCATGGCCACGTCCACGTGGCGCTTGAGGTTCCAACCGTCCGCGGCCTCGATCTGTTCCTGGAGGCGGCCCATTTTTTCCAGGGCCTTTTCCATCTCCGCCTCCGACAGCCCGCCGGACATGCTGTCCGAGAGGCGGTCGTATTCCCGGAGCATGTCCGTGATGTGGCCGAAGGCGGACTCCACCTCTTCCCGCACGGTCTTGTTCGGGTCCAGCCGGGGCTCCTGCGGCAGGTATCCGATCTTGATCCCCTTTTTGGGTTCGGCCTTGCCGTGGAAGTCTTTTTCCACGCCCGCCATGATGCGCAGGAGGGTGGATTTGCCGGTGCCGTTTTCTCCCACGATGCCGATTTTGGCCTTGTGGTAGAAAGAAAGATAGATGTCCTTGAAAAGCGTTTTGGTGCCGTGGCTTTTGCTCAGGTCTTCGATGGTGAAGATGTATTCGCCCGCCATGAGAGGTCCTTTCTTTTTGGGATGTCCTTGTATTTTAGCAACTCGGCAGAAAAACAAAAGGCCCGGCCTTTTGGGCCGGGCCTTGGCCGCGGAAAAAGAAGGGGGGCGCTATTTCTTCTTGGCGGGCGCGGCGGCGTCCACCATTTCCCGCAGTTCGTCGTGCTTGACCTGGGCCTCGTCCAGGCCCTGCATGGCCGCAAGGTAGTCGCCGCCGTCAAGGTCGGCCTGGATGGTTTCCCACTGCTCCACGAGGACCCCCACCTCGGTCTTGATGTCTTCCTTGCCCTTGAGCTTCATGGCGTCGGCGTGGAGGGCGTCCACCGCGGGCTTGAGGGTCGCCATGTGTTCTTCCACCTGGGCCTTCATGGCCTGCTTGTTGGGCTCCACGGCGGCGAGGGCCGCCTCGGCCTTGGCTTTGGCCTCCACCGCCGCCGTCTTGGCGCCCTTGTAGTCCTTGCTCTCCAGCTTGGCCATGGCGTCGGCCATGATCTCCTGGGCCATGGACAGTTGGTCGGAGGCATATTCCGCGGCGCCGCCCTCGGTCGCCGCGGTCAGGGCCGCGTCCGCGTCCGCCATCTCCTGCGTGGGCGGTTTGGCGCATCCGACGGCGAGCAGCAGGGAACCGGTCAGCAAGATCGTCAGGGAACGGGAACCCAGGGAATAAAGCATTGAAATTTCCTCCTAGAAGGTGACGAGTGATGGGGAAAACGGAACGTTTCCGACGGGGATCAGGTGATTTATAGTATTTTGCCGGCTTAAAAACAAGTCAAAGCCGGTACTGTCCGGGCCTGCGGTCTTTGAAGAGATGGTTCCAGCGGTTGATGGTTTTGTCCTTGGCCCGGCCCAGGTCGCAGGAAACCGCGGACGCTCCTTCTCCCCGGCCGAGCCGCGCCAGGATTTCACCGCCCGGGGACACCACTTGGCTTTGGCCGATGTACGTGAGGGACCGTCCGCCGCTGGTTTCGGTCCCCACGCGGTCCGCGGTGGCGGCGAAGACCCGGTTTTCCAGGCAGCGGGTGCGCATGCTGTCCGGACAGTGGGGCAGGACCAGGTTGGCGGGATGCAGGATGAGCTGGGCGCCCTTGAGCGCCAGCGTCCGCATGGCTTCGGGGAAGAACCAATCGTAGCAGACCATCAGGCCCACGCGGCCGAAGGGCAGGTCGTAAACGGAAAACGTTCGGCCCTCGTGGAAGAACAGTTTTTCCCGGCCGAAGAGGTGGACCTTGCGGTACGTGCCGATCAGCCCACGCGGGCCCAGGAGCGAGGCGGAATTGTACAAGGTTCCGCCGGATCGCTCCGGGAAGCCGTACGCCACGTACGCCGCCCGTTGCCGGGCGAAGTCCCGCAGCGCCCGGTAGGACGAACCGCGGCCGGCGGGTTCCGCCAGGGACCGGGCCTGGCGTTTGGACGCGAAGTTGTATCCGCTGAAGGCCAGCTCCGGCAGGACGTACACGTCGGCCCGTTGCCGGGCCATGAGGGCCAGACAGCGTCGGACGTTCTCTTCGGTCCGGCCCAGGCGGGGGTGGGTCTGCACCACCGCCACGCGCACGGCCCGTTTTCGTCGCGTCATGGGGTCTGGTCCCGGAGGCGTTCCAACGCCTGTTTGGCTTCCTTGTGTCGGGGGTTGAGCTTCAAGGCGCTCTCAAAGGCCGCCGCGGCCGCATCATAACGTTCGTCTCCATAGAGGCGCAATCCCTCTCTATACTCTTTTTCGGCCGCGTCCTCAAGGGGCACGTCCGGCACGAACAGCCCTTCCCGGCCCATGGCCCGGCGCGTTTCCGCGAGTTGTTCCCGGGCCTCGGCGTGGCCCGGATCCAGCTCCAGCACCCGCAGGAATTCCTCCATGGCGTCCGCGTGCCTTTCCTGGATCATGAGCAGCGTCCCGTTGGCCATGCGGTCCGCGATTTCTTTCTCCCGCCTTTCCGCCTCCACGCTCTGGCGGGCGCCGCTCAGGATGTGGTTCACCGTCTCAAGCTGGCTTTTCGCCTCGGCGTCCGCCGGGTCCCGCGCCAGGATGTCCTGGCACAGGCCCTGGGCCTCCTTGAGCCGTCCGGCCAGGTACGCCTGCAGGGCCTTCTCCATCAAAGCCTTGCGCTCCGCCTGCCATCGGCTTTTTTGCATCTTGGCCCGGGCCGCCGCCGCGTATTCGCCCAGACGCGCCGCGGCCAGGTCTTCCGGCAGTCCGCCTTTTTGCGCCAGGGGGTCCAGGGCGTCGGCGGCCTTGGCCCAGTCCCCCGCGTTGTACGCGTGCACGCCCTCCGTGGCGGAGAAATGGGCGGGGGAGGGGAACCGCCCCTTGCGCAGGCGGGTCCCCAGGACCTTTTGCACCTTGTCCAGCCCTCGCACCGCGGGGAGAAAGTCCGGCGATTCCTCGCGGAGCCGGTTGAAAACGTCGGAGGCCTCGAAGACCCTGTTTTTGTCCAGGAGCCGCCGGCCTTCGCGGTGCCGGGCGTATAAATCTCTTTGCTTGAGCCGCGCGTTTTCCAGGCGTTTTTTCGCGGCGCGGACGTGGGCTTTCCGTCGCCTGTCGTTCTCCCGTTCCGTTCGCTCGTGAATGAGATGTCCGGTCCGATGGAGGATCGCCGAAATGCGCGGGTTGGCCGGCTCCCGCGCAAAGGCGGTCAGGGCGATTTGAAAGGCGTCCGCCGGGGCCCCCCTTTTTTCCGCGGCCAAGGCCCGATTTAAAATGTCTTCCACGGAGGGGCCCTTTTTGGGGGGGTTGGAGGCGTTTTCCTCCGCGAGGGCCGGGCTTTCGGACGCGGGCCCCGCGGGGAGCGGGCCGGGCGTCCCCGCCGGGGGAGAGGGCGGGGCGTCCTCCGCCGGGGAAGGCGGGGGAAAGAGAGAGCCCGGGCAGGCGGCCAGAAAAACCGCCGCCAGGAGGGGGCGGAACGCCGTTCTCATGGTTCCTGGATTCTCTCTCCGCAATCCAGGAGACGGCGGAGGGTTTCCGGATCCCGGGGTTTGATCTTGAGCGCCTGGTTGAATTCCAGGACGGCCCGGTCGTGCATCTCGAGTTCCATGTACTTTTTGCCCTGTTCCGCGTGGTATCGGAAAAGGTCGTCGGCCAAGCCCGGAGGGGCGGATGCCGGCCCGAACCGCAGGGAAAGGCTCACATGGTGGGCCGCCTTGAGGTCGTCCGCGAAGCCGGCCCAGGCGTAGTCCAGCTGGATCCTTTTGAGGAGGAAGCCGGCGCCGGCCCGGAACCCCGCCTCCCCTTCCCCCGCGGTGCGGTATCCGGCCCGCAGGGCGAAGACGCCGCGGAGCCAGTATTCCGCGCCCGCGCTCATAAAAGATTTTTCGCCGAAAGGCAGGTGCCAGTCCGCGCCCAGGGTGAGCAGGTCGCCGGACAAGAAATGCGAATACCCGAGCCCCGCGTTCAGGCGGCTGGGCAGGGGCGCGGTTTCCTTGTCGAACGCCACGCCCTGCCCCAGGTTTTGCACGGCCGCGCCGAGGGAGGCGCGCCTGAGCCAGGCCCACCGGCTCCAGGGGCGCAACTGAAAGCCCGCGTCCATGGCCAGGCTTCGGCCTTTGACGTTGGCGTGTTCTTCTTGGAGGGATTTGAGGGTCAGGCCCAGGAGCGCGCCGGAGCCGGGGGCGTCTCCGGGGATGAGGTTTTTGCCCCAGCTCAGGCCCAGGGCCGTGGCCCCCGAATCCAGGGAGGCCGCGGGGGTCCCTTGGGCGTCGAAGCCCGGGAAATCCTCCACGCCCAGGCGGTTGAAGCTGGCGGCGAAGGTGCCGGCCCCGCGAAAGGGAAAGGCCAGGGCGCCGTACTGCTGGTTGACGTCCTGGAAGGAACGGTTGTTGGCGAGGCACAGCTGGGGCGCGGACAGGCCGGCCAGCCCCGCCGGGTTCCAGTACGCGGCGAAGGCGTCGTCCGCCAGGGCGGCCTGGGTTTCGCCCAGGCCCAGGGCGCGGGCCCCCACGCCGATCTTCAAGAATTCCCCGGCGGTGGTCCCGGCGCCCGCGGCAAAACAGTTGCAGATGACAAGTGTCAGGTGACAGGCCAAGAGGAGCCAAAGCCGCTTTTTTTTAACTTGCGACTTGCCGCCTGCCGCCTGTAACCCATGCGTATTCACCGGATCACCGCCAGTTTGCCCGTTTTGCGCGCGCCGGCGGATTCGATCACGTAGATGTACGTTCCCGTGGCCAGCTCCTCGCCGTCGGCGTTGCGCACGTCCCAGGCCTCCTGGGGAAGGCCGTTTGAGTGGTCGATCTCGCGCACCAGGTCGCCGGAGAGGGTGTAGATGCGGATGGCGGCGGCGCTGGGCAGGTTGGAGAAGGTGATGCCGCCGGCCGCGGTGCCGGTCTGGCCGGCGCCGGCCCCGGCGTCGGGGCCCGACGGCCGCCAGGGCACGGGAAAGGCGAAGGAATCCCCCACGTAAAAGGACGGCGCGCCCATGACCGTGAACACGGAGAAGTGCCGTATGGGCGCGGACACGGTTTTCCGGTCCCGGTCCACCGCGGCGTCAGGCAGTTTCACCCACAGGGAATGGGTTTCGTCCAGCCACCAGAGGGACAGGCGGGCGGCGTGGACCGGCGGCCGGGTGCCGTCCACCACGCCGTCGTTGTCGTCGTCGGTGTACGGCAGGGTCAGGGTGGCGGGGGTCCTGAGCGTCCCCCGGTATTCCTGGCCGTCCGGGCCCAGGACCAGGATTTCCCACAGCCGGTCGTCCAGGGGTTTGGTGTGCGCGGTCAGGGTCCTGGCCAGGTTGGCGTTGGCCGCGGCCACCACCGCCGCGGACACGCGCAAAGGCCGCGAGGCCGGGCTGGTGCCTGTGAAGACCAAAAAGTCGGAGGTCAGGGCGTTGGGCGGGATCGTGAGGCCGGCGGGCCGCGCCGGGTCGCCGAAGGCGAGCGACAGCTCCGCCGCGGGGGAACGAAGCGCCGGGCCCCCGCCCCAAAGCCCCGGCAACACCTCCCAGCCGGAGGCGGAGACGGGTTTTTCGGAGCCCCAGGGCGCCCCGAAGGTGCCGTTGAGGCGAAAGCCCCCTTCGGACGCGGCCCCCGCGGAGCCGGAGACGCCGGACAGATCGGCGTTGATCTCAAAGGTTTCGCCCGTTTTGGGGCCGGCGAAAAGAAGGGAGCCCGGGAGGCAAAAGAAAAGCAGGACGCCGCAGAATTTCCATCGCATGGGGCCGCTCCGCAGGGGAATGGGGGACGCGCTTCATACGCGTCAATCAAAATATATCCATTATAGACATTAAACAGGTTAACAGAGATGGAGGGGCATTGCAAGGGGGGGCTTTTTGCGATGGGGAAAGCGCGGGCGCGGCCCGCGGGTCCGTCAGGTTTTCTTGGAAGGCACGCCTCCTTTCCGGGCGGGCCGTTCGACGGCGCGGCCGGGCGCCGCCGTCCCGGCAGACGGCCGTTTTCCCGCCAGGGGCAGGCACACGGTGAAGACGGTGCCCTTTTTGGGGGCGCTTTCGCATTCGATGGTCCCCTCCAGGCGGGAGACGATCTGCCGCACGAGCCAGAGGCCCAGGCCCGTGCCCTTGCCCGCCTCCTTGGTGGTGAAGAAGGGCTCGAAGAGCCGTTTTTGCGCGTCCTTGGGGATCCCCACGCCCGTGTCCTGCACGCGGATGCGGGCCCAGGCGCGCCCGCCGCGGGACAGCGGCTCCACGCCGACGGTGAGGACGCCCTTTTCCTTCATGGCGTCGATGCCGTTCAGCGCCAGGTTGATGACGATCTGTTCGATCATGTCCCGGTGGGCGCGCACCACCAGAGGCTCCGGGTGGATCTCGCTCCGGAAGTGGATGAGGTGCTCGGCCACGTGGGAGCGGACCAGGACCAGCGCCGCCTCCACCGCCTCCTGCAGGGCGAACTCCTTCATCTCGGCGGGCTCCCCCTTGCGGGAGAAATCCAGAAGGTTGTTGATGAGGTTGGCGCAGCGCATGGCCTGGCGCTTGATGATGTCCAGCGGCGCGGACGAGGCCTTGTCCTGCCGGAGGCGTTCGGAGAGGGCGTCCGCGAACCCGAAGATCACGGCCAGGGGCGCCTTGAGCTCGTGCGACACGGCCGCGGCCATCTGGCCCATGGCGGCCAGCTTTTCGGAGTGAAGCAGCATCCCCTCCAGCCGCCGGCGCTCCGTGACGTCGCGGACCAGGATCACCCGGCCGGCGACCGCGCCCGATTCGTCTTTTATCGCGCTCACGGACAGGTCCACGGGCATTTCTTCGCCGTTCCGTCTGGTCTGGAGCACCTCGGCCCGCCAGGACCCCTCGGCCGCCAGCTCGTCCCGCAGGGAGGCCTCCAGGGCGGGCGGCAGCCAAGCCCCCCGCACCAACTCGTCGGGGGCGTGTCCGATCATCTCCCCCGTTTCCACGCCGTAAAGCTCCTCGGCGCGGCGGTTGCCGTACACGATCCGCCCGTCCCGGTCCGTGACGATCACGGCGTCGTTGACCTGGGAAAGGATGTCGGCCTGGAAGCGGAGGTGGCTTTCGGCCCGGCGCCGCTCCGTGATGTCCCGCACGATCAGGCTGAAGAACCGCCGCTCCTCCGCCTGCCAGGAGGCCAGGGACATTTCCAAGGGGAAAACGCGGCCCTGCTTGTCCACGCCCTGCAGCTCCAGGGGCCGGGCCGGGAACCGCGCCTCTTCCGCGGCGGGGTGGCGGAAAAAGGCCTCCGCCTCCCGCCGGGACGGGCCGTCCAGCAGTTGGAAGACGTCCTTTTCGCGGAAGTCCTGCTCCGAGCAGCCGAACAGCCGGGCCGCGCTCCGGTTGCCGTAGAGCAGACGGCCGGTTTCGTCCGCCAGGAGGACCCCGTCCATGGCGGATTCCGCGATGCAGCGGAAACGCGCCTCTTTTTCGCGGAGCTGGACGGTGCGCTCGTTGACGCGTTGTTCCAGCCCCTCGTTGAGCCGCTGCAGCTCCCGCTCGATGCGCTTGCGCTCGGTGATGTCCCGTTGGGTGCCCCAGACGCGGACCAGCTGCCCGTTCTCCACCACGCCGATGAAGTTGTTCAGAAAGTATTTGTCGTTGCCGTCCCTGTCCTTCTCGTGCGACTCCGCCTCGGTCAGGCGGTAGCCGGAACGGACGAAGGTCCGCAGGAAGTCCGTGTTCTTGGGGTCGGAGCGGATCAGGAAGTCCTCCAGCCGCTTGCCCGCCAGGTCCTCCGCGCCGGAGAACCCGTACATCCGGGCCATGGCGTCGTTGCATTCCGCCAGATACGCGTGGCGGAACGCGTGCTCGATCTGCTCCTCCTCCGGACAGTCCACGGGCAGGGGCTTTTCCAGTTCGAA
The DNA here is from genome assembly GCA_964484135.1 of uncultured Elusimicrobia bacterium. GTDB lineage: Bacteria > Elusimicrobiota > Elusimicrobia > FEN-1173 > FEN-1173 > CAZAEL01. Next base: position 10,923 of record CAZAEL010000044.1, read on the forward strand.
CCGCCAGATGCCTTCGGTGCTTTGCCGGATGAAGGCCTGGTACCGCTGCTGGCTTTCCCGCAGTTCCGCGGTCCGCTGCCGCACGCGGCGCTCCAGCTCCGCGTTCATCCTCTGGAGGGCCTCGGCCGCGGCCTTGAGCGCGGAGGTGTCGCGGATGATGGCGGCGAAAAACCGGCCTTCGTCCGTTTCCCAGGTGGTGAGGGACATCTCTATGGGGAACTCCGCGCCGTCCTTTTTCACGCCGCGCATTTCCATCCGCCCGCCGGGTTCGCGGCCTTCGCCCTCTCCGCGGAGACGCTCCCACGCCTGACGGTGGGCTTCCCGGGAGCGTTCCGCCACGAGGTCCGCCAGCGTCAGGCCCGGCAGGTCCTGGGCGGCGTGCCCGAAGAGGGCCAGGGCGCTGGGGTTGGCGTAGAGCAGGCGGCCTTGGTCGTCCGCGACGAAAAGGGCGTTGGGCGTGGTTTCGGCCAGGGCGCGGAATTTTTGTTCCGATTGGCGCAGGTGGCGGGCGTTCCGGGCGCGCTCCCGGCAGTACCGGATGGCCCGTTTGAGCTCGTCGGCGGTGTACTCGCCCTTCACCAGGTAATCGTCGAAGCCCGCGGCCAGGGCCTGCAGGTCGAGGCCCGGCCGGTTGTACCCCGTCATCAGGATGAAGGGCCCCCGGCCGCCTTTTCGCCGCGCCTCGGCGATGAGCGCCATGCCGTCGTGGTTGTCCAGGCGGTAGTCCACGATGTACACGTCATGGCGGTTCTGGGTCAAGGCTTCCACGGCGGGCTTGTATTGGGAGATCCACTCCACCTTGTGCGCGGCGCCCCCTCCCGCTTCGAGCATGTTCTGGAGCAGGAGGTACGCGTCTTCCTCGTCGTCCACCAGGAGGATTTTGATGGGAGGCGCCGGGGCGTTCACGGGATTTTCCCCGGTCAGAAATGCTTGCAGAGGCAGGCGTACGGCAGGCAGGAGGCGAAATCCCGGTCTTGGCCCAGGCTGTCCGCCAGGGTCCGGTATTCCGCGGCCCAGTCCGTTTTGTCCTTTCCCACCGCCCCCTCCAGGATCAGTTGAGAAGGTTCTTGGTCGTCTAGGAGGATGTTTTCAATGGCAATGGTCAGCGTCATACATGTTCCCCTTGATTGAACATGAGCGGTAAAATCAGGTTGTCGTGGAGGGTTTTTCTAGGTCTTGTTTAGTATACCTGTGGGGCGCGTTTTGTCAAGTAAAAAAATTTAACATAAATAATATATCTATAATACGATTCAAAAACTTATTATATAAAATTGTGTAATTTATTTCATAAAATCAATTAACGCTCTCCAAAAGTGAGCTGTTCAATAAGACTTTTGTGCGCCGGATATCGGCGGATCAACCGCCGGCGGTCGCCCCATTCAAAATCTCGAAAGTCAAAACCGGGGGCCACGGTGCAACCCGCCAAAGCGTAGGAAGCCGGATCATTCACCGTGGCCGCGAACCAGGCCCCGGCGGGAACCACGGCCTGCGGCGTTTCGCCGCGCTTCGGCCGGAGGCCCAGGCGCAGGCGGGAGAGTCGACCGCCTTTCAGCACGTGAAGGGTCAGGCCGCTCCCCGCGTAAAAATGCCAAAGCTCGTCGGAGCGGATGCGGTGGAAGGCGGAAAACTGGGTCCCTTTGAGGAGGTAGTAGATGGCGGTGGAAAAAGCGCGGGGCCCCTTGAAGCGGCGCGGCAGGCGGCCCGTTTTCAGGCGTTCCGGGGAACGGTACGTTTCCCGGAAATAGCCGCCCTCCGGGTGGGGTTTCAGGCGGAGCCGGCGGATCCAGAATGCGGCGGTCTGTCTCATGGCGCGTGGGAAAAAGGTTCTTGCCTTTCGGGGATATTTTAGCACATCGGTTTCCTTTCTTGCCTCCGGCAAAACTGGTAAAATCCCCTTTTGGATTTCGGACCCGTAGCTCAGTTGGGTCGCGGCATCCGGCGAATGCCGCGGCGGGCGCGAGCCCCGGCCCGAGCCTGGGGAGGCGAGGGGAGCACCTGCTTTCCGACCGAGCTGTGGGAAGCGAGGAAGTGGTTGGAGGACGCCAGTCCGGAAACCATAAGCAGCAAGGAACTGCGCCTCCGACCAAAAACGGACTTTTGGGCCCGTAGCTCAGTTGGATAGAGCACCTGCTTTCCGACCGAGCTGTGGGAAGCGAGGAAGTGGTTGGAGGACGCCAGTCCGGAAACCATAAGCAGCAAGGAACTGCGCCTCCGACCAAAAACGGACTTTTGGGCCCGTAGCTCAGTTGGATAGAGCACCTGCCTTCTAAGCAGGGGGTCGGCGGTTCAAATCCGCCCGGGCCTACTCCTTGCGCCGACCCTTCCGCTCCGGGAGAGGGTTCAGCCGTCCTGGCGGGCTTTGCCCGCCGACGGCGGCGATGAATGGGAGAGGGCAGGGCCCTCTCCCTTGCGGAGCGCCGGGCCGTGAAGACTCCGACGTAGGCCCGGCCTTCAGGCCCGGATCGTGGTCCGAGCGGATGCGAGACCGATCCGGGCGCGACAGAGAGGGGGTCGGCGGTTCAAATCCGCCCGGGCCTACTTTTTGCGCGTGTCCTTATGAACCTGAATGAAATCGCGGACGTGACGCCCGCCAAACGGGAGGCGCTGCGGGCGCGCGTCGTCCGCCTCGGCCTGGACCTCTCCCAAGTGGAGGAACGCTTCACCAAGGGCGGCGGCCCCGGCGGGCAGAAGATCAACAAGACCAGCAACCGCGTCGTGCTTTCTTACGCGCCCCTGGGCCTGACGGTCGGCTGTCAAAGGGACCGCCGCCGGTCCGTGAACCGGTTCCTGGCCCTGCGGGAGCTGGTGGACCGGATCGAGATGCGACTCTCGCCCGGCACCTCCGAGCGCCTGAAAGAACGGGACCGCCTGCGCCGCCAGAAAGACCGCCGTCGCCGCCGCGCCGACGCCCCCTCATCGCCGCCTCTCCGCCCCGAACCCCCGGCCCCGCCGGTTTGATTCGCCCCTCCAAAGGAGATAGAATAATCGGTTCATGGAAGCGCTGGTCAAAATCCTTGTGGGCCTGGGTTTTTTGCTCCTGAGCCTGGGCTATCTTTATCGCCCGGGGTGGGTGCTCAAGCTCAACGAATGGGGCCGCGCCGCGTTCTTCAACGACGGCTTCGTCCTGCTGTACCGCCGGCGCTGGGGGATCCTGCTTTTCATCTGCGCCATTCTCTTTTTCTACTCGGGGTTCAACAACCTGGCCCACCAGCGGGCCCATGAGCAGCCCTCGGCCTATCTGGGCCTGGTGGACGCGTACCGCGCTTTCCGCGAAAAACAGTACAAGGGCGTGGTGGTCCGCTGCCAGGAGGTCCTGAAACAGGAGCCGGACAACATCCACGCCTGGACCCTGCTGGGGTCCGCCTGGGCGGCTCTCGGACGCAAGGACCAGGCCAAGAAAGCCTGGGAGCGGGTCCTGAGCCTGGACCCGGACAGCGCCGTGGGCCATAGCCCGGTGTTTCTGGCGGCCCCGGAAAAAGACAAACACCCTTGAAGCGCGCCTCCCCCGCGTTTTCGTCCGCGCCCGATCTTCTGCGCCTGGGGAGGCGATGGCTGGACCGTCTGAAAATCCCCGCCGGGTGGCAGGCGGAAATTTATTTGGAGCAAAGCCGGTTCCGGGAGGCGGCCTGGGCCGAAGGACGCCCTGACGACACCCGCGAAGGCTGGACCCAGGGCGCGGCCCTGCGGGCCCTGCGCGGGGGGCGTCAGGGGCTGGCGTACGTCCGCGACCTGTCCGAGGACTCCGCGCCGCGCCTGTGGGAACAGGCTGTTTCCGCCGCCCGCTATTCCCCGCCGGACAAACACCGTTTTTTGCCGCGTCCCTCCGAGGTCCGCCACGGCGCGGCCGATGATGTTTGCCCCACGGACCCGTCCTTGTTCCGGCTCGGCGTCCCGGATTTGCGGGACCGGTTGGCCGGGTGGGAGCGGGACCTGCTGGCCTCGGACCGCCGCCTCAAAAAAGTGTTGAAGCTGTCGCTGGAGGAGTCCGAAGGCGCTTCCGCGGTGGTGAACTCCCGCGGCGTGGCGGTGGAACGGCCCTTCACGTCCGTGTCCCTGGCCGTGGAGCTCATGGGGCAATCGAACGGCGACGTGCAGATTTCCTGGGACTCCATGGAACGCAGGCTCTGGCGGGACCTGGACGGCGAACGGGTCCTCAGCCGGGCCCGGGACCGGATCTTGGGCGCCTTCGGCGCCAAGCCCCTCCCCTCCGGCCGCTGGCCCGTGGTCCTGTCTCCGGCGGTGGGCGTGGAATTTTTGGAGCTCTTGTCGGACGCGCTCTGCGCGGACGCGGTCCAGCACGGGCGGTCCTTTTTCGCGGGCCGGCGGGGAAAACGCGTGGCGTCGCCCTGGGTCACCCTGGTGGACGACGGCCGGTACCCCAAGGGCCTGGCCAGCGCCCTGTACGACGACGAGGGCCTTCCCACCCGGACCACCATCGCCGTGGAAAAGGGGGTGTTGCGCGACTACCTGTACGACTCCCACGCCGCGGCGCGGGAAGGGCGGGAAAGCACGGGCAACGCCGGCCGCGGCGGCCTGTCGGACGCGCCGTCGCCGGGTTCCACCAACTTTTACCTGGCCCCGGGCGCGGGGTCCGCGCAGGACCTGCTGGGCGACACGCGGCGGGCTTTCTACGTGGAGGACGTCATGGGCATGCACACCGCGGACCCGGTGTCCGGCGACTTCTCCGTGGGCGCCTCCGGCCGGCTGGTGGAACGGGGCCGGTTCGTCCGCCCGGTCAAGGGCGTGACCCTGGCCGGCAATTTGCTGGATTTGTTGAAACAAACGGACGCGGTGGCGGACGACCTGACTTGGTACGGGTCCTTCGGCGCGCCCACATTTCGCATATCGGAGCTTTCCCTTGGCGGATCTTAAGAAAATCTTTGAAGGCGTTCCCGCGGACGCCAAAAAACTGGGCGTGGCGGGCCATCCTCTGGACCACAGCCTGTCCCCGGTCATGCAGGAGGCCGCCATCAAGGCTTTGGGCCTGAAGGCCGCGTACCGGAAAATCGAGGTGGCGCCCGGGGACTGGAAGGATTTCATCGCCCAGGCCGCGGCCCTGCCTTTGGACGGGTTCAACGTCACGGTCCCGCACAAGGAGCGGATTTTGAAGGAGGCCGCGCCGCCCGGCGTGGAGTTGAACCCGGCTTTCGACGTGGAGCAGACCGGCGCGGTCAACACCGTGGACAGGGAGATGATGGACGACGTCTCGGTCTGGAGCCTGTACAACACGGACGGCCCGGGTTTTCTGGCGGACCTGACGGATTTGGGCGTGGACCCCAGCGGCCGGAGCGTGGTGCTTTTGGGCGCGGGGGGCGCGGCCCGGGCCGTCCTTTCCTTGTTCGAAGACCTGGACCCGGCCCGCGTGACGATCTGGAACCGCACCCCGTCCCGGGCCCACCGCCTGGCCGAGGAATTCCGGGACCGTCTCGGCCTGGGCCCGGACCGCATCGCCGTGGCCGGGGGGGAAGAAGAAGCGCGGGAGGCCGTGGCCCATGCCGCGCTCGTCGTCAACGCCACCTCCGCGGGCCTGTCGCCGGGCGACCCCCTGCCCCTCAACCCCGACTGGCTGCACGACAATTTGACCTTGTACGACCTGATCTACCACCGGGAAACCGAGCTCATGGCCGCGGCCAAACAGGCCGGGGCCGACGTGCACGGCGGCCTGGGCATGCTGGTCCAGCAGGGGGCCAAGGCCTTTGAAATTTGGTTTAATCAAAAACCGCCTTTGGACGTGATGCGCAAAGCCGCGGAAGACGAACTGAAAAAAAGGAGCCCACAGTGATCCGTTATTTAACGGCCGGAGAATCCCACGGACGGTGCCTCACAGCCATTGTGGAGGGCGTGCCCGCGGGGCTGAAGATCACGGAAGACTTCATCAACCAGGAGCTGAGCCGCCGGCAGTACAGCTTCGGCCGGGGGGAACGGCTCCAGTACATCGAAAAAGACAAGGCCCGGGTCCGCTCCGGCGTGCGCTGGGGGGAGACCCTGGGTTCGCCCATCATCCTGACCATCGAGAACAAGGACTGGGAGAACTGGGAAAAGATCATGTCCCTGTCCGAGCAGGACAAGTCGGAAAAGTTCCGCCTGGTCAGGCCCCGGCCCGGCCACGCGGACCTCACCGGCGTGCTCAAATTCGACCGGCAGGACACGCGGGACATTTTGGAACGGGCCTCGGCCCGGGAGACCGCGGCCCGCACGGCCGTGGGCGCGGTGTGCCGCAGGCTCCTGGAGGAACTGGGCGTCAAAATTTATTCCTGGGTGGTGGAGATCGGCGGCATCGAGGCCAACCTCAAGACCCTGGCCCCGGAGGAAGCCTTCGCCTTGGCGGAACAATCCCCGGTGCGGTGCCCGGACAAGCGCGCGGAAGAAAAGATGATGGACGCCATCAAGGAGGCCAAGACCAACGGCGACACCCTGGGCGGCGTGTACACGGTGGTGGCCACGGGCTGCCCCGTGGGCCTGGGCAGCCACACCCAATGGGACCTGAAGCTGGACGGCCGCCTGGCCCAGGCCGTGCTGTCCATCCAGGCCCACAAGGGCGTGGAAATCGCGCACGGCTTCGACATGGCGCGGCGCAAAGGCTCGGACCTGCACGACGAAATTTTCTACGCCCCGGACAAAGGCTTCTTCCGCAAGACCAACAACGCGGGCGGGTTGGAAGGCGGCATGACCAACGGCGAGGCCGTGGTGCTGAGGGCCGCGGTCAAGCCCCTGGCGTCCCTGCGCCGGCCCTTGAAGTCCGTCAACATCCTCACCAAGGCGGAGATGACCGCGGAGATCGTGCGCTCCGACGTCTGTCCCGTGGCCTCCGCCGCCATCATCGGCGAGGCCGTGACCGCCATCGTTCTGGCGGACGCCATGAAAGAAAAGTTCGGCGGCGACTCCCTCCGCGAGTTAAAGGACAACCTGGAGCGGTACAAAGAACACCTCCGCAATTATTGAGCGGAGGTGTTCCACCTCGCACCAGGTTTGTGGGGGTTTCCCACCATCGGAAATCGCCTTCGTCTTATAGACACTGTGCGGGATATAAATTCACGGCATAACAAGTAAAGAGCAAAAGAGGAGAGTAATGCGAATCCGAAGCATGTGCATTTTTGCGGGCTTGATGACCGTTACTTCTGTTTTAAACGCGGCTGAAACAGGAAAAATGTCCGTTGAGATTTCAAAATTGCGCGAGCGCTTGGAAAGCACGTTTAAGTCAAAGGTAGATGCCCCGGGATTGGTTACCGTAGCCATTTTTGAATTCGAAACAGATGAACGCCTGAAAACAGAAAAAGTCGGCGCGATAACGGCAGAGGTCATGACAGCCGAATTCAGCAAGTCAAAGGTATACAGACTTGTGGAGCGCAGGCAGCTAAAACAGCTCATCGAAGAACAAAAATTGGGTCTTATGGGGTATCTCGATGAGGGGACAGCGGCAAAAATCAGCAAATTGATTGGCGCACAGTATCTTTTATTGGGGAGCGTTCAAGAGTTGCGCAAGAAGTATCAAATCAATGCGCGTTTGGTGGACGCAGAAACTTCTGAAATTACTGCGGCTGATTATGCAGAGATTCCCAAGAACACGTTCAATAACGAGACTGGCCAAATCCGAAAGGAACTCGAAAGCTATATCGCTACAAAAAGCCATCAGATTTTGGTTTTAGGAGGATACGATTTTTTTGTTGGAGATTTTTCGGATGTGGTGGAAGGAACAACGTTTGGTGGGTTGGGGTATAGATTTGCCGGGCCGACGTTCGGGTTGGAGTTTGCCGGAGATTTTGCTGCGTTTAATCGGGAGACATCGGCCAGCATAACGATACCCGCAAATGTCACGATCATGAACGGGATCGTTTCCGGCCTTTATTATTTTGGTTATCCATTTCAAATGCGTGGTTATGCAAAAGCCGGTGGCGGGATTGCAAGGTCGATGATGGAGGCCGAGGCTGTCAATGTGAAATTAAAGAGCGAAGACCCCATTGGCCTTGCGGGGATCGGTATTGATTTGTCTCGCAATAAGAGAATCGGTGGTATTATGGAAATCGTTTACCGGCAAATTTTCTCGAAGGGAACGGATATCCAAAGTATCGGGGTTGTTTTAGGGCTTACATTTAATTGGTAAAGATGAAAGCCTCTTATATATTGCGCGGCATTTTCATTTTGGTTTTTATAATCGGCTGTCGTGATAGGCAGCCAATCGCAGATTTTCTCCTTTCCCCTAGGGCGAGTAAAAATTCGATGTCATTTGTTGTCAAACCGAACAATCAGTGGTTGGACACTGGTATAACGATTAACCTTGGAGAAAAAGTGTTGTTTACGGCGTCTGGGACAATAACGGTTGAGTCAACCACCTTTGCCCTCAATAATAGCGCAGGTTTTACTTTTGGACCAAATGGGTCGGTCGGAACAAGCAAAGAACTTTTGGTAGCCGCTTCCGGATGGATGTTCTCCGACGCTTTAAATTCATATGACGGCACGCCCGGATTTACCTACGCCTTAATTGGGCGAGTCATAGCAAGTAATGGTGGAAAAAAATTTGTCATTGGAAGTGCCGCATCGCGAAATGATTTGAGTGGAAAACTCCAATTAGCGGTAAACACTTGGACGGCTCCGCCGGCATGGGCACAAATTGGTCCTCAGCCAGACCAGTGTTCTGGAGAATTTATTGTCCACATTGAGTTTGGGAAATAGGGATATTCTCAGCGGTGATCCCCGTGCAGGCGCTATGAGACGAGGATTTTTTGGGAGCCGAAGGCCCACCTG
>CAZAEL010000045.1:0-19215 GCA_964484135.1 uncultured Elusimicrobia bacterium
CCCAGACCGCGCTCACGCTGCACGACGAGCGGGCCCACCTGGACTTTTCGTCGGACCCGCTGGTGGCCCACGAACTGGCCCACCAGTGGTTCGGCGACCTCCTCACCTGCAAGGACTGGCCCCACGCCTGGCTGAACGAGAGCTTCGCCACGTACTTCGAGGCGCTCTTCACGGAGCACGACAAGGGCCCGGACGAGTTCGCCTGGGAGATCCATCAAAACGGGGAGATTTATTTCGACGAGGACAAGGAGCACTACCGCCGTCCCCTCGTGACGCGGGTGTACAAACAGCCGTCGGACATCTTCGACCGGCATCTGTACGAGAAAGGCTCCCGGGTGCTGCACATGCTGCGGTACCTGTTGGGGGACGACGGTTTCTGGAAGGCCATCCATGCGTACGTGGCCGACAACCGCGCCAAGGTGGTGGAGACGACGGACCTGCTCAACGCCATCGCCAAGGCCACGGGCCGCAACCTGAACCGGTTCTTCGACCAATGGGTGTACAAGGCCGGCCACCCGGAGTACAAGGTGCGGTACTGGTGGGACCCCAAAAAGAAGGAGGCCAACGTCCGGGTGGTCCAGGCCCACAACGCCGACGGGGAGACGGGCCTTTTCTCCCTGCCGGTGGAGTTCGATTTCCACACGGCCCAGGGCCGCAAGCGCTTCAAGGAGACCGTGGAGAGGAAATCCCACCTGTTCGCCTTCCAGCTGCCGTCCGAGCCCTCGCTGGTCCTCTTCGATCCCGACCATTGGATCCTCAAGCGGGTGGATTTCCCGAAACCCGAGGCCATGTGGATCGAACAGCTCCGGGAGGACCCGCACGTGATGGGGCGGGCGGAGGCGGCCAAGGCCCTGGGCCGGCTGGGCGGCCCGTCCGCGACCGCGGCCCTGGCCGAGGCGCTCTTCCGGGAAAAGTTCTGGGGGGTGCAGGGCGAGATCGCCCAGGCGCTGGGCGCCCTGCGCACGCCCGAAGCCCTGGACGCGCTCCTGCGCGGCCACCGGGAGCTGGCGCACCCCAAGGCCCGCCGCCTGCTCATCGCGGCCCTGGGGGACGTGCGCGACGCCTCCGTGCGCCAGCGGCTCAAGGCCGCTTACCGGGGGGAGAAAAGCTACTTCGCCGAGACCCAGGCCCTCAAGTCCCTGGCCCGCACCGGAGACCCGGCCTTCCCGAAAATCTTCGAAGAGGCCATGAAGCGGGACTCTTGGAACGACGTGATCCGGTCCGGCGCTTTGGAGGCGCTGACGGCCCTGCGCCCAGAAGCGGCGGCGGACGTTCTGAAAAAATACACGGCGCGCGGCCATTCCCATCCTTTGCGCATGACCGCGGTCCGGTGCCTGGCCCAGGTGGGGGCCGGACGGGAGGACCTGCAAAAGCACCTCATCGGCCTTCTGGAGGATTCCCATCTGCTGGTGCAGCTGACCGCGGTGCGGGCCCTGTCCCAGATCGGGGACGAGCGGGCGGTGCCGGCCTTGAAAAAACTGACCACCGGCGATTTGGACGGCCGTCTGAAGCGCAACGCGGAGGAAGCCGTCCAGAAGCTCCAAAAGGGGATCGAAGAGAAGAAGTAGGATGTCTTTTTCGGTTCTCCTCAGCCGTCCGGAACAGCTTCAACCCGACAAGATCGCCCCGCTCCTCGCCGCCTTCCACAAGGTCCCGTCCCTGGACGCCCGCCGCCTGGCCAAACGCGGCTGGGGTTTTTTGGGCGAGCGCCTGGAGGAAACCCGGGCCCGGCTCCTGGCCGCCCAGGCCGCCGAGGCCGGCGTGGGCGCCCTGCTCCTGGAAGAAAAAGAGGTGGTCTCCCTGCCGCCTCCCCAGAACGTGCACATGGCCCGTTGCGCGCCGGAGGGGTTTTGTTTCGCCACGGGGTCGGACTCCACGGAGAAATGCGCGGCGTGGGACCGCGTCCGCCTGCTGGCCGCGGTGGGCCTGCGGGAGGAGGTGTCCCTGACCAAGACCGTGAAGGAAGGCCCCACCCAGGGGCAGAAGCTGGCGTCCCTGGGCATCACCCTGGCCACGGGCATCCCCGTCCGCCTCGGCGGCAAGGGGAAGGAGGTCCGGAAGACGGTCAAGGAAACGGAATTCTTCATGTACATGGACCTGTTCACCGCGGAGCCGGCGGAAGGACAACCGGGCCAAGAACGCCTGAGCCGTTTGCACGTCAACGCCCAGGCCTTCAACTTCGCCTCCCTGGGCCCGCGCAAGGCCGCGGGCGTGTTCGCGAATTTCCGCACCCTGCTTCAGGACGTGGCCCAGGCCGCGGGGAACGTGATCTCCAACAAAGGCGCCAAGATGATTTTGTCGGGACAACCCCTGTCCCCGTCGCCCTATGACTCCCAGGAGGATTATGAGAAGGAATGCCGCTGGCTCCTCACGCTCGTACGGCGGTAAAAGTCCCTCCGCGCCTTCCGGCCCGTCGGACGAGGCCGTCTTCAGCGTCAGCCGGGTCAACCAATCCATCGCCCGGGTCCTGGAGGAGGCTTTCCCCGCCACTGTCTGGGTGACCGGCGAGGTCCAGGGCTACGACCGGGACGCGGCCAAGGCCGCGGACCGGCGGTGGGGCCAGGTGTACTTCGAGCTGGTGGAGAAGGAAGCGGGCAAGGACGCGGCCAAGGCCAGCGTGAAGGCGCTGCTCTGGGGCGGCCAGCGGGCCGAGATCGAGGCCAAGTTGGCGGAGGCCTCGGACAAGCTGGCGCTGCGGGACGGCCTGCAGGTCAAGCTCCTCTGCGCCGTGGACTTCTACTGGCCCCGGGCCGGGCTCCAGCTCAAGGTGTTGGACGTGGACCCCCGCTTCACCCTGGGCGGCATGGAGCTGGCCCGCCAAGCGCTCCTGAAGGAACTCAAGGACAAGGGGCTGTTCGACCTGAACCGGGCGCGGCCCCTCCCGCCCGTGCCGCAGGGCATCGGCCTCATCACCTCCGAGGGCAGCGCCGCGTACCACGATTTTCTTCACGAGCTCAGGGCCTCGGGGTACTCTTTCCGGATATTCCTGTGGGACGCGCGCATGCAGGGCGCGGAGACCGAGGCCGGCGTGTGCCGGGGCCTGGAGTTCCTGGCGTCCCTGTCCGAGGTGGAGGCGGTGGCCCTGGTGCGGGGCGGGGGCTCCCGGTCCGATTTGATCTGGTTCGACCAGAAGGCCGTCGCCCTGGCCGTGGCCCGATGCCCCAAACCGGTGCTGACCGGCATCGGGCACGAGATCGATTCGTCCGTGGCGGACCTGGTGGCCCACACCTCGCGCAAGACGCCCACGGCCCTGGCCCAGTTCCTCGTGGAAACGGCCCGGGAATTCGAGGCCGGGACGGAGGCAACCGTCTCGCGGATATTTCAAATCGCGGGCGAGCGGCTGAGGGAGGCGGGCCGAACCCTGGCGGAAAGCGTGCGGCAGGGCCGGCGGTTCGCGGGCTTGGCCCTGTCCCGCCGCACAGGGGAACTGGCCGAGGCCCTGCGGCGCCTGCGCCTGGGCGCCCGCCACGAACTGGCGCTGGGCCGGGAACGGCTGGAAAAAACCCCAGCCCTGCTGGCCCGCCTGAGCCGGGAAAGGATCGCCCGCGAAGGGGAAAGGCTGGCCGCGTTCCGCAAGGAGTGCCAATTGAAGGACCCGCGGCGGCTCCTGGCGCGGGGCTACAGCCTGCTCCTGCGGCAGGGCCGCCTCGTCAAGAGCGTGGAGGACGCGGCGCCGGGCCAGGAGATGGAGGCCCAGGTGAGCGACGGTTTCCTGTCGGCCCGCGTGTTGTCCGTCCGAAAGGGGACCCCGTGAAACGTTGGCAAGGGAGGGCGGCGGCGGTGGCCTGGGCCCTTTGTCTGGCGTGGACCCCGGACCTGCGGGCCGGCGGCCCGGCGCCGGGAACGGACGCGATCTGGGAGCAGAGCGGTCCCTCCCCCGAGGAGGAAGGGACCGCCCCCCGCTCCGCGGAAGAAGCCAAGTGGCGCCGGAACATGGACGAGGCCGCGTTTTGGCGGAACGCCCTGGTGGGCGGCGGGTTCGCGGGCGTGGGGGTGGGCGCGGCTTTCTTTGTCTCGGGACTCAGCCAAAATTTGAGCGCGGGAGACGTCCCCGGCTGCGTCCGCGACGGGGACAGCGTGACCTGCAACACCCCGGCCGCCCGGGACGAGGCCCAGCGCCGCATCGATGAGGGGAGGAGCAAGGCGGCCGCGGGCTACGCGCTGGGCCTGGCGGGAGCGGCGGCCGTGGTGGGCGGGCTCATGAGCCACAACCGCCTGCGGCGGCTGACGGAGGAAGGGAAGAAAAAAGGGTTTACCCTGGCCCTGACCGGGAACGGCCCGGACAGGCTGGACATGACGCTGGCCTATCAATTTTGAGGGGAGGGTTTATGACTTCCAAAAAGCCGGAAAAAGGTTTGACCTACGCGGCGGCCTCCGAGGAACTGCAAAAAATATTGGAGGGCCTGGAGCAGGGGGAGATCGACGTGGACGAGCTGTCCGCCCGGGTGTCCCGTGCCGCGGAGCTGATCGAGTTCTGCCAGAAGCGGCTCAGGGACGCGGAGGTGGAGGTGAAGCGCGTCACGGAACGGTTTGAGAAGAAGCTTTCTTCCGGGACGGAAGAGCCGGAGGAAGACGAGACCTGATCCGGACCCCTTTTGGACGGACAAAATAAAAAAGGCGAAGGGAGATTCTCCCCTCGCCTTTTTTAACGACGGCTTGAAGCCTTAAGAGACCTTGGCCACCTTCACGGAGGTCTTATACGCCCAGGACACGGCGAACATGGCGATGGCGACGAACACGATGAAGCTCACCAGGTTGAACGCGCCGTAGTGGGGGCCGGCCAGCATGCCGAAGAGCATGGGCCCGGACAGGAAGGTGTTGATCCGCGAGGCCTTCGTGGCCTTGGCGCGCACCGCGGGGAGCTCTTCCGGGGTGGCCTTGGCCACGCCGCAGAGGCCCAGGATGCGCTTTTGCGCGGGCCAGATCACGAACCACACGTTGAACCACATGATGGTCCCGAACAGCATGCCCAGGCTGATCCAGATGGCCCGTCCGGTCAGGCCGAAGGCGTCCCGCCAGAGCGGGGTGGGGCCGAAGCCCGCGCCCGGGATGTACATGTAGTTCATCACGAAGAGGATCAGCCCGGCCAGGAAGGTGATCATGGCGCCCCAGCGGAACCACCACAGCGCCCGGGGGAGCAGTTGGGGATTGACGGCCTTCTTGGTGTTGTCGTCGATGGATCCCTGCAGGGGGATGTTCACGAAGTTGAAAAAGTACAGGTGCCCGATCCACGTGATGCCCGCGATCACGTGAAGCCACCGGAACAGCAGGTGGAAGTTGCTGAACAAATCAGATAATGCCATGTTTCCTCCTTTTCCCTTGATATGATATAAACATGCCCAATTTGGTCATATATTTGCACATTTGAAGGGTTGACGCAAATCCGGATAAGGAAAAGGCCGCCGCCGACATGAAACTCGCCACGCTGTGCTACGTCAAGAAAAACGGCAGGACCCTCATGCTCCACCGGGTCAAGAAAAAGAACGACATTCACGAGGGCAAGTGGAACGGCCTGGGGGGGAAGCTGGACCCCGGCGAGACGCCGGAGGAATGCGTGGTCCGCGAGGTGCGGGAGGAAAGCGGCCTGCGCCTCCGCCGGCCCCGCTTGGCGGGGTTCATCACCTTCCCGGGCTTCGACGGGGCGGACGACTGGTACGTCTTCGTCTATGTGGCGACACGGTTCTCCGGCCGGCTCATCGAATCCGACGAGGGGCATCTGCGGTGGGTCAAGGACTCGGAACTTTTGAGACTGCCCCTGTGGGAAGGGGACAAAGTGTTTCTGAGGTGGCTCAAACAGCGCCGGTTCTTCTCCGCCAAGTTCGTGTACAAAAATTTCCGCTTCATCCGCCACGAGGCGGTGTTCTACCGTTAAAAAAAACACCCCGGACTTTTGGGGTCCAGGGTGTTTCGGTTGTTTTTCAAGAGGGCGGCAACGCCTCCGGGATTAGTTCTTGCCTCTGGTTCGGACCGCCGCTTAGCCCGCCGCCGGAAACCTCTCCGCCGGTTCACCTTCCCTTGCGTTTTCCCGTTTCCATTTCTGAAACTAGGCGATTGTTCGGGCCGGAAAAAATGCCGGCCCTGGATGATTACTGGGCCTGGCCGGCCGGCTGGGCTTCGGTCTGCGCCGGAGCTTCGGCGGCGGGGGCCGTGGTCTCGGCGCTCATCTCCACCGGGGCCTCGGCCTTCTTGCAAGCGCCCACGAACAGCAAAGCGCCGAGCAGCAAATACACGGGATTGAATTTCATTGGTTTTTCACCTCCTTTCTAAAAGAGAGAATTTGTAAATTTTCCCCATCATATTCTTTTTTGCGGGGTTGGGGAAGCCCATCCCCAGGACTTTGTGGGATGATGGAGATTTTACTCCGTCGTGGAAGACCGATCCCGCAGACGGTACACCGGGACTTTTTCCTGCAAGCCCTTGAGCATGGCCGCCTCCTGCTTGGCCGGCGCCCCCTTCAGGAGGTCTTTCACCTCCGAGGCCCTCCACACGTCTTCCGTGAAGCAGATCTCGTCCGCTTCGGCGAGCGTCTGCACGCGGGCCGCGATGTTCACCGTCTGCCCGAAATAATCCAGACGCTCATTCAGCGTCACGGCGATGGCCGGTCCTTTGTGCAGGCCGATCTTGAGCACGATGTCGCGGGACCCGCGGGCGCGGTTGAGGGATTCCACCTCTTCCAGCATGCGCAGTCCGGCCAGGAGCGCGTCCTGGGGACGCCCAAAGGCCGCCATCACGGCGTCGCCGATGGTCTTGACGATGGCCCCTCCTTTCTCCGCCACGATGTTCTCCAGGGCGTGAAAGTGCTCCTGCACCAGGGAGAAGGCCTTCAAGTCTCCGATCCGGTCGTACAGGGCCGTGGACCCCTTGAGGTCCGTGAAGAGAAAGGTCAGGTCTTTGACCTTCAGGCTCTCGGACCCCACGACCAGTTCGCCGCCGTACAGATTCCGGAACGTTTGGTTGGTGAGAAGGCGCTTGGCCGTGAGGAAGGGTTCGTATCGGTTGGCCGGGCTCTTCGGTTTGTTCGGCGGCAGGTTGAACAGCATCATCGTGACACGGCGGAGCCCCTCATTTCGAACGGTCAGGACCACGGGCCCGGGCCGGACCGAAGCCGGAAGCGTTTCGTACGCGTCGTTCCGAAAGTCGGCGCGGAGCGTCTGGACGACGGAGACGGGATCGCCTGAAACCGGCACATCAAAGGTGGCGCTGTTGAGATGGTCGTACGCGTGCAGCACGCCCGGACCGGCCTCGACGCGGAACGCGGCCTCCTGCCCCGGTTCCACGAAGCCGGCCAAACGAATGCAGGGTTTGACCAGGTCGACAAAACGGACGTTCGGGCCCACGAGGGCCAGGGGAGAGAAGACGCAGTCCAGGAAAAATTCCTCCGGGGAGAGATTTTCGGGATGGTGATAACGAATCTCCCGGACCTGCGGCGTGACCGTGAAGGCGACCTCCAGATAATCGTCCAGGGACGTTTCTTGCCGTATGTCGCACATGGCGCAATAGTAGTCGGACTGGATATGCCGGAGCATCTTGAAGCTCTTGACCACGGCCGAGCAGAAAGGACAGATCAGATGCCAGTCCATGCCGAAGAGCCCTTGTCGCGCCGCGTGCACGAACATATCCGTGGTTTCGCTCTCCGGGATGTTTTTCTCAGCCGAAAATTTGACGGGGTTCACCCGAAACAACGCCTTCTCATCCGCGCCGCGGAGCAGGGCTTCCATTTTGGCCATGGTCCGGGGACTCCAGGGGCGGGCCTTTTCCAGGACCGCCAGCTTTTCTTCCAGCAAAGACTCGTTGATCATAAGGCCTCCCTTGATAGAACCCTATGGAATGTTCTTGGACTACCCGGCTTTACAAATCTGCCTTAGCACCGCGGGCAGGATGCCGCCGTGGCGCATGTATTCCACCTCCACGGGCGTGTCCACCCGGGCCACCGCCTCGAATTCCTTGGTTTTGCCGTCCGGGGCCGCGGCTTTGACCTTCAGGGGTTTTTTGGGCGTCAGGCCGGCGACGCCCGTGATCTCGAAGACCTCCCGGCCCGTGAGGCCCAGGGTTTCTCGATTTTCGCCAGCCTTGAATTGAAGTGGCAACACGCCCATGCCCACCAGGTTGCTGCGGTGGATGCGCTCGTAGCTTTCCGCGATGACGGCCTTCACGCCCATGAGCGCCGGGCCCTTGGCCGCCCAGTCGCGGCTGGAGCCTGAGCCGTATTCTTTTCCCGCCAACACCACCAGGGGCACGCCGTCTTTTTGGTATTTCTGCGACGCCTCGAAAATGGGCATCTTGACCCCGTCGGGGAGGTGCAGGGTGTTCCAGCCTTCCTCCCAGTCCACGAGGCCGTTCTTCAGCCGGATGTTGGCGAAGGTGCCGCGGATCATGACTTCGTGGTTGCCTCGCCGCGCGCCGTAGGAGTTGAAATCCTTGGGCTCGACGCCCAGGGAGACGAGGTATTTGCCGGCCGGGCTGTCCTTGGCGATGTTGCCCGCCGGGGAGATGTGGTCCGTGGTGATGGAGTCGCCGAAGACCGCCAGGCACCGGGCGTTCTTGATGTCCGACAGGGTCCCCGCCGAGGGGGCCATGTCGTCGAAATAGGGCGCCCGGCGGATGTACGTGGACTTGTCGTCCCACTGGTACAAATCGCCCGCGGGCACGGGCAGGCCGTTCCAGTTCTTGTCGCCCTCCGCCGCCTTGCCGTACCGCTTGCGGAACATGTCCGAGGTCACGGCCTTCCGGATGGTGCCGGCGACTTCTTCCTGAGTGGGCCAGACGTCTTTTAAATAGACGGGCTTGCCGTCTTTTCCGGCGCCCAGGGGCTCGGCGGTCAGGTCCAGGTCCATGCGGCCCGCCAGGGCGTACGCCACCACCAAGGGCGGCGAGGCCAGATAATTGGCCTTGACCTGGGGGTTCACCCGGCCCTCGAAGTTGCGGTTGCCGGACAGCACGGCCGCGGCCACGAGGTTGCCTTCCTTCACGGCCTTGGACACCGGCTCCGGCAAAGGCCCGGAGTTCCCGATGCAGGTGGTGCAGCCGTACCCCACCAAATGGAAGTTCAACTTTTCCAGGAAGGGCGTGAGGCCCGCGGCCGCCAAATAGTCCGTGACCACCTGGGAGCCAGGCGCCAGGCTGGTCTTGACGTAAGGCTTGGCGGAGAGGCCTTTTTCCACGGCCTTTTTGGCCAGGAGCCCGGCCGCCACCATCACCGACGGGTTGGAGGTGTTGGTGCAGCTTGTGATGGCCGCGATGACCACGGCGCCGTGGCCCAGCGTCTCCCCGTTCACCGCAGCGGTTTTTGAGAGCTGGTCCGCGGGCAGCTCAAAGCCCCGCTCCTTCACCGGCGCGCCGAGGGATTTAAGGAAAGATTGTTTGGTGTCCTTCAGCAAGACCCGGTCCTGGGGCCGCTTGGGCCCGGCCAGACAGGGTTCCACGGTGGACAGGTCCAGGGACAGGGCGTCGGAGAAGCAGTCGTCGGACAACTCCGGCGCGAACAGGCCCTGTTCTTTGCAGTACGCCTCCACCAGCGCCACCTGGTCCTCGGACCGGCCCGTGAGGCGCAGGTACGCCAGGGTCTCCCGGTCCACGGGAAAGAAGCCGATGGTGGCGCCGTACTCGGGCGCCATGTTGGCGATCGTCGCGCGGTCCGGCAAAGACAGCGAAGCCACGCCGGGCCCGTAGAACTCCACGAACTTGCCCACCACGCCTTTCTTGCGCAGCATCTGGGTCACGGTGAGCACCGCGTCCGTGGCCGTGGCGCCCGCCGGGAGCCGGCCCGTCAATTTGAAGCCCACCACCTCGGGCAGGAGCATGCTCATGGGCTGGCCCAGCATGGCGGCCTCGGCCTCGATGCCGCCCACGCCCCAGCCCACCACGCCCAGGCCGTTGATCATGGTGGTGTGGGAGTCCGTGCCGATGACCGTGTCCGGGAAGGCGACGCCGTCGCGGACGCCCACCACCGGCGCCAAATATTCCAGGTTCACCTGGTGCACGATGCCCGTGTCCGGCGGCACGGCCCGGAAGTCGGCCAGAGACTTCTGGCCCCACTTCAAGAAGGAGTAGCGCTCCCGGTTGCGCCGGTATTCCAGGTCCGCGTTCTTTTGGAAGGCGTCCGGCGTGCCGAAGGCGTCCACCTGCACGGAGTGGTCGATGACCAGGTCCACGGGCAGGAGGGGGTTGATCTTCCTGGGGTCGGCGCCCAGTTTCTTGGCCGCGTCCCGCATGGCGGCCAGGTCCACCACCACGGGCACGCCCGTGAAGTCCTGCAAAAGCACCCGGGAGGGGATGAAGGGGATCTCCGTGTCGGGCAGACCCCTGGGCTTCCAGGCGGCCGCGGCCCTGACGTTGTCCGCCGTGACCAGTCGGCCGTCCTCCTGCCGCAGCAAATTCTCCAGCAACACCCGGATGGACGCGGGCAAACGGGACATGCTGGCCAAGCCGGCCTTTTCCAGGGCCTCCAGGCGGTAACAGGACAGGGTTTTGCCGCCCGCCTTGAGTTCGGCCTTGGCGTTGAAGCTGTTCAGGGGTTTGTTCATGGGGAAGGGCCTCGCAAGGAAGATTTGCGAGGTATTTTACAATAAATTGGGGAAACGCGGCGCCCGGGACGGGGCGCGGGGGCAGGCCCTTCTAAAGCTCGTACTGAAGGCCGATCAGGTGGTTGCTGAACTGGTATTTGGTGCGGAAGATCTTTTCGTAGTCCGTGTTGGAGTCGGACTGGCTGAAGGCGCTCTTGGCGCGGAGGTACAGCCGGGCGGCCACGGGGATCTTGATGTCCACGGTGAACGCCTTCTCCGTCAGCGTCAGGGCTTCGGCGAGGTACCGCCCCTCCGCGTTCTGGATGGGACGGTTGTCGTAGGATCGTTCCACCCACAGGAACCCCAGGGCCAGGGACCCGCCGCGGTCTCCCATCAGGAAGTCGAGCCGGGGCCTGTACGTGCGCTCCCGGTAGTCGTAGAAGTTTTCCAGGAACTGGGTCCGCCTCGCGTCGTAGAAGTTCTGGTTGCTGCCGCGGCGGCTTTCCCGCGCGTCCAGGCCGAAGAGGCAGCGCAGCCCCGCGCCCAGCCGGGCCGGGTACATCAGGGACGCCACGTAGCTTTGGTACCGGTCGCTCCGCTCCTCCGCGGTCAGGTCACCGGAGGCGGCCACCACCTTCTGCTCCCCGTACCCGGTCAGGGTCTGCCCGTAGGACAGGGTGAGCCGCAGGTCCGGAAAAACGAACGGCAGGGTGTAGGACGCCTCCCCGGCCAGGTTCTGGCTGTCCAGGACGTTTTCGCCCTGTTGGGCCCGGCCCAGGCCCGAGCTGACCGACGACTCCAGGGACGAATAGTTGGGGAACAGGATGTGGTAATAGTTGACGGACACCGCCAGTTGTTCGCGCGGGTTCTGGATCCATTCGATCTCCAGCCCGGCGGAAGGCTTGTAATAGTCGAAAAGGCCGTCGAACAGTTTTTCGTCCTTGGTCTCCCGCAGGAACTCCGCGCCCAGGCCGACGGAGGGCTTCAGCCGCCACTTCGGGGAAGGGCTCCACAGGCCTTTGACCAGGAGGTCGTGGGACATGGACGCCTGGAAGAGCTGTCCGCCGCCCGCCAAATCCACCACCGAGCGGGTGGCCTCGTACGAGGTCCGGTAGCTGGGCAGGAGCCCGAACTTCTCCGAAAACTTGACCGCCGGGACGTACGTGAGCGAAAAATTGCCGGCGAACCCGCTGGCGTCGCCTTCGAAAACGTGCTGGCCCAGATAGACGCTGGTGTCCATGAAGGGGTAGTACCGCGCCGCGGCCAGGGGGAAAGGCGCCAAGAAGAGGGAGGCGGCAAGAAAAAGACGATGAAAGACTGATGGGAAGGGGTTCTTTCTTTTTCCCGTCAACATATCCGCGCTTTTGTTTTTTCTCGCCATCGGTCTCGCTCTGTCTTTACCAGGCATAGTCCACGCTCACGCGGTGCGTCAGGCCGAAATCACCGTAAGGGTCCAACGCGTAATTCACCTCCAAACGGCGGACCCGCAGGCCGAGCCCCCCGTTCAGGCCCGAAAACCCCTCCAGGTCCGGCGTCTTGGTGTTGTAGCCGCCGCGCAGGGCGAAACCGAAATGGTCCTTTTCCACGAACCGGTACTCCCCGCCCAGGGCCGTGTAGAAGTCGGCGTAAAAGGGATAGACCGCGTCCAGCATCAAATGGACTTTGTCCGCCGGGGTCCAGCGCGTTCCCGCCCGGGCGGTGCGGGGGAGGGGGTCCGCCTTCTGGTCGAATGTCAGCTCGCCGAAAGCGTTCAGCAGGGACACCCCCGCGTCCAGTTCGCCGTTGATTTCGTACTGCGCGCCCGCGTCCATGGAAACGGCGTCCGCCTCCTTGACGATCTTGGACTTCACCTGTTTCACCGCGGCGCCCAGGGCCAGCCGCCGCCAGCGCGTCCCATAGGTCAGGGCCAGCGCGGAATCGCGCGGGGTGAAGCTGCCCAGGACCAGCCCGCTGGCGTCCCGCCGTTCCAGGGAGCCGTGGGACAGTTGAAGGTAGCTGACCGCCAGGACGTGCCCGCCCGCCCCGTATCCGAAGGCGAAATGCTCGAACGTGCTGTCCTCCACCAGAATCCCGTGGGAAAAGGAAAATTCGCGTTTTTCCACGGTCGAAACCGCGGCGGGGTTCACGGCCGCCAGCCCCAGGCCCCCGGCTTCGGCCGTGGCCGCCTCTCCCAGGCCCAGGGGGCGGGCGTGGAACGTGAGGTTCAGAAAATCCGCCGTGGCCAGATCCGAGGATGCGAAAATCGAAGGAGGGAAAAGCGATGAGAGGGCGATCAGAAATAACGGCCTTATCAGCGTATCAACGCCCCCGGTTTTCCTTGTCAACGTCTTCTTCATCAACGTTCCACCGCGAACTTGACGGTTTTCTGGGAGGTGCCCGCGGTCAGGGACACGAGGTACACCCCGCTGGCCAGGGGTTCTCCGTCCTGGGAGGCGCCGTCGAACGCGGCCTGGCCTGTGCTGTCGGCCTCCAGCTCGCGCAGCAGCCGGCCGGACACCGTGAAGATGCGGATCTGGGTGCCCGGCATGAGGTTCGAAAAGGTGATCCCCGTGTGGCTGGCGGGACGGAACGGGTTGGGGAACACCACCGCGCCGCCCAGGGCCGGCGCCGCCACCGCCTCCGCCAGGCCGAAGAGCGACAGGTGGCGCGTCAGGCCCGTGACCCGGTTGTTCTGCGTGTCCGCGTCGGACTCGATCACGTTCCACACGGAGGCGTCATCGTCGTACCGCGTCAGGCGCAGGGAAGACTCTTTCAGGTCCGTCACGTCCCCGGCGACGTAGTCCAGGGTGATCTTGACGGGCTTCAGCGGCTGGAGGTTGTCGGAGGTGCGGATCTCCGTGAAAAGCTTGGACGCCTTGAGCCCCGTCACCGGGGAAACCACCTCGGGCACGTCCGCGGCGGAGGGGAACGTCACCTCCAGGATGGTGTCTTTTTCGAAAGTGGCCGCCTCCACGGAGACGGTGGCCGTGGAGCCGGAGGGGAGCAGGGTGGAGAAGCTCGCGGATTCGCTCCGTTTGACCTCCTTGTAAGTGGGGGCCCCCAGCGTGTAGATGCCCGCCACCTTCTTGACCTTGGCTTTCACCACCTGGCTGGCGGTGTCGGTCACGTTGAAGCTGCCTTCCGTGACTTCCTCCCACACGCTGGTGGTTTCGTTCAGCTTGTACACGCGCAGCACCGACTGCGGCACCAGCACCCGCGGCGACCTGAGGTACCGGGGCTGGCTCCCGGGCGCGCCCTCCACGGAGACGTTGCCGTCGTCGCCGGGCGTGTAGGGGAACTCCAGATCCACGAACTCGATGGCGTCCCCGGCCTCGGTGTCGTCCTGCTTGAAGGCCTGGACCTTCTTGACGAAGGTTTGGATGAACTTGCCCAGCTTGCGCGCGAAGGCGTCGGAAATTTTGCCCAGCTCTGAGGCGGAAAGGTCGTCCTTGTCCTGGATGGTGATCTTGACGTTGAAGCCGAAGGCGTTGGCCGGGACCGTGACCTTGGTGCGCGGGTCCTCGCTCTGCACCACCACCCCGCCGGAGGTGGTGACGAGGATGGACACATAAACGGTGGTGTCCTGGGTCAGGGAGCCCACCGCGGCCCGCACCGCGTTGCGCTGGGACGAGGCCAGGCCCGACGGCAGCCCGAAGAACAGGGAGGCCTCGCCGCTGGAATTCGAGACGGCCTGGGCGGAGGAACCGGCGCCGGCCAGGCCGTCTGTGGTGGCGGCCAGGGTGCCGCTCCCGGAGGTCACGGTGAAGGTCACGGTGGACCCGGAGATGGCGTTGCCGAAGGAATCCTTCACGCCGGCGGTCAGGACCGAGGTCTGCCCCTGGATCAGGGAGCCGGGGTTGGCGGACAGGGTCAGGCTGGCGGCGCTCCCCGGCGTGACCTGCAGGGAGCCGGTGCTCACGCCCACGGCGTTGAAGGAGGAATCCAGCGCCTTGATCTTGATGGTCTC
The DNA here is from genome assembly GCA_964484135.1 of uncultured Elusimicrobia bacterium. Taxonomy (GTDB): domain Bacteria; phylum Elusimicrobiota; class Elusimicrobia; order FEN-1173; family FEN-1173; genus CAZAEL01. Next base: position 14,449 of record CAZAEL010000045.1, read on the forward strand.
CACCTTGCTGTAGGTCTGGCTGGTGAGGGTGGCCGCCCCGCCGGACAGGTTGGCGCTGTTCACGCCCAATGTGCCGGTCCCGGCCTGGGCGGTGTTGCCGGCCAGGAGCGCGGAAAGGCTCACGGTGCCCGCGTACCCCGCGACCTTGTTGTTGGAGGCGTCCTGGGCCTCGATGTAGAGCGTGAAGGCGGCGCCGGCCGTCACCGGCGCGGTGGGCACGTTCACCTTGAAATGGTCCGGCCCCACCAGGGTGATGGTGCTGGAAGTCCCGGTCTTGGTGCCCGGGAAGTTCTGGGTGGCCTTGATCTGGATGTTTTCGGTTTTGTTGTAGGTCTGGCTGGAGACGGTGCCGGTGCCGTTGGAGATGCCCACGGAGGTGACGCCCAGGGCCCCGCTCCCGGCCACGGAGGTGTCGGCCAGGTACGGGGCCAGGGTCACGCCGATGGGACCGTCCGTGCCCGGGAAGGTGGGCAGGGTGTGGTCGTATTTGTTGCGGGCGTACACCTCCATGGTGAACGGCACGCCCACCGCGACCTGGGTGGGGACGCTCAGGGAATAATGGTCGATGGCCTCGCCTTCGATGAAGACGGAGGTGTCCACCGTGAAATCCAGGCAGTGGGCCCGCACCACGAAGGTGGATTCCTGCACGGTGGAGTTCAGGGACGAGGTGGAAAAGGTGGCGCTGAACTGGCCGCTGGCGTTGGTGAGGCCGAAGGCGGCCGTGGGCGTGGCCGTGCCGCTGATGATTTCGAAGAGGACGCTCACGCTGCTCACCGCCACGGAGGAGTTGTCCTTGACCGTGGCCGTGAAGGTGACCGATTCCCCCGGCGCCAGGCTGGTGGTGGTGGCCGTGACCGTGAAGGTGGAGGCGGCGGATTCGCCGAAGGCCATCAATTGGGTGTTGTCGTACAGATAGAACCGGTTGGCCGGGGTGGAGGTGGGCGCGATCTGTCCGGCCACCTGGTTGGCGGGGGTGATGGTGAACCATTCTTTTTCGCCCGTGGCGGCGTTCAACGCCAGGATCAGGCGGGCCGAGGTCCCGCCCAAAGGAACGTTGTAAAAGGTCGCGTAAAGGGTGTCTCCCCCCGGCGGCCCTGTCAGAGTCATGGGGCCCAGGGTGCCCACGTTGCTGGTGTATTTTCCGAAAAGGCTGTTGTTGACGTTGAAGCTCCAGAGCGGCGAAAGGTCGGCCGTGTTCAAGGCCACGATGGTGGTGATGGTGTCAAAGCCGGAGGTGGCCGTTGTGGCGATGTAAATGCGGGACCCGGAAACGGGAGGGACGATGTTGGAGGGGATGCCCGGCGTGGAGGCGTCCGTTCCCTGTTGCGCGCCGCTGGAGTTGTATTTCCTCAGGTTGGAACTCCGCACCACGTACACGTTGCCGCCCTCGTCCACCGCCACCTGCTGGGCGTTGATGCTGGAGGCGGACCAGGCTTGACCCAGGGTGTTGGTATTGACGGCGTACAAAGACCCGTCGTTGGTCAGGTAATAATATTGAGACCCGTCCGGGGACAGCGCCCCGGTCTTGGAGGTCTGGCCGACCACGGAGATTTCCGATTGCTTGATGGTCCCGGTGGAATAGACCGCGGACACGCAGAAGTTGCCGCCGCTCTGCCCGCCCGAATCCCTGGCCGCGTAGAAGATCAGGCCGTCCGGCCCCAGCACCGGCGACCCCCAGCTGGACAGGCCGGAGGAGCAAAGTTGATATTCGTTGGAACCGCCCCAGAGGATGTTGCCGTTGGCCGTGCTCAAGGAAATGGCGTAGGTCACGCCGTTGGCCGCGGAGGTGGTGATGAAGACCTGTCCGTCGTTGGAAACAGCGGGCTGGCCGTGGTAGTCGTATCCGATGTTCCTCGGCGCCCACTTCTGGATTCCGGCGGCGGTATACGCGATCACCTGTTCGTTGCCGGAACCGCTGTTGGAAACCGTGGTGTAGATGTCGCCGTTGCCGTCCAAAGACACCCCGCGGGCGATGCCGCCGGAGCCCCCCGTGCTGACGGTCCAAATGAGCTGGGGCCGCGTCAGCCCGTTGACCGTGCTGGAGCTGGCGTGCGGGGGGGTGGCCAGGTACTGGGGCCAGGAGGAGTTGGCCGGGCCCGCGGAAAACCCCGGCCGGGCCAGAGCCGTCAGGACGGCCAGGGCCGCGAGATATTTGACCGCGCCGCGCCCGCTCATTCCAACAGCCCCGATTTGATGAGGATCTTGGGCTCCACCACCAGGTCGATCTTGCGGCCCTGGAACTCGGAGGCGGTGATGACCTGTTCGAAGTTCCACTTCAGGAGCGTTTCTTTATAGCTTTGGCCGGAGGTGGCGCCCGAAAAGTCGGCCAGCTCGGCCACGTTGCCGTTGTCGTCTATGACGTAAAAATCGTACTGTTCGAAGGTGTCGTTGCCGGTGTAGCGGACGGTCACCCGGTCGTGGAACACGCCGGTGCCGGAGGGCCGTTCCACGGCGGAGGGGCGGAGCGCCTGCTCGGTGGCCAGGTCCGTGACGGTGGTTCCCAGGATGCGCGTCCGGAACTGGGTGTAGTCGTACGCCGTGATGTTGGAGACCCCGGAGCGGGGCTCCCACCCGAACTTTTCCGTCCCGTTCACCTTGTAGCTGTAGTTGTCGAACAGGGTCTGCCAGAGCTTGGAGCCGGATTCCACGGTCTCGAAGGTATCGGTGTCCGGGTGGTACAGGACCCGGTCCTCGGTGAGGGTGGACTCCACCAAATGGCCGTCCGCGGCGTTTTCCGTGATGGAGTCAACCGTGTTGGACCGCGCCGTCTCATAGGCCGTCAGGAAGTATTCCGGCGAGGAGCCGGTCTTGCCGTCTATGGTCTTGAGCGCCTGGGAGAGGTCGGTGGGCAGGTCCTTGTTGAAGGTCCCGGTGAAGAAGAAATAGTCGAACCGGCTGGGGCGGTCGTTCAGCACCACCAGCTTGAACTGGTTCGCGGCCGGCCGGATGATGTATTCCTCCAGCCGCACCCGCTCGCCGTGCACGTCGATGAGGGTCTTGCCCTCCTGGTACTCCGCCAGCCGGGTCTCCACGGCCGCGGCCTTCTGCGCCTCGTCGCGGGAGATGCCGAGCTTGACCTCCCGTTCGTATTCGGCCCGCGTGCCGCCCAGGATCCGGCCTTCCAGGAGTTCCGGGATCTGCAGGGGCCGGTCCGGGAACACCTCCAGCTTCCGCCCGGACTCCACGAGGATCTCCTCCCCCATCGCGGTCTTCAGGCCCATCAGGCCGTCGTACACCTCCATGAGCATGCGGCCGTCCTCATAGCCCAGCAGGAACTCCGTGCCCCGCACCGAGGCCGCGGCCAGGGGGGTTTTGATCTGGAACTTCCGTTCCGGCCGGAACTTCAGGAACGCCTTGATCCGCCCCTGCAGCAGTTCGTAGGTCCGCTCCTCCTGTTTTTGAAGCTGGATCGTGAATTGGGTGTTTTCCAGGATCTGCACCCGCTCGCCGGTGTCCCATTGGACCACGGCCAGGGACCGTTTCTGGGTGCGGATCCTGTCGTTCTCCCGCAGGGCCAGGCCTTGTTCCGCGCGGCGCCATTCTTCCTTTAAGGAAGGGCGCAGGATGTCCACTTGGCCTTTGATCTGGGTGATGCGGGCGGTGAGGGCGTGAAGGAAGGAAGGGGATGCGGCGAAAAAGGGAGCGATGAAACCGAGGGCCATGGCCCTTGAGAGGAATGGTCCGGGCCGGCGGGGCCGTCCGAAGGCGTGGGGCCGGACGGGGGATTTCAAGGAGGAAACCGCTTTCCTCGGCAGAAGCGCCTCCGTGTCGCGGATTGATTTCTGACTCCGGATGCTAGCAAAACCATCCGGCGGAAGCAATGACAAATTGCAACGGGAGACGGTTCGTCGCGGCGGGATGTCGTTTGAGATGGGTGGCGCCTCCCCTCCGATTTTGTAAAATAGTCGCCATGGCAAAGACCGTGAAGAAGGCGAAAGCCAAAAAACGAGCGGCCGGCTCTCCCAAGCGGAACGGCGCGTCCGCGCCCGCGGCGTCGGGCGGCGTGCAAAAAGAGGTGATCCGGATCTGCTGGGAGGCCCGGCGCGCCGGCCAGGTGCTGGCCCAGGCCGACGCCGGGACCCGGAACCGGGCCCTGGAGGCCATGGCCGCGGCGCTGGAACAGAAGCGGGACGAAATCCTTTTCAAGAACGAGATCGACGTGGAGGCGGGCCGCAAGGCCGGCCTGTCCGAGGCTTTGATCGACCGTCTGACCCTGACGCCGGAACGTGTGCGGGGCATGGCCCGCGGCCTGCGGGAGATGGCGGACCTGCCGGACCCGGTGGGCGAGGTGGTGGAGGAACGAGCGCGGCCCAACGGCCTTAAAATCCAGAAGGTGCGCGTGCCCCTGGGCGTGGTGGCCATGATTTACGAGTCCCGTCCCAACGTGACCGTGGATTCCGCCGGGCTCTGCCTCAAGTCCGGCAACGCGGTGGTGCTGCGGGGCGGGAAAGAGGCCATGAACTCCAACACCGCCCTGGTCCACGTGATCCAGGCCGCGCTCCAGGAGGCCGGCCTGCCGCCGTCAACCGTACAGTTGATCTCCACGTCCGACCGGGAGGCGATCCGCGACCTGGTGCGGTTGGACCGGCTCGTGGATTTGGTCATCCCCCGGGGCGGGGAGGAGATGGTGCAGGCCATCCGGGAGATGGCCACGGTACCGGTTCTGTCCCACGGCAAGGGTCTCTGCAGCGTGTACGTGGATAAGGACGCGGACCTGGGCATGGCCGAGCGGATTGCTTTCAACGCCAAGGTCCAGCGGCCCGGCGT
>CAZAEL010000046.1:0-18287 GCA_964484135.1 uncultured Elusimicrobia bacterium
GCGCGGGGACCTGGGGCAGGCCGTTCAGCGGCTCAAGCGGGAGCCGGGCAAGGGGTTGTTCGTGGGAGGCGCGAAGCTCGCACAGTCGTTGGCGGAACTGGGATTGATCGATGAATACGAGTTCATCGTGCATCCCAGGCTGGCGGGCCATGGCCCGACGTTGTTCGCGGGGCTGTCGAAGCCTATCGATTTGAAGCTCGTGAGCCGGTTGGAGCTCGGCTCAGGGGCGGTGGCGATGCGGTATGAGCCGAGAAGGTAGCGAAAAAGCCCGCCGCGGCTGAATTTGTTCGTTAGACATCAAGGAGACATCATGACGGTCAAGCGTATGGACAACGTCGGCATCGTGGTGGAAGACATCGACGCCGCCATTGAGTTCTTCACCGAACTTGGCCTCGAGCTCGAGGGGCGCGCCCCGGTCGAAGGAGACTGGGCGGATGGCGTCACCGGATTGCGCGGCATGCGGGTCGAGATCGCCATGATGCGCACGCCGGACGGCCACAGCCGGCTCGAGATCTCCCGCTTCCTCGCGCCGCCCGTGGCCGCCGATCACCGCGGCGCCCCGGTGAACGCGCTCGGCTACCTGCGCGTCATGTTCACCGTGGAGGACATCGACGATACGCTTGCCCGGCTCCGCAAGCGCGGCGCGAAGCTGGTCGGCGAAGTGGCCCAGTATGAAGACATGTATCGGCTCTGCTACATCCGGGGTCCCGAAGGAATTCTCATCGGGCTCGCCCAACAGCTCGGGCAGCGGACTTCCCGAACGAACCCCATGAAACGCAAGCGTTGAGGACTGAAGAATCGGCGTCTCACCCGCTCTTCGGCGCCAGCGTTGGGCCATGGGGGCCCTTGACAAAGTATACTCTTTAGTGTACACTTTGGGAAAGGAGGGTTTATGACCCATACGATTACCTTAAAAGCCCTGCGCCCCGGCCTTCCCAAGGTGGCTGACGCCGTTGAATCAAAATACGACCGCTACGTCGTCACCAAGCGGGGGCATCCGGTCATGGTGCTTGTCAATCCCGAGGATTTCGAGGGTCTTCTTGAGACCATTGAGATCCTTTCGGACAAAAGCGCCGTTAAGCGTATCCGCGCCGCCCGAAAACAGGCCAAAGCCGGCAAAACCGTTTCCCTTGAGGCCCTTCGTTCCCGTTTAGAGAGTGTATAAAGTAGAACTGACCCGCCAGGCCGAGAAAGAGCTTGAGGGGGTATTCCGTTCCGACCGCTCGCTCTATGAGCGTTTCCTGAAAGCCTTCCACACCATAGCCCAAGACCCTGTCCAAGGCAAACCATTGCATGGCCCATTGCGCGGCCTGTCTTCCTACAGGTTGGGCAGCTATCGCATCCTTTACGAGACGTATCACAGCCGTCTTGTGGTCGTCATCATCGATCTTGGCCACAGAAAAGGAATCTATAAATAGCCCAATAAGTCATTGCATGGGAACCGGATAAAAGGAAGGCCTGCGGCCGTTTCGGCCGCAGGCCTTTTTCGTCGCTTGGCCGCCCCCGGGGCCCGGGCGGGGCCATCGGTGCCGGGGAGAAGCGCGAGCGATTGCGGATCGATGTCGGGAAGCGTATAATCGGGAACGATCATGCGGCCCGTTAAATCATCAAACCCCGAAAGAGTTTTCGGCGGCCCGCCCCGCGATGTCACGGACGTCTTTGTCAGCATCATCATCCCCGTCCATAACGCCGAAAGACATCTTCGCAAATGCGTCCGGAGCGTGCGTCGCTACACCAGCCTTCCCCACGAGCTGATCATCGTGGACAACGCCTCTCGCGACGGGGCGCGGGGATATGTTCGGACCCTTTCGGACGCCAGGGTCGTGGCTTTTTCGCGCAACAGGGGCTTTGCCCGGGCCGTGAACGCCGGGATGCGGCTGGCAAAAGGCGATTTTTTCCTCTGGCTGAACAGCGACGCCATGGTGACCCCCGAATGGCTGGAGGGGCTCCTCGCCCACTGGTTTTCGAAAAAGAGGGTTGCGGGCGTCGGGCCGTGCACGGATTGCCCCCCGATCCCGCAGTTTTGCGTGCCCCCGCCGGCGGAAGAAAAAGACATCGTCCCGTTTTCCATGGCATGGCGTTTGCGAAACATCGGCCGCGCAAAAGAGGTCATCGGGTTGACCGGGTTTTGTTTCTTGACGAGCCGGCAAGTCGTCCGTAAGTTGGGGTATTTGGACCAACGTTTTTCCCCGGCGGGTTTTGAGGATTATGATTTCTGCGTGCGCGCCCGCAAGGCGGGGTACAAGATCATCCTCGCGGAAGACGTCTATGTCCATCATGCCAGCGGGCGCAGTTACAAATCCACGGAAGAGAGAGAGCGGGTTCTGGAAAGAACAAGGCAAATGTTCATCGCGAAGTGGGGGCGACGCCTGGCCGTCCCCTATCTCCGGAAGCTGGCGTCCCTGTAACTGGGGCCCGCCATTTTCTTTAAATTTGGCGGCCTGCTTACGGACGCCGCCGAGGCGCTGAGGCGGCAGGCCCTGAAAGGGGCCCGTCGCTCGCCCGCGCAGAACGTCGCGGCCTGTTCGCCGCGACAGCGCCCCAGGGGGTTTTGAACCCCTGGCACCCTCCTCTAAAGCCAGCCCAGCCGGGGTCGCGCCCGCCAGTGGCGGGCGTCTGCGACGGGCCGAACAGGCCCCGGTTCCTCAAGTTGGCCTCCCCCCTATGGCCTAGAAAGGGCCGTGACCGTCTAGTCGATGGGGTGCCTGGCCGAAGGCAAAGCGCCTTGAATGGCGCTTTGGGCACTTCAGCCAAGCTTGGGCACGGGCGCGAGTTCGTGAGCGCACCGGTGAGGGGTGCCACCAAATGTTTCCGTGCACCCCGAGGCTGGCCGACCTCAAAGACCGGTCGACAGCAAAAAAATTGCCGGCAAGCGTGTCCCCAAGGGGATTTGAACCCCTGCTACGGCCTTGAAAGGGCCGTGACCTAACCGCTAGTCGATGGGGACACGCTTGCCGGCGGCAAGCGTGTAAGTCAAACAGCTGTTTTTACGCCTTCACCGCCCCTTTGAGCGAATTCAGCGCGGCCTCGTAGTTGGGCTCCTGGGTGATCTCCGGCACCTGCTCGGTGTACACCACCTTGCCGGACTCGTCCAGCACGACCACGGCCCGGGAGAACAGGCCGGCCAGGGGGCCGTCCGTGATCCGCACGCCGTACGCGGTCCCGAAACCGGCGTCCCGCAGTTCCGACGTGGTGACCACGTTCTTGATGCCCTCGGCGCCGCAGAAGCGGTTGTGGGCGAAGGGCAGGTCCTTGGACACGCCCAGCACCACGGTGTTGCTCAAGGAGGCGGCCTCCTTGTTGAAACGGCGGACCGACGCGGCGCACACGCCGGTGTCGATGCTGGGGAAGATGTTCAGGACCACTTTTTTGCCGGCCAAGTCCTTCAAAGAAACGTCGGACAGGTCCGTCTTGGTGAGCCGGAAATCCGGCGCTTTGGAGCCGACCGCGGGCAGATTGCCCGAGGTGTTCACGGGGTTTCCCTTGAATGCGACGCGAGCCATAATTTCAATTCCTCCCTTGATAGGAATGTCTTTTAAAAATGGTGGTCCGGAGGGATTCGCCCCTCCGGCCGAAACGCTTTCCGACTCCCGCGTCTCGGCCTGCGGGCGGCCCACTCGCTGACGGGCCCTCACACCCTTTTCCTCCCATAAGGTCGGCGCTCGTGGGCGTTCGAATCCCTCCGAGAGGAAAATGTCCATCAAAAAATCATGGGTCCGGAGGGATTCGCCCCTCCGGCCGAAACGCTTTCCGACTCCCGCGTCTCGGCCTGCGGGCGGCCCACTCGCTGACGGGCCCTCACACCCTTTTCCTCCCATAAGGTCGGCGCTCGTGGGCGTTCGAATCCCTCCGAGAGGAAAATGTCCATCAAAAAATCATGGGTCCGGAGGGATTCGAACCCTCGGCCCCTCGCTTAAAAGGCGAATGCTCTACCCCTGAGCTACGGACCCCTATGGTTAGCAACGGGCGCCCTGAGCTACGGGCCCCTAAAACGCATCTATTTTTGAATACAAAAATCCATGCCATCGCCCGCGTCCGGCAAAGCGTCCCAACCGGGTGTTTTTCAGGGGTGGCGGCGGCTTTGGCGGTGGGTGATTGTAGCAATTTTCAGGGGCCCGGAAAACAGAAAATGGGGCCTTTTCCCGGGGGTGAAAAAAGCCTTGACAAAGGGGGGTCCGGGGGGCAAACTTACAGTGCGACAAAGGCAACCCGCCGCGAAAGTGGCGGGGCGCAAAGTTAACGGGGCTAAAGAGAGACATTCTCCATGTTCGCGGCGAAAGCCGCGGACATCCGTCGGGAAACCTTCCCGCCGGAGCCGGCCGAGCTGCCGATCAGGAAGCCAGTGCCAAGTGCCGAGTTGAAGAGGTTCCAACTTGGAACGCGGAACTGGGAACTGATTCTGAAGGCAGCTCAAAAAGGCCACCCGTGCTCTGCGCGAGGTGGCTTGTTCTTTTCATCCGCTCGATAAATCCCTCTTAACCGAGGGGTCCGGCGCCGAAGAGGCGCCGGAGGCAAACCCGCCGAAAGGCGGGGACGCAAAGCCGCGGACCTAACGACCGTGACACGTGTCACATAACACGTGAAACGATCCAGGGTGGCCGGGTTGCCGAAGGAAGAGGGGGCCCCAGCGAGGGTTCCCCTTTGGCGGGGTCGGGTCCCGCCGATCAGAAGGAGTCAGGCCGGGGACGGTCCCTATGTATCCAAGGGCGTCCCCAGACACCAGGGCCGGACTCCCTCCCTTTAGCGACGGCCGGCGCGGTTTTCGAGCGGAAGCTTGAAAGACCGGGTCGGCCGGTTTTTTCGCGGGGGAGAACGATGAACCAGAAAGCGGTGCAAATAGCGGCGGGCGCCCTGATGATCCTGGGATGGGGTCTCTGGGGCGCTTACGGCCTGCCCACCGCCCGCCTGGAAAGCCTGGTCAACGCCCCCAACCCCTTCGATTCCCGCCAAACCTCCACCGTCATTTTCTACCGGCTCCAGGACGACGCGGACGTGACCGTCCGGCTCTACGACCTGCTCGGCGGGCGGGTGCGGGAGTGGAACTTCAACGCCGGCGCGGACGGCGCCCACCAAGGGGAAAACCGCCTGGCCTGGGACGGCACGGACGAGGGCGGGCAAAAGGTCGCGGCCGGCGGGTACCTCTGCCAGGTGCTGGTGAAGGAAGAGGCCGGCGTGGTGCAGGGGATCCGCAAGATCGGAGTGGTCCGGTGAACGGGACGAACGGCGGGTTCCGGGTTCCGGGTTCCAAGTTAACGGCGTGGGTCGTCGCGTTTTTGACTTGGCACATGGCACTCGGCACTTGGAACTGTTTTGCCGTCAGCAAGGGCGGGGCGCCGGGCCAGTTCCTGTCCTGGGGCGCGGGCGCCCGCAGCATGGGCATGGGCAAGGCCTTCTCCGCGGTGGCCGACGACGCCTCCGCCACGTACTGGAACCCGGCCGCCATGATCCAGCTGGAGCGCAAGGAAATGCAGGCCATGCACGTCACCCTGTTCCAGGACACCAACTTCGATTTCGTCTCCTACGTGCACCCCACGGCCCGCGCCGGCGTGTTCGGGCTGAACTACACGCGGCTGACCTCCGGCGGGTTCGAGAAGATCGCCATCACCCTGGACCCCACCAGCCAGGAGATCGTCAGCCTGAAAAAGCTGGGGGAGTTTTCCGACACCCACCAGGCGTACGGGCTCTCCTACGGCCGGCAGTTCATCGAGAACATGGCCATCGGCGTTTCGCTCAAGTCCGTGGACCACCAGATCGACACCTTCAAGCAGAACTTCTTCACCCTGGACGCGGCCTTTTTCGCCAAGGAGATCTTCCCCCATCACCGCATGTCCCTGGTGGCCCAGAACGTGGTGACGCAGGCCTCCAGCGACACCGACGACGCCCTGCCCCTGACCCTGCGCTTCGGAAACGCCTACTCCCTCCTGCGGGACCGCATCCACCTGGCCCTGGACATCAGCCAGAACGCCTTCTCCGGATCGGGCTGGAACTTCGGCACCGAGTACTGGGCCCTGCGCTGGGCCGCGTTGCGGATCGGCATCGAGGGGCACTCCGACGGCATCGCCGAGACCAGCGCGGGCTTCGGCGTGCGGTACCGCAACTACAGCCTGGACATGGCCGTGGCCCTGCACGATCTGGGGATTTCCCAGCGGTTTTCCGCCTCCTGGCGGTTCGGCCGGTCCGTGAAGTCCAGCCAGCGGGAGGAGGCCAAGGCCCTGGTGGAGGAAGGGCACGAGCTCTTCCGCAAGGGCAACTATTTGCAGGCCATCCAAAAGTTCGGCCAGGCCCTGGACGTGGACCCGTCGAACAAAGAGGTCCAGACCATGGTGGCCAAGCTGCAGGACGTGGTGGCGGACCTGCCCAAGGCGCCGTCCGGCGAGGTGGGGCGGCTGGTGGCCTCGGGCGTGAAGGCGTACATGGAGGGCGACCTGAACAACGCGTACGACTCCTTCCGCGCGGCCTTCGATCAGGAGCCCAACAACAGCCAGCTCATGAACCTGACCAACCGGATCGCCAAGATGGCCAACAAGCCCCTGGTGGACACGCCCAAGGGCGCGTCCGCCGCGGCCCGCTGGACCCTGGTGGACCAGAAACTGCACGACTCCCTGCAGGCCATCTACGAGGGCCGCTACGACGTGGCCATCCAGAAGTGCGACGAGGTCCTGCGCATCGAGCCCAACAACGTGGTGGCCATCGGCCGCATGGGCGCGGCCTTCTTCCTGCTGGGCGAGAAGGACAAGGCCGTGGCCCTGTGGCGGCGCGCCCTGGAGCTGGACCCGACCCACCGGCCCGCCATCGAGTACCTGCAGCAACTGGGCGAATACGGCCGCTGATTTTCAAGCAGGGATTGTCTCATCGAACCAAGCCCGCCGAGAAGGGAGGGTCCTTTTCGCCTTTTTAAACAGGGAAAAAGCGACTTATTCCTTTATGGGATACCCAGTATTGTGATTTTGCTTATTTTTGTATTTTCCCCTTGAAAAATGGGAGAGGGCCATTAAACTTCAAATTGCCCCTATGAAGACGTTTAAACGTTTCTCTCTTGTTTTGTGGCTGGCCTGGCTGGGCGCGGGCCAGGGGGGGGTGTTTCCGGCCAACGAGGTTCCGGACCCTCTGGTTCTGGACCAGGAGAACATGATCCGCCGCGAGGCGGAAGCCAAGATCCAGAACGAGATCCTGAACCGGATTTTGGGAGAAGGCCGGGCCACCGTGCTGGTGAACGTGGAGGTGGCGCTGGAGAGCGAGCGGCGGGATTCCGCCACCTCCGAGGGGAAGGTGGAGGACAAGAAGGGCCTGGGGGACCAGGACTTCATCCTGCCCTGGGTGCCGGCGCCCAAGACCGTCAACAAAGCCAACGAGGTGCCCAAGGACGCCAAGATGGAGTCCGCCTCGGGCGAGATCGCCTCGGCCGCGGTGCGCCAGACCGTGAAGCGGTTCGACGTGACCGTCATCCACGACGACAGCGTGAGCCGCGCTCAATTGGACCTGGTGCAGGAGGCCGTCCGCTCCGCGTACACCCGCTTCGAGAAGGTGCTCCAGATCGTCTTCAAGCCCACGCGTTTCGCCAGATACGAGGTGTCGGAAAAGATCAAGGAGGGCTTCTGGGATTTCCTCAAGCCCCAGTACCTCCTGCCGGGCTTGATCGCCCTGCTGCTCCTGCTGTTCCTCTTCGGCCCCCTCCTCACCTTCCTGCGGGCGCTCTTGAAGGCCATGACCGCGCCCCGCCAGCTCTCGCAGGAGACCAAGATGAACACGGAAGGCAAGAACAAGGAGGAGCTCGACGAGGAAAGCAAGACCGAAGGCGAAGAGGGCGAGCTCACCGAACAGGAAAGGCTTTTGAAGGCCCAGGAGGAAGCCATGGAAAAGTTCGTTCCCTTCTCCTACATCGACGACAAGAACCTGCCCCGCCTGATCTACCTGATCAGCCGGGAGCCGCCGGAGACCATCGCCATCGTGGTGTCCTACCTGAAGCCCGAGCACGTCAAGCAGGTGCTCACCCCCCTGCCGGCCGAGCTGCAGGCCAAGGTGGCCATGAGCATGGCCGCGGTCAAGCAGACCTCCGAGGCGGAGGTGCGGGCCCTGGACAAGACCATCAAGGAGAAAATCGACTACGTGGTGGGCGGGCTCCAGTCGCTCCTCAAGGTGCTGGACGACGTGGACTACAAGATCCGCGACAACATTTTGGAGTACCTCAAGAACGAACGTCCCCATTTGTACGAGAAGGTGCGCCGGTACATCCTGACCTTCGACGACACCGTCAACTTCCCGGACGACGCGCTCCAGGCCGTGGTGCGGGAGCTCAAGGCCGAGAACCTGGCCCGCGCCCTGCGGGACGCGCCTCCCCAGGTCACCGAGAAGTTCTTCAACAACATGTCCAAGGGCGCGGCCGCCCTCCTGAAGGAAGAGATGGAGTACAGCCGCGCCCTCACCCAGGACCAGGTGGCGGAGGAGCGCCAGAAGATCCTGGCCGTGGCCAAAAAGCTGGAGGCCGATGGCCGCATCCACATCCGGGAGAAGGCCACCGACGATTTCCTGGAATGGGAGGACATCGAGGCCCTCTCCGGCATCCAGCAGAGCCTGAGCCGCCCGGCCGCGGCCCTCCCCGCGGCGGACCCGGTCAAGGCGCGGGAGTATCTCACGGCCGGCGCCCAGTTCTACGCCGAGGCCAAGTACACCGAGGCCCTTTCCTATTTCCAATACGCCGCCCAGCTGGACCCCGCCTCCGTGGAGGCCCAGCAGTACCTGGGCAACTGCCACTACGCCTTGAACCAGCTTCCCGAGGCCCTGGCCGCCTTTGAGCAGGCCGCGGCCCTCGCGCCCCAGGACCTGGCCCTGCGCCAGTGGGTGGATCAGTTCCGCGCCTCCCTCTCTCCCGTCGGACGGTGAGCCCCTTCCCCCGCCCATGGCCTTGAGCGACAAGTTCAAATTCTTCTTCAAAGGCCGACCGGCCTCCCCGCCTTCGGCGGAGGCCGCGGCGCCGATGGAAAAGGCCAAGGCGCCGGCGGATCAGCCCCTCCCCGGCCTCCAGCAGCTGGAGGAGGCCCTGTCCCGGGAAGAGGCCCGCCTGGAGGAGTCCTTCCAAAAGCAGCAGGAGGAGCGCGCCGCGCTCCTGGATCAGGTCCAGCAGGCGGAGGCGCGCCTGCGCTGGCTGCGGGACGCCCAGGCGCAGGAGGTCAAGACCATCGAGGAGGAGACCCGCGCCGCCCTGGCCGCCTGGGACCAGCGGATCGCGGCGGACCGGGAACAATGGGACCGGGAGATCCACGCCAAGACCGACCAGGTCCGCCAGGAGCGGTCGCGCGCCACCTGGTCCCGCGGCGAATCGGAACTGCGGGCCGAGGAGGCCCGCCGCAAGGAGGCCCTCCAGGCCGAGGCCCAGGCCCAGCGCCGGGACCTGCTCCAGAAGCGCCTGGAAACGCTCCGCAAGACCTGGCAGGAAAGGCTGCTCAAGCAGGAAAGCGAGACGGCGGCCCTCCGGCTCCAGGCGGAGCGGACCGAGGCCCTGCGGCGCCTCGAGGAGGAAAAGTACCGGGAGGTCCAGGCGCGCCAGCGGGAAGAGATGGAGCAGTCCCTCCGCCAGCGCCACCGCGAGTGGGAAGCCCTGGGGGAGGTTTTTGAAAAAGCCCGCGCCGAGCGGGAGAAGGACCTGCTGTCCCTGCGGCTCGCCCAGGAGGAGAGCCGCGCCGCCCTCCAGGAGGCCCTGCGCAAGGCCGAGGCGGACAAGGAGCGGGTGACGGCCGTGGTCCAGGAACGCCTGGCCGTCCTGGAAAAACGCCGGCTGCAGGAGCAGGCCCGTTTTCAGGAGCTTTTCAAGTCCCAGCAGGCCGCCCATCAAAAGGCCCTGGCCCAGTGGGAGATGGCCCAGGCCCAGCTCAAGGCCGAGGGCGACCAGCGCCAGCGGGACCTGGCCGCGGCCCGGGAGAAGGCGGAACAGGAACTCAAGGCCTTGAACGCCCGCCTGGTCCGGGAGGAGTCCCTGTGGAACGAGACCCTCCGGCAGAAGGACGCGGAGATCCAGGCGGCGAGGGAGGCGCTGGTCCGGGAGGAAAAGGCCGCGGCGGAGGAGTGGGACCGCCGGCAGGCCGCGTTCCGGGAGGAACGGGCGGCCCAGGAGGCGGTCCTCCGTCGGGAGGAGTCCCTGCTCCTGGCGGCGCAGGCCGAGCAGGACGCCCTGTTGCAGGCCCAGGAGAAACAGCGGCTGTCCCTCCAGCAGGAACTCGAGGAGCGGCTCCGCCAGATGCAGGCCCAATGGGACCAGGAACTGGCCGCGCTGAGGCAGGACAAGGCCGCCCTGGAGCGGGCCGTCCAGGAGGCGGAAAAAGCTTTCTCGGAAAAGAGGGCGGCCCTGCTGGCCGACATCCAGAAGAAGGACCGGACGCGTTCCGACGAGCAGATGCGGCTGGCCCTCAGGCAGGCGGAATGGAAGCGGACCCTGCAGAAGGTGGAGTCCGACCACCAGGCCCTGCTCAAACCCCTCCAGGAAAAGATTTCCCAGGCCCGGTGGCGGCTGGAGTCCCTCAAGGCCGCGGCCGCGAAAACGGCGGAGGAACGGGAGCGCCAGCTCCAGGCGCTGCAGGACCGGACGGCCCGCCTCGAGCAGGCCGCCCGCGTCCGGTTCGAGGAGCAAAAGAAGGGGCTGGGAGAAGAGCGGAAGAAGCTGGAGACGTCGCAGGCCGAGAAGACGGAGCAGTCCCGGGACAGCCTGCGGCAGCTTGAGGAGCGCCTTTCCCAGGCCGAGGCCCAGCTCGCCCAGCTCCGGGCGGAGGAGGACGAACGGCTCCGGGTCTGGACCGAGGAGCGCCGGGCCCTGGAGAAAACCCACGGGGCGGCCCTGGCCCAGGCGCAGGCGGTTTTGGACGAGGCGGAGGCGCGCCTGTCCGAGGAACGGCGCGCGGTCGAAGAAAAGCTCGGGGCCGCGGAGGCGCGGGTGGCCGAGGCCCAGGCCAAACTGGCGCAGAAGACCGCCCTTTGGGAGGAGGAGATCCGGGCCCAGTCCGAGGCCTGGGAGAAGGCGCGGGCGGAGATGAACGCGCGGGCCGCCGCCGAGGAGGAGGACCTGCGCCGCCGCCGGGCGGAGATGGAGGAGCGGATCCGCGGCCTGGAGGAAGAAAAGATTCGGACCCAGACGGCGCTGGAGGCCCTGGCGCGGCGCGTCCAGGAGGAGCGGACGTCCTTGGCGTCCGGCGCCGAGCAGGCGCGGGCCGCGCAGGAGGCGCGCCGCCGGGGTCTTGAGGAGCAGCGGGCGCGGACGGAGGCGGCGCTCAAGGAGCGCCTGCCCGCGCTGGCGGCGGAGGCGGACCGCCTGAAGCGGGACCTCCGGCAGAAAGAACTGGATTTCAAGGCCCTCCAGAAGCGGCGGGCGGAGGAGGCGGCGGCGTTCCGGGAAGAGCAGACGGCCCTTTTGCGGAAACGGCGTTCCGAGGCGGAGCAGGAGGAAACGGCCCGCCGGGAGGCCCTCCGCGAATTGTCCGGGCGGGTCAAGGAACTGCAGGCGGAGGTCCGCCGGACCGAGGAGGCCTGGCGTTCGGAAAAGGCCCGGATGACGGAGGCGGCCCGCCGCGCCGCCGAAACCGAGGAGTCGGCCCTGAAGAAGCTGGAGGCCGGGCTGGCGGCCCTGCGCCGGACCGGCGCGGAGGAGGAGTCGCGGTCCCAGGCCGGGCTCCAGGACCTGGCGCGCGAAACGGAAACGCTGGAACGGGCCGCCGCGGACGCGGCGCGGGAGCACGGGGAAAGGCTGGCCCGCCTCCAAACGCGGGCCGCGGCGCGGGAGGAGAGGGTCTCCCTCTTCCTGCAGTCCCGGCAAAAGGTTTTCTCCGGGCAGAAACAGGCGCTGGAAGAGGAGCTGAAGCAATGGACGGAGCGCCTTGATGCCCAGCGGGCCGAGAACGAAAAGGATCTGACGCGCCTCGGGCAGGATTTGGCCAAGCAGCGGGCCGCGCTGGAGGCCCGGCGACAGCGCCTCATGGAACAGAAGGCGGCGGAGGAGGCCGCGCTCCAGGGGCGCCTCCAGGCCCTGGCGGCCCGGGAGGAAAAACTGGGGCAGGCCGTCCGCCAGAGGGAGGAAACTCTCAAGGCCCTCCGGGACCGGCTGACGGCCGAGGCCGCCTCCTTCGTCGCCGGGCAAAGGGCCCGGCTGAGGCAGCTCCAGGCGCAAAAACGCCAGGCCCGGTCCGGGCAGGCGGAAACGCTCCGCCTCCTGGCCGAACAGACGGAAAGGGTGAAGGAGGATCTGCGGCGGGCCGAGGAGACCTGGCGTTCGGAAAGGCCCAAATGGGTGGCGTCGGCCCGCGCCGAGGCCGAGGCCCTGGAGAAGGACATTCAGGCCCTGGAGAAGGAACTGGCGTCCCTGCGCCAGGCCCGCGTGGACGAGGAGGCCCGGTCCCAGGCCCGCCTCCGGGACGCGGCGCAGGAGAGGGAAAGGGTGGAACAGCGGGCCGCGGCCGCGGCCAAGGAACATGAGGAGCGGATGGATCGCCTGCAAAAACGCGCCGCCCGCCGGGTCGAGAGCGCGTCCCGCTTCCTGCAGGCCCGCCAGAAGGCGCTCAATGAGCAGAAGCAGGAGCGGGAGAAGGAACTGGCCCAATGGACGGAGCGCCTCCAGGCCCAGAAGGCGGAATGGGACAAGGATTTGAACCGACTCAGCCGGGAGCTGGACGAACAAAAGGAGCGGGGCGAGGCCCGCAAGGCCGCCCTGGAGCAGCAGAACGAGGCGGTCCGGAAGGAGCTGGCCGCGCTGGAGGATCAGAACCGGCGGGCGCTGTCGGAGCTGGCCCAATCCGCGGAACAACGCCGCCTGCAGGCGGAGCGCGAGGAGGCGGAACGGAACAAGGCGTGGCGGGAAGAGCGGGACCGGCTGGCGGCCCGCATCAGGGAGTTGTCGCAGAAAGGCCGGGAGGCGGAGGAAGAAGGGGCGCGCGCCCTGCGCCTCCGGGATGAGCGCATCCGGGCGCTGGAACAGACTTTGATCGCCTCCCGCCAGGCGTGGGAGGAAAAGCGGAAGGAGAAGGAGGGGCAGTGGGCGCCCCTCCTGGAAAAACTCGGGCGGGACGCCGGGGCCCTGGAAGAGACCCTGGGCCGGGACCGTGAGAAGATCCGGCTGGCGGTCCAGGAACAGGAGGCGGCGCTGGCCGCGCTGGAGCGGGAAAGCGCGGCGCTGGAAGAGAAGCGGGCGCGCGACCGGGCCGCGGCGGACCAGGCGATGGAAGAGGAACGGACGCGCCTGCGGCAAGAGATCGCGTCCCTGGAGGAGCGCTGTTCCCGGAAGGAGGCGGAAGAGGCCTCCCGGTTGCGGGCCCTCGACGACGAGGTCCAAAAACTTTCCGCCCTCCTCAAGGCCCAGGAGGAAGAGGAAAGCCGCCGGCTCCAGGAGGAGGAGGCGGCGCGGACGGCCCAGGCCGCGGACGCGGAGAAACGGATCCGGGCCCTTCAGGAAGAACTGCGCGCCGGGGAGGCCGGGCACCTGGAGCGCATGCAGGAGCTGGAACGCCGCCGCAGCCAGCTCAAGCTGGAAGTCGCCCTGCGGGAGTCGGCCCTGAAGTCCGACCAGATCGGCTGGCAGCGGGAGGCGGACCGGGCGCGGCGCCCGTTGGAGCAGAAGATCAAGGACCTGGAGCGCCGCCTGGCCGAAGAGGTGACGGACCACCGGACCCGGCTGCGGGCCAAGGAGACCCAGCTGAAGACCCTCCAAACCCGCCTGCAGCTGCGTTCCGACCGTTTGAAGGCGGACCAGGCCCGCCGGGCGCAGGAGGCGGAACGCCTGCGCGAGGAGCTGGCCAAGACGCTCCGGGAATGGCGGGAGCGGCGGGAGGCGGCGGCGCTCCACAGGGAGCAGGAATTGCAGGCGCGCACCCGCGAACTGGCCGCGCTGGAGGAATCCTTGAAGGGGCTCAAGCAGGGAACCCAGGCCGCGGGGGGGACCGCGCGTTTGAAGATGGAGCAGGAACGCCAGGCCCTGGACATGATGCTGAAGGATCTGGAGCGCCAGCAGGCCGAACGGAAGGAAGCCTGGGAAAAGACCCTGGCGGAGAAGGAGGCCCAGTTGAAGGCGCTCCTGGGCGAGATCGAGGCTTCGGACAAGCTGATCCAGCGGGAAAGCGAACTGCGGCAACGGTGGACCGGCCTCTGGAGCGAGATGAGCGGCCGCCTGCAGCAGGAAGCCCGGTCCCTGTTCCCGGACCCGGCCGAACGGCCCTGGACGGCCGTGGTTTTCCAGCGGGGGGTGGAGGCGCACCTGCGGGGCCGGCACGCGGAGGCCCTGGGGCTCCTGGCCCGCTGCGTGGAGCTGGAGCCGCGGCACGAGGCCGCCTGGCAGTACCGGGCCCTGTCCCTGGACGCCCTGGGCCTGCGCGAGGAGGCGCTGTCCTCCGCCCGCGCCGTTTTGCAGATCAACCCGGAGAACGCCTTCATCCGCCGCTGGCTGGATGAGCGGGGCGAGAATTTATCGTCGTGAGGAACCGGATCTTGGACATTGACCGCGCCGAAGAAAACAGAGAGGACCCGAGCCATGGCTGACGACAAACCCGCAGATCCCAAATCCCCGCCCCTTCCGGGCGGGATCCCGAGGCCGCCCCTGCCGCCCCTGCCCGGGGCGGGCGGCGGACGCGCGCCCCTGGGGCCGCCCCCGCCGGCGTTGCGGCCTCCCCTGCCCGCGGCCGTCCCGGCCGCGCCCGAGGTGTCCGAGGCGCGCCTCCGGGAGCTGGAGTCCCGCGCCAAGGAGATGGAGGAAAGCAAGAAATCCCTGGAAGCCAAGCTGGCGGAGATGGAAAAGCGCCTCACGGAGGAGCGGGAGAAGGTCATGGCCGCGGCGGTCCGCAGCAAGGAAGAGGCCGCCCTCCAGGCCAAGGTGGAGAACAGCCTCAAGGACATCCAGGAACGGCTCCGCCGCGAGAAGCGGGAGCAGGAGCTGGACCAGGCCCGCGTCGCCGCGGAAAACCGCGTGGCGGAGCTGGAACGCCGCATGGCCGAGGAGCGCGAGACCTGGGTCACCACCCTCAAGAACCAGATGGCCCAGCGGGACCTGGAGAGCAAGGAGGTCGAGGAAAGCATTTCCCGCCGCTTGGTGGAGTTCGAGCGCCGCTGGTCCGAGGAAAAGGCCCGCCTGGAACAGAGCCTGCGGGAGAAGACCGAGGAGGTGGAGAACCTCAAGCAGGCCCACGCCCTGGCGATCGAGCAGCAGCAGCACGCGGCGGACACCCGCCTGGCCCAGGCGGGGGCGGACCGTCAGGCCCTGGCGCAGCGCCTGGAGGAATTTCAAAAAAGGTTTGAGCAGGACCGGGCCGCGCTCGCCGCCGCCCGGGACGAAAAGGAAAGGGAGCTCCTGCTCCTGAAAACCAACTATGCCCTGGTGGAGGCCCAGCGCAAATCGGAGATCGAGCGCCTGCAGAAGGAAACGGCCTCCCTGTCCGCCCAGGCGGAAGAATCCCGCCGGGAGTCGGCGCAGCGGGGCCAGGCCCTGGACGGGGCGAGGGAGGCTCTCGCCGCGTCGGAAAGGGCCCGGACCGACGTTTCCGCCCGGCTGGAGTCGCTCCAGTCCCATGCCGCCCAGCAGCAGACCCGTTTGGACCAGGCATTGCAGCAGCTGGAGGCCAGCCGCGCGGAGGAGGCGGACGCGGCGGCCCGCGCCGAGGCCTGGCGGAAAGAATTGGAGGAGCGGACCATCCAGCTGCACGATGCGGAACAGGCCCTGGCCCGCCGGGAACAGGACAAGGAGGCCCTCGGCAGGGAGTTGGCCGCGCTCCAGGCCCAGCTTTCGGAGCGGCAGACCCAGCTCGCGGTCCTGCAGAGCGACCAGGCCCAGCGGGACGTGCGGGAAAAGGACATGGCGAACCGATTGACCCTGCGCGAGGCGGAGGTCCAGGAGCTCCGCGCGCGGCTGGCCGCCCTGGACAAGGACCTCCACGCCCTCACCCTGGAGGCCGACGCCCTCAAGGCCGGCGCGGCGGAGGCCGAACGCTTCAAGTCCCGCCTGGCCGAGGCCGAAGACCGGCTCAAGGGCCAGGAGGAGCGCCTGCGGCAGGAGCGGGAGGAACGGCAGACCCTCCGTCTGCGGCTCGAGGAAAAGACCCAGGAACTGCGGCTCCAGGAGGAGGAGGGCCGGCGGCTGGCGGAACGCCTTTCCCTGGTGGACAGCGAACGCCGGACGCTGGAGGAGCGGCTGTCCCAGCTCCGCCAGGACATGGCCCAGCGGAACGACGAGGCCCGGACCCGGTACGAACCCCAGCTGGCCCAGGCCCGCGAGAGCCTCCGCCACCTGGAGGAAAAGACCGCTTCCCTTCTGCAGCAGAATGAATCTCTGCGGCGGGACCTGCAGAAGTTCCAGGAGGAGGCCGGCCGCTGGAACCAGGAGGCCCTGAAGGAGGCCGCCGACCGAAAGATCATCGAGGAACGGTACAACCGCCTGCGGGAGGACGTGGCGACCCAGGAGATCACCCTGCGCCGGCGCATCGAGGGAGAGACGCGGGAGGCGCTGGCCCGCGCGGAGCGGGAGCAGCAGCAATGGGCCCAGAACTTGCTCAAGCAGACGGAGCACAAGCTGCGGGAGCAGGAGGCCAAGGCCCAGCAGAAGCTGGAGGCCCTCCAGGCCGAGGTGACCGACGACCTGGCCCTCTGGGAGAAACAGGTCCAGGACCTGCGGCAGGAGAAGGAGGCGGCCCTGCGCGACAAGGAACGCCTGGCCGAGTCGCTCCGACAGGGCGAACAGGCCTTGAACGAGGCCAGGGCCCGCTGGGCGGAGGAACGGACGATGCTGCGCGAGGCCCTCAAGGAGTCGGAAAAATCCCTGCAGGAGGCCCAGTCCCGCCTGGCCGCGGAGACCCGCGCCTGGGAGGAGCAGGCCCGTCGGCGGGAGAAAGACGCCGCCGACGACATGGCGGCCCGCTGGGAGGACCGCCTGGAAAAGTTGCGCGCCGAGGTGGAATCGGAGCGCCGGGACTCCCGCGACAAGCTCAAGGGTCTGGAGGACGCCCTGGACAGGCTCCAGGAGGAGAAGGCCGTCCTCATCAAACGCCAGGCCGAGGAGGTCACCGCGCTCCGGCGGCAGTTCGAATTGGAGATGGAGAAATGGAAGGAGTCCCTGGAGCCGCCCGAACCCCAGGGGCTCCTGGCGCGTTTCGCGGCCTGGCTCAACCGGCCCGTGATCGAGGTCCGTTTCGGGTCCCGCCATTCCCGGAAGGACCACCGGTAAACGGCGATGACCCTCTCTCCGTCGGACTCCCTGCGCCAGCGTCTGCGGCAGCGTTTCGAGGCGGCCCGCCAGGGGCTGCACGAGGAGGAGGAATCGTCCCTCTCCCTCCTGCCCCCTTCCCTCTCCGTTTCCCTCGGCCCCCTGGCCCGTTCCGCGGAGTTCCCGTCCGCGCCCGCGGCGGAGGGCCCGGGAAACCTCCGGTACCTGACGGAAGAGGTGGAGCACCTCCGGCGGAAACTGGTCGAGGCCCGGGAAGCGGAGGAACGGCTCGGGGCCGAGGCGGAAGGCCTCAAGGCCGAAGCGCAACGCTTCAAGGCCGAACGGGAGGAGCGGGACCGCCTCCAGGAACAGTCCCTTTTGAAGGAGCGGGAGTCCGCGGCGCAGGCGGAACGGATCAAGGAGCTGGAGGCCTTCCTCCAGGAAAAGGAGAACGCACTGTCCCAGGCCCGGGCCGAGGCGGCGCGCCTGGCGGAGGAGCTGAAGGAGGCCCAATCCCTGGCCCAAGAGCTGTCGGCCAAGGGGCAGGAGCCTTCCCAGGTCCTCCTGGAAAAGCTGGCCGAGCAGGAACGCCATGCCCACGAGGCTTCCCAGCGCGCGCAAGGCTTTGAAGACGAGCTGGCGAAAAGGGACAAAGAGCTGGAGCGGGCGCTCCATGACCAGGGGGACCTCCGGGCCGCCCTGGCCCAAAAAGAAACCGACATCCGCCTCCTGAACGAAAACATCAACCGGCTCGTCCGCCACAACAAGGAGTTGCTTTCCAAGCTGCAGGAATACCAGAAGACCAAGATCCAGGAATATCAGGAGGCCCATCTCCCCACCGGGGAGGTGCGGGAGGCGGATCCCCGGCTCCAGGAGAAGCTGGAATCCCTGGAGGCGGCCCTGAGCGGCCGGGACCGCATGCTGGCGGACCAGCAGAAAAACCTGGCGGAAAAGGAGGCGGCGCTGGAGGGGGTCTTCAGCGACCTCAAGGCCCTGGACGAGCAGGCCATCGCGCTCCTGGAAGAAAAGAACCGCGTGGTGGAGGAACTCACCCGGAGCGTCCAGGAACTCTCCGAGCAGAACGAGACCTTGAAACGGGCCCTGGCGGAGCGGGGGGAGCGGCCCCAGGGTC
>CAZAEL010000047.1:0-18024 GCA_964484135.1 uncultured Elusimicrobia bacterium
CGCGTCTTCATCGGCCTGGGCAGCAATGTGGGGAACCGGCTGCGTCATATCCGCGCAGGGGTGAAGGCCGTCGGGAAACTCCCCGGCACGCGGGTGGTCAAGACGTCGCGGGTGTACGACACCTCCCCGGTGGGGCCGCGCCAGCCGCGCTTTTTGAACGCGGCCGCGGAGGTCCGCACCTCCCTGCCGCCCCTGGTTTTTTTGAAACGGCTCAAGGCCCTGGAAAAGACCCTGGGCCGCAAAAAGCGCCGGCGCATGGGCCCCCGGGAAATCGACCTGGACCTGTTGCTGTACGGCGCGCGCCGGATGAAAAGCCGGGCCCTGACTTTGCCCCACCCCCGCATGTTCCGGCGCAAGTTCGTGCTGAAGCCCCTCTCGGACCTGGCACCGGGCCTGCGCGACCCGCTGTCCGGCAGGCCCCTGGCCCGGCTTTCGCGCGAATTGACAGACCCATCCCAAAGCATTAGACTGTACCGAAATGTCCGTCGGAAAACACGCGCATAAAATCACCACCGCCGCGTTGCGGGAGATGAAAAAACAGGGCGATAAGATCGTCACCCTGACCTGCTACGACGCGTCCATGGCCCGCCTGCTCAACGAGCAGGCCGTGGACGTGGTCCTGGTGGGCGATTCCGTGGGCAACGTGAAGCTGGGGTATGAAAACACCCTGCCCGTGACCTTGACGGAGATGGTCCTGCACACCCAGGCCGTGAAACGGGGCAACGGCCGGGCCCTGCTGGTGGCGGACGTGCCCTTTTTGACGTACGAGTACGATCCCACGGAGGCGGTGCGGACCGTGGGGCGGCTCATCAAGGAAGGCGGGGCCGAGGCCGTGAAGGTGGAAGGGGCCAGGGACGTCCTGCCCTCCATCAAGGCCATGATCCGGGCCAACATCCCTGTCATGGGCCATTTGGGCCTCACGCCCCAGGCCGTGAACAGGCTGGGCGGGTACCGCGTGCAGGGCCGGACAGGACCTGAGGCCAAACAGATTCTGGATCAAGCCAAACTTTTGGAAAGGACCGGGGTCTTCGCCCTGGTGCTGGAGGCCGTGCCCGCTGATTTGGCCAAACGGGTCACGCGCGCGTTGAAAATCCCCGTCATCGGCATCGGCGCGGGCCCCCACTGCGACGGCCAGGTGTTGGTTTTGGACGACATGCTGGGGCTGAGCCCGGGGCCTTTGCCCCGGTTCGTGAAAACCTACGCCTCCTTGAGGCAGGACGCGGCCCGGGCCGTGGCCCGGTTCCGCGAAGATGTGAAAACCGGACGTTTCCCGGAAAAAGCCCAGACCTACGGTTGACGAAAACCTGGCGTGAACTGCTCAAGACCCCCGTGCCTGTGACCTGGACCCTGCTGGGCGTCGTCCTCCTGTTGATCGCGGGGTGGGGATGGTTTTCTTCGGGGCTGGTCCTGCGCATCGAGCGCCTGCCCAACAGCGTGCTGCCCGGCGCCTTCGGCCTGCGCTTCGAAGAGGTCTCCTTCGCGGCCCGTGACGGCGTGGCGCTCAAGGGCTGGTTCGTGCCCGCGCCGTCCCCGTCGGACGTGACCCTGGTGCTTTGCCACGGCTGGGGCGCCAACCGGTCCGACATCCTGCCCTCCACCGCGTTCTTGAACCAGAAGGGCGGGTACAACCTGTTCTATTTCGACTTCCGCAACCACGGGGACAGCGGCGGGAACACGTCGTCTTTGGCCGCGCTGGAGACGCGCGACCTGGAGGCGGCGCTCGACTGGCTGAAGGCCAACCGGCCGGAGCAGGCGCGCCGCCTGGGCGCGTACGGACTGTCCATGGGCGCGGCCGTGTCCCTGACCGTCACGGCACAGCACCCGGAAATTCTGGCCCTGGCGGCGGAAAGCCCCTTTTCGTCCTTCAACGGCGTGGTGGCCCGGTTCGCCAAGCTTTTCTATCACGTGCCGCGCTTTCCCCTGGTGCCCATCACGCTCTTCTTTGTGCGGGCCCGGCTGGGCCTGGACCCGGAGGCCTTTTCCCCCATCCACCATGTGGACAAAATTTCCCCCCGGCCCCTGTTCCTGATCCAGGGAGCGAACGACGCGCGCATGCCGCCCTCGGAAGGCCAAACCCTGTTCGCCCGAGCCCGGGAGCCCAAGGAGCTCTGGACCGTGCCCGGCGCGGACCACGGCGAACCCGCCCAGGCGGCCGGCGCCGAGTACCAGGAACGGCTCCTGGCGTTTTACCGCAAGGCCTTTTCCAGGTAGCCTTCCCATGAAAATCATCCGCTCCCCCCGGAAGATGCAGGCCCTGGCCCTGCGGTGGCGGCGCCGGGGACGGTCCGTGGGGCTCGTGCCCACCATGGGCGCCCTGCATGAGGGGCATCTGTCCCTCATCCGCCGGGCGCGCCGGGAAAACCGGATCGTCGTGGTTTCCGTTTTCGTCAACCCGTCCCAGTTCGGCCCCAAGGAAGACTTCGCCCGGTATCCCCGGCCCTTCGCCAAGGACGCGGCCCTCTGCCGCCGGGCCGGGGTGGACGCGCTCTTCGCGCCCGCGCCCCCGGCCATGTACCCGCCGGGGTTCCAGACCTGGATTTCCGTGGAAAAGCTTTCCCGGTTCCTGTGCGGCCCCTTCCGGCCGGGCCATTTCCGGGGCGTGGCCACGGTGGTGGCCAAACTGCTCCAGATCGTCCTGCCCGACCGGGCCTATTTCGGGCAAAAGGACTTCCAACAACTGCGCGTCGTGGAACGGCTTGTGGCGGACCTGAACTTCCCGGTGAGGATCGTGGGCTGCCCCACGGTCCGGGAAAGGGACGGTCTGGCCCTGTCCAGCCGGAACCGGTACCTCACCCAGGCCCGGCGCCGCCTGGCGGCCCGAATCCCGTCGGCTTTACAGGCCGCCGGGGAACTGGTAAAATTTCGAACTTCCGTGCCCGCGGCCCGCGTCCAGGGAGTGGTCCGCGCCGCCCTGCGGCGGATCCCCGGCGCGCGGGTGGACTACGTGAGCGTGGCCGATCCGGACACCCTGGAGCCCCTCCGGCGGGTCCGGGGACGCGCGCTGGTCGCCACGGCCGTGCGTCTGGGCCGGACGCGCCTCATCGACAACAGGACGGTGTCCGCAGGGACCGGAAAACGCCGCTGATTCCCGGGAGGGGAGGTCTCCCTTCCGACAACTCTTTGCAGGAGGTTTTCCGGAGAAGAGCCCCCTCGCTTCTCTTTCCAAATTCCCCGTGTTGAACGCGCTGAATTCCATTTGGCACAACTATCTGATCCACGTGGTGGACGTCCTCCTGGTGGCGTACCTGTTCTACCGGGTGCTCCTGCTCATCCGGGGCACGCGGGCCGTGCAGGTGCTGCGGGGCGTGGTGATCCTGGGCGTGGCCACCTTTTTGGTGCAGAACGTGTTGCGCCTGCCGACCCTGAGCTGGATCTTTCGCACTTTTTGGCTGGCCTGGGCCGTGATCCTGGTGGTGGTGTTCCAGCCGGAGCTGCGCTCCGTGCTGGCCCAGCTGGGCAGTCAGCGGCTGGGCCGCCTGCTGCTGCCCGAGGAGTTGAGCTTCGTCAACGAGATCATCGCGGCCCTGCGGGAGGCGTCCCAGAAACGGATCGGCATGCTCCTGGTGCTGGAACAGCAGACGGGCCTGCGCAACTTCATCGAGACCGGCACCCTCATCAACGGCGAGGTGAGCCGGGACCTCATTTTGACCCTGTTCCATCCCCGCACCCCCCTGCACGACGGCGCGGCCATTTTGAGAGAGGACCGCCTGGTGGCGGCCGGGTGCGTCCTGCCGCTGTCCAGCGACCCGGACATCTCCCGCATCCTGGGCACGCGCCACCGCGCCGCCATCGGCGTGACGGAGATTTCCGACGCGGTGGTGCTGGTGGTGAGCGAGGAGACCGGCGCCGTGTCCGTGGCCCGCAACGGCCGGCTGGACCGGGACGTTGATCTGGAAACCCTGCGGGACAAGCTGGTGGATTTCTACCGCTCCCTGCGGGAGCGCGGCCTGCTGCGCAAGGCCGGGCCGAGGACCTAAACGACCATGAATTGGTTTCAAACCAACTGGCAGCTCAAAGCCGTGGCCTTCATCCTGGCCCTTTTCCTCTGGCTGGTGCTGTATTTGAATCCCCCCTCCCCCACGCCCCAGGCCCTGCAGTGGCCCCCCGCCGCGCCCCGGCCCGCCGGGGGGCGCTGAACGCGCCCGAGGAACGGAAAAAACTTGGCGGACCGCCTTTTCGGCACGGACGGCATTCGGGGCATAGCGGGACGATGGCCCCTGGTCCCGGACTTCGTGCGCCGGATCGGGCTCGGCGCGGGCCGGGTCCTGTCCCGCGGGCGCCGCGGGCGTTCCGGATCCATCCTGGTCATCCGCGACACGCGGCGCTCCGGCCCCTGGATCCAAAAGGCCCTGGCCGACGGTCTGGGCCGGGCCGGGTGCCGGGGCCTGGACGGCGGCGTCCGGCCCCCGCCGGCCGCGGCCGCGCTCGTTCCCCGGTATGGATTTGCCGCGGGCGCGGTGATCTCGGCGTCCCACAACCCGGCGGCCTTCAACGGCATCAAATTTTTCGGCCCGAAGGGAACCAAACTCCCCGACGGGACCGAGAGGGCCATGGAGCGGGAGATCCTTTCCGCGGGCCGGGTCCCCGCGGGCCGAGGCGGAAGCGGGCCCTTCATCCGGGCGCGGCGCGACTATCTGGATTTTTTGCGTTCCGCCTGGCCCAAGGGGCTGGACCTGCGCGGCTTTTCCCTGGCGCTCGACTGCGCCAACGGCGCCACGTCCTTCCTGGCCGCGCCCCTGTTCCGGTCCCTGGGCGCGCGGGTGTATGTGCTGTCCGCCCGGCCCGACGGCCTGAACATCAACCGCAACTGCGGCGCCCTGCACCCGGAAGCCCTGTCGCGGGAGGTGCTGCGGCGGCGGGCCAGCCTGGGCGTGGCTTTTGACGGCGACGGGGACCGGGCCATGTTCGTGGACGAAGAGGGCCGGGTGAAGAACGGCGACGCCGTGCTCCTGGCCGCGGCCCGCCACTTGAAGGCCCGCGGCCGGCTCCGGAACAACACCGTGGCGGTCACGGTCATGGCCAACCTGGGGCTGTACCGCGCCCTGGAGGCCCTGGACATCCGCGCCCTGGAAACGGCCGTGGGCGACCGCTGGGTGTGGGAGGGCATGGTCAAGTCCGGCGCCGTCCTGGGCGGGGAACAATCGGGCCACATCATCTTCCGCGAATTCCTGCCCACCGGCGACGGCCTGCTCACCGCCCTGCAGGTGCTGGCCGTGGTCCGCTCCGCGGGCCGCCCCTTTTCCGCCCTGACGTCCTTGGTGACGACCTACCCCCAGGTGCTGAAGAACGTGGAGGTGCGGGAGAAAAAACCTTTGGAAAAACTGCCCGGCTTCCAGCGGGTCTCCCGGGAGGTCGGGGAAGCCCTCGGCAAGACCGGCCGCGTGCTGGTGCGCTATTCCGGCACCGAGCCCCTGCTTCGGATCATGGTGGAAGGGCCCGACCTCAAAACCATCCAGGCCCACGCCGACGCGCTGGCGAAAGCCGTGCGGCGGGACGGCCTATAACCCGTGCCTCTGCTCGGCGTCAACATCGACCACGTGGCCACGGTCCGGCAGGCGCGCCGCGGGCAGGTCCCGGACATCCTGGACGCGGCCCTGGCCGCGGTGGCCGGGGGGGCCGACAGCCTGACCGTTCACCTGCGGGAGGACCGGCGGCACATCCAGGACCGGGACGTGTCCGCCCTGCGCAAGGCCCTGGACGTCCGCCTCAACCTGGAAATGGCCGCCACGGAGGAGATGCTCCGGATCGCGCGGGTGATCCACCCCCACAGCGTGTGTCTCGTGCCGGAGAAGCGGCAGGAACTCACCACCGAAGGCGGGCTCGACGTGCGGGGCCAGTCCGCGCGCCTGAAGAATTTCGTCCAAAAACTGAAGTCCAAGGGCATCCTGGTCAGCCTTTTCGTGGACCCGGAGGCGGCCCAGATCGCGGCGGCCCGGGACGCGGGCGCGGACGCCGTGGAGCTCCACACGGGCCGGTACGCCAACGCCAAGTCCGCGGCCCAGATCGCGGAGCTCAAGAAACTCCAACAAGCCGCGGAGACGGCCCGCTCGCTGGGGCTCGTCCTGAACGCCGGGCACGGGCTCGATTACGCCAACGTGCGGCACGTGGCCCAGATCCCGGGCATCAAGGAGCTCAACATCGGTTTTTCCATTGTGGCGCGGGCGCTGTTCGTGGGACTGGAGGCGGCGGTCCGCGAGATGAAGGCGTTGGTGTCCTAGAGAGGTCCCTCCATGTGCGGGATCGTGGGATACATCGGACGGCAAAACGCCGGCGACGTTCTTTTGGACGGGCTGCGCCGCCTGGAATACCGGGGGTACGACTCCGCCGGCATGGTGGTGGCGAGCAACCAAGGGCTGGACCTGCGGCGCAGCGTGGGCAAATTGGCCACGCTGGAGTCCCTCCTGCGCAAAAAACCCCTCCAGGGGCGGGCCGGACTGGGCCACACCCGCTGGGCCACCCACGGACGGCCCTCCGAGGACAACGCCCACCCCCACCGGGACTGCACGGGCCGCCTGGTGGTGGTGCACAACGGGATCATTGAAAACTATCCGGCGCTCAAGGCGGAGCTTCTGTCCAAGGGGCACAAGTTCACCTCCCAGACGGACACGGAGGTGGTGGCCCACCTGCTTGAAGAGGCGCTGCAACCGAAGGATCCCTCCAAAAAACGGGGCAAGGGCCCGGCCGCGGCGCCGAGCGAACAGGAGTTCCTGGAGGCGGTCCGCCGGGTCCTGAAACGGCTGGAAGGCGCGTACGCCCTGGGCATCCTGTGGGCCGACATGCCGGAAACGATCGTCGGCGCGCGCAAGGACTGCCCCCTGATCCTGGGCGTCGGCGAAAAAGAATATCTGCTGGCCTCGGACGTGCCCGCGCTCCTGCCCCGCACCAAGGACACCGTCTTCCTGGACGAGGGCGACGTGGCCGTGCTCACGCCCCGCGGCTACCGCGTGGTGCGCGCGGACACGGGACAGCCCGTCAAAAAAAACGTGGTCCGCGTCACCTGGGACTCCCTCCAGGCCGAAAAATCCGGGTACCGCCACTTCATGCTCAAGGAGATCCACGAACAGCCGCGGACCATCGAGGACACCCTGCGGGGCCGCCTGGACCTGGACGACTGGCGCGTTTACCTGGACAACGTCAAGCTTTCGCCCGATCAGGTGAAGTCCCTCAAGCGCGGGTTCATCGTGGCCTGCGGCACCTCCTGGCACGCGGGGCTCATCGGCAAGTACCTCATCGAAAAGTGGGCCAGGATCCCCTGCGAGGTGGACATCGCCTCGGAGTTCCGGTACCGCGACCACCCGCTGGGGCCGGGCGACTTCCTGGCGGCCATCTCCCAGTCGGGCGAGACGGCGGACACCATCGCCGCGCTCCGCAGCGCCAAGGAACGGGGCGCCGGCACCTTGGCCGTCTGCAACGTGGTGGGCTCCACCCTCGCGCGAGAGGCCCACGGCAAGATTTACACCCGCTGCGGACCCGAGATCGGCGTGGCCTCCACCAAGGCCTTCACGGCCCAGGTCACCGTGCTTTACCTGCTGGCCCTCTTCGGCGGGCTGGTCCGGGGCACCCTCGCCCGGCGGGCCGTGCAGGACATCATGACCCAGCTCCTGCACCTGCCCCGGCTGGTCGGCGAGGTCCTCAAAAAAGAAAAGGAGATCGCGGCCCTGGCCAAGCTGTTCTGCCAGAGCGAAAACTTCCTGTACCTGGGGCGCAACCTAAACTACCCCATCGCCCTGGAAGGGGCCCTCAAGCTCAAGGAGATTTCCTACATCCACGCGGAAGGCTATCCGGCGGGGGAATTGAAGCACGGCCCCATCGCCCTGATCGACGAAAAAATGCCGGTGGTGGCCGTGGCCACCCAGTCGGAGGTGTACGAAAAAACCATCTCCAACATGGAGGAGGTCAAGGCCCGGGGCGGCATCGTCATCGCCCTGGCCACGGAGGGGGACCGGCGCGTGGCGGACAAGGCGGACCATACGATCTTCCTGCCGCCCATGCCGGAGTTCCTGTCCCCCTGCGTCAACGCCGTGCCCCTGCAGCTCCTGGCGTATCACATCGCGGTGCTGCGCGGCTGCGACGTGGACCAGCCCCGCAACCTGGCCAAGTCGGTGACCGTGGAGTGACGGCCCCCCGCGGAGACGGGGCGCCTTCGCCGGGCGACGTTTTTCCATGAGGATCTTCCGTTCGGTCCGTTTCAACATCGTCCTGTTCGCGGTCCTGGCCGCGGCCTCGGCCCTGGGCACGCTCCTGCCGCAGCGGCACGAGGCGCCGGCCAAGGTGGACCTGTTCCTGGCGGAGCACCCCTCGACGGGCGCGGTCCTGGACCGGCTGGGGTTTTTCACCCTGTACCATTCGCCTTGGTACATGGCGCTTTTGGGCCTCATGGCCTTCGACGTGGTCGTCTGCAAGCTGCGGTCCCTGCCGCGGGCCGCGCACGACGAGGAGGCCCTGTCGGACCGGCTCCTGGCCGCCTCGCCCCTGCGCCGCCGTTTTCAGTCGCCGCGGCCGCCGGAGGAAACGGCCGGACGGATCCGGGAATTTTTGAGAAAGAACGGGTACGCCCTGCGGGAACGGCGCGGGAACGGCGAAATCCATCTCTGGGCCGCCAAGCACCGGCTCCAGCGGTGGGGAGACTTCGTCCTGCACGTGAGCGTGGTGGGCATCCTGGCGGGCGGGCTCTTCGGGTCCCTCAAAGGGTTCGAGGAGTTCCTGCCCGTGTCCGCGGGCGGGGAGCGGGCCATGCAAAACCGCCCCTGGACCGTGGCGGTGGACGAGTTCCTGGTGGACTATTACAAGGACACGGGCACGCCCCGCGCGTACGCCAGCCGCCTGCGCGTTCTGGACAGGGACCGGGTGGTGGCGGAAAAGCGGATCAAGGTCAACGATCCTCTGGACGTGGACGGCGTGCGTTTTTACCAGGCCTCCTGGGGCATGACCGGCATGCTGAATTCCGCCACGGTGGAGTTCGCCAGGCGGGGCGGCGAAGGGCCCCTGTTGCGCCTGCCCCGCGGTGAACGGGTGCCGCTCAAGAACTCGGCCCTGTCGGCCTCGGCGGACATGATCCTGCCCGACTTCGCCGTGGACGCGCAGGGGAACGCGGACACCAAAAGCCTGGAGCCCAACAACCCGGCGGTTTTGGTCAGCTTTTACGACGGGGAACGGCGCGTGGCGTCCCTGTGGCTCCTGCAGCGGGATCCGCGGATCTGCTTCAAGGTGCTGCCCGACCAGACCGTGGCGCCGGCGGACCGGCCGCCGTTCCGCCTCCGGAGCTTCGACGCGGCGCTCTTTTCCGGCCTGCAGGTGACGTACGATCCCGGCGCCCGAATCGCGGGGTGGGGGTGCGTGGCCCTGCTCCTGGGGCTGGCGCTCCATTTTTATCTCCACCAACGGAGGCTCCGCCTCCTCGTGAAACCCGGCGACGGGGGAGCGGACGTGTCCGTCGGAGGGTGGAGTTCCCGCGGCCCCTTGGATTTTGACCCCGAGTTCCGGTCCCTGACGGCGGCCCTGGAAAAAGACCCGGCGGCGCGGCCGGCCTGAGGGCGCTCTCTCTTTTGGCAAGCGCGACCAAGACCGGAGCCGCCTATTACCCCGCCTTCCTGGACCTGCGGGGGAAGGACTGCCTGGTGGTGGGCGGCGGCGCCGTGGCCCGGCGCAAGGCCCTGGCCCTGGCCCGCTGCGGGGCCAAGGTCAGGGCCGTGGCCCCGGACTTTTCCCCCGCCTTCCGCCGGACGAAGGGCGTGGCCCTGCGGCGGAAACCCTTTGACGCCCGCGACCTCAAGGCCGCGCGGCTCGTGGTGGCGGCCACGGACCGGGAAGACCTGAACGAAGCCATTTCCCGGCTGTGCCGCCGCCGGGGCCTGTGGGTCAACGTGGTGGACCGTCCGGCGCTGTGCGATTTCATCCTGCCGGCGGTGGTGCGGCGGGGACGGGTCGTCTTCGCCGTGTCCACGGGCGGCGCCAGCCCGGCCCTGGCCCGGTTCATCGGGCGACGTCTCCGGCGGTTTTTCGGCCCGGAGTACGGGGCCCTGGCCGCGCAGCTCCGCCGATGGCGCCCGGCGCTCCTGAAACAGCCCATGGCGACGCGAAAGCGGGCCCTGGCGCGCCTTCTGAGCGAGCGAGGCGTGGCGGATTTCCGTCGGAAAGGGACGCGCCTCCTGGAAAAACGGATGTCCTTGAAACGCCGCTAAAACCAAGGAGCCTCATGCAAAACCTGGAAGTCCTGCTCTTCAACGTCGCGTTCGCGGGGTACACACTGGCCCTGGGACTGTACCTGGCGTACGCCTTGACGCGCCGCGAAAAATTCAGCGATACGGCCCACGCGCTGCTCCTGGGGGCGGTGGCGCTCCACGTCCTGAGCCTGGGCGCCCGCGTCCTGGCGGCCCGCGTGGTGCCGGAGCACGCCTGGTACGTGCCCTGGAGCAACTGGTTTGAAAGCTTCTCCCTGTTCGGCCTCCTGATCTCCCTGGTCTTCCTGATCGTGCAGGCCAAGGCCCGCCTGCCCATCCTGGGCGTTTTCGTCCTGCCCTGGACCTGGCTGGCCCTGCTTATGGGCTTTTCCCATCCGTTCCTCGCGGATCCGGACTGGCGCTTCACCTCTTTTTCGGCCTTTTGGTCCCTGGCCAACTCCGCGCGGGACATCCCCCGCCTGCCGCCCGCGCTCCAGTCCTATTGGATGGCCATCCACGTGCCCGTCATGTTCCTGTCCTACGGCGCTTTCGCCAACGCCTTCGGCATCGGGCTGGCGTACCTCATCCAGGAGCGGCAGATCAAATCCAAAAAACCGACGGAGCTGGCGTACCGCCTGCCCTCCCTGGAGGAGCTGGACCGGCTCATCTACCGCATCATCTTCACGGCCTTTCCGGTCCTGACCCTGGGCGTCATGCTGGGGGCCCGCTGGGCGTACGACGCCTGGGGCCGTTACTGGGGGTGGGACGCCAAGGAGACCTGGGCCCTCATCACCTGGTTCGTGTACCTCATCTATCTGCACATGCGGCTCGTGGTGGGCTGGCGGGGCCGGCGGACGGCTTATTTGTCCGTCGCCGGTTTCGCGGTGGTTCTTTTCACATACGTGGGGGTCAACTATCTTTCCGAGCTCCACGGTTTTCTTTCAGGAGGAGGACGCTGACATGAATACGTTCGTGAAAAAATCCTTTTTGTTGTCCGCCGCGGCGGTGGCCGCCCTTGTCGCCCTCTCGCCCGGGACCGCCCGGGCGCACGAGGCCCAGCCACGCAGCGAAAACTTCCGCGTGGAAAACGATGTCCACATTTCGTCACATCAAATAAAGATTTTCCAAACCCAAACCTACAAAAAAGAGTTCCTCGATAGGCTGTGGAACAAGGTGGACACGGACAAGGACGGAAGGTTTTCCAAAGAGGAGCGGGACGCCCTGGAGAAAAACTTGAGGGAATATTACGCGGATCACACCGCGCTTCGCGTCAATTGGGAGACCGTGACTCCCCTTCGCGTGGAGATATGGGAAGTTTCCGGCATACCTTCCCGCCGGCCCAAAAACACGGAAAAAACCAAACCGGCCACGGTAACCTTCTTCGTCGCCCACGATTTTACGCCGAGCGGCTTGGACCTCGTGGATCTGGTCATCCCGAACCTCAATGCCCATGAGGTGTCCTCCATCGTCCACCTAGAAAAGGGCTTGCGGGCCGTGCGTGTCAACACGGGCCGCATCAGGGAGGAAGGCCGCGTCGTCTGGGACATGCTCCAGACAGACGGTCATCCCGACGCCTTCTCCCTCGTCGTCGTCAAGGAGCGGGATTGAAAAAGCTTCTCCTCATCGGCATCTCCCACAAGACCGCCCCGGTGGAACGGCGCGAGCGCCTCTTCGTGCCGGAGGAGCGCCTGCCCGCTTTCCTGGAGGGGCTCCGGCGGTCGCCGGGGGTGTCGGAAGCGGTGGCGCTTTCCACCTGCAACCGGGTGGAGGTGTACGCGGTCGTGGACGAGGCCGCCGGGGACGGCGGCGCGGTGCGGCGGGCCTTGTCCGACCTGCAGGGCCACCCCCTGCGGGACGAACATTTCTACGGGCTGGAGGACGAGGACGCGGTGCGGCACCTCCTGCGCGTGGCCTCGGGGCTGGAGTCCCTGGTGATCGGCGAGTCGGAGATTTTGGGGCAGGTGAAACGGGCCTACGAGCTGGCCCGGCAGGCCGGGGCCACGGGCAAGCTGACCAACGTGCTTTTCCAGCGGGCCATGTACGTGGGGAAAATGGTCCGCACCCAGACCGGCATCTCCGAAGGCCCCAGCTCGGTGGCGAGCCTGGCCGTGGCCCTGGCCCAGCGAATCTTCGGCGACCTGGCGCAAAGCCGGGTGTTGATCGTGGGCGCGGGCAAAATGGCGGAGCTGTCGGCCCGCTCCCTCCTGAGCCAGAAAGCCCTCAGCCTCACCGTGGTCAACCGCACCTTTTCCAAGGCGCAGGAGCTGGCCGAACGGTTCCAGGCCAAGGCCGCGCCCTTTGAACGGCTCCTGGAAGAGGTGGCCCTGGCCGACGTGGTGATCTGCTCCACCGGCTCGCCCGAACCCCTCCTGCGCCACGACGCCGTGGCCGAGGTGTTGAAAGAGCGGCGGGGCCGGTCCCTGTTCTTCATCGACATCGCGGTGCCGCGGGACGTGGAGCCCTCCGTGCACAAACTGGAGAACGTGTACCTGTACAACATCGACGATCTGGAAAGCCTGGTGGCGGAAAGCCTGGGACGCCGGCAGGGCAACATCCGCAAGGCCGGGACCCTCGCCGACGAAAAGGCCCGGGAGTTTTCCCCGTGGTACCGGGCCTGGCGGCAGGGCGAAAGCGCCAGCCTCCGTCACGCCGCGCCCGAAACGAACGACGCCTCCCTCTTCGCGGCCCCGGAAGCCTCCCTTGAATAATTTTTCTTCGCTGCGCCTGGGCACGCGCGGCAGCGCCCTGGCCCTGGCCCAGGCCACCCAAATCCAGTCCCGGCTCCAATCTCTCCATCCCGGCCTCACGGTCGAGATCCTCGTCATCAAGACCACGGGCGACAAACTCACCGAGGCGTCCCTGGCCCAGCTGCCGGACAAGGGCGTGTTCATCAAGGAAATCGAAGAAGCGCTCCTGGCCAAGCGCGTGGATTTGGCGGTCCACTCCCTGAAGGATTTGCCCACGGAACTGGCCCCGGGCCTGGCCCTGGGCGCGGTGCCGGAACGGGAAGACCCCCGCGACTGCGTCATCTCCCGGTTCGGCGAACAATTGCTGGAGCTGCCGCGGGGCGCGACCGTGGGCACCAGCTCCCTCCGGCGGCAGGCCCAGGTGCGCGCCGCCAAGCCGCGCGTCCGCGTGGAGGACATCCGGGGAAATTTGGACACCCGCATCAAAAAGGTCATGGACGGGGACTTTGATTCCATCGTGGTGGCCCACGCCGGGGTGCGGCGGCTGGGACGGCAGGCCGAGGTGTCGGAGGTGCTGTCCTTCGACCTCATGCTTCCCGCGCCGGGGCAGGGCTGCATCGGCGTGGAAATCCGCGCCGACGACGCAACGGCGCGGAACCTCGTGGCGGGGCTGGAGCACGCGCCCAGCCGCTGGGCCGCGGAGGCGGAGCGGGCCTTTTTGGCGGGCCTGGGCGGCGGCTGCCGGGTGCCCATCGCCGCGTACGGCCGGGAGGAAAAGGGGAAACTGGTGTTGGAGGGTCTCGTGATCTCGCCGGACGGCGAAAGGAAAGTCAAAGGCCGGCGCGAAGGGTCCGTGGCGTCCGACCCGCAGGCCCTGGGGCAGGCCCTGGCCCAGGAACTCCTCAAGCAGGGCGCGCGGGAACTGCTGCCGGCCCGCTGAACGACATGAACCCATCCCCGGACCCGGCGGACATCCTGGCGCGGGAACACCGCCATTTCCTGGCGTTCCTCCGCAAACGCGTGGAAACCGACACGGAGGCGGAGGAGGTCCTGCAGGCGGCCTACGCGAAAGGCCTTCGGAAACTGGGGAGCCTGGACAAGAGCGAAAACGCGGTGGCGTGGTTCTTCCGCCTGCTGCGCAACAGCCTGGTGGACCATTACCGCCGCCGGGCCGTGGAGTCGAAGGCCCTGGCCCGATACGCGCATGAGGTCCCGGAAATGTCCCCCGGCGCCGAGGCCGCCCTGGAGAAGGCGGTCTGTTCCTGCGTGAAGAAACTGGTCAAGACCGTGAAGCCCGAATACGCCGAAGTCCTGGAAAAAGTGGACTTGGGAGAGATGTCCGTCTCCGACTACGCGCGGCAGGCCGGCGTCTCCGCCAACAACGCCGCCGTCCGGGTGCATCGGGCCCGCCGGAGCCTGAAAAAACGCCTGATGGAGACCTGCGGCGCGTGCGCCAGCCACGGCTGCCTGGACTGCAACTGCAAACATTGACGCCGGGTGTAATGCCCTGACCCCCGCCGCGTCAGCATAGGTGCGAGCCGGTCAGCCCACGGGCGCCGGCCGACATTCCGTCACGAGGTGACCCCTATGCCGACCACCGCCTTCCCGACAACGACGCCTTCGATCGCCGAAACCGGCTGCCCGCCCGGCCGTCCTTCCTGCGGGACCAGGTCCGAAAAACATGAAAACACCGGGCGACGCGGCCTCTGGGACGGCCGCCGTTTCCCCTGCGGCTGCCCGGACCACCCGTTGTCGGGTCTCCGGCCCGAAACCTCCTGCCCCCGGGAAGTCTGGCACTGGCGGGACGGCTTAAGGTTGATCTCCTGCGGGGGAAAAGAACGGTCTCCCCGGACCGCCCCTCCCCCGGCCGCGGGCCCGACGGAGGTGTAATGATCCTCCGGGTCCTGCGTCAGCATGGATGAAAGAAGGCGGCTCATAGACCGTTCCACAAAGGAGAAACCCATGCAAACCAAAGAGATATTGAAAGAACCGGGGAAGACGACCGATCCCGTCTGCGGCATGACCGTGGACCCCGCCCGGGCCAAAGGGTCGCACGAGCACCGGGGGACGCTCCACCATTTCTGCAGCCTCTCCTGCCTCGAGAAGTTCAAAAAAGACCCCTCCCGATACGTCGGAAAAGGGGAAGAGAGTGACCATTGCGAGCGGTGCGCGGACCACGGGACCTCCCACGGCGGCGGAGGCGCGGCCGCGGCCCAGTACACCTGCCCCATGCACCCGGAGGTGGTGCGGACGGGCCCCGGCGCCTGTCCCCTCTGCGGCATGGCGCTGGAACCGCTCATGCCCTCCGCCGGAGCCGTGGAAGACGCGGAGCTGAAGGACATGAAACGCCGGTTCTGGGTCAGCGCGGCCCTGTCCTTGCCGGTCTTCGGCTTGGCCATGGGGGAGATGGCGCCGGGCCTCGCCCACCTCCCGGACGCGCGCCTCGGCGTCTGGGCCCAGCTCACGCTCTCCACCCCGGTGGTGTTGTGGGGCGGATGGCCGTTCTTCCAACGGGGCTGGGCCTCTCTGGTGAACCGCTCCCTGAACATGTTCACGCTCATCGCCCTGGGCATCGGCGCGGCCTATGCGTACAGCCTGGCGGCCGCCCTCTTCCCCGGCGCCTTCCCCGCCGCCTTCCAAGGGCACGGCGGGCGGGTGGCGGTGTACTTCGAGGCCGCCTCGGTCATCACCACCCTGGTGCTCCTGGGACAGGTGCTGGAACTCCGCGCGCGCAGCCAGACGTCCAGCGCCATCCGCGCGCTCCTGGGCCTGGCGCCCAAGTCCGCCCGGGTCGTGGACGGGGACGGCCGGGAGCGGGACGTCCCCCTCGACCAGGTGAAACCCGGGGACCGCCTGCGCGTCCGCCCCGGCGAAAAGGTGCCGGTGGACGGGGTCGTCCTGGAGGGGGCCAGCGCCGTGGACGAATCCATGATGACCGGCGAACCCATCCCCGTCGAGAAGACGGCCGGCGACCGGGTGACCGGCGGCACGGTGAACGGGCGGGGCGGTTTTCTCATGCGGGCCGAAAAGGTCGGGAACGACACCCTCCTGGCCCAGATCGTCAAAATGGTGAGCGAGGCCCAACGGTCCCGGGCCCCCATCCAGCGGCTGGCGGATTCGGTGTCCGCCTGGTTCGTGCCCGGGGTGGTCCTGTCGGCCGCGCTGACCTTCGCCGCCTGGGGCCTGTGGGGGCCGGACCCCCGCCTCGCCCACGCCCTGGTCAACGCGGTGGCGGTCCTCATCATCGCCTGCCCCTGCGCGCTGGGCCTGGCCACGCCCATGTCCATCATGGTGGGCACGGGCCGCAGCGCCATGGCCGGGGTGCTGATCAGGAACGCCGAGGCCCTGGAGGTCATGGAGAAGGTGGACACCCTGGTGGTGGACAAAACGGGGACGCTCACCGAAGGCAAACCCCGCCTGGCGTCCGTGGCCGTCCTGCCGGGACATTCGGAGGCGGACCTCCTGCGGCTGGCCGCCGGCCTGGAAGCGGGCAGCGAACATCCTTTGGCCGCCGCGATCGCGGCCGGGGCCCGGGACCGCGGCGTGACGCCGCCCCCGGTGACGGAGTTCATGTCCGCCACGGGCCGGGGCGTCACGGGACGGGTGGAAGGAAAGCGCGTGGCCCTGGGCAACCCGCGGATGATGGCGGAGGCCGCCGTGGACGTGGCGCCGCTGGCGGCCCGGGCCGAAGAACTCCGGCGGGAAGGTCAGACGGTGGTGTTCGTGGCGGTGGAAGGGCGGGCGGCGGGACTTTTGGGCGTGGCGGACGCGGTGAAGGATTCCACCCTGGAGGCGGTCCGGCTCCTGCGGGAGGACGGCGTGCGCCTCGTGATGGTGACCGGGGACAACCGGCTGACCGCGGAGGCCGTGGCCCGCCGGCTGGGCATCGACGAGGTCCGGGCGGACGTCCTGCCGGAACAGAAGGGCGAGATCGTCAAAAAATTGCAGGCCGAAGGCCGCACCGTGGCCATGGCCGGCGACGGCGTCAACGATGCCCCGGCCCTGGCGCTGGCCCACGTGGGCGTCGCCATGGGGACGGGCACGGACGTGGCCATGGAGAGCGCGGGCATCACCCTGGTCCGGGGCGACCTGCGGGGCATCGCCCGGGCGCGGGCCATGAGCCGGGCCACCATGCGCAACATCCGCCAGAACCTGTTCTTCGCCTTCGTGTACAACGTGGCCGGGGTGCCGCTGGCGGCCGGCGTTCTCTATCCCTTCGCCGGGGTCCTGCTCAGCCCCATGATCGCGGCCGCGGCCATGACCTTCAGCTCCGTGTCCGTGATCGGCAACGCCCTGCGGCTCCGGCGGGTGAGGCTCTAACCGGTCAGACCGCCTTCAGGCCGAGCCACAACACAAAAACGCCGCAGGAAACGCTCGCGGCCGCGTTGGCCAGGGCCATGACAATTTCGCGCCGCTGGAGCAGGTACACCGTCTCCAGCCCGAAGGCCGAAAAGGTCGTGAATCCCCCCAGAATCCCGGTAAAAAGCAACAAACGCGCGTCCGGGCTGAACAGGTCGTGCTTCTCCACCAGCCCGGCCAAAATTCCCGCCGCCAGACAGCCGAGAATGTTGACCACGAAGGTGCTCAAGGGAAACCGCCAGTCCGACGTGTGATGGAGCACCCAGCCGCCCAGCTTGTACCGGGCCATGGCCCCCAAACAGCCCCCCATGCCGACCAACAAAATTTGTTTCATGTCAAAATCGATCCCCTTGTCGGAAATGAAGTCAATAAGTCAAGACTGTTACTGATTCCTCTGATTGCTTTATTAATCCGATTACTCTTTGATGGAACCAAATTTGGCTCTGCGTGGATGCCCTGGCCGATTGTCGATAGCGACTTCAACGTTCTTAGCAGAGCAATGGGGACATTTATAAACAAAATCGTTTCCATCTGGTTCGCGCTTAGCACCGCCATCGCCAACCCCAAATTTTTGGCCACATTTTAAACAAGTCATTTCGGTCATGAAACCTCCGGGCTAACAAATAAACTCTGCCGCAGCCCGTCATGCAGGCCGTCGGTTGCAGCAGTTTGTTGGGCGTTATATCGATGCTATTTGGCCACCCCGGTACACATTTTGGCAATGACAGCACCTTCTTCCGTAGGGATCGTAGTGATCGTAATAAATCGACCGGTTTTTAGATTTACGTAATACTTGTCTGTGATTGACTGAAGGAAGA
>CAZAEL010000048.1:0-17622 GCA_964484135.1 uncultured Elusimicrobia bacterium
TTCGTCGTAGGCTCCGCCGTCCGCGGAAGAAACCACGGCGAGCTCCGCCGGGTTCCCTTCCTCCACCGCCGGCAGGAGCCCCGAACAAGGGAGGAGGATGGCGACGATCCAGGCCATGGGCGCCGGGCGGGGACGGGGCAGGGAGGAGGGCGGCGTCTTCATCGGGTTTTTTCGAGGAGCGCTTTCAACCTGAGGGAAAGGGCCTGGCTGTCGAAGGGTTTGGCCAGGAAGTCGTCGGCCCCGGTCCCCAGGGACTTGGCGCGGGACTCTTCCACCTCCTGGCCGGAGATGACCAGGATCTTGATGTGTCTGGTCGCGGGGTCGGCGCGGATCAGCCGGCAGATCTTGTACCCGTCCATGCCGGGCATGTTGAGGTCCAGGAGGACCAGGTGGGGGGACGCGGCCGTGATCTTCTGCCCCGCCTCGAAGCCGTCGGCGGCTTCCTGCACATCGGCCTCGGGATAGAGCCGGCGCAGGGTGCGGACGAGCATCCGGCGGACGTTGTCCTCGTCGTCCACGATCAGGACGCGGAGGGGGGCGGCGTCCGCCAGGCCGGCGGGGAGCGGAAAGTTGTGGGCCTTCAGGAACGCGGCCAAGTCTTCGGCCCAGACCCGGCGGTGGCC
Organism: uncultured Elusimicrobia bacterium; assembly: GCA_964484135.1. Classification (GTDB taxonomy): domain Bacteria; phylum Elusimicrobiota; class Elusimicrobia; order FEN-1173; family FEN-1173; genus CAZAEL01. Next base: position 624 of record CAZAEL010000048.1, read on the forward strand.
GCCGCCCGTGGTGAAGGCGGGCATCTTGCCTTCCTCGATCCACCGGCCCACGGTGGCGGGCGTCACCAGGCAGATGCGGGCGATGTCGTAGGTGCCGAAGGCTTTTCGCGGGGGGGCGGGGGTTGCTTTGTTCATGGCGGCCTCGATTATCTCTATTAAATGTTTAATATGATTTATATGTTTTGTCAATGACTTTGTTTTTTGTCCCTGTTTTGTGTTGAATTCGCGGTGTGATCCGGGGTAGGCTTGTTTCCAGGGAAGGGATTTGTCTAAAATGAGGAAAGCGTCCGAGGGACCGGTTTGCCTGAGAAGGGGAGGACATGCCTCAGAAAATCCTGGTGATTGACGACGACCCCGCGGTGCAGGAGTTTTTGGTCAAGGGACTGCAGAGGAAGGGCTACGATCCGCTGCTGGCGCTGACGGGGGAGGACGGCCTGAAGCTGGCGCGGACCAAGGCGCCGGACGTCATCCTGCTGGACATCAACCTTCCCGGCATGTCCGGCATCGAGGTCTGCCAGGCCTTGAAGCGGGACCCCCGCACCAGCTCCTTTCCCGTCCTGGTGATCACCGGCAACGACCGGGAAGGGCAGGAGGTCATCTGCCTGGAGCTGGGCGCGGACGATTACCTGGCCAAGCCCTTCGACATGACCATGCTCCTGGCCCACGTCCATTCTTTGCTGCGGCGGGGCCCCTACCTCGGCACCCACCAGAACGAGATCGAGAAGGACGGCCTGCGCCTGCAGCTTCAGGAGAAGGTGGTCCACCTGGCGGGCCGGCGGTGCGACCAGCTCACGCCCAAGGAGTTCGACCTGCTCTATCAGCTGGTCCGCAACGCGGCCACGCCGCTGAAGCGGGAGTTCCTGTACCAGAAAGTGTGGGGCGCGGCGCCCGTGACGCCGGCCGTGCTCCGCACCGTGGACGTGCACGTGCAGCGCGTCCGCTCCAAGCTGGGGCTGGACCGCAAGGCCGGGATCGTGGCCGTGTCCGGCCGCGGTTACATGTGGTCCCTGCCGTCGCCGGACGAATAAAGGCGCGCGCCGGGGTTCTTTCCCAGGGGAACGGGGGATGATTTTTCGGAGAAAGGCGGGGGTTTTCCTCGCGGCATTTCTTTTTCAAGGGGGGCTTGTCATGGCGGACGCCGCAAAGCCGGGGAAAGGCCCGGAGAAGGCCACATTCGCGGGCGGGTGCTTTTGGTGCACGGAGCCGCCCTTCGAGAATCTGAAAGACCGGGGCGTGCTGGAGGTTCGCTCGGGGTACACGGGCGGCGCCAAGGCGAACCCCACGTACGAGGAGGTCTGCACCGGCGAGACCGGCCACGCCGAGGCGGTGGAGGTGACCTTCGACCCGTCCCGCATCTCCTACGGGGAGTTGTTGGAGGTGTTTTGGCGGAACGTGGACCCCACGGACCCGGACGGGCAGTTCGCGGACAAGGGCTCCCAGTACCGCACCGCCATCTTTTACCACGGCGAGGGACAGAAGCGGCTGGCCGAAAAGTCCAAAGAGGATTTGGCCAAGTCGGGCAAGTTCAAGGACCCCATCGTGACGGAGATCGTCCCGGCCGCGCCCTTCTATCCCGCCGAGGATTACCACCAGAATTTTTACAGGAAGAACCCCCTGCGGTACAATTCCTATAAGGCGGGTTCCGGCCGGGAAGGCTTCCTCAAGCGGACCTGGGGGGAGAAAAAGTAGCCTTCCGGTTTTAGAACAGCGTCCCCTGCCGGGGCTTGGGCGGTGTTTTTCGGGCCGCCTCCCGTTCCCGCAGGACGCGCAGCTCTTCCTCGATGTCCCGCAGGAAAGGCGACGGCCCGGCCTCGCGGATCTTTCCGAAGAGCGCCCGTTTCCGGGCGTGGGACAGGAAAAGCCGGTTCTTGGCCCGGGTCATGCCCACGTAGAAAAGCCGCCGCTCCTCCTCCATCCCCTCTTCCGACAGCGACTCTCCCTCCCGACGGAAGGGCAGGAGCCCCTCCTCGCAGCCCGCGATGAACACCACGGGGAACTCCAGCCCCTTGGAACGGTGCAGGGTCATGAGGGTGACGGCTTCGCCCGGGGGGATTCCCTCCGCGTCGTCCTGAAAATCCTCCCGGTCTCCGTCCGCCCCTTCCTCTCGCGCCGGTGTCCTGCCGAAGACCTTGACCGGCAGGCCGGTCCTCTCCAGGGCCTCCCGGATCTTTCCGGCCTGGGCGTGGAGCCGGTACAGGACCGCCATGTCCCGGAGCCCGTACGCGTACGTTTCCCTTTCTTTCTCGGCCCAGCGGCTGTCGATGGTGAAATAACTGGCCCCGCCCAGGAGCCCCTCGATCTTTTTCGCCACCATCTCCGCCTCCTCCCGGTCCGTGGCGTGGGCCGAGACGTCGATGGGGAGTCCTTTTTCCAGCTTGGCCGTCAATTCCCGGGGCAGGTCCGCCCGGTTCCGGCGGATGACCTGCCGGGCGGCCTCCAGGATCACGGCTTGGGACCGGTGGTTTTCCGAGAGGCTCAGGACGCGGTGGTCCGGGAAATCTTTTTTGAATCGCTCGAAGGGGCGGAACCCGCCGCCCGCGAACCCGTAGATGGACTGGTCCGGGTCGCCGATCACGCAGACCGCGCCCGCGGCCAGCCGGCGCAGGAGGCTGTACTGGGCGGGGGTGGTGTCCTGGAACTCGTCCGCCAGGATGTGTTGGAAGCGGCGGCGGTATTCCTCCAGCGTTTCCGGCCGTTCATCGAAGAGGCGGTGGACGTAAACGAAGAGATCGTCGTGGTCCAGGCGCTTTGAGTCCAGGAGCCGGCGCTGGTATTCCGCGGCCGGCCCCTCTGCCGGAAGGGACAACGCCTGCTTTTGCCGCCGCACCTTTTCCAGAAAAGCCCCCGCCTCTTTCCGCGGCAGGAGCCCCTCCAGGAGCGCGGGCTTGTCCTCCTCCGGGATGATTTCGAAAGGAACGCCAGGCCCGAAGGGATGGCCCCGCTCCCGCAGGATCTTCAGGGCCGCGGCGTGGAAGGTGTCCACCCAGAGTCCGTCGAGGGCCGGGGCCGCGGGGGAGCCTTTGAGCAGGGCCCGCAAACGGTCTCTCATTTCCCGGGCCGCGGCGCGGGTGAAGGTCAGGGCCAGGAGGTTCCGCGGGGGGACGTTCTCTTCTCTCAGCAGGCGGGCCGCCCGGTGGGCGAAGACGCGGGTCTTGCCGGTGCCGGGGCCGGCCACGATCAGGAGGGCTCGATGGTCGGCTTGGACCGCTTCTTTTTGGCGGTCGTTGAGCATGGCGGGGTCAGAGGAGGGACAGCTGTTTTTTGGGGGTGAAATCCTTTTTGGAGAGAACGGAGATGACGCCGTACTCGCCGTCGTATCCCGGCTGGACCTGAACCCGGCCCCGCCGCATGTTGTCCAGGGCCCGGGCCAGGAGCGGGAACCCTTCGGCCTCCAGCCGTTCCACGGGAAGCTCCCGCAGGATGGAAAACTCGTTGCCGAACCGGCCCAGGAGCCGGTGGTACAGCCGGTCCACCTTCACGCTGGCGGGCCCCACGTCCAGGGTCTGGCCGATGACTTCCTTGAAAGGAACGATGTTCTCGTACGCGGGCGCGCCCGCGGGCCTTTGCCCCTCGGGACGGTCCGCCAGCTTTTCCACCCGGTGGAGGACGCCCACGGTCACGGGCTTGCCGCATTCCGGGCAGAGGCCCTGGCGCTTGAGGGTCTCGGGAGGGAGCAGGCGGGTCTTGCACTTGCGGTGGCCGTCCACGTGGTATTTGCCTTCCTCCGGGAAGAACTCCAGGGTCTTGAGGAGCCGGCTGCCGTCCCGTTTGCGGAAGGCGTTGAAGAGGCCGTCGTAGGAGAGGGGCGCCTCCAGCAGGTTGGCCTCCCGCGCGAGCTTTTCCGGCGAGTGGGCGTCGGAGTTGGAGATGAGGGTGACGGCGTCCAGCTGGGACAGCCGCCAGTTCATGGGCGGGTCCGAGGACAGCCCCGTCTCGATGGCGAAGATGCGGGGGGTGAGGTCGTCGAAGCATTCTTCCAGGGAGTCGAAGCCGGACTCGGAGCCGAAGACCGCGAAGTGGGGCGTCCAGGCGTGGGCCGGGATCAGGTGGGCCTCTTCCGACGATTCCAGGACCAGGGACAGCAGGTTTTTGGAGTCCAGCCCCAGGATGGGCCGGCCGTCGGAACGGATGTTGCCGATCTTTTCCAGCCGGGCGTTGATCTTGGCCGCGGCTTCGAAGGACGGCGCGAAGACCAGGTGGTGCACCTTCCGCACGCGGCCCCCCTTCTTATAGATGCAGCTGATCTCCACGCCGAGGACGAATCGCACCGGCGCCCGGCAGGCGGGGGGGACCTTTTCGTCCACCGCCTTGGCCAGTTCCGGCTTCAGTTGAAAGAGGCCGGGTTCCGCGGGGACGAGCTTTTCCTTGAGCTCCGCGAACCAGCGGGGGTGGGTGAAATCCCCCGTGGCCAGGACGGTGATGCCCTTGAGCTGGCACCATTGATGGAGCGTCTCCGGCCGCAGGGCCCGGCTGCAGGCCCGGGACAGATAGGAATGGATGTGGAGGTCGGCGATGATGCGCATGGGCCCCCATCTTATCACAGACGGACCTCCGCGGCAAAGGGCATCGGGGGCATCGGCGCCAAGTTTCGTGACGCATTTGAGAGGCTCATGATTTTACAGTTTTGTTACAACAAATTAAAAGCCCCCTAAGGCCCGTGCCTTATGATATGCCGCAATTGTCCGTCCGCGCTGTCCGCCGTGCGGCCGATTCCAACAAAACGTTCGAATCTTCCCAAGGTCTGAAGGGGGACCCCATGAATCGTTTTACGCCGTCGGAAATGATCCGCGCCAAAGAGCCGATGAAAGGCAGGAAATGCCTTGCCGGCGTCATGGCTTTCGTCTTTTTTTATTCCACCGTGGCGGCGCCTTTGGCCGAGGCCAACTTTTGGCAGGAGCGCCAGGAGGCCCTGAAAGAAACGCGGTCCGACGCCTCCCCCCGGCGCGATCCCGCGGAAACCGATTCGCCGCAATACGCCCAGCTCCCCAAGGCCCTCAATGACCTGAAGCAGGCCCTTCCCGCCCTGGGCGTTGAAAAGGCTCTGCCCTGGTCGGCCGTGGATCCTGTCTCCCATGGTTCGACCAGGGCGCTTGATCTGCAGATCCGACTTCGCCGCCTGCCCTCGTGGCTCGCCTCCCTGCCTTCGGCGTACGGGGACATCCAAAAGGCCCACCTCGCGGCGGACGCCGACCGCCGCCCCCTCGTCGTCCTGATCCAGGACGCCCACGACATCTATCCCGCCCAACGCAACATCGCCCACATGTTGGACCATTTCCAAACCGGTCTGGCCAAGGACCGCGGGGCCGGGGGCCTGGTCGTCGGACTGGAAGGCTCTTCCGGCGGGTTCAACCTGGAGCCCTACCGCCACTTCATGAAGTACGGCGCGGCCCGCCATAACGCCGTGAGCGATTACATGTTGCGGGGCGGCCTCATCAGCGGGCCCGAATTTTACGGGTTGTCCGCGGAGAAAGAGCCTCTTTTGTGGGGCGTGGAAACGCCGGAACTGTACATGGCCAACGTCCAGGCGTACCGGGACAGCCTGCCGGCCAAGATCGAACTGAAGAAGTTCATCGAAGAGGCGCAACGTTCCCTGGAGCCGCTCAAGGACCGGGTCTACGGCCCGGAACTGCGGGCCCTGGACAAGGGCCTGGCGGCCTATCACAGGGGCGAAGAGACCCTCACGGCCTACGTCCGGCGCCTGGGCGGACAGGGCGTGGACCTGGAGCCCCGTTTCCCCAACGCGGCCAAGCTGTTGGAGGCGCTGTCGCTGGAGGAGTCCCTGGATTTCCGGCAGGTGGAGGCCGAGAGGGGGGAGCTGATCCAGGCCCTGGCCCAGCGCCTGTCCAAGGAGGAGCTGTCGCGCCTGGTGAACCTGAGCCTGGCTTACCGCCTGGGGCAGATCGGGTACGGCGCGTACTACGCCGAGCTTCGGAAGCTCGCCGACGACAACGGCGCCCCGCTCAAGAAATATCCCGCTTTCGACCGGTACATCGCGTACGTCCTGACGACGGAGCGGATCGACCGGGCCGCGCTTTTCGGGGAGATCGAAGGCTTGAAGGACGCGGTCACGGCCCGCCTGGCCGTCGCGCCGGCGCAGCGTGAGCTGGTCCGCCTGTCGGAGGACCTGCGGCTCCTGGAGCGCCTGTCCTCCCACGAGTTCGGGCCCGTGGAGTGGAAACGGTACGAGACGCGGCGGGAGGACTTGTATGCCTTCGGGCCGCGCCTGGAATCCTTGGCCGCGTCCGCGGGCGTTCCTCTTTCCGCGCTTCCCGTTTCCCTGCCCGCGCTTTTGTCCCCCTTTGAGCGGTTCTACCGGGCCGCGGTGGCCCGCAACGACGCCCTGACGGAAAACCTGTTGAAGCGGTGCCAAGTTCCGGGTTCCAAGTTCAACGCAAAAGACGTGGGATCGCGTCCGGAACCCGGCGCTCGGAACACAGAACGGCCCGTGGCCGTCCTGGTGGCCGGCGGCTTCCACACGCCGGGCGTGGAGGAAATCCTCCGGAAGAAGAACGTCTCCTACGTCACCTTCGCCCCCAAGATCGGGGAGGTCCCAGGCGGGTCCCAATACCTCGACGTTTTCTCGGGCGCCCGCACCCCCCTGGAAAAGGTCCTGCTGGGCGAGCGGTTGAACCTCAACCCGCCCGCGGTCTTCAGCATCGCCCTGCCGAAGGAGTTCGCCCACCTGGAGACCGTGGCCCGCCGCACGTACTCTTCGCTCCTTCCCGCGCTTTCTCAAGTCGAAGACGTTTCAAGGGACGACATCCGCGCCATCCTGACCGATATGAACGCGCGCCTGCGCGAGGACGTGGAGTTGGTGGCCTTCGAGCAGGAGGGGCCCTTCCGCCGGGTGACGGTGTCTTTCCGGGGCGGGCAGGAGATTTCCTATATGTTCGTCCGCCGGGACAAGGGCCGGAGCGACGCGGCGTTCGGCAAAGAGATGAAAAACCTGCCGCGCGGTTATCGCGTTTTGTCCCAGGGGGCCCTGGTCCAGGAAGGCGCGGCCGCGTACGACGTGGCCCTGGTGGTGCGGGAACCCGGCGCGTGGCGCCGCCTCTGGCTGCGGGTGAAGAACACCCTGCGGCGTCCGGCGGAGCCCGCGGTGCTCTCCCCGCAGGAGGCCACGGCCCGCTTGGACGCGCTGGAACTCGGCACCAAGGACAAGCTCAAGGCCTATTACAAGGAGTTGGCCGACCTCGCCCAGAAGGGCGACGCCGTTTCCTATAAGAAGGTCTTGGCCCGGCTCCAGGCCACGCTCGCGCCCATGGCGGACATCCTCAGGCGCGTCCGGCCGTACGACGCCCTCAACGGATTAAAAGACCCGGCCGTGGCCGGTTTGTCGGAGCCGCAGCTGGACCTGCTCCGGTCGGCCAGCGAGTTCATCCTCCAGTTCGAGCCCGAAGACAGCCCCTTGGGCGCGGACAACGGGGCTCGCTTGGCCGGTATTAAAGAAGCATTCGTCCGCCACCCGGAGGCCTCCCGCGCGCTGGCGGCCTATTTCGAGGCCCGCTTCAGCCCCGACGCCTCCCGGCGCCGGCAGGAGGACGCCCGCCGGCAAGAGTTGGAGGCAGCCATCGCCCGCGTGGCGGAGGGCCAGGACCGACGGATTTTGAACCTGGCGCGGGAGCTGGTGGACGCCACGCTCAAAACCGACTATTTCGTGAAGGACCGCATCTCCCTGGGATTGCGGCTCGACCCGTCCCGGATCGCGGCGTACCGGGAGAACAAGGCTCTTTTCCCGGACCTGCCCCACGGCGTCATCTGGGTGCACGTCCCGTACGGGGCGTACGGCGTCCACACCCGGTTCCAGAACGTGGCCCGGGGCGGCCTGCGGGAAATGAACGCCAACCTGCCCCAGCTGCGCAACAAGGTCCTCATCGAGGGATACTCCCTGGCCCGCACCCAGGAGTTCAAGAACGTGGACATCCCGGAGGGCGGTTCCAAGGGGACCTTTATCTTTGAGCCGGGGTTGAACGCCGTGGCTTCGGCCATCGCGTACACCGACGCGCTCATGAACTTCATGCAGTCCCATCCCCAAATCATCTACCGCGGCCCGCCGGAGGCGCTGGACGACGATCCGCTGGAGGTCGGACCCGACGAGGGCACCGACGCCATCGGCGGCATCGCCTCGGCCCGCGCCCACCAGAAAGGCCTCAAGATCTGGCGGATCTTCATGACCGCCAAGCCGCCGGTCCTCGGCGGCACCCCCCACATGGAAAACAATTTGCTGGACCCGCCCGTCCTGGGCAACCGCGTCACCTCCCAGGGCGTCATGACGCACCTGGACGAGACCTTGAAATGGCTCGACATCCCGGCGGACCGGCCCATCCGCATGAAGTTCACCGGCGGCCTGGACGGGGACGTGGGCAGCGGCAACGTGGAGATCGCCATCCGCAAATACGGCGACAGGGTCAAAATCGTCTCCATCTCGGACGGCGGCGGCGCCGCGTACGACGAGGAGGGGCTGGACCACGAGGAATTGATGCGCCTGTACAACGGCAAACTGACCATCGACAACTTCGACCGGAGCAAGCTGAAGGGCAGGGCCGCCTTCGTGGCCACCGCCCAGAAAGACTCGCCCATGCTGGAACTGGGACCGGAGGTCCTGGCGCATTTGAACACCCGTCCCCTGGACCCCGATATATTGCAATCTTTGGGCCTTCCCGCGGGCGCGGTGGAGGTGCTGGAGCGCGACGGCGGACGACCCGTCCGGGTGCGCGTCCACGGCAGCCACCTGCGGAACCTCATGTTCTTCATGTCCCGGGCCGACGTCCTCGTTCCCGGCGGCGGGTTGAAGGACACCATCAACGACAAAAACAGGGGCCTCATGGCCGATCAAGACGGCCGCTACACCGTCCGGGCCATCGTGTACGGCGCCAACGTGTTCACCACGCCCGCGTCCAACGATTTCTATGAACGGGAGGGGATCCTGATCGTCCCGGACGAAAAAGCCAACAGCGTGGGCGTGGAGGTCTCCTCCCGCATGGAGGTGGACTCCAACCTTCTTTGGACTTTGGAACAGGCCACGCCGGAAAAACGGCGGGCCTATTTTGCGGAACTTTTGGACAAACTCAAGGCCAACGCGGTCAAGAAGAACTGGGCCCTGCGCCTGGAGAAGGACCGCCGCCCCGGTGACGCCATGGTCACGGAGATCTCCCCCAGCATTTCCCGGGAGATCGTGCGGCTGAAGAGCGTGATCCTGAAGGCCGACATGTCCCTGCAGGACCCCGTGGTCCAGGCCTATTTGCGGGACTATTTCCCGACGGCGGTGTCCCTGAAGGACGTGGCCCGGCGCATCCCGCAGGCCCGGCTCCGGGCCATCGCGGCCACGGCCCTGGCCAACGACGTCGTGTACAACGCCGGGGTGGGGTACGTGGCGGAGACGGCCCGGGCCGCGGGCCGTTCCGAGGCGGACGTCCTCCTGACCTACGCCCGCGTGGCGCGGGAGACGCGCCTCAACGAACGGAAACAGGAAGTTTATGATCTGCGGTTCCGGATCCCGGCCGCGGAACAGATGGCCCGGCTCAAGGCCCTGGAGGCCGAACATCAGGCCAAGGTTTTGGAAGAGTTGAAAAGCGGTCCGAAAAAAGAGGAGCCCGGCCGGCGCATGAGCATCATCCCGGGCAACGACGCGTGGGAGGTGGGCGTTGCGCCTCTCTTGGAGAGCGCGCTCGTCGTTTACGTCGTTTCAAAGTTGACCTTGGCGGTCTTGGACAGCCTGGGGATCCCCGCGGGCGACACCCTGTGGTATTTTCTCGTCTTGCAGGGGATGATCGGCTATTTCGTCGCGTTGATGCTGGGGCCTCTGCACAGGGTGGTGGGCCGGCTTTTGAACGGCCTCTTCGGGTGGGGGGTCAATGATCCCGGCGCCGGGCCGCAGGTCATCCATTGGGTCAGCTTTGGCGCCGTGTTCATCACCGCGTTTATGTTTGAGACCTCGGGTCAGGGCTTTTACCCCGTGGTCTCTTGGGCGGCCGGCCTGGGCATCAACCTTGGCGTGGTGGACGCCATGCTCCTCTTGCTCCTGGGCGTCTATCTGGCCGTCTATGTGCTGGGCCACTACACCAAAAATATCCTTGAGGACCCCGGAAAACGGATGAGCGTGGCCCGGCCCGCGCCCCGGGGGATGGAAGAAGTCGCGGACGCGCTGGACAACCGCCACGTAAGGGAATGGGTGCGCGGGACCGTGGCCGGCGCCTCCGAGGTTCAATTGGTGGACGAATCGGACGATGCGGACCTGATCGAGGCGGCCGTGGCGGCGGGCGAGCTCGTGCGCACGTCCGACGGGAACTATGTGGCCAATTCCCACCCGGGCGACACGGCCCGGTCCGAGGCCCGCACCTTCGTGTCCACGCGGAACGAGGCGGACAAGGGCGCTTACGACAATTGGCGACACACGGACGACCTCCGACCCGAAGTGACCCGCCGCGCCCGGGAGGGGATGCAGGGGAAGAAAATGTACGTGATTCCCTACCTCATGGGGCCGGAAGGCTCCCCCCACAGCCAGGTGGGCGTCATGGTCACGGACAGCGCGTACGTGGCCATCAACATGATCCGCATGACCAGGGTGGGCAAGGCCGCCCTGCGGCACTTGGGGGACTCCGGCAAGTTCGTCAAAGGCGTCCATGTGACGGGCGATCTGGACAATTTGAAGCGCACCAACGCGGAGGACGACGACAGGTACTTCGTCAGTTTTCCGGAGGACCGCGAAATTTGGAGCTTCGGGTCCGCGTACGGCGGCAACGCGCTTTTGGGCAAGAAGTTCCACTCCCTCCGGCAGGCCGGATACGACGCCCGCAAGGAAGGGTGGCTGGCCGAGCACATGCTGATCGTGGAGATCATCAACAAACGGACCGGAGAGAAGAAATACGTCGCCGGCGCCTTCCCCAGCGCCTCGGGCAAGACCAACCTGTCCAACCTGGTGCCGCCCGACGCCCTCGGGGAGGACTACGAGGTCCGCGTCATCGGCGACGACATCGCCTGGATGTTCGTGGGGGAAGACGGGCAACTCAGGGCCATCAACCCGGAACGGGGCATGTTCGGCGTGGCCCCCGGCACCAACGACCGGGACAACCCCAACGTCATGAGGGGAATCGAAAAAGGCAACGTCATCCTCACCAACGTGGCCGTGAAGATCGTGGACGGGCGGGTGGTGGACTATTGGTGGGAGAAGAAGGGCCCCAGGCCGACGGATTTCACCGGGTGGCGCAACTGGAAAGGGGAGCCCATCACCGAGGCCAACGCGGACCAGCCCTGGGCCCATCCCAACAGCCGGTTCACCATGGGCCTGGAAAATTTGGAGGGCATCAACCTGTCGGACCATTGGCAGGACCCGGAGGGCGTGCCCATCAGCGCGTTCCTGTTCGGCGGCCGCATGTCCCAGGGCGAGCCGCTCATCCGCCAGCTGGCCGGCTTCGCGGACGGCGTGTACGACGCGGCCATGATGGGGGTGGAAACCACGGCCGCGGCCGAAGGCCAGGTGGGCGAGGTGCGGCGCGACCCCATGGCCATGCGTCCTTTCTTCTCCTACAACGAAGGGGACTATTGGGCCCATTGGCTGAACGTCATGGGACGTCTGGGCGACAACGCCCCCTCCTTCTTCCACGTCAACTGGTTCCGCAGGGACGCGGACGGCAACTGGCTCTGGCCGGGCTTCGGCGAGAACCTGCGGGCGCTGTTGTGGGCCCTGGACCGGGCCGAGGGACGGGACAACTTCGCGGACACGCCCCTGGGCCGCGTTCCCGCCGGGGCGGACGCGTTGGACCTGCGGGGCTTGGACGTGACGGCGGAGGACCTGGACGCCCTGTTGGCCTATGACCCGGCTTTTTGGGAGGAGGAGGCGCAGCGCCGCACCGAGTACCTGGTGAAGCTCAAAGACCAGGGCGTGCGGGTCCCTCAGGCTTTGATCGAGGCGCACCGGCGTTTCCTGGCCGCGGTGGAGGCCCGAAGCCGGCAAGAGGCCTTCGCCCGGTCTTTCCCCGAGGGGGCGGACCTCGTCTTCCATCGCGTCGCCGAGGTGGGGACGCCCGTGGTCCTGCAGGAGGCTTCGTCGCCGTTGCCGGCGGAGGACCAGGCCGTCGTTGACCGGATGACCGTGGAGCTGGCGCACGGCCACGCCCTGGCGGCCTTCAAGGCCTGGATGTATTCCGCCGTGGGCAGCAAGATCGGCAAGTTCGGCGATTACGTGGCCACCCAGGAGCTGGCGCGCTGGTACAACACCCGGCCCTTCGGCCTGGGCACCCAAGCCGCGGAAGGCGCGCGGGACGACGCCAGCACCGTGGCGGACGTGTACGGCCTGCCCGCCCTGTTCGGACGGCCCAACCAGATCGAGGCCTACTTCGCCAACGACCCCGTGGAGATCACGGAGCGGCTGCAATCTGCCGGATACCTGGGCAACGTGTCCATCGCGGCGTACAACCTGCAGGAGCTCAACGCGCGCCGGCGCCTGCCGGCCCCCATGCTGCGCCTGCCGGACCAGGTGTACATGCTGGGCGTGGTGGGCCCCAAAGGGAGCGGCGTGGAAATCGGCCTGCCCGCGGACCAGGTGGTGGAGGAAAACATGCGGCGGGTGGCGCGGGCCCGTGGCAAGGACGTGCGACAGGTGCGCGTCACGGGCGTGCTGCTGAGGGAACGGCACCTGGACATCATCAACGATGCGCTCCGCGTGCTGGGCGTGACGCTGGAGGACATCCCCGCCGAGGCCCGGCCGTTCTTCGTCGAATCGGACGGCGCGGCCCGGCTCACGCGGGAGGGCCTCGGGGCTTTCAAGGACCTCGTGAAAAAAGGGCTGGGCGGCCAGTTCCTCCTGAAGAACCGTCAGGGGGGGGCTCTTCACCTCGTGACCGACGGCGACCTCATGCCCGTGGCGCAGATCGCCACGGACGACGCGGACATGGCCATCGGCGCGGGCGGCGTGGCCGAGTCCATGATCAAGGTGCGCAACAACTACCATTCCGTGGACTTCCAGGGCAGGATCATCTCGTACTTGGCCACCATGGACGGCAAGGCGGACGCGCTGCAGGCCACGGACCCCGCGGCGAGAACCCTCCGCGTGGAGGAAAAGAAGGGCAAGGTCGTGGACGAAAGACGGCTCGCCCGCGAGGCCGGCCTGCGTCTGGTGGACGACCAAGTGGCCGTCGTCTTCGATAAGGAGACCTTGACCGGAGGGCCCAACAACCTGGGCATCGTAACGTCACCTCTGGGGGACGGCGGGACAGGGACCAACAATTTCGTGCCGGAACTCCGGCCCGTGGAGGTGCTGGACGGCGGCCGCCGGGTCCGGGTCCATGTGCTCATCACCGAACCTTCGGGCCGCATGTCCGTGGTCCCGGTGGTGTATGAGACGCCCCTGGCCGGGTTGGAACTGGCGCTGCGTGACGCGACCGAAGACGACCGCCGGGCGGAGATCCTCCTGGCCATGGGCGGCCTGTACGGGGACCTCAAAATGTACGATGAGGCCCGGGCGCGCCTTTCGGAGGCGCGGCGGCTGGCCGAGAACCCCGCGCTGCGCGACCTGACCGAGGGCCTCCAGGCCTATTATCGCGGCATGCGGGAAGTCCTGACCGCGGCCAAACCCGACGTGGACGGGGCCAAGGCCGATTTCCAGGAGGCGGCGTCCAAGGGCGTCGACGCGGGGAGCATGATGCTGCAGGTGATCGAGAATGGCGAGCCGCAGACGCCCAGCCTGTCCCATTATCTGGACGAGGTGGTGAAGAGCAGCGGCGAAGCGAGGGACGGGGCTTTGAGGGCTTTCACGGACTTCATCGTGGCCTCCGGCCCGCAGAAGTATCCCACCGTGGTCCTCCTGTTGACACAGTTGGCCCGTCTTCCGGAGGAGACCTATTCCGACGGCGAGGCCGGGGCCATCTTGGAACGGATCCTGCAGGCCGCCTTGGACAACCCCCGCTTCGGCGCCCGCGCCGGAGACCTGTTGACCCGCCTGATCCAAAATCCCGACAAAGTTTCTTCCTCTTTCCACCTCGCCGCCCGATCCGCCCTGGGTCTGACAGGGCACGGGCGTTTGGGTTACGGGTGGGTCATGTCCTGGCGGGACCCCCTGCGTTCCATCCGTTCCGTCATGCTGCTGGGCATCCTGGCCTTCAAGGAGGCGCGCCACTGGGTGGCGGCCAAGCTCCTGGGGCTGGAGGTCTTCGGTTTCGGCATTGACCGGGAAAACCTGCAGGGCGAGGTCTGGGTGGAACAGCCGTCTTCGCCGTGGAAGTCCCTGATTTTCCTGCTGGCCGACCCGGTGGGAGACATCCTCCTGGGGGTCGCGGCCCTGGCCCTGCCCTTTGTGGCGGGGTTCGCGCTGCAGAGCGCGGCCCTGGGCGTCCTGGCGGGCGTTTTGCTGCTGCCCTTCGGCTATTTCCTCATGCAGGCCGGGACCGTCGGCTCCGCCGACGATTGGCGGGAGATCCGCGGCTTGCTGGGCAGGGGCATCGGGCTCCGGGTCCGGCCGGAATTGAACGCCGAACGTTTCGGCGACAGGACCGTGAACGGACGGACGGTCAGCCTGGGCCGGGCCATCACGGACATCACCCGGGAAGTGTCCGGCCTGATCTCGCGGGCCATGTCGTCCCGCCGGCGGGTTCTGGAATCGGACGCCCCGGCGGCGGAGAAATACGCCGTCTCCTGGGACGCGGAGTTTTCGGACGCGGACGGAGAAAAGTTGACCTTCCGCGAGATCGTCCAGGGGATGATCCGCAATTTCCGGGGGGAAGAAGGCGGCTGGCGCATGAACGACGAGGCGCCCATCCCGCAGGACGCCAACCCTTTGAGCAACCCGGGGCTGGAGATCACGGGTCCCGCGAGCCTGGACATGCTCATCAACCAGGTCAACGCCGCCGCGTACGGCGTGACCGCGGCCATGCCGGACAAGGAGGACGCCTCTCTGTCCTGGGAAAGGCCCGAGGGCGCGCCCGAGGACCAGCCGCCCGCCGTCTTTCAGGGCGACGAGGACCTGGCGGACCTCCTGGCCGGGACCAGGGGCGTCAGCGAGGACCATGTCATCGCGAAGAAGGGCCAGGAACGGCGGTACCGCGTGTCCGTGCCGCGCGATCAATGGCCCGCCGTTTTTCAACGGGTTCCCGGTTTGCACCTGCGCACCCCGTACATCACGGTGGACGGTCGGCCCGCGCCGCAGATCGTCCCCTCCTACCTCATCCACGCCCTGAACAACCACGGCTCCCTCGTCAGGGACGGCTCCGGCGTGTACTATTACCAGCCCAAGGTCCAGACCCCGGAGGAAGCCCTCATCGTGGAAAAGATCCTCCGTCGGGTGGAGGATCTGGTCGGCGTAGGACGCGGCACCATCAAGATCAAGGCCCTTTATGAGGAGGGCCGCGCCGGCGTGCACCTGCCGGCCATCATGTGGGTGTGGCGGAGCCGTCTCATCGGCACCAACGTGGGCCGGTGGGATTATCTCGGCTCCTTGATCGAGATGTGGAAGGACGAGGCGGTGTTCCCCGATCCCCAGGGCATCGGCATGGAAGCCGACAACATGATCCCGTACCAGAGGGTCAACGCCCTGTGGAACCTCATGGCCGGCATGAAGGACGGGAAGCTCGCCAACGCCGCGCCCATCGGCGGCATGGCCGCTGTGATGCTCTACCCCAAAAACGACCCCTACGGCCGCTCGCGGTACAACGTCAAGGCCCTGCGCGCCATGAAGCGCGACAAATTGCGCGAGCGTCTTTTGGGCCTGATCTATGTGCCCGACGAACCTTTGGCCGACGGCCAACAGCCGACCCTGGCTGAAATGCTGGAGCTGGTGAAGCAGGGCAAGGGCCGGCTCTACGACACGTACCGCCAGAGCTGGGTGGCCACGCCGGACAAGGAGTACGTGGCCGCCGGCGTTGCCCCCTTGCTGGCGGAACTGGAGGAGCTGCAGGCCATGATCGACGCGCCTGTGGAAGAGGTGACCATCGAGGGGACCACCCAAAAAGTCCCCACCGTGGCGAGCGGGCTCACGTCTGCTGAGAAGGCGTCCTGGCAGAAACACGGCCTGCTCGATCGGGACGGCCGGATCACGCCCTGGGTCATCACCCCGGACATGATGGACTCGCCCGAGAAGCTGTTCTCGGCGGAATCCTGGGGCGGGAAGAGCCTGTGGGACAGCCTGTACACCCCTCCGGCGGTGAACGCGCCCGGCGAGGCCGACCCCGCCAAGGGGCACGTCACGGCCGAGAACATCCAGCACGCTTTCTACATGTCCGCCCAGTACGGGTTCCAGATCCTCAACGGGAACTACGCCGCGGCCATTGACGACTACCAGCAAAACCTGCGGTTCATGAACGACCTGGCCACCTACCGCATCTTCGTGGGATGGCTGTGGACCGTGTTCCACCACCAGGCCGCGGTCACCAAGGACGGCTGGCTCAAGGCCCCGAAGCTGACGGAAGACGGGGTGGTGCCCGGCGAGAACGCGGTGTTCCTCAAGGCCGGAACCAAGATGACGCCGGAGCTGTTCGAACAGCTTTGGGACCTGCACAACCAGTGGACGGCGGCTTTCTTTGCCGAGCAGGACCGGGCGGCCGCCCGGAACATGGTCAGACGGCACGCGGCCGCGCGTTCCGGAGAAACGGATCTGACGCGGCAGGTGGCCGATGTCCTGTCGCGGGCCTACGCCCAAGGGCCGTTCAACGAAGTGTCCCTCGGCGACGCCGCGGCCCAGGTCGCCGCGTTGTTGGGCGTTCAGCCGTCCGCCGTCGAGGCCGACATCGAGGCCGCGGCGCCGCGCTTTGACCGTTCCCAGGCGTCCGTCATCATGGACGTGCTGAAACGGCAGCTCCTGTCCGATCGTTATCTGCAGCACAGCCCCCGGGTGCTCTTTGAGCTGACCGAGAGGCCCGCGGAGGAGCGCGCCGCCGTCCTGGACGGCATTTTCGACAAGGACCGAAAGGCGTTGGTCCGCGAGGTGATGCGGGCCAAAACGCCGGAGGCCCGGCGAGCCGCCGAGGTCGCCCTCCGGGCCCACGAATACGTCTTCGACCTGCCCCCGGCC
>CAZAEL010000049.1:0-4693 GCA_964484135.1 uncultured Elusimicrobia bacterium
CCGTCATCGGGTGGGCCTACGTCATGACGTCTTCGCGGGATTTCTGGATTTTGGGGGTGGTGGTGGGGCTGGTGCTGGGCGGGAGCCAGGCGGCCAGCCGGTCCCTCATGGGCCTTTTGACCCCGCCGGACCGCAGCGCGGAGTTCTTTTCCTTCTACGGCGTGGTGGGCAAACTGACCGCGGTGCTCGGGCCCTTCGTGTTCGGCCTGGCCAGCCAGTTGGGCGGGTTGCGGAACGGGGTGCTGTCGCTGTTGGTCTTCTTCCTCGCGGGCGGGGCCTTGCTGGTCTTCGTCGAGGAAAACCCCGAGGCGGCCTAAACGGCCCCCGGGGCCAAACGCCGGAACAAATCCGCCACCCCGGCCGCCAGCGCCTCCCCCGCGGCCCGCAACGCCTCCGGGCTCACCTTGTCCAGCGTGTCTCCCGGGGTGTGCCAATGGGGGTACGCGTCGTCCCCCAGGACCAGGGCCGGCACCCCCGCTTCCAAAAAGGGTACGTGGTCGTCGTACAGGGACCCGGTTTCATCCGAGAACCGGCTCCCCTGGGGCGTCCGGCGCGCCGCGTCCCAAAGCAGGTCCGTCAGCCAGGGCGTGGAGCGCTTCTCCCTCCTGAAGCGGACCGTGGCCGCCCCCACCATGTCCGCCAAAAGCATGGCCTTGACGCGGCCCAGGTTCCCGCTCTTCTTCCATTCGGCCACGAAATGCCGGCTGCCGTACGTGTGGTCCTTGGGGTCTTCCGTGCGCCAGGGCCCCGGCGCCACCGCCTCCTCCCCGTCGAAAAAAACGAACCACAACGTGTACGGCGTCCTTGCGGCCGCGAAACCCCGGGCCAGCTCCAGCAACAGCCCCGCGCCGGACCCGCCGTCGTTGGCGCCCACGAACCCGTCCTGAAGCTTCGTGTCGTAGTGGCCGGCCAGGATGACCCCGTCCGGCCTTTCACCGGGCCGTTCCGCCAGGACGTTGACCATGGGGACGGGGCCCGCGGGCGTACCCGCGGTGAAGGCCTGCTCTTGCGGCGCGTACCCGCACGACGCCAATTCCTCGACGATATAGGCCCTGGCCTTGGCCAGGGCCTCGGACCCGGCGGGCCGAGGCCCCAGCGCGGTCAGGCGCGCGACGTGCCCGAACGCCCGTTGAGGATCAAACGTTGGCGAAAATGGCGGACCGGCCATGGTGGGTTTCAGACTATAACAATGTCCGCCCCGGCGCAACCGCCTTCAAGGGAAGGAGGGATTTTGGTATCATAACGTTTCGTCGCCAAGGAATCCCACAAATTTCCTCCCTATGAACGACAAATTCCACATCATCGTGGTGGGCGCGGGGCACGCGGCCATTGAAGCGGCGCTGGCCGGGGCCCGCTCCGGCTTCCGCACGCTCCTGGTCACCCTGGACCGGACCAAGATCGGCCAGATGTCCTGCAACCCGGCCGTGGGCGGGGTGGGCAAGGGCCAAGTGGTGCGGGAGATCGACGCCCTGGGCGGGGAAATGGCCAAGGCCACGGACCGGGCCGGGCTTCAGTTCAAAATGCTGAACCGGGGCAAGGGGCCGGCGCTGTGGAGCCCCCGGGCCCAGTGCGACCGGGCGCTGTACCGGCAAGTGATGACGGAAATGGTACTGGGCCAGCCGGGGCTGACGGTTTTGGAGGATGAAGTCAAAGCCATTTGGGAGCAAGGCGGCCGGGCAAAAGGCGTTCTGACCGCCCGTGCCGGGCGCATTGAGGCCCAGGCCGTGGTCCTGTCCACCGGCACCTTCATGCAGGGGCTTCTGCACCGGGGCCTCGCGTCCACGCCGGGCGGCCGGTTCCAGGAGCCGCCGTCCCGGGGGCTTTCCGACAACTTGCGCGCCTTGGGGTTTGAGGTGGGCCGGCTCAAGACCGGCACCCCGCCGCGTTTGGACGGGTCCACCATTGACTATGCCAAGTGCGCCCCGGCGCCGGGGGACGAGCCGCCCGTGCCCCTGTCCCATTTCACCCGGTCCCTGCCGCAGAAAATGCTGCCCTGCTGGCTCACCCGCACCACGCCGGAAACCCACGACATCATCCGGAAAAATTTGGACCGTTCCCCTTTGTACAGCGGGATCATCAAGTCCGCGGGGCCACGGTATTGCCCCTCCATCGAGGACAAGGTGGTGAAATTTTCCCACCACGCTTCCCACCACGTGTTCATCGAGCCGGAAGGTTATGACACGGACGAGGTGTACCCCAACGGCATCTCCACCAGCCTGCCGGAGGACGTGCAGGAGGCCCTGGTCCACAGCATCCCCGGCTTGGAGAACGCCAAATTTTTGAAGTACGGGTACGCGGTGGAGTACGACTTTTGCCCGCCCACCCAGCTCAAGCCCACGCTGGAGACCAAGGCCATCGAAGGCCTGTTCTTCGCGGGCCAGATCAACGGCACCACGGGGTACGAGGAGGCGGCGGGCCAGGGGCTCATGGCCGGGATCAACGCGGCGCTGAAACTGCGGGAAGAGCCGCCCCTGGTGCTGGGCCGGGACGAGGCGTACATCGGCGTGATGATCGACGATCTGGTGACCAAGGGCACGGACGAGCCGTACCGTCTCATGTCGTCACGGGCCGAATATCGGTTGTTGTTGCGCTGGGACAACGCGGATCTGCGGCTGATGGACTACGGCCGGCGCGTGGGGCTGGTGTCCGAGCGAATCCATGCGCAATTTTGCGAGTACCGGCGGCGCGTGGCCGAGGCGGTGCGCGAGGCCCTGCCCGCGGACGCCTCGTCTCCCCATCTGGAAGAAGAGGCCCCCGCCCTTCCCCCCCCTCTCCCTCCGTCGGACCCCGGCGGGGCCGAAACCCCCTGGGACGATTCCCACGTTCACCGGCAGGCGGCCATTGAGAAACAGTACTGGGGCTACATCAAGCGCCAGCTCCAGGAGGTGGCCAAGTTCCGCAAAACGGAATCCCGCCGCATCCCCGCGGACCTGGACTACGACGGATTGACCGGGCTTTTGACCGAGGCCCGGCAGAAGCTCAAAAAAGTCCGGCCCGGGTCCCTGGGACAGGCGGCCCGCATCCCGGGCGTGACCCCGTCGGACGTGGGCATCCTGATGGTGCATTTGGAACGCCTGCGCCGCCAAAAGAAACAGGCCGCGGCGGGATTTTCCGCCTGACCTTTTTCCTACTTCCTCCTCTGAAAAACCTTTGACCCTGCGCGCTCTGTTCGAAAAACACGCTGTTCTACTGTCCCCCCTGGGATTGGCGCCCGGCGACGAGACCCTGGGCCGGATCGAGGAATTCCTGACGGAGCTGGGGGACAGGAACAGGAGCGTCAACCTCGTCTCCTTTTCCTCCCCCGAAGAACTCTTCCTGAACCATGCGCTGGATTCCCTGATGGCGCTGGTCCACGGCGCCCCGGAACAGGCCCGTTGCGTGGACGTGGGCGCGGGCGGCGGGTTTCCCGGTTTTCCCCTGGCCCTGGCCCGGCCCAACTGGTCCATGACCTTTGTGGAGTCCGTGGGCAAGAAGGCGGCCTTCCTGCGGGACATGGCGGGCCGTTTTTCCCTCGCTGGCGCCGTGGTGGCGGAGGGCCGGGCCGAAACCCTGGCTCATGAGCCCGCCCATCGTGAAACCTACGACCTGGCTTTTTGCCGGGCCGTGGGATCTTTGCCGGAGGTGCTGGAGCTGACCCTGCCTTTTCTCAAGGTCGGCGGGGCCTGCCTTCTGCACCGGGGCGCGGACGGTCCCGAGGAAACTTCGGGCGCGGCCAAAGCGTTGCAGGTTCTCGGCGGCGAGGTGACAACCGTCCATCCGTACCGTTTGCCGGGGCTGGACAGGACCCGGCACATCCTGCGCGTGGAGAAAAAGGCCCAAACCCCCGCGCAATACCCCCGCCGCGTGGGCGTGCCGGCAAAACGACCTTTGTGACCACACCCTTTTTGGATCTACAAAACGACTTCCTGTCGGCAAAGGACGCGGGTGATCCCATCACCTGCCTGCAGGCGAACCGCCTGCTTCTGCAGTCGAGACAGGTGATGGGATGATCCCCCTCAAAGACAGCGTCTCGTCCCGCTCCTGGCCGGTGGTCAACGTGCTTTTGATCCTGGCCAACGTCGCGGTCTTCGTCAAGGAACTGTCCTTTCCCGACGGGCGGCTCCTGGAGGCCTTCCTCCATGATTGGGGCGTGGTGCCTCTTCGCCTGCTCTCCTATCCCTGGGAGGACTGGCCCACGATTTTTTCCTCCATGTTTATGCACGGCGGGTGGGCCCACGTGGGCGGCAACATGCTCTATCTGTGGATCTTCGGGGACAACGTGGAGGACCGCATGGGGCACTTTCGGTACCTGCTGTTCTACCTGCTGGTGGGCGCCGCGGCCACCCTCACGCAAGTGTCCCTCAACCCCGCCAGCCGGATCCCCTTGATCGGCGCGTCCGGCGCCATCGCCGGGGTGCTGGGCGCGTACTTCGTTCTGTACCCCACGGCGCGGGTGCTGACCCTGGTGCCGATTTTCTATTTCATCCGGGTGGTGGAGATCCCGGCGCTGTTCTTTTTGGGGTTTTGGTTCGTGATGCAGGCCCTGCAGGGGATGGGGTCCTTGACCCATCAGGCCCTGCGCGGGGACGTGGGCGGTGTGGCCTGGTGGGCCCACGCCGGGGGCTTCGTGGCGGGGCTGTTCTTCGTGGGGTTCTTCAAGCGGCCCCGCCTCAGGCGGCGGGGCGGGAACTGATCCCTGAAAGCCTCCCCCCGG
>CAZAEL010000049.1:4793-17535 GCA_964484135.1 uncultured Elusimicrobia bacterium
CTAGGGGATCAGGGTCAGCGCGCCGCCGAGGCCTTTCCCTCCAATTGTTTTGACAGGAGTTCCGCCACCTCCGACAGATCGTAGGGCCAGAGGTATTGGATGCGCACGTCGGGATGGCGGGACGCCATGTCCCGGGTGATCTGCGGGATCTCCACCTCGGAGTGGTACCCGCCGGGCGTGAGCATGATGGTCAAGACGCGGACGGAGGAATAGCCCCGCGACGCGGCCTCGGAGATGGCCTCCTCCAGGCTGGGCGCGCAGAACTCGTTGTAAGCCACCACCACCTCTTTCCCCCTCAGGCGCTGGCGCAATTTCTCGCCCAAGCGCTCCATGCCGGCCTGGTACGGGTCCGTCTGGGCGGTGCGGGGCCAGCGCCGGATCTTCTGGTCCAGCTCCGCCTCCCGCGGCGACATCTCTTTCCCGCCCCGCGCCAGGCGCTCCTTTTCCAGGCGCTGGAGCTCCCCCAGCAGGTCCTTGGGAAAGTCCTTGGGCACGCCGCCGTGTCCCACCAGGATGACGCACTCGGATTTTTTTACCGTTTTTTTCGGCATGGATGTCTCCTCGTCAAATCAGGTTTTTTGCCCCCGCTGGGAATCTCGAAGGGCCGCCAGCTCCCGGGCGATCCTTTCCGCCGCGATCCCCAGGTGCGCGCCCAGGAACGCCGCGCCCCCCTGTTGGATGTGCCGGGCCAGGGGGAGGGCCGCCGGACCGCCCATAAACAGCCGCAGGCCGGGCGCCCGCTCCGCGATCCAGCCCAGCCATTCCCGGAGCTCCGGCGGTTTCATCTCCCGCCCCAGGCCCACGTACAAATGCCGGATGCCGGTCTTGCGGAGCGCCGCGGCCAGCCCTTCATCGGAGACGTCCGTCCCCAAGTATAAGAAACCCACGCCTCTCCGCGCCAGGGCCGCGGCCGTCATCAAAAGGGGCAGCTCCCGCGCCCCCTCCCCCGTGCCGGCCAGGACCAGACGCGGGGGCCGGGCGCGGCGCGGCGGCGAAACAACCATCCGTTCCCGGAGGCGGGCCGCGGCGAAGGCGAGCCAGGCCTGCTCCAGCCCCGGTTTCTCCTCCGCCGCCGCGGCCAGCCCCCAGACCAGAGGCAGCCACAGCCGCTGAAGCGCTTCCGCCGGACCCAGGGCGGCCCGGGCTTTTCGGTGGATGTTGTCCAAACCCGGACCGTCGAACTTTTTGACCGCGGACAGGGCCGCGGCCCGCAGCGCCCCGGCCCCGGACTTTTCTCCGGGAAAGCCGGCCAGGGCCTTGGCCGCCCGGGAGGGCGGTTCACCGGCCCGGAGCCGTTTCGCGAATTCCGCCAGGCGCTCCAGGTCCCGGTCCGCGTACAAACGGAACCGGTTGCCCGCCCGCCGGGGCGAAACCACCCGATAACGAGCCTCCCATTTCCGCAGGGTGTCGGGCTTGATGTGGAACAGCGCGCAGACCGCCTTCAGGGGATGGAGCATGCCGGTCATTCTACAAAAGCCACCGGCTCTTTGTCCAATTTATTGATACTTTTATATTTAAATATTGGACAACCTTTACGCGCCCCCGGCCGCCGCGGACCGCCGCGCCCCGGGAACCGCGGCCTCTCACTTTTCCCCCTTCCAGGACCGCGCCACGAAGCGCCCCGCCCGCCCGGAAATCACGGACACCGCCTTGGCCGCGTTGCGACGGCGGACCTCCGCGGACTTAAGCCGGGAGAAGCCCCGCAGGATCTCTTTCTTGCGGCCTGGCGACAGCGCGGCCCAGGATTTTTGGGCCCGCGGGTTTTTCTTCAGAGGGCCCCGGAACCAGGCCGGCATGGAATGGATGGGATCGCTTTTCTGTGGGCGATCAAAGCGCGCATCAACCATCACACGATCCCCCAGCTCTGCGCCGGAAGCCCTGCGCACCTGCCCGTGCAGATATAGGAAAAATCCACCGTTGCCCATGGGCATCCTGTTGATGCGCCAGGGCGGGTTCGGCCGGCCTCTGATCCGCACCAAAACGGGCATGGGCCTGCGCCATTTCGACCTGAGGGCCGGGCCTGTTTTGGACTGACAGCCTCACAGGGATTGATCCGCTGATGCTGATCTTGGCCCGGAACCACATGCTCTTCCCCCCTTTCAAATGATCTGTTCGCCTTCCCGTTTTTGATAAAATTTTTCTGCTCATGGATGCCGGGAGATATTCATTCCCGCCTCCGAACCAGGCCGATGGACAAAACCATCCCCCCTGACGAAAGGATCCAATGGAGCACGACGCCCACCCTCCCAGGGCCAGGAAGACGCAGGAGACAGGCCGCCCTCTCAAAGAGATTTCAAAAATTTTCACCCGCGGATTTTTAAAGCCTTCATCTCAGACAAGCCCATACTGGGCCTTCATGGCCTCCAATCTTTCCTGCGCGTACGCGTCCAAGCTCCCCAGATCCACGCTGTTCAGCAAGGGGATGAGGTCGTTCTTTAAAGAATCTCCGCGGGCCATCCATTGGAAGTACTGGCGGTTCCCGTGGTTATAGGGGCCATAGAGCCGGGAGCCTGGAACCTTTTCCACCAGCCACCGAAACAGCCGTTCATGCCGGACATGCATGCGCAGGGTGATCTGGGGCTGCTTACCATCCCCCCCCAAAAGCCCCACCCCCACCAAAAAACCCCGAAAAAAACCGATTTCAAATTCATTCATGGATTCCCCCTTTTTAGGAATTTTGAATTGTTTCACCGTCATGTTTCCCGTGAAACATCGGAAAATTTTGTGTTTTTCTTAAATTCTATGCCCCCTTTTTGCTTTACCGCTTCTTCATGGTCTTTTTCAGGGGCCTTTTTGTTTTGTGTTGGTTTCATCTTACTCTTATTTTGTTTCACCGTCAAGTTCCATGTGAAACAATTTGAAGAGTTTTGCGGCCAAAAACAATCGTCATATAAAATCATACCTAAAAATAGATATAAATACACCTATTTGACAAAAATTCCTTGGCCGGACGAAAAATATCGGTCTTGGGGGTTGGCCGCCTCCAAAAACTCGGGCCCTCCTCATCGCACCGGAAACCGGATTTTTTATCTGTCCAATGTTTATATCATATTTTTAATATTTATTGGACAACCCTCCGGGGGCGCGGCGCGCGGCCGCGGCCTTTTGTGAAGCGCCTTGGAAATTGATTTAATGAAGAGGACAAGACTCTCCGAAGGAGGGGAAAAACGTGACGAAAACAAAGGCCTCCGACGATCCCATCGCGGAGTTCGGCCGCTGGTTCGACAAAGCCAAGGCGCGCCGGGACATTTCATTGCCCGAGGCGGTCTGCCTCTCCACTTTGGACCGGGACGGGTTCCCCAACGGCCGCATGGTGCTGCTCAAGGAATTCGACGCGCGGGGGTTCGTCTTCTACACCAACTTTCGATCGAACAAAGGCCGGGCCCTGGAGGCGTACCCCAAAGCCACCCTGACCTTTCACTGGGAAAAGCTGGAGCGGCAGGTGCGGGTGCAGGGCGCGGTGGAAAAGGTGGGCGACGCGGAGGCGGACGACTATTTCCACAGCCGGCCCCGCCTGAGCCAGCTCGGCGCCTGGGCCTCGGAGCAGAGCCAGGTCCTGCCCAGCCGCCTGGCCCTCATCCGGCGGTTCCTGTCCTTCCGTCGGAAATTCCGCGGCGGGCCCGTGCCGAGGCCGCCCCATTGGGGGGGATTCCGGATCGTCCCGGGCCGGATCGAATTTTGGCGGGCCCGGCCCTTCCGTTTGCACGACCGGTTCCTGTACACGCGGACGGACAGCGGCTGGAAAAAGGAGCGGTTGTCTCCTTAGACGGGGAAAAACGGCCGCGCCGCGAAGGCGCCGCAGGAACGCCTAGAAACGGAAACTTTCCAGGGCGGACGCCAGGGTGGGGCGGCGGAAAGCGTAACCCAGGGATTTGAGGCGGGCCGGAACGACCCGCGCGCTGGACAGAAGCATTTCCTCCGCCATCTGGCCCAAGGCCAGCCGCGCCGCGAAAGCCGGGAGGGGGAAAACCGTCGGGCGCGACAGGGCCCGGCCCAGGGCCTTGGTGAACGCGGCGTTGGTCACCGGCTCCGGCGCCACCGCGTTGATGACGCCGGAAAAAGGGTCCTTTTCCAGGGCCGCCTGAAACACCCCCGCCGCGTCTTCCAAAGAAATCCAGCTCATGTATTGACGGCCGTCCCCGATGGGTCCCCCCAGTCCCAGCCGAAAGGGAAGGAGCATCTGTTTCAGGGCCCCGCCCGACGGGTCCAGCACCACGCCCAGGCGCAGCTTGGCCACCCGCAGTCCCGTCCGGGCCGCGGCGTCCGCCGCCGCCTCCCATTCCCGGCAGACCTGGGCCAAAAAGCCCGCGCCCGGCCCGCTCTCTTCGGTCAGGACCTCTTCCCCGCGCGACCCGTAGCACCCGACGGCCGAGGCGCTCACCAGGACGCGGGGGGGACTTTTGAGTCTTGCCAGGGTTTCCGCCAGAAGCCGCGTGCCCCTGACCCGGCTGTCCCGGATGCGGGCTTTTTTGGGGGCGGTCCACCGGCCCGCCACGTTTTCCCCGGCCAGAGACACGACCCCATCGAACCCCTCCAGCAGCGCGGCGTCCAAACGGCCCGCCTCCGGGTCCCATCCGATCTCCGTGTCCGTCCGGGGTTCCCGACGCACCAAGCGCCGGACATCGTGGCCCTGCCGCGTCAACGCCAGGACCACCGCCGCGCCCACGAAACCGGAGGAGCCGCTCACCAGGATTTTCATAAGGGACCCCCTTGATTGAAGTTCACGATGGCGGACAGGGAGATTTTCTAAGTGTTCGTCGACGCCGGTTCTAGATCAGGCCCGCGCCCAGAAGGACCGCCGCGAGGAGCAGCATGCCGGACACCAAAACTTTCAGGGCCCGCAGGGTCATCTTGGGCAGGAGGCGGCGGCCCAAAAACGCGCCGGCGAAGGCCGAGGCCGTGGCCGCCAGGAGCAACCCGCTGTTTTGGCCCAGGCCGGCCATGGAAAAGTGCCGGGCGTACACAAGGAGCCGGGGCACGTCCACCAAACAGGCCAGCACCACGCCCGTGGCCACGAAAGCCTCCGGCGACAAACCGCATTTGATCAAAAAGGCGCTGCGCAGCGCGCCCTGGTTCCCGGAAAGCCCGCCCATGAAACCGCTCAAAAACCCGCCCAGGGGGAGAAACCTCCGCGAAAAAGCCGCCCGCGCCAAGGGCCCCTCTTCCAACACCACGAAGGCCGCGATCAGGAAAGCGATCACCGCCTTCTCCGGCGTGACCTGGAAGGACCGGCCCGCCAGCTCATATTGGAACCAGGGCGCGGCCCCGGAGAGCCGGGTCAGGACCCAGGCGCCCAGGAGCGCCGCGGGAACGGCCGCCAAGCCGAAGCCCAGCGCCACGGACCGGTCCGCTTTCCGGCCCAGAAGCAGGAGCTTGAACAGGTTGTTGAGGAAATGCACCACCGCGGTGAGGGCCACGGCCATGGACACGGGGAAAAACAGGGCGAAGGCCGGCATGAGCAGGGTCCCCAGGCCGAAGCCGGAAAACAGCGTCAGCAGGGAGGCGCCGAAGGCGGTCAGGCAGGGAAGGAGATATTCCACGGAGCGTCCGACGGAGGAAGCGGGCCGTTCCCTATTTGGCCAGGACCTTGGCCAGGTCCCAAAGGTCCTTGTCCAGGCCCTTTTTGCGGGCCGCCACCGTGGAGAGCGGCGTGGCCCTGACTTCGCCCTTGATCAGGCCCATGAGCACGCCGTGACGGCCGCTCGTCAATTGTTCCGCCGCGGCCGCGCCCAGGCGCGTGGCCAGGAGCCGGTCGAAGGCGCCGGGCGTGCCGCCCCGCTGCACGTGCCCCAGGGACGTGGCCCGGAGCTCAAAGCCCGTGGACGCCTCTTTCTTCCGGAAGTGCTGGGCCAGGGCCGCGGCGTTGTACCGCGCGCCCTCGGCCACCACCACCAGGGCGTGGGACTTCCCCCGGCGGTAAGCGTCGTGGAGCTCGGCGGCCACGGACTCCGGCGTGGTCTTGACCTCGGGGATGACCACGGCCTCGGCCCCGCCCGCGATTCCGGCCATGAGCGCCAGGTACCCGCAGCCCCGGCCCATGACCTCCACCAAAAAGGCCCGCTGGTGGGAGGAGGCCGTGACCTTCAGCCGGTCGATGGCCTCCAGCGCGATGTTGAGGGCGGTGTCCACGCCGACGGTGATGTCGGAGCCGTACAAATCGTTGTCGATGGTGGAGGCCACGCCCACCACGGGAAAGCCCCGCCGGGACAGCTCATGGGCCCCGGTCTGGGAGCCGTTGCCGCCGATGACCACCAGGCCGGCGATGCCGCGGGCCCCCAATTGCCGGATCGCCTTGAGCACGCCCGCCCGGGTCCGGAACTCCGGACAGCGGGCGCTGCCCAGGAAGGTGCCGCCTTTCTGGAGGATGCCGCCCACGTCTCGGGCGCTCAAGGGGACGAACTGCCCCTGGATCAGGCCCGCGTACCCGTTGCGGACGCCGTACGCCTCCCAGCCGCGGTCGATGGCCGTGCGCGCCGCGGCCCGGATGGCCGCGTTCATGCCCGGGGCGTCGCCGCCGCTGGTCAGGACCGCCAGGCGCCGGGGCGCGCCGGAGGGGGGCAAGGCCCGCCGTGTCACGTGGATTTCCTCCGGCGGCGCTCCCGCGACTCGCGGATGATGCGCAGCGCCGCCTCCAGCCCCTCCCACCCCTCCACCCCGGTCTTTTTCTTCTCCAGCTCCTTGTAGATGGAGAAGAAATGCTCGATCTCCTTGAGCAGGTGGGGGGGGACGTCGGACAACTTCCGGATGTGGTTCCACAAAGGATCGTACAGCGGCACGCAGAGGATCTTTTCGTCCGGGCCTTTTTCGTCCCACATCTTGAAAAGCCCCACGGGCCGGGCCTCGATCACGCAGCCCGGGAAGGTGGGCTCCCACACCAGCACCAGCGCGTCCAGGGCGTCGCCGTCCTGGGCCAGGGTGCCGGGGATGAACCCGTAGTCGCTGGGGTAATGGACCGCGGAAAAAAGCATCCGGTCGAACTTGACGACCTTGCGTTTGGGGTCGTACTCGTACTTGTTGCGGCTCCCCTTGGGGATCTCGATCATGACGGTCACCGTGTGGGGATCTGTTTTGGGATTGGGCTTCTTCATGGCTTCCGGTTCACCTTCCTTCTCTCCATATAAATCAAGAAAGCGCGGCGAGATCCCCCGCCGCGCCCCGTCCGCCCCGGCGATGAAGTCTCCGGCTACGCGCCTTCCTGCAAACCCGTGATGTCCTGGAACAGGACGCCCACGCCGCGGGTCCGGCCCTCCGGGTCGCGGATGAGGAGGGTGGAGTATCCCACGCTCCGGCGGCCTTTCCCGGGGGTGACGACCGACATGGTCTTGCGCTGGGCCCCCTGGTTCTCGGTGAAGGCCTGGTCGATGGCCTCCACCAGGACCGGGTGGGAGGCCAGGGCGCGGGTGTAGCGCTGCCCCATGACGCCGGCCGGAAGGCCCAGGATCTCCGCGGCCCGGGGGTTGCAGTCCGTGACGTTCTTCCGCATGTCCACGCCGATGAACCCGCCGGGCAGGCTTTCCAGGACGTTCATCAGGCGCCGCCGGGAAGACTCCCGGTCCTGGAAGGCGCCGGCGGTCTCAAAGACCATGGCCGCCAGCCAGGCGATGGCCTCCAAGAACGCCCCGTCGTGCTCGGTGAAATCCTTGCCGTCGAGGCGGTTGATCACCTCGATCACGCCCAGGTTCTTGCCCTGCGCCGCGAGCGGCGCGGCGATGAGGTTGCGCGTCTGAAACCCGGTCAGCCGGTCCACCTCGGCCTTGAACCGGGGGTCGTCCCGGGGCTTGTTGACGATGACCCGCCGGCCGGAGGCGGCCACCCAGCCGGCCAGCCCCTCGCCGGGACGCAGGTGGATGTCCAGGTTGCGGATGGCGTCGGAGGACTGCCCCTTCACCACCTTGAAGTCCAGCCGGAGGGTCTCGTGGTTCATGAGGAGCAGGGAGGCGGCCTCGGCGCGCATCACCTGGGCGGTCCGCTCCACCACCTGGTCCAACAGCACGTCCGCGTCCCGGGTGAAAGCGATCTCCTTGGCCAGGGCGAACAAGAGGTGGAGCTCGTCCAGGTTCTCCCGCCATTGGGCCTTGAGGTTCTTGAGTTCGTCGTCCAGGTTGTAGGGCGTCACGGAAAACCCCTTCTCTCCCGGCAAACCCAAAACCGGGGGGAGAACCGGTTCGGGAATGGTACCACACGGACGGAATGAAGTCAAACAACCCTTGAAGCCCGGAAAACGGAGGCGGAAAGGCCCGTCTTTCATCCCGGCGCACATCCGCCACACCGGGCCTTCCCCAGGATCTCTTGGCCGGCCTTTGACGGAGACGCCTTGAAAAGAGGATAAAAAATCATTCTTGAAACGCCTTTTTTGGGCATTCAACTGTTGATATCTTGTTTTAAGTCCATTTTTGAGCCATATTTGAGGCTCCTGGGAGCCGGACTTGAGCCTTTTCCTCCACAATAATGTACAAGCAAATCACTCAATCCCATGTTTCCCTTGATTTTCCAAATTTTTGGACACATACTTAATATGGGAATATCGCGTAAAGGAGCTTAACTTTGAAGCGATCTTGTCGCGCCTTTTTGGGAAGCGAACGCGGATCCACCGTCTTCTTCGTGGTGGTTCTCCTGGCCATCCTGGCCATGATGCCCGTGGGCATCCGGCTCATCGAGATCTCCCAGAAAGAGACCAAACAGCAGCTGAGCATCACGGCCCAGGCGGACAACGTGGCCCGGGCCGGGCTCATTGACGCGGTCTCCTGGTTCCGGCGCCAGACCCCCCAGCCGGTGCGGAGCCTGTCGGACCCCGTGGCCTATCCTTACCCGGACGCGGCCTTCTATCCCCGCGTCAGCACCGTCACGGCCCTTTCCGACACCATCGACGAGACCGTGGGCCTGGTCAAGGAATATCCATTGGCCGAGGGCACGGGCCTCTGGGCGCGGTACGAGGTCCTGCGCCAAACATCGGACAACGCGGCCGACCCCGCGACCCACAACACGCGGGCCGTCCACGACATCACGGACAAGCGGGTCGAGGGCTATTCCGCCGGCGAAGGGCTCTGCTGGTCCCTGGAGAGCGTGGGATACGTGTACCGCCTGCGGGACCCCAACGTCGCGTACAACGTGGCGCCCAACCGGGTGGTGGCCAAGTCCCGCATGGCCACGGAGATCCGCCGCCTGACCATGACCCTTCCGCTCAACGCGGCCGTGATCGTGAACAACCGCACCAACGTGACGCTGAACGCCAACGGCCGCATCACGGGCGGGGCCTTCTGCGGCCTGGGCTACTACACCGGCAACTCAGGCCCCACGGTCAGCGGCGGCCAGTACACCGGCACCCCCAACCGGCAGGACATCGACGGCGCCGGGGTGAACGGCTCCATCACCACCCAGAATTTCTTCGGCCTGACGGAGAAGGAGCTCAAGCTCATGGCCGACTACAGCGTCACCAACCTTTCGTCCTTGCCCGTCCCCTACCCCTCCATGGCCGTGGTGTTCATCGAGAACAACGTCACCTTCAATTCCAGCCGGCAGCTCCGCGGCGGGGGTCTCCTGTACGTGAAGGGGAACCTGACGCTGGACGCCGGCTCCAACACCCTCTTCAGCGGACTCATCTTCGTGACGGGCAACGCCACGGTCAACGGCCCGGCGCTCATCTCGGGCTCCCTCGCGGTGCAGGGGAGCCTGACCCTGAATGGCTCCGGCGACGTGGCCGAGGTCCAGTATGACGACGGCATTTTGAACTCCGCGCGTCAGCAGATCGGGCAGTACCGGGAAAACAAAGCGTCCTACCACACCTTTTCGGTGTTTTAGGAGGGGGCCATGAAAACGCTCAAGGGCGTCCGGCGGCTCGGGGAAAAAGGCTTCAGCCTGGTGGAGGTCCTCATCACCATGACCTTGCTGGCCCTGGTGATGATGGCCGTGTCCAAGAGCATCTTCTTCATGAGCAACCAGCAGGTGCGCACCTCGGACCAGGCCTTCGCCGTGCAGAAGGCCATCCAGATGATGGAGGAGCTGCGGGGCCTCATCTCCAACGAGCAGATCGGGGTCCTGGACGACTACGACGACGGCGCTTCCTACAAGGACATCCTCTCCACCCGGCTGGACGTGACCACGCCCGGAAACCCCGTGAGCGGCAACGGCCGCCGCCGGTACAAGCGCAAGGTGACCGTCATGCAGATCCCCAACGAGCCCCTGGCCCGTCGGGTGTACGTGCGCGTGTACCTGGCCTCCACCATGGAGCCCATGGCCGAGGTGGTGAGCGTGCTGCGCACCGTGAGCAACGAGTACGTGCCCACCCAGGTCTTCGACGTGTACATCCTCTCCCTGGAGAACGTGCCGGGCTGGTGGTCGGCCCTGTCCACCATGCGCCCGACCTTCGAGGGCATCATCCAGGACCTGCAGGCCCGCAACCCCGGCATTGAACTGCGCCCGCACTGGATCACCCAGCTGGCGTACGGCCGCGACCCCTTCTACACCCCGTACATCAACAAAGTCACCAGGACCGACGTGGTGGCCTCTCCCTGGGTGTACCTGTACCCCGGGCTCATGCAGAAGTCCGGCCAGGATTTCGAGTATTACGTGGCGGACAGCATCGGCGGACGGATCAACGTGGACGGCACCCTGACCAACGGCGCGTCCTACAGCGTGGCGGACCAGTACAACCAGGGCCTGCGGTACCCGGACGAGGAGCGGGCCTACGACGCGGCCGTGGCCGCGGCCCAGGCCGCGGGGCAAACGCCGCCCGAGATGAGCCTCCGGATGTTCATCGAGAAACTGAACTCACAGCCCTCCTCGCTGGGCAACGTTCTGGTGGTGAACCTGCACGGCGAGCTCCTGCCCCTGCCGCCCATGCGCAACTATTCGGACGCGGCCAAGGACCCCCAGACCTACACCGCCGAATACGTCCGCGCCGTGACGCACCCCGAAAAACTCCAGGTGGCCTCCGGGGGGGAAACCAAGCTCCGGGTCTATACCTACGTCATGAACCCCGATCCCGTGGCCCATAACGCGGTCCTGCCTTCCCTGACCGTGCTCATCAGTTCCCAGGTGAACGCCGGCAACATCTCCGTGCGCAAGGTGGTGGGCAACCAGGTCACGGACTATTCCTGGGAGGACGCGGTCTCGGGCACGGACTACACCGTGGACAACATGGTGAGCACGCGCACCGTCATCACCATTTACAACAGCCCCCTGCGGCACGTCCAGAACGGCGGCTCCAACCGGGGACTGCCCTCGGGCGAGCGGCTCTACGGCCTGGAGTACATCCCCTGCGAGGTGGGCTCCCCGGGCCAGACCGCGGAGTTCAACGAGGGGGTCAAGGACCTCACCACCAACAACCCCAACGTGCCCAAGAACACGGCCCGGTGGGTCATCACCCTGTCCTCGGGGTCCCTGAACAACGGTCAGTACGCTTTGGAGACCCGCATCGGCACGGAC
This sequence comes from uncultured Elusimicrobia bacterium, assembly GCA_964484135.1. Lineage (GTDB taxonomy): Bacteria > Elusimicrobiota > Elusimicrobia > FEN-1173 > FEN-1173 > CAZAEL01. The sequence goes on from CAZAEL010000049.1 coordinate 16,218, forward strand.
CTCACCACCGGCTCCACGGCCAACAAGCCCGCGAACCTGTCCCGCACGTACGTGTGGGTGGGCCAGACCCCGCCCGTGACCGAGCAGTACCAGTTCATGGGGGACCCCCGCCACATGCCGTACGCGGACGTCAAGGCCGACCACGGGTACAACTGGTACTTCACCGCCATCGGCGCCGGCGACTACGAAGGCTACAGCAAGACCGCGTCGGGCTGGGACGGCAACCTGAACCTGGACATCCCGCGGTTCTTCCAGGTGTACCGCACCGGCCTCATGGCCGCCGCCGCCCTCTGGACCAACATGACGGGATACTCCTTCTACTACGTGGGCGCGGGCGGAGAGATGGGCGCGGACGCCTCCAACGGCTTCACCAACGGCCTGCCCATCGTCGCCACGCCCTGGAACCCCTCCTCCACCGCCTCCCAGGGGGTGCAGGAGATCACCTCCGGCAACGGCACCTCGTCCCACAATTACGCCCGGCTCATCGCCCGGACCGACAACGCCTGGGTGAGCCTGCCCTGGATCGGCGAGCTGTATCCCGATTCCGCGTACGCGACTTGGAGCGCCAACGGCAACCTCCCCGTGGGCGCGGGCAACTATTACCGGGCGCCCTACAACACCAATTTCGCGGCCGTCATCCCCAACTTCACGAACTTCGCGTACCGGCCGATCAAGCGCACGGGGGAAAAAGGCAGCGCCTCCATGGTGAACGGCAACCCCACGGGCACGGGCTCCGATTATTTCAACCACGAGTACAGGGACTCGGACCAGGGACCCATCACCTCCACCGGCACCGTCGTGGCCGGCGCGTTCAACTTCCCCCTGCCCTCGCCCATCAACGCGAGCCGGCCCTTCACCCTCAGCTACAACACCGCGGGCCGCCGGCCGCCCGAATGGAACGACACCGCGTACTCGGGCCAAAGGACCCGGACCGCCTTCCTGGAGACCTACTTCGAGAAATCTTCCTCCTGGAATCCCTCCGCCGATTACGACTCCAGCTCCCTCATGACGGTCCAGTCCGGCTCCCAGCGCGCCTATTTCGTGATGAACGGCCTCTCCCCCCAGGCCAACTTCGGGTCCAACCAGATCGGCAAGTTCTGCGTGGTGAACCTGCTGCGCGGGTTCATGCGCGCGGGGGACCCCAACATCACGGTCGGGAACATCCCCCAGGTGCCCATGGTCAGCATCAGTTCTCCCACGTCCACGGACGAGTTCGTGGACCCCTCCAACATCACCGTGGACTGGTCCGCGGCCTGGAGCCGGTGGGACGGCCAGCTTTACACGGAGCACTACCCCGCGGGGTTTGCTTCCACCGCCA
>CAZAEL010000050.1:0-17235 GCA_964484135.1 uncultured Elusimicrobia bacterium
AGCTCTGGAGTCAGTGCGCGAGGGCTAAGCTTCGTGCGCAAGAGGGGAACAGCCCAGACCGTCGACCTAGGTCCCAAAATTCAGGTTAAGTGGTAAAGGATGTGATTTGACTTAGACAGCGAGGAGGTTGGCTTAGAAGCAGCCATCCTTTAAAGAGTGCGTAACAGCTCACTCGTCAAGTTGAGTCGCGCCGAAAATGTCCGGGGCTAAAACCTGATACCGCAGTCACGGCTGTAACGTGGGTTCGCCCGCGTTACGGGGTAGGGGAGCGTTCCGATGTAGGATGAAGGGCTACCGATAGGAGGCCTGGACGAGTCGGAAGTGAGGATGTCGGAATAAGTAGCGATAAGGAAAGTGAAAATCTTTCCCGCCGTAAGCCTAAGGTTTCCTTGAGTAAAGTTCGTCTGCTCAGGGTCAGTCGGTCCTAAGTCGAGGCCGAAAGGCGTAGATGATGGGCAACAGGTTAATATTCCTGTACCACGTCGTGCGTGTTATGAGCGAAGAGGTGACGCAGAAAAGCAAGCCGGCCCACGATTGGATGTGTGGGTTCAAGGTCGTAGGGAGGTCCCCCAGGCAAATCCGGGGGGCCGTCAATCCCGAGAGCCGAGCACGAGCCCGTCGCAAGGCGGGCGAAGCGGCCCAATTCCGCTGCCAAGAAAACCCTCGTCGTCAATTCACGGCGTGTCCGTACCGCAAACCGACACAGGTAGGCAAGGAGAATATCCTCAGGCGCGCGAGCGAACTCTCGCTTAGGAACTAGGCAAACTGGCCCCGTAACTTCGGAAGAAGGGGTGCCCAGAACTTTGACTCCGCACAGGGGAAGGGGTTTTGGGCCGCAGTGAAAGGGCTCTCGTGACTGTTTAACAAAAACACAGGACTCTGCTGAAATCGCAAGATGACGTATAGGGTCTGATGCCTGCCCGGTACTGGAAGGTCATGGAGAGATGTCAGCCGCAAGGCGAAGCATCGAACTTAAGCCCCAGTAAACGGCGGCCGTAACTATAACGGTCCTAAGGTAGCGAAATTCCTTGTCGGGTAAGTTCCGACCTGCACGAATGGCATAACAAAGAGAGCGCTGTCTTGGCGAGAGGCTCGGCGAAATTGTGGTATCCGTGAAGACGCGGATTACCGGCGGTTAGACGAAAAGACCCCGTGGAGCTTTACTGTAACTTGTTATTGCGTTTTGGGATTGGATACGTAGGATAGGTGGGAGGCGTTGAGGCCCCTCTTTCGGGAGGGGCGGAGCCAACCTTGAAATACCACCTTTCCGGTTCTGAGGCGCTAACCCCGTGCCGTATATCCGGCCGGGGAACAGTAGCAGGCTGGCAGTTTAACTGGGGCGGTTGCCTCCTAAAGGGTAACGGAGGCGTTCAAAGGTTCCCTCAGGGCGCATAGAAATCGCCTGTCGAGTGCATACGCAGAAGGGAGCTTAACTGCAAGGCCCACAAGCCGAGCAGATGGGAAACCAGGAGTAAGTGATCCGGTGGTTGAATGTGGAATTGCCATCGCTCAACGGATAAAAGCTACCCCGGGGATAACAGGCTTATCGGATCCAAGAGCCCATATCGACGATCCGGTTTGGCACCTCGATGTCGGCTCATCGCATCCTCCCGCTGGAGTCGGTGGGAAGGGTTTGGCTGTTCGCCAATTAAAGCGGTACGTGAGCTGGGTTCAGTACGTCGTGAGACAGTACGGTCTCTATCTACCGTCGGCGCAGGACTTTTGAGGGTGAGTCGTCTCTAGTACGAGAGGACCGAGATGAACGCGCCTCTGGCATACCGGTTGGCCCGCCAGGGCCATGGCCGGATAACCACCGCGCGGAGTGGATAAACGCTGAAAGCATCTAAGCGTGAAGCCCACCCCAAGATGAGAAGTCCCGCAGCATAAGCTGCCTAAAGGCCTCCAGAAGACCACTGGATTGATCGGCTGGGTGTGGAAGCGCCGTCAAGGCGTGGAGCTTACCAGTACGAATCGGCCGTGAGGCTTAGCCGCATCCTTGAATCCAGATTCATTTGACAACCGCGCAACGCGACGTCCGTCGCGGGACGCGGCCTTGACTTCCCTGTTGGTGTGTCGAAGAACCTCGTTCTTTTTCAAGGTTCGAAATGGGTCGGTGATCCTTCCGGTGAGGTCACACCCGTTCCCATTCCGAACACGGCCGTTAAGCTCACCAGGGCCCATGGTACTCGGACCGCAAGGTCCCGGGAGAGTAGGTCATCGCCGGCCCTTTTCGAACCTTGAAGACGCGTCTTCTCCGTCGTGCCATCCCTCCATGGCATGGATCTCGTCATGAAGGAGGCCGGATCATGTTGAAAAGCGCGCGGTTGCTCGCGGCGGTGGGTTCTTTGACGGTTTTTCTGGCGCGGATGTCCTGGTCGTCGCCTCCGGACGGGGGCGGGCCCCTGGGTGTCGGCCTGATCCTGGGCGCGCCCACGGGGGTCAGCCTGAAATATTGGACCGGCCGCGACACGGCGGTGGACGCCGCGGTGGCGGTCCGATCCAGCGACCTTCAGATCCACGGGGATTATTTGTGGCACCCGGAATGGATCCGGGTGGAGCGGGGCCGAATGCCCGTCTACATGGGCCTCGGGGGCCGGCTGCACCTGAAGGACGAGGATTCGGTGGTGGGCCTCCGGCTGGTGGGCGGCGCCGCGTATCATTTTCCGGACCATCCCTTCGACGTGTTCGCGGAGGTGGTCCCCAGCGTGCGGGTGGCCCCCTCCTTCGGGGGAGACATGGACGTGGCCGTGGGCGTCCGGTACTATTTTCGGACCCAATATCCGGGCGGCCGTTCCAGGAGGAATCGGAGCGCGCGATGAAAATGTTCAGCCGGGCGTCGGCGATCCTCTTTTTGGCGTTCTTGTGTCTGCCGGGCCCGGCCCGCGGTTCCGAGCAGATGCGTTCCGCCGCCGCGCTGGAGGCCGGCAAGCTGGCCGTGTCCGTGTACGGCGCGCGGGTGGAGCACAAGGATTTGGAGTTCCGTCTCAAGGGCGCGGACCTGATCCAGGTTCCCTTGAAAGGCGGCGGCACCGCCCAGTTCTTTTCCAACAGCGACACGGACCTGCAATTCGACGGGGAAGGCGCGGCCGCGTACGTGCGGCTGGTCTGGCGGCCCTTCGACGGCCTCCATTACGGTTTCAAGCTGGGGAGGGGCGATTATGAGTTGCGGGTGCCCTCCGGCAGCGTGGTCAACACGCTGGAGAACGGCCGCGCCGGACGAATCTGGGGCGCGGACCTGGGCTGGACCTTTTTGAACAACACGCCGGTGAGCCCGGCCCTGGCCCTGAGCCTCGGTTACATGCGGTCCGATTACGGCATGACCCGGCTCGTGTCCGGCGCCAACGCGCCGGTGTCCGTGGATCAGGAATTCGTCCTGGAAGAATGGCAGGCGGGCCTGTCCGCGAGCAAGCGCTGGAAGGTTTTGGAGCCCTACGCGGGCGTGCGGTTTTTCCGGCAGTCCAGTCTCCTGCGGGACAACGCCACCGCCGAGCGGGTGCGGGGAACGCGCGACGGGTTTTCGCCCTACGGCGGCTTGCGGTGGGAGTTCCTTCCCCGCGAGGCCCTGACCCTGGAGGCGGCCGGCGTGGACGAAATTGTGGTCGCGGCCGGGGTTTCCATCGGATTTTGACACATCGCCAGTCGTCAGCCCTCCGCGTTTTGGGGCGGAGAGCCGAAGGTTGGCGGTCATAGAGCGGCAAAGACAGTAGGGGCCGAAAGGCCGAAACGACGGTTAAAAGCGGTTGATGTGGAGTTGTAGAGTTTAAGGGTGGTTCTTCCTTTCCTTTAACTTTAAACTTCCAGCTTTCAAACCTCTTTAACAGTTGCCCTGCCGAGGCGCGATGGGGGAAAAACACCCTTCAGCGGGCCAGGGGGGTGTTTGCTTTTTTTAAAGGCCGGAAAAAATTCGATTTTTCGGGAACGCGATCATGCCCAGCACACGGAAACAAAGAGAAGAAGCGGTGGCCGTCCTCAGCAAGACCCTGGAAGACATCCAGGGCCTTGTGGTGACGGAATACACCGGTCTGAAGACCCCGGAGCTGAACGAGCTGCGGGACAAGCTCCGCCCCCTGAAGAGCGAATGCCGGGTGGTCAAGAACACCCTGGCCCAGATCGCCCTCAAGAGCCGGGGTTTGGAGCCCCTGGCCGAGTTCTTCGACGGGATGTCCGCCCTTTTGATCCAGAAGGGGGACGCGGTGGCGTCCCTGAAGGTCCTGATGGACTTCACCAAGGACCACCAGAATTTGAAGGTCCGCGCGGGGTACATGAGCGGGCAGGTGTTCAAACCGGCGGAGCTCAAGGCCCTGGCGGCCCTGCCGCCCCGCAAGGTGCTCCTGGCCCAGCTCCTGGGGCAAATGCAGTCGCCGGTGCAGAAGCTGCACGGCGTGCTTTCCGCCAATTTGAAGAACCTGGCGTACGCGTTGAGCCAGGTGGCCCAAAAGAAGGACGGAGCGCAAAAGGCGAATAGCTAATAGCAAAAAGTGGCGCGGAAAGTTTTCACTTTTCGCTATTCGCTTTTAGCTCTTCGCGACTTTTAAGGAGGAACGGAATCATGGCAAAGTGCACAGTCGAAGACGTGTTGGAGTCCATCGACGAATGGACGGTGTTGAGCGTCAACAAGCTCGTCAAGGGGCTTGAGGAGAAGTACGGCATCAGCGCGGCGCCGGCGGCGGTGGCCGTGGCGGCTCCGGGCGCGGCGGCCCCCGCGGCGGGCGGCGCGGCCGAGGAGAAGACCGAGTTCTCCGTGGTCCTGATGGGCGCGGGCAACAACAAGATCCAGGTCATCAAGACGGTCCGCGAGCTGACGGGCCTGGGCCTGAAAGAGGCCAAGGACCTGGTGGAGGGCGCTCCCAAGCCGGTGAAGGAAGGTCTCCCCAAGGCGCAGGCCGAGGAGATGAAGAAGAAGCTGGCGGAATCCGGCGCCACCGTCGAAATAAAGTAACGCAGGCACCCCCTGTCAGACACCGGTTCGGAAAATAAAGAATTGGGCGCGCGGCGTCCGGTCTCGGCGTTTCGCTGAGCACGGGCCGCCGCATGCCGATCGCTTTATCCGAGGAGATTTAGCCGAATGAAAAAGAACTCTTTTGCCCGCATCGCTCCGGCGATTGAACTGCCGTCGCTCCTGGAGATGCAGACGCGCTCCTACGACGAGTTCCTCCAGGGCGACGTGCCCGCGGAGGAGCGCAAGATCCAGGGCATCCAGGCGGCGTTCATGGACGTTTTCCCCATCGCCAGCACGGACGAGACCCTGCAACTGGAGTTCATGCACTACACGCTGGGCGAGCCTCGGTACAACATCGAGGAGGCCATCAGCAAGGACGCCTCCTATTCCTCCCAGCTGCGGGCTTGGCTGCGTCTCGTGCAAAAACAGCCGGGCGGCAAGCCCAAGGTGCTCACCGAGCAGGAGGTCTACTTCTGCGACCTGCCCCTCATGACCCCCCACGCCACCTTCGTCATCAACGGGGTGGAGCGCGTGGTGGTGTCCCAGTTGCACCGTTCCCCGGGCGTCATTTTTGAGGAGGACGAGGAGAAAAAAATCTCCTCTTACGGCAAAAAACTTTATTTCGCCCGGATGATCCCGTACCGCGGCGCCTGGGTGGAGTTCGAGTTCGACCTGAACAACGCGCTGTACGTCCGCATCGACAAGAAGCGCAAGATCGCGGCCACCACGCTCCTGCGCGCCATGGGCATCGAGACCGACGCCGACATCCTGTCCCTTTTCTACGAGACCGAGACCCTGCATCTCCCCCATTCCAAGCCGGACGAGATCATCGGCCGGATCGTGGCCCGCGACGTGGTGGACACCAGCTCCGGCGAGGTGGTGCTGGAGGCCAACCGGGAAATCACCCGCGAGGTTTTCCTCCGCCTGCAGGACCGCAAGGTCAAGTCCGTGGAGGCCCTGAAGCTGGACCCCCAGGCGAACGACGTCACCATCCGCAACACCCTCCAGAAGGACACCATCCGGACCCGCAAGGAAGCCATCCACGCCATTTACCGCGTGATCCGCGCGCAGGAGTTCATCGTGCCGGAGCAGGCCGAGTCCTATCTGGAGAACCTCCTGTTCAAGTCCATCCGCAAGTACGACCTCACCAAAGTGGGCCGGTTCAAGATCAACCGCAAGCTCATGCCCTTCTTCGAGGCCCTGTCCGCGCGCAAGGACTTCAAGTTCGAGATCCCCAACGACCGCCGCCGGACCCTTTGCCGGGAGGACATCATCGCCACCATCCAGTACGTCATCATGCTCAACAACGAGGCGACCGCCATCGAGCAAAAAGGGCAGAAGGTGAAGATCGAGGTGGACGACATCGACCATCTGGGCAACCGCCGCATCCGCTCCGTGGGGGAGCTGCTCGAGAACCAGATCCGCGCGGCCCTGGCCCAGATGGCGCGCCTGATCCGCGAGCGCATGAACGTGCAGGAAAACACCCAGCTCACGCCCCGCACCATCGTCAACGCCTCGCCCGTGGTGGCGGCGGTCCGCCGCTTCTTCGGGTCCAGCCAGCTCTCGCAGTTCATGGACCAGACCAACCCCCTGGCCGAGATGACCCACAAGCGGCGCCTCTCCGCCCTGGGGCCCGGCGGCCTCCATCGCAAGCGCGCGGGCTTCGAAGTCCGCGACGTTCACCACACCCACTACGGCCGGCTCTGCCCCATCGAGACGCCGGAAGGCCCGAACATCGGCTTGATCACCTCCCTCGCCTGCTACGCGCGCATCAACCAATACGGCCTGATCGAATCGCCCTATCGAAAGGTGGAAAAAGGCCGCGTGACGGACGAGATCGATTACCTCACCGCGGACAAGGAAGACACTTTCGTCATCGCCCAGGCCAACGCTCCCGTCGACAAGAACGGCCGGTTCGCGGCGGACCTCATCGCCTGCCGGCACCGCGGCGACTTCCCGTTGAAGTCTCCCGACGAAATCGACTACATGGACATCTCTCCCGTGCAGGTGGTGTCGGTCTCCGCGGCCCTCATTCCCTTCCTGGAACACGACGACGCCAACCGGGCCCTCATGGGGTCCAACATGCAGCGCCAGTCCGTGCCCCTGCTTTTCCCGGAAAAGCCCCTGGTGTCCACCGGCGTCGAGCACCGGGTGGCCCGCGACTCCGGCGCATTGGTGCTGGCCCGCCGCGGCGGCGTGGTGTTGTCCGCCTCCGGCGACCAGATCGTGGTCTGGAGCGACGAGGACAAGGGCGGCGTGGACATCTATCACCTGCGCAAGTACGCCCGCTCCAACCAGGACACCTGCATCAACCACGTGCCGGCGGTCCGGCGCGGTCAAAAGGTCCGCAAGGGGGACACCCTGGCGGACGGCCCCTGCACGCAGGACGGGGACCTGGCCCTGGGCCGCAACCTCCTGGTGGCCTTCATGCCTTGGGAGGGGTACAACTTCGAGGACGCCATCCTTTTGTCGCAGCGGCTCGTTCGCGACGACGTTTTCACCTCCATCCATATCACCGAATTCCAGGTGGAGGCCCGCGACACCAAGATGGGCGCGGAGGAGATCACCCGCGACATCCCCAACGTGGGCGCCGACTCCCTGGTGAACCTGGACGAGAACGGCGTCATCCGCGTGGGCGCGGACGTGGTCCCCGGCGACATCCTGGTGGGCAAGGTGGCGCCCAAGGGCGAACAGCAGACCTCCCCGGAGGAACGGCTCCTGAAGGTCATCTTCGGCAAGAAGGCCGAGGACGTGATGGACGCCTCTCTGCGCGTGCCGCCCGGCGTGACCGGCAAGGTGCTGGGCATCAAGATTTTCGTGCGCAAGGAAAAGCTGGCCCGCAAAGAGGAAAACCGAAAGATGCGGGAGCTGGACGCCAAGCTCGAGGCCATGATCGAGGAGATCCGAGCGGACCGCAAGGAACGCTGCGCCGTGGCGGACCGGAAACACGAGGCCGGGGAGATCACCAAGTCCGAAGCCAACGAGATGAAGGAGTGGTACAAGGCCCTGGCCGAACAGCAGGAGCAGCAGGCCAAGAAACGCATGGCCCGGGAGAAGGAGAATTTGAAGGTCGGGGACGAGCTCCCCGTGACCGTCAACAAGGTGGTGAAGGTGTACATCGCCTCCAAGCGCAAGGTCCAGGTGGGGGACAAGCTCGCGGGCCGGCACGGCAACAAAGGCGTGGTGGCGAAGATCCTGCCGCCCGAGGACATGCCCTACATGCCCGACGGCACCCCCATCGACGTGGTGCTTTCGCCCCTGGGCGTTCCCTCGCGCATGAACGTGGGACAGCTCCTGGAGTGCATGCTGGGCTGGGCCGCCCACACGCTGAACGTGCAGATGGTCACCCCCGTGTTCGACGGCGCCAAAGAGGAGCAGATCCACGAGATGATGCGCCAGGCCAAGCAGAAGCTGCGCGAAAAAGGCTATCCCGAGGAGCACCTGCCCACGGACGACGGCCGGATCACGCTTTACGACGGACGCACCGGCGAGCCCTTCGCGGAGAAGGTCACCGTGGGGTACATGTACATGCTCAAGCTGGCCCATCTGGTGGAGGACAAGATCCACGCCCGGTCCACGGGCCCCTACTCCCTCATCACGCGCCAGCCCCTGGGCGGCAAGGCCCAGTTCGGCGGACAGCGCTTCGGCGAGATGGAGGTCTGGGCCATCGAGGGGTACGGCGCCGCCCACACCCTCCAGGAATTCCTCACCGTCAAGTCCGACGACGTGCAGGGGCGCACCAAGATGTACGAGGCCATCATCCGGGGCGAGATCGCCTCCGAGCCGGGGGTGCCCGAGTCCTTCCGGGTGCTGGTGCGGGAGCTGCAGTCTTTGGGGTTGAATGTGGAGTTGCTCCGCCAGAACGGCGGCAAAGGTTCCGAATCCGCGTCCAAGTCGTCTGCGGCGGCCAAAGAGGCCGTCGCGAAGGAGTAAACGGTCATGGCCACCCTTTTCGCGGAACGCAAGCGGGAATCCTCCAAGAAGCGGGCGCCGAGCGGCCTGAATTTCAGCGGCTTCGACGCCATGCGTCTCACCATCGCCAGCCCGGACCAGATCAAGGGCTGGAGCTTCGGCGAGGTGCGCAAGCCCGAAACCATCAACTACCGGACCTTCAAGCCGGAGCGCGACGGGCTTTTCTGCGAACGGATCTTCGGCCCCGTGCGCGACTGGGAGTGCAACTGCGGCAAGTACAAATACATCAAGTACAAAGGGGTCATTTGCGACCGCTGCGGCGTGGAGGTCACCGAGTCCAAGGTGCGCCGGGAGCGCATGGGGCACATCGAGCTGGCCGTGCCCGTGGCCCACGTGTGGTTCCTGCGCAAGACGCCCTCCCGCGCCGGCACCCTCCTCAATTTGAAGTTGTCGGACCTGGAGAAGGTGGTGTACTACGCCCGGTACATCGTTCTGGAGGACTACAAGGACGCGGACGGCAAGGTCAAATACAAGGCCCGCCAGCTCCTGTCGGACGAGGAATACCAGAAAGCCCGCGAGGAGACCCGCGGCAAGATCAAGACCGGCATCGGCGCCGGCGCCATCCGCACGCTCCTGGAACAGATGGACGTGAAGAAAGACGCGGAGCAGGTGCGGCAGCGCCTCAAGGAAACGGACTCCGAGGCGGAACGGACACGGCTCATCAAGCGGCTCCGGATCCTGGACGGATTCGTCCGCAGCAACACGCGGCCGGAAAACATGATCCTCACCATTTTGCCGGTGATCCCGCCGGACCTGAGGCCCCTGGTGCCCCTGGAAGGCGGCCGGTTCGCCACGTCGGACCTCAACGATCTCTATCGGCGCATCATCAACCGGAACAACCGGCTGAAGCACATCGAATCCCTGCGCGCGCCCGAAGTGATGGTGCACAACGAGAAACGCCTCCTTCAGGAGGCGGTGGACGCTCTGTTGGAAAACGGCGTCCACGGCAAGGTGGTGGTGGGCGCGGGCAACCGGCCCCTGAAGTCCCTGTCGGACATCCTCAAGGGCAAGCAGGGGCGCTTCCGCCAGAACCTGCTCGGAAAACGGGTGGACTATTCCGGCCGTTCCGTCATCGTGGTGGGACCGAACCTGAAGTTGCACCAGTGCGGCCTCCCCAAGGAGATGGCGCTGGAGCTCTTCAAGCCTTTCATCATCCGCGAGCTGATGAAGAAAGAAAACGTCACCCTTCGCGCCGCCAAGCGCATGCTGGAGCGCGTGAAGCCCGAGGTGTGGGATATTCTGGAAAATGTGACCAAGGACCATCCCATCATGCTCAACCGCGCCCCGACCCTGCACCGGCTGGGCATCCAGGCCTTCGAACCCGTGCTCATCGAGGGCAAGGCCATCCAGCTCCACCCGCTCACCTGCGCGGCCTTCAACGCGGACTTCGACGGCGACCAGATGGCGGTGCACGTGCCGCTGTCGCTGGAGGCCCAGCTGGAGGCGCGGCTGTTGATGCTCGCGCCCAACAACATTTTGTCCCCGGCCTCCGGCCGGCCCATCGCCGTCCCCTCCCAGGACATGGTCCTCGGCTGCGCGTACCTGACCAAGGAAAAGGTCGGGGTCAAAGGCGAGGGAAAGATCTTCGCCAACGCCGAAGAGGTGACCTCCGCGTACCAGAGCGGACAGGTGGACCTGCACGCGCGCGTCAAGGTCCGCGGCATGACCAAGATCGCCGAAGAGGGCGAAGGGAAATCCATCAACGAGCCCCGCGCCTGGAAGGAATACACAACGGTCGGGCGCGTCCTTTTCAACGAAGTCGTCCCCCGGGAATTGGGCTATATCAACAGCGTGGTTTCCAAGAAGGAGCTGGTGGCCCTCGTCGACCGCTGCTACCGGGAGCTGGGCTCCCACCGCACGGTGCGGCTCCTGGACGACATCAAGAAGCTGGGGTACCGTTACGCCACCCAGGCGGGGCTGTCCATCTCCATCTCGGACATGCACATCCCCAAGCTCAAGAGCGAGATGGTCAAGAAGGCCCGCGCCGAGATCAAGGACATCGAGCGGCAATCCAAGGCCGGCGTCATCACCGAGTCCGAGCGGTACAACAAGATCATCGACCTCTGGACCCACGTCACGGACCAGATCTCCGACGTCATGTTCGACGAGATGAAAAAACAGGAATTGCAGACGTACAAGGCGGGGGAGCCCAAGTTCAACTCCGTCTTCATGATGGCGGACTCGGGCGCCCGAGGTTCCCGCCAGCAGATCCGGCAGCTGGCCGGCATGCGCGGACTGATGCAGAAGCCCCAGAAAAAGATCACGGGCGCGGTGGGCGAAATCATCGAGTCCCCGGTCATCTCCAACTTCCGGGAGGGCCTCACGGTCCTTGAATACTTCATCTCCACGCACGGCGGACGCAAGGGTCTGGCCGACACCGCCTTGAAGACCGCGGACGCGGGCTACCTGACCCGCCGCCTGGTGGACGTGGCCCATGACATCGTGGTCACCACGGAGGATTGCGGCACCATCAACGGCATCCGCATCGGCACGATCCGTTCCGGCGAGGACGTGATCGAGCCTTTGGAGGAACGGCTGGTGGGCCGTTTCACCCTGGACAACGTGGTCAACCCGCTCACGGACGAGCTCATGATCAAGGCCGGAGAGATGGTGACGGCCGCCCAGGCGAAGAAGATCTCGGCCGGCGGCATCGACCGCATCCGCATCCGGTCCGTGCTCACCTGCGAGGCGGAGTACGGCGTCTGCGCCAAATGCTACGGCCTGAACCTGGCCACGGGCCGCCTGGTGGAAGTGGGCGAGGCCGTGGGCGTCATCGCGGCCCAGTCCATCGGCGAGCCCGGCACCCAGCTGACCCTGCGGACCTTCCACATCGGCGGCACGGCCAGCCGCGTGATCAAGAAATCCCAGTTGGTCACGCAAAAAGGCGGAACCGTGAAGTTCATCAATCTGCGCACCCTTCGCAACAGGGAAGACCAGTTGATTTGCGTCTCGCGCAACGGCGTCCTCTCCATCCGGGAATCCGGGGCGGGCCAGGAGCGGGAACACTACGACGTTCCCTACGGCGCGCGTCTGAAGGTCGCGGACGGCAAGCGGGCGGAGGCCGGCGAGGTCCTGGCCGAATGGGACCCCTATTCCCTCCCCATCATTTCGGAGTACGAAGGCACGGTGAAGCTGCAGGACGTCATCGAAGGCATCACCATGCACGAGGAAAAGAACCGCATCACGGGACTGATCGAACGCGTCATCATCGAGCACCGGGCGGAGCAGCTCCACCCCCAGGCCGTGATCACGGCCGGCGGGAAAAAGGCGGCCAGCTACCCCCTTCCCGTGGACACCAACATCGTGGCGCAGGACGGCGACAAGGTCGTTCCCGGCGACGTCCTGGCGAAGATCCCGCAGGAGGTCTCCAAGACCAAGGACATCACCGGCGGTCTGCCCCGTGTGGCCGAACTGTTCGAGGCCCGCAAGCCCCGGAACGCCGCCGTCATCTCGGAAATCGACGGCGTGGTGAAGTTGGGCATGACCCAGCGCGGCACCATGAAGGTGACGGTGACCAACGAGGAGACGGGCTTGGCCCGCGACTACAACATCCCCCAGGGCAAACATTTGGTGGTGTACGAAGGGGACCGGGTGGGCGTGGGCGAGCCTCTCACGGACGGCGCCATCAACCCCCACGACATATTGAGAGTCCGCGGCGCCAAGGAAGTCCAGGAATTCCTGGTGAACGAGATCCAGGAGGTGTACCGGCTCCAGGGCGTGGGCATGAACGACAAGCACATCGAGATCATCGTCCGCCAGATGCTGTCGAACCTGCTCATCACCAAGTCCGGCGACACGGACTTCCTGGTGGGCGAGATCGTCAGCAAGAACCGTTTCGGCCGGGAAAACCGCGAGGTGGCGGAGAGCGGCGGCGAATCCGCGGAGGCCCAGCCCGTGCTTCTGGGGATCACCAAGGCGTCCCTGTCCTCCGAGTCCTTCATATCGGCCGCCTCCTTCCAGGAGACCACGCGGGTCCTGACGGACGCGGCGGCCTCTGGCCAGGTGGACCCGCTGCGGGGCCTCAAGGAAAACGTGATCATCGGGCACCTCATTCCGACGGGCACCGGTTTCCACGCCCGTTCCAAACAGTCCGCCGCTGCCGCGGCGGCGAAGGAGAACTGACCATGCCCACCATCGGCCAGCTGGTGAACGGCGGACGGGAGGTCCTGAAGTCGAAGACCAAGGCCCCGGCCCTGAAGTCTTCGCCCCAGCGGCGCGGCGTTTGCACGCGCGTGTACACCACCACCCCCAAGAAGCCCAACTCCGCCCTGCGGAAAGTGGCCCGGGTGAAATTGTCCACGGGCGTGGAGGTCACGGCCTACATTCCCGGCGTGGGCCACAGCCTGCAGGAGCACTCCATCGTTTTGGTTCGCGGCGGCCGCGTGAAGGACCTGCCCGGCGTGCGTTACCACATCGTGCGCGGCCCGCTGGACGCCACCGGCGTGGCGGACCGCAAGCAGGGCCGTTCCAAATACGGCGCCAAGAAGGCCAAGAAGGCCGAGAAATAATTAGGAGAAACAATGCCCCGCAAAGAACTCAAACCCCGTGAACGCCGCGGCATGCCGGACCCGGACTACAAGTACGGCTCCGTGCTCATGGCCCGCTTCATCGCGCGCATCGATTTCCGCGGCAAGCGGAGCGTCGCCGAACGGATTTTCTACACGGCCATGGACCGCATCCAGGAAAAGATGAAGGAAGACCCGCAGGCGGTGTTCAACCGCGCGATCGAGAACGCCCGGCCTTTGCTTGAGGTCAAGCCCCGGCGCGTGGGCGGCGCCACCTATCAGGTCCCCAGCGAGGTGCGGCCGGAACGCGGAGCCACCCTGGCGTTCAAGTGGATCCTGTCCGCGGCCCGGGCCAAGACCGGCAAGCCCATGCACGAAAGGCTGGCCGAGGAGCTCATGCTGGCCAGCAAAAAAGAAGGCAGCGCCATCAAGAAGCGCGAAGACACGCACAAGATGGCCGAGGCCAACCAGGCCTTCGCCCACTACCGGTGGTAGACAATGCCTAGAAAGTTCCCTTTAAACAAGGTCCGGAACATCGGGATCACCGCGCACATCGACGCGGGCAAGACCACCACCACGGAACGGGTGCTCTTCTACACCGGACGCATCCACAAGATCGGCGAGGTGCACGACGGCAACACCACCATGGACTGGATGGAGCAGGAGCGGGAGCGGGGCATCACCATCACCTCCGCCGCCACGTACTGCCAGTGGCGGGACTGCCAGATCAACATCATCGACACCCCGGGCCACATCGACTTCACGGTCGAGGTCAACCGTTCCTTGCGCGTCCTGGACGGCGCGGTGGTGCTCTTGGACGGGTCCCAGGGCGTGGAGCCCCAGTCCGAAACCAACTGGCGCCTGGCGGACCAGTACCACGTGCCCCGCATGATTTTCGCCAACAAGATGGACAAAGTGGGCGCGGATTTCTATATGTGCGTGAAGTCCGTGACCGAGCGCCTCGGCGTGAAGGCCGTGCCCATTCAGCTGCCCATCGGCGCGGAGTCCAGCTTCGTGGGCATCGTGGACCTGGTGGAGATGAAGGCCCATGTCTGGAGCGGCGAGGAGCTCGGCGCCAAGTTCACCGTGGAGGACATCCCCGCGGACCTTCAGGCCAAGGCCAAGGAATACCGGGAGCACATGATCGAGGCGCTGGCGGATTTCGACGACGACCTGGCGCACAAGTTTTTGGAGGGGCAGGAGCCCACGAAGGACGAAATCAAGAAGGTCATGCGCACGGCCACCATCACGGGCAAATTTTTCCCCATGATGTGCGGGTCCTCCTTCAAGAACAAAGGGGTTCAGCCCATGTTGGACGCGGTGTGCGACTACCTGCCGTCGCCCCTGGACATCCCCGACACCAAGGGCCACGACCCGCAGACCGGCGAGGAGATGACGCGCAAGGCCAGCGACGACGCGCCTTTCTGCGCCCTGGCCTTCAAGATCCAGAGCGACCCCCACGTGGGCAAGCTCACCTATTTCCGCGTTTATTCCGGCAAGCTGACCTCCGGTTCCTATGTGTACAACGCCAACCGCCGCTCCCGGGAGCGGCTCGGCCGGATCCTGCGCATGCACGCCAACAGCCGGGGCGAGGTGGAGGAGCTTTACGCGGGGGACATCGCCGCGGGCGTGGGCCTCAAGCAGGTGTCCACCGGCGAGACGATCTGCGACGAGAACAATCCCGTTATTTTGGAGAGCATGAAGTTCCCGGAGCCCGTCATCTCCGTGGCCATCGAGCCCAAGTCCAAGGCGGACGAGGAAAAGATGGCCCTGGCGCTCAACCGTCTGGCGGAAGAGGATCCCACGTTCCGTTTGCGGACGGACGAGGAAACCAACCAGACCATCATCGCCGGCATGGGCGAACTGCACCTGGACATCATCGTGGACCGCATGAAGCGGGAGTTCAACGTGCAGGCCAACGTGGGCAAGCCCCAGGTGGCGTACCGGGAAACCATCCGCAAAAAGGTGGAGGCGGAGGGCAAATACATCAAGCAGACCGGCGGCCGCGGCCAGTACGGCCACGTGTGGCTGGAGCTGGAGCCCTTGGAGCCGGGCAAGGGGTTCGAGTTCGTGGACAAGATCAAGGGCGGCCGCATCCCCCGGGAGTACATCCCCGCGGTGGAAAAGGGCCTGCGGGAATCCCTGGAGTCCGGCGTCCTGGCCGGATACCCCATGGTGGATTTCCGCGCCACGGTGTTCGACGGGAGCTTCCACGAGGTGGACTCCTCCGAAATCGCCTTCAAGATCGCGGCCTCCATGGCCTTGAAGGACGGTTCCCGGCGGGCCAGCCCGGCGCTGCTTGAGCCCATCATGCGCATCGACGTGACCACGCCGGAGGACTACGTGGGCGACGTCACGGGCGACCTGATGAAGCGGCGCGGCAAGATCGAGAACATGGAAACCCGCGGCAACATCCGGCTCATCCACGGCCACATCCCGCTTTCGGAGATGTTCGGTTACGCCACCACGCTCCGTTCCCTTTCCCAGGGCCGGGCCAGTTATTCCATGGAGCCCAGCCATTATGAAGAGGTTCCTCGGCAGATTTCCGAGGAGATCGTGGCCAAGGTGTCGGCGGCGAGCGCGTCGTAAGGTCTTTATTTCAATCAGGAGGAATCCTTAACCATGTCAAAGCCGAAATTTGAGCGAAAGAAACCGCACGTGAACGTTGGGACGATCGGGCACGTGGACCACGGGAAGACGACGTTGACGGCGTCGATCCTGTCTGTGCTGGCGAAACAGGGAAAAGCGCAGGTAAAGGCGTATGCGGACATTGCGAAGGGCGGGACGGTGCGTGACGACTCGAAGATCGTGACGATCGCGGTGTC
This sequence comes from uncultured Elusimicrobia bacterium, assembly GCA_964484135.1. GTDB lineage: Bacteria > Elusimicrobiota > Elusimicrobia > FEN-1173 > FEN-1173 > CAZAEL01. The sequence goes on from CAZAEL010000050.1 coordinate 16,242, forward strand.
GCACGTGGAGTATGAATCGGAGAAGCGGCACTACGCGCACATCGACTGTCCGGGGCACGCGGACTACATCAAGAACATGATCACGGGCGCGGCGCAGATGGACGGGGCGATCCTGGTGGTGAGTGCGGCGGACGGTCCGATGCCGCAAACAAGGGAGCACGTCTTGTTGGCGCGGCAGGTGAACGTGCCGAACCTGGTGGTGTTTCTGAACAAGGTGGACGCGGTGGACGACCCCGAGCTTTTGGATTTGGTGGAGATCGAGGTGCGGGACCTGCTGAAGAAGTATGAATTTCCCGGGGACAAGGTGCCTGTGATCCGCGGGTCGAGCTTGAAGGCGTTGCAGGGGGACGGGTCCGAGATCGGCGAGAAATCGATCATGAAGCTGATGGAGGCGTTGGACTCGGCGATTCCCGAGCCGAAGCGAGAGCTGGACAAACCGTTCCTGATGTCTGTGGAGGACGTATTTTCGATCACGGGGCGCGGCACGGTGGCGACGGGCCGTGTGGAGCGGGGCAAGGTGAAGGTGGGGGACAACGTGGAGATCGTGGGGATCCAGGACACGAAGAAGTCCGTGGTGACGGGGATTGAAATGTTCCGGAAGGTGATGGACGAATCGCAGGCCGGGGACAACGTGGGGATTCTCTTGAGGGGCATTGAAAAGGACCAGGTGGAGCGTGGGCAGGTGATCTGCGCGCCCGGGACGATCCAGCCGCACAAAAAGTTCAAGGGGCAGGTGTATATTCTGAACAAGGAAGAAGGGGGGCGGCACACGCCTTTCTTCAACGGATACCGGCCGCAGTTCTACGTGCGGACGACGGACGTGACGGGGAACGTGAAGCTGAAGGCGGGGGTGGAGATGGTGATGCCCGGGGACAACGTGGAGATGGAAGTGGAGCTGATCACGCCGGTGGCTTTGGAGAAGGGCGTGCGGTTCGCGATCCGGGAAGGCGGCCACACCGTGGGCGCCGGCGTCGTCACAGAGATCCTCCAGTAA
>CAZAEL010000051.1:0-17156 GCA_964484135.1 uncultured Elusimicrobia bacterium
CCAGCCGTTTTGCAGGCACACCCAAATCGTTTTCGGCCCCAGCACGGGGGCGGCCCGGTCCGCCGCGGCCTTGAGCGCCGGCGCCTTCACCAAAAACAGCGCCGCGTCCATGAGGGGCCAGCCTTTGACCCGGGCGGACACGTGGCCTTCGGGCGGGGACCAATCCAGCACCGTGGCGCCGGTGACGTGGAAGCCCCGGTCTTGCAGTTGGGCCGCCCGCGCCGGGTTGTGGTCCAGCACGCGCAGACCCGGAAAGACCCGGCCCAGCCGCGCCGCGAAATAGGCGCCCAGGGCGCCCGGCCCCACCAGCAAAATGTTGACGTCCCGCGCTTGGTCCAAATGTTCTCCTTCAGCGCCCGCGCTTGATCTCCGCGAAAGACTTGGCCACCCATTCCCACACCCGGGCCGGGTCCTCGGACAGCACCGGGTCCAGCAACGCGCCGCCGTCATAGCTCCAGGCGGTCACGTACGCGACGCCGGCCTGGACCGCGGCCCGGCAGGCGGACAGGATCTCGCTTTCCTTGCCCTTGGGCAGGCGCATGGCCTGGATCCAGATCTGCCCGGCCTTGCCCGCCGGCGCGGCGCGCTCCATCACGCGCCGGGAAAAATGGCCGACGTACGCGGCCGGGGTGTTGAGCTTGCGGATCTTGGCCGAGAACAGCGCCGGCCACCGCACCGGCAGCCACCGCCAGTACGGGTCGCAGCCGAAAACGTCCAGCGCGGGCAGGGACGACAGCTCGTCCCAAAGACGGTCGTAGTCGCCGTACCCCTCGAAGGCGTACAAACACAGGGCGTTCCGCAGGCCGTTCTCCCGGGCGAAGGCGGTCATCTCGTCCAAGAAAGACCGGAGGGTCTGGCGGCGGAAGTCCCGCGCCCGGTCCGTGAGGCGCGGCGGCAGGGGGCCGCCCAGGGTCTTTTGGCAGAGTTCCTGGCAGGCCGGGCACAGGCAGGCGTACCCGCCGCGCCGCTCCAGGTTCCAGTGGAAAAACAGGTGGGGCTCGTCCCAGAAGATCGCCTGGGCGCCCATCTCCTTGACGTTGAGGACCCATTCCTTGACGAAGTTCCGGAACCGTTCCCGGTTCAGGCAGGCGGCGGGCACGCGGCGTCCGTCGGAAAAGGCCTGCCAGTCCTCCGGATGATCGAGCAAAAACCTGGACAGCGCCTCCCCGCCGAACACCCCGCCGAGGCCCCAGGGGTCGGCCCACACCTCCATCCCCCGGCGGCGGGTCTCTTCAAAAATCCGGCGCAGGGCGGCCTTGTGGTGGTACAAGTCCGTTTCGCTGACCGTGTGCACCACGTGGTCGCAGCACCCCTTGAGGACGTCCAAATCCCGCCGGGCGTGGGACAGGAAACGGTTGCCGAAGTACGCGGCCCCGGTGCGGACCGTTCCCGCAGCCGGATTGTCCCGCAAGGCCGAAGCGCCTTTTTTCATCTTACCGCCTCCTTTGACCCGCGGGGATCGCTTTCAGCGGCCAAGCAAGTGATGGGGTCATGACGCGTCCAAAAAAGCCTCGGGGATCCAGTACCCGTTCTGGGGCCGCCAGCCCCGTTCCCCGGCCAGATACCGGAACAGGACCTCCTTCAATTCCTTGATCCGCTCGGCCCCTTCGGGCGTGCGGGACAAATCCTTGAGCCCCTGGGGGTCCTGGGAAAAATCATAGAGTTCGTACCGCACCCCGTGCCGCCGCGTGGGCACGTAGATGAGGCGCTCCCACCCCAATTGGATCATGCGGTGCTTGGCCACCAGCACGTGGTCCTCCCAGGCGGGCCGCAGGCGCCAATGGTCCGGGGCCTCGGGGTCCCTTTCCAGCGCGTCGGGCACCGGCGGGTACATGATCCGGTCCGCCTGATAGGACCCGCCGTTGCGGGGGAAACGCCAAAGCCCGGTTTCCGCGTACGCCAAAAAGGCCTCCTCCGGCGGCAGGCCGAACTCCCGCTTGTCCAGGGGGAAACCTTCCATCTCCGGGGGAACGGAAAAACCCAAAAGGCTCAGGAGCGTGGGCGCCACGTCCTGGGCGCGGACCGGCTCCGGGATCCAGCGCGGCGCGGTACGCTGGCGCGGCTCTCTCAGAACAAGGGGGGCGGACAGGACCTCCGGCCCCCGCAGGTGGTCGCCGTGGCCCCAGGAACCGTTCCTGTCGAAGAGCTCCTCCCCGTGGGGAGACCAGAGCGCCACCAGGGTGTTCTCGTCCAGGCCGCTTTTTTTCAGCGCGTCCAACAACCGGCCCGCGGCCCGGTCCACGGCGCGGACGTTGGCGTCGTACAGCGTCCGGACCCGGGCCCGGTCCTCGGGCGGCAGGTGGCGGGGCTGCGCCGGCCCCGCGGCCAGGGCGTACTTGCAGGCGCCGCGGTACGACGGATCCAGCGCGGCCCGGGAGGGGCTTTCCTGCAGGGCGTAGGGTTCCTGGAGCGCCGAAAAATACACCAGGAGAAAAAACTTTTTGCGCCGGCGCATTTTTTCCAAAAGGTCCTCGGCCTCCGCCGCCAAAAGGCCCGGCGCGGACAGCTCCGGCATGCCGCGCAGCGCGGGCAACGCGCGGCGCGCCCACGGGCCCCGCAGATAAGGCAAAAGGTGGGGGTGTCCCTTCAGGACGCGGCGCTGCGCCGCGGCGCGAAGCCCGTCGGAGGGCGCCCGCGTTTCATCGAACGCGTCCCCCAGGCGGGAGAAAAGGCCGCCGCCCGCGTCCGCCAGGACCGCGGTGGCGTACCCGCCGCGCCGCAGGATGGCGGGCAGGTCCTCCTCGCCCAGGCGGAGGTCCGGGGCCGCCGGGAAGGAATGGCGCACCCCGTGGGACAGGGGCGTCCGCCCGGTCAAAAGGGTCATGAGCGCCGGGCCGGTTTCCGGCAAAGGCGGCGCGCAAAAGGGATAGGTCCGGCCCTGGCGCGCCAGGGCGTTGAGGCGGGGCGCGGACAGGGGGCCCGCGTCGTCCGGCCGCAAAACGTCGGCCCGCAGGGAGCCCACGGCCAGGAACAGCACGTTGGGGCCCTGGTTCCGGGGCGACTGGGCCCGCAGCACCGCGGAAAGGCCCAGGAGGAACGCGGCCACGCCTCCGCCCAGCACCACCGACGCCACCAGCGTCGGACGCGGCAGGCGGGCGGCCCACTGGATCCCCCGGCGGAGCAGCTGGACAAACGCCGCGGCCAGGACCAGGCCCCCGGTGAGCCGATAGAAGCCCAGCAGCCAATGGGGGCAGAGGTCCGTGACGAACACCTGGACCCAGCGCCAAAGCCCCCCCTGGTCGTAGAAAGCGCTTTGATACAGGGCCGGACGGCGGACCATGTCCCCGGCCAGGAACCCGCCGTGGATCCAAAGGCACAGGAACGCGACGACGGCGGCGCGCCAGGGCCACGTCACGCCGGCGCGTCGGAGGCGGGGGGACAAATCTCCCGCAAAATCCCAGGCGTGGCGGCAGAGGAACCCGCCCAAGAACCCCAGCCCCAGGGAAAAGATCAACGCGCCCGCCCGGTACAACGCTCTTTCCGCCGCGCCCACGCCCTCCCCCGCCGGACCGCCCGCCGCCCCCTGCAGGAAGGACAGAAGGAACAGGGCCGCGAAGACCCCGGCGCCGGCGCGCGCCTCCGGGGACAGGACCGTTTCCCGCTCGATCCAGTGGGCCGCGTCCCGCCCACCGGACAGGACCCAATGCCCGAGGGTCCGTCCCAGCGCCGCCCTCGGCGGAAAACGGATTTTGGGGAGCTTCACGGCGTCCCGCCCCCGCCGGAAGGCGCCGCTCCGTCCCGCCGGGGCGCGCGTCCCATGAACACCAAGGGGCCCGGCTCCGGCCCCAGGGGGCCGGCCAGGCCTTCCATCCAAGGGAAGTTGTTGCGGTCGTACCACTCCACCCCGCCCCGCTCGAACAAAGGCAGCCCCAGCTTGGAGGTCATGATCTGGTCCGTGGAAAAATACTTGTCGTCGATGCGCAGCCGGAGCACGAAGGACGCCAGAGGCGGGGTGATCTCGAAGAAGGCCTCCCCCGAGGAGGCGGTGATCTCGAAATCGAACTGGCTGGAGCCGCGGCCCGCGAAGGTCCCGGAGGCGCCGAAGGACGTCAGCTCGCCGGCCGGCACCTGCACGCTGCCCTGCACGGTCTTCCCCTGCAGGTCCCAGAACAGGAGCCTCGTCTCCGTGGGGTCCGGGGCCGTCTCGTCCATGGCCTGGCGCAGCCGTCCCAGCAAATGGCGCTCGCGCCGGGCCAGGTTGACGCGTTCCCCCGGGTCCGTCCAGAGGTCGTACACCTCCTCCCGGCCCGAGGAGGGCCGGCCGCGGCCGGCCGCGGCCGAAGGGAGATGGCGGATGTATTTGTAATGGCTTTCCAAAAGCAGCGCCTTGCCGTGACGCCCGCGGATCAAAATTTCAGTGGCGGGCGCGCCGCTCAAGGAACCGGAAAAGGTTTTCTCAAAAGCGGCCCCTTCAAAAACGTCGGGGACGTCCCGCCCCAGCCGGCGCAGCAGCGTGGGCGCCACGCTCAGGAGCTGGGCCGGGACCCCCACGGATTGCCCCTGGGCCAGGGACGCCTGCTTGAGGACCCAGAGGACGCGGACCCCCTCTTCGCGCAGTTCGTCCGGACCGTCGGCCCGGGCGGCGCCCCGCAGGGAGACCAGGGAGGCCAGGGAGCGGTCCCACAGCCGCAGGGCGTCCATCACGTCGAACACCCGGCCCAAGTACTCGTCCGCGTACGCGGCCCGGGCCCAGGCCCCCCAGCGCGGCCAGGCCTCCGGAACCCGAAGGACCCGGGGGAAAGCGCGCGCCCAAAAGCGCAACGGCGGCCAGAGGGGGGCCGGGCCGTCCCGCAAATAGATCAAAAGGAAGAACGGGCCGTCCCCGGACCGCCGCGCGATCCACTCCGCCGCCGCCCGGCAGGTGTGGACCGTGTCGTATCCCTCGCGCTCGAAGAGGTAAAGTTCCTCGAAATCCCCCAGGCCGTTCCCGGCCCCGTCCTCCCCGACAGGGAGCGCGCCCATGGCCGCGGTGCGGTATCCCTCCTCCCGCAACGCCGAGGCCAGGGAAGGGGGCGCCTCGCCGTGGACGGGCGCGGTCCGCGATAACAAAAGCGACCCCAGGGCGGCCCCGGGCGGGACCGCGTTGGCGTACACCCTTTGGAAATCCACGGCCTCGTGGATCAGACGGCCGAGGTTCGGCGTCAGCCCCTCAAGCGCGCCTTGGGCGCCCGCGTCCTCCCGCGCCATGGATTCCAGAACGATCAGGACCAGGTTTTCCGGCGGCGCCTTGCCCTCCCGCGGAACCCAGATGGCGGGCTCGGCCCAAAAAGCGTGTGACACCGCGTTGCGCACGCCGGACAGAGGCTCCGTCCGGAACCGCAGCCTCACCCGTTGGCCGGCCCAACGGTCCAATGCCAGGCCGGCGCGGCGCCATCGGTCCCCGTCCCGGCCCGCCTCCGTCTGGAAGGGACGCGCCAGCCGGTGGAGCCATCCGCCGGGCGGGGACGAGAGGGGCGCCCGGGCCGCGGCCACGGCCGTGGAAAACAGCGGGACCGGCGGCTCCCCCTCCGCCAGAAGATCGACGGAAAACCGCGCCCCCGGGCAGGGGGACCCGGCGGGCGCGGACAGGACGCCGTAGGAAAATTCCAGGCGGCCGCGGACCGGCAGGGCCAGGGCGAACTCGAATTGGCCCGCGCCCGGCGAGTACAAGGCCCGCCGCCGCACCCGCGCCAGGGACGGAACGCCCAGGGGCACGTCCGCCACGGGCGACGCGCCGTCCGGGTCCACCCGGACGCCCGGGTGCCGCGCCAGGGCCCTTTGGGCCTCCCGGTAAAAATCCTCGGGGGACAGGGCGAGGGGGGTTTCGGCCGCGGGGGCCGGCGGGGACAGGGGGTCTTGGTCCAGGGGGGACAGCGCGGTCCAACGCCCGTCCCCGGCCCGGGCCAGGAAATCATGGGCCTTGACGCGGTCGGCGGCCTGGGGAGGGATCTCGGGGAAGGGAAAAGCCACGCGCCGGTCGTTGGGCACCAGGCGGGTGACGTAAAAAACGCCCGCGCCCGCGGCCGCGGCCAGCGCCGCCCACAGGACCCAGCGGGGAGGGCGCAAAAGGCGGCGGCCCTCCCTGCCGCGGAAGGACGTCGCCAGCGACGTCAGGGCCTGCCGGAACCCGCCCATGGGACCTGCGCCTTTCGCGCCCTCAGCGGAAGTTGGTGAACTGGAGCGGGACGCCGAAGTCGCTGTTGCGCAAAATGCCCAGGGCGGCCTGGAGCTCGTCCTTGGAGCGGCCCGTCACGCGCACCTGGTCGCCCTGGATGGAGGGCGTCACCTTCAGCTTGGCGTCCTTCACGGCCCGCACCATCTCCTTGGCTTTTTCCGACGGGATGCCCTGGGTGATCTTGGCCGTCTGCCGCACCGTGCCGTTCTCCGCGGGCTCGACCTTGCCGAAGTCCAGGGCCTTGAGGGACACCCCCTGCTTCACCAGGCGGCCCTGCAGCACGTCCAGCACGCTCTTGAGCTTGCCTTCGTTGTCGGAGTAAAAGGTCAGGGTGTTGTTCTTCTTGTCCAGCTCCATGCGGCTCACGCTGCCCTTGAAGTCGTACCGGGTGGAAATCTCCCGGTTGGCGGTGTTCACCGCGTTGTCCACCGCCTGCAAGTCCACCTTGGAAACCACGTCAAAGGAAAATTCTTCCGCCATCGGGTCCTCCTATGCCGAAACGATTTTTCGCTTGCGCCACGCCAAAAGATCCCCGTCCCGCCGAACCTCCAAAAGCTCGCCGGACCGCACGCGCCGCCACCGGGGCCCGGTCCAGAGGGGCTCGGACGCCACCCAGACCCGGTCCGGCGCCGGCAAAAAGGCCAGGTCGAAGTAGGGCCAGCCCCGGGAACAGAGGGCCCGGGCCTTGCGCGCGCCCGGCGGGGCTTCCGCGTACGCCCACAGCCGTTCCCCGTCCGACAACAAAACGTTCAGGCCCCGGTGGAAAAAAGCGGGACTCCCGTCCGGGGGCGCGGACCGCCGGCAAACGTCTTCCAACGCGCGCCGCGCCCGCCGCAGGGCGCCGGCCACGTCCCGGCCCGTTTTGAGCTCCCGCATGAGGAGCCAGAACAACGTCTCGCTGTCGTTCAGGCCCCGCACCCGCCGGCGGTACGGGCCCAGCCGGGCCGCGGCCTCGTCCGGATGGGGGAGGGACCCGTTGTGGACGAAGGCCCAGGGCCCGAAGCAAAAGGGCTGGACCTGGGGCCGGCCCCGGAGCCGTTTTAGAGGAAGGCCCCGCGGGTTGCTGGCCCGGCGCAGGTGGAAAAGAACGATCCGGCCCCGGGCCCGGGCCGCGGCCTTCTCCAAAAGCGCCCTCTGCCGCGACAAGGGGCCGGGGGACTTGAACAAACGCGGCCGGGCCCCTTCGTGCCAAGCCAGCCCCCAGCCGTCCCGCTGGGGCTGCTTCGGGTCCGCGAAGGACTGCCGCCAGAGGCTCCGGTCCGTCTCCGCGAGCGGGCCGTACGCCGAGCTCCGGCGCGCGGAAATCAGGCCCAGCAGACGGCACACGCTATTTCAACAGGGCGACGCCCAGCACCACCAGGGCCACGCCCAAAAGTTTCCGGGGCGTGACCGCTTCGTGCAGGAACACCACGCCCAGGAGGAAGGCCGCCAGGGGCCAGGACCCGCCCACCACCGTCACCTGGCCGATGTCCCCGCCCTTCAGCGCCCGGTAGAAAAACACCTGCCCCACCACGCTGGCCAGGACGCCGCCCGCCAGGAGCCAGGCCAGGGGCCCGCCGCCGGCCTGCGCGAGCTTGGCCGGGAGGCCCGGCACGAAAAACGCCAGGACCGCGCTGCCCAGGAAAACGCCCAGGTTCCGGGCCACCAGCCCGGCCAGGGGATCGCTCCCCATCAGGCCTTTTTTCTCGCAAAAAGCGGCCAACCCCCAGATGAACGCGGCGCACAGCGCCAAGCCGAAAGGACTCATGTCATGCCGCGCCGGGCGCGGGCCTCCTGTCTTGCGGACGGCGATTGATTTGCAACGGGCTCCGCATATTCTATCTTTCTTTCATCGCGCAAGGGAGGGGATGGCATGAACGAGAAAAACGTCTATTCGGCGGTCCCGCCGGAACCCGGCGGGACGGCCCCGCGGCAAAAGGAGCCGGTGGCGGTGCGGCTGGACCGGGGCGGGCGCCAGGGCAAGACCGTGACGCTCATCGACGGCCTGCGGATGCACCCCCAGGGCAAGCTGGACCTGCTGCGGGCCCTGCAGAAGCGCTGCGGCGCGGGCGGCACGCTCAAGGGCGGGGTGCTGGAGATCCAGGGGGACCAGCGGGCCCGTGTCAAACCGCTTCTCGAAGGGATGGGGTACCGCGTCAAAGTTCCCTGACAAGGGATTCTTGAAGACGGCTCCAAAACGAAGAACCCTGCCCTCGCTCCGAAGAAAACGTCCTTCGAAAGAGAGCAGGGTCCTTCTTTGTGAGCCCTGAAATCAGGGACGGCGAAGCGCCTGCCTGAACGGGTTGTCCAGCGGGGGGCGGCAGGCTCCGCCGCCCGAGGGCGGCGGAACGGGAAGATCCGGATTAACGACGGACCATCTTCGCGCGGGAAACGTCGCCCTGCTTGTCAAGGAAGTACAGGAAGCCCTTCTCTTTTTTCACCCCGACCTTCTTCACCTTCTGGGGCTTGCCGCCTTTTTTGCCGCCGCGGGCCATCTTGGCCCGGGAGATGTCTCCCTGCTTGTCGATGAAATACAGGAAGCCGTCTTCCCTCTTCACGCCGGCTTTCGCGATTTTCTGTGCCATGTGTTCTCACCTCCTCCTGTTCGCGGCCCCGTCTCCGACGGAAACGCCGCGGAACGTTTCATGAAATCGTTTCTAGAGTAGCATTTTCTGACGGAAATGCAACCCCGTCCGACGAAAAATCAACCCGCCGGAGGCGTCCCCCCTTTTTTCTCGAACAGGGGCAGGGGCGACTCCTGGGGGCCGGTGATGAGCCGCTCCCTGAGCCAGGAGTCGATGACCTCCTTGGAAAAACGGTACTGCCGGCCGATGCGGGACGCGGGGATCTTGCGCTGCCGAATCAGCCCGTAAATCTTGGACTTCCCGATGCCCAGGTAATGGGCCAGGTCCTTGATGTCCATCACTTCCTTGTATTCTCTTTTTTCTTGTTGTGCCATGATTTACCATCCAGTGTTTACGGTTGTTGACAGTATATAAAGGCCTCCCCCGGCTGTCAAGGCAGGGGGCCCGGAGGCCAAAGACCGGCGGTCGGCTGTTTTTTTGGGCGGGGCCTCGTCCGGGCATCTCATATATGCTATAATATTCATATAAGAAAACAGGAATATCTATGGTCTCCTCCGAAAGCGAAATGGTCTTCAAGCTCAAGGCCGATTTTCTGAAATCCCTGGCCCATCCCGCCCGGCTCGCGGTCATCGAATACCTCAAAAGGGGCGAGGCGTCGGTGGGGAAAATGGTCAACGCCCTGGGGCTGGAACAGTCGGCCCTGTCCAAGCACCTGGCCGTGCTCCGCCAGGCGGGCATCCTGTCGTCCCGGCACCAGGGGGCCAACGTGTATTATTCCCTCAAGGACAGGGACATCTTCCTGATCCTGCGCCCCATCGCGGAAATCCTGAGGAAAAAACTCCGGGAAAGCGAAAAGATCCTGGGCTCCCTGGGAAAAGCCTGAGGCTTTCCCGCCCGCCGCCCCTCCTTTCCGTCGAGCGACCCTCCATGCGCCGAAAAAGCCGGGACATCCTGCTGTCCTACGTCAAGCTCAGGCCCTTCTCCGCCCTCCGCGACAAATTCAAAGAGGGATACACCCTCGCGGACCTCCGCGCCGACCTGCTGGCCGGCTCCGTGGTGGGGCTGGTGGCCATCCCCCTGGCCATGGCCCTGGCCATCGCCAGCGGCGTGCCGCCCCAGCACGGCCTTTACACGGCCGCGGTGGCGGGGTTCGTGGTGGCCCTCTTCGGCGGCTCGCGGTTCCAGGTGACGGGCCCCACCGCGGCCTTCGTCGTGATCCTGGCGCCGGTGGTGCACCGGTTCGGACTGGAGGGGCTCCTGACCGCGGGCCTCATGGCCGGGGCCCTGCTGGTGTTCATGGGCGCGGCGCGCATGGGGCGGCTGATCCAGTACATCCCGTACCCGGTGACCACGGGTTTTACCGCGGGCATCGCCCTGGTGATCGGCACCCTCCAATTCAAGGACTTCTTCGGTCTCCGCGTGGAGAATATGCCGGAAAAATATTTCGACCGGATGGCCGCCCTGCTCCTGGCCGCGCCCACCTGGTCGCCGGCGGAGTTCGGCATCGGCGCCCTGGCCCTGGCCCTTCTCATCTTCTGGCCGAAGATCACGAAAAAAATACCGGCGCCCATGGCCGCGCTGACCCTCACCGGCGCGCTGGCCGCTTTCTTGCAAAGGGCCTTCCCCGGGCTTTCCATCGCCACCATCGGCAGCCGTTTCACCGGCACGGTCAACGGGGCGGTCGGCCGCGGCATCCCCCAGGCGCTGCCGGCTTTCCGCCTGCCCTGGCTGGCCCCCGGCGGCGGGGCCTCCGTCTTCCTGTCCTGGCGCACCCTGGAGGCCTTGCTCCCCTCCGCCTTCGCCATCGCCATGCTGGGGGCCATCGAATCCCTGCTCTCCGCCGTCGTGGCGGACGGCATGGGGCGGACCCGCCACGACCCGGACGCCGAGCTGGTGGCCCTGGGCACCGGCAACCTTCTTTGCCCCTTCTTCGGCGCCATCCCGGCCACCGGCGCGGTGGCCCGCACCGTGGCCAACATCCGCTTCGGCGCCAGGTCCCCGGTGGCGGCCATGGCGCACGCCCTCTTCATCCTCCTGAGCGTTCTGCTCTTCGCGCCGGTGTTGTCCTATATTCCCATGGCGGCCATGGCCGCGCTCCTCATGCTGGTGGCGTACAACATGTCGGAGCTTCGGCATTTCCGATACCTGCTGCGGGTGGGCCCCCGCAGCGACGCCATGGTGCTCCTGATGTGCTTCGGCCTGACCGTGGCCTTCGACATGGTGATCGGCGTGAGCGTGGGGATCGTTATGGCGGCGCTCCTCTTCATGCGCCGCATGGCCCTGGTGACCATGGGGCGCCCCCTGCCGGAGGACCACCACGTCCCCGCCTCCCTGAACCTCCCCAAGGGCGTCCTGATCTATGAAATCACGGGACCGCTCTTCTTTGGCGCCGTGGACAACGCCATCGACGCCATCGAGCGGATCGGCAACGGCGTCCGCGTGGTGATCTTCCTTCTGGACGGGGTCCATGCCATGGACGCCACCGGCCTGGCGGCCTTCGAAAGCGCGGTGAAGGAAATCACGGACAACGGCCAAACCGCGATCCTCGCGAGCGTCCGGCCCCAGCCCTTCGGCCTGATCAAGAAGTCCCCCGTCCTGCGGAACTCCCCCAAAGTCCTGTTGTGCCGGACCCTGGCGGAGGCGGCCCTGACCGCCGGGGCCTTCCTGCCCGCGTCGGGAAACCCCGCGGCCCGATAAAAAACCCCCGCCCTATCCGGGGCGGGGGCCGCAAAAACACCTCCACAAAAGGCGCCGGGCTCCTCCGGCGCCTCCGAAAAATCAGGCGGGCAAGTGCCCTTTTTCCACGAGGTACGCCCGCACCGCCTCCTGCCACCGCCGCATGGGCGGAAACCCCAGGCCGGGCAATCGCTCGCTGGCCAGGGCCGAGTACGCCGGGCGTTTGATTTTGGAAGGCCGGTCGCCGGACCGGATGGGCTTCAGGGGCGCGGCGAGGTTGAGGAGCGAAAAAATCTTCTTGGCGAACTCGTACCAGGAACAGGTGCCGTCGTTGGCCACGTGGTACAGGCCGCCGGGGGCCTGTTGGTCCAAAAGTTTCCAGGTGGTCGCGGCCAGGTCCCGGGTGTACGTGGGCGACATGACCACGTCGTCCACCACCTCCACGGGCCCGCCCTCCCGCGCCTTCCGGATGACGGCCTCCACGAAGTTGCCGCCCTTGCCGCTGGAGCCGGCCGTTCCGAAGAGGCTGGCGGTGCGGACGACCAAGTGGCGGTCCGAGGCGGAAAGGACCATGTGTTCGCCGCCGAGCTTGGACACCCCGTACACGCTCAAAGGGCCGGGCGCGTCGCTCTCCCGGTAAGGGAGGCGCTTCTTGCCGTCGAACACGTAGTCCGAGCTGTACTGAACCAGGCGCGCGCCCGCCTCGGCGCAGACCCGGGCCAGGTTCCGCGGGCCCAGGATGTTCGCCTGGAAGGCCTTTTCCGGGAAGTCCTCGCACTCCTCGGTGCGGTGGTACGCCGCCGTGTTGATGACGGCCTGGGGCCCGGCCTCCCGGACGCGGCGGGACACCGCCGCCGCGTCCGCGATGTCCAGGTCCCCCCGGACCAGGGGGACGATGTCATGACCCGGGTTGGTCTTGACCAGATCCGTGCCCAGCTGCCCGTGGGCGCCGAGGAGGAGGACTTTCATGGAAAAAGGAACTCCGCCGGAAGGGCGGAGCGCTTATTTGTCCGAGGCAAGCTTGGGGGGGAAAGAAACAACGTCTTGGGGCGAAGCTTCCGGAACCTTGAAAATGTCCCGGGGGTGGCTCTTGGCCGTGACGCCCTGGGCCTCCTGCAGGAGTTTCATCCATTCCAAATTGTAGTAGCGGGGGTGGTCGAAGTTGGTGTATCCGTGCTCCCGGATTTTTTTCACGAGGGTTTCCACGGATTCGTCCACGGAGACCAAGGGCTCCCAGCCCAGGGCCCGCCGGATCTTCTGGGCCGAGACCCGGTAGCTGCGCACGCTGCGGTACGCGTAGTCCACCCGCACCTGGGCCTGGATGTCAAGGCGCCGGAGGCTCTCCCGCACGTGCAGGGCCAGCTCCGACACCCGGAAATTCTTGTTGACCACGTTGAAGACCTGCCCCTTGACCTTCTCCTCCGGCGCCTGCAAGACCAGCAGATAGGCCCGGGCCACGTCCTTGACGTCCACCAGGGGCCGCCACATCTCGCCGCCGTAGAAAAGGGTCATGACGCCCGAGGCCAGGGCGTCTTTCACGAAGGTGTTCACCACCAGGTCGTACCGCATGCGGGGGGAAAAGCCGTACACCGTGCCCTTGCGCAGGACCACGGGGCAAAACCGGTTGTCCGCCAGGGCCAGGACCCTTTTTTCCGCCTCCCGCTTGGAAACGGCGTACGCGGCCTTGGGATGGATATCCGCCTCCTCGGTCAGGACCACGTCCTGGTCCTCCTGCACGCCGCCCCGGTCGTACACCGAGGCGGTGGAGGCCAGGATGAACCGCTTCACCCCGGCCTGGCGGCAGGCCAGGGCCAGGCGCTCCGCGCCCAGGGCGTTCATCTCCCAGTTGGCCTCCGGGTTGTACTCGGCGGTGGGGTCGTTGGACAGGCCCCCCAAATTCACGCAGGCGCTCACGCCCTGCAGGTCCGCCGGCGAGAGAAGGCGCAGGTCCTTGTCCAAAAGCTCTATCCGGTCGCGGATGCCGGCCAAGCCCTCCGCGCCGTAAAAAAGACGGTCCACCACCTTGACCACGAAGCCCAGCTCCAGGAGCTCCCGGCAGAGCACGCTGCCGATGTACCCGGCCCCGCCCGCCACCAGGATGGTCCCCATGGATTGCCCGGCCCGCGCGTTCATCAGCGTCCCTTCACGGTCCAAAAATCGCCGAAGGCGTCCGGGGGGACGCGCACCTCGTCCGGCGCGTGCCGGTTGTACACCTCCGAGGCGGTGCTGATCATCTGGGTGTCGTCTTCCAGGGACATCCACCCGTGGTACACGCCCGGCGGCACCACCAAGAGGCCGTGGTTCTTGCCGGACAGGACGAACTGGTTGGCCTCGCCGTGCGTGGGGCTGCCGGGCCGGTCGTCCACCAGCACGAACTTGGCCGACCCGTGGCTGATGAAGAACAGGTCCCAGAGCTGGGCGTGCTTGTGGAAGGCGCGGACGACGTTCTTGGCGAAGTCCCCCACCAGGTACACCTGGCCGAACTTGGGCAGGTACGGGTCCGTGCCCCGGACGATCTCCACCAGGTATCCCCGGTCGTCCGTGTGGGTGGTGAGCGGCACCAGGCGCACGTCCTTGATCGTGGCCGTGTTCCACTTCACCTTGGAGACGTCTATGGATGTGGGCTTTGCGGGCGAGGGCATGGCGTTTAAGGGGCTTTTTTAAGTATTTCCTATTCGGAGCGGCTTTTCAAGGGGTTTTTAAACATCGAACACCACCCGGGCCTCCCAGCCTTGGGGGGTCCGGGCGATGCGCAGGCCGTGGAAGGTGGCGGCCTTGACCTCCCTCAGCAGGCCGTGGCGTCCGGGGTCCAACAACTCGCCCTCCGCTTCCGCCTCGATGGCGGTGTCCGAGAAGGACCGGATGTGGAACCGGCAGAACACCTCCTTCTGGACGCTGAACAGGAACAGGACCTCGTTGAGCCAGTTCACCAGGAGCGCGTCCCGGTCCGGGGCCTCGGCCCGCACCCGGTCCCGCAGGCCGCCCGGGTGGACCGTGGCCGGCTCCACCACCAGGGACGTCAGGCCCAGGGCCGCGTTGGCGAAAAGTTCCGGCAGGTCCGCGCCGCGGGCGATGAGCCCCGCGTCCGCGGTGTGCTCGAACGTTTCAAAGGGAAGCGACATGAATGGCAAGTGACGAATGGCGGGCCAAAAGCAAAAATCTCCCTTTTGTTGTCGCCCGTTTATTGTCGCCCGGAACTTGTCACTTGCCGCCTGTAACGCCTTTCTACTTCTCCTTGCCGTTCTCCGAGGCCTGGGCCGCGGCCTGGCCGTTGCCGTTCTCCTCGTCCTCCGCCACCACCGGCGCCACGGTGGCGAGCTTGTCGCCCTCCTCCAGGCGCAGGAGCCGGTACCCCTGGGTGTTCCGTCCGATGATGGACAGGTCCTTGACATGGATGCGAACGGCCATGCCCTTTTCCGTCATGAGCATGAGGTCGTCGTCGGACGTCACCAGCTTAATGCCCACCACCGCGCCGTTGCGGTCCGTGGTCTTGATGGTGATGACCCCGCCGCCGCCCCGGTTCTGGTCCCGGTATTCCGAAAGCTCGGTGCGCTTGCCGTACCCGTTCTCGCAGGCCGTCACCAAGGTCTGGCGCGCGCCCGGCCGGGTGACCTCCATGCCCACCACCTGGTCGCCCTTGGCGAGCCGGATGCCCCGCACGCCCTTCCCCGCGCGGCCGATGGGCCGCACCTGCTCCGCCGGGAAGCGGATGCACATGCCGTCCTTGGTGCCGATGAGCACCTCCTGCTTGTCGTCCGCGTGCTTCACGTCCACCAGGATGTCGCCCTCTTCCAGGGTGATGGCGATGATCCCGCTCTTGCGGATGTCCGCGTACTCCGACAGCATGGTCTTCTTGACCGTGCCGTTGCGGGTGCACATGAGGAGGGAGGTTTCCTTGCCCTTGGCCTCCTCGAAGGTCTGGATGGGGATGGCGGAGGTGATCTTTTCGTCCGGCCGCAAGGGCACCAGATTCACTGCGGCCTTGCCGCGGGCCGCGCGCCCCGCCTCCGGGATCTCGTACACCCGGATGCCGTAGGCCCGGCCCCGGGTGGTGAAAAGGAGCAGGTGCGCGTGGGTGTCGGTCACGAAGAGCTGCTCCACGAAATCCTCGTCCTTGGTGGCCATGCCGGTCACGCCCCGGCCGCCCCGCTTCTGGGCCTTATACGTGTCCACGGGCAGACGCTTCACGTACCCCGCGTGGGAGAAGGTCACCACCACGTCCTCCTGGGCGATGAGGTCCTCGATCTCCATCTCCTCCACGGCGGCGGTGATCTGGGTGCGGCGTTTGTCCCCGTACTTCTCCTTCAGCTCCTTCAGCTCGTCCTTGATCACGCCCAAGATCTTGCGCACGTCCGCCAGCAGGGCCTTCAGGCGGGCGATGGTCTTGATGAGCTCAAGATATTCGTCCTCCAGGGCCTTGCGCTCCAGGGCGGTCAGCTGGTGCAGGCGCATGTCCAGGATGGCCTGCGCCTGGATGCGGGAGAGCTTGAAGCGCTCCATCAGGGCGTTGCGCGCGGTCTCCACGTCCTTGGACTGGCGGATGAGCTTCACGATCTCGTTGAGGTTGTCGATGGCGATCCGCAGCCCCTCCAGGATGTGGGCCCGGTCTTCGGCGCGTTTGAGCTCGTACTTGGTGCGGCGGATGACCACCTCCTGCCGGTGCTGCACGTAGTGGTGGAGCATCTCCCGCATGGACAGCACCCGGGGCCGGCCGTCCACCAGGGCCAGGAGGATCACGCCGAAGGAGGTTTCCATGGGCGTGAACTTGTAGAGCTGGTTCAGCACCACCTGGGCGTTGCCGTCGCGCTTGATCTCGATGACGACCCGGATGCCTTCCCGGTCGGACTCGTCCCGGATGTCGGAGATGTCCTCGATCTTTTTGTCCCGCACCAGGTCGGCGATGGTCTCCAAAAGCTGGGCCTTGTTCACCTGGTAGGGCAGCTCGTTCACGATGATGGCCTGCTTGCCGCCCCGGATGTCCTCGATCTCGGCCTTGGCCCGGATGATGACGGACCCGCGGCCCGTCTCGAAATAGCTCTTGATGCCCTCCCTGCCCGTGACCGCGGCCGCGGTGGGGAAGTCCGGCCCCTTGATGATCTTCAAAAGCTCGGCCGCGGTGATCTGGTTGTTGTCGATGTACGCCATGACGCCGTCGCAGACCTCGGCGAGGTTGTGGGGCGGGATGTTGGTGGCCATGCCCACGGCGATGCCGGAGGAGCCGTTGACCAGCAGGTTGGGGAGCTTGGCCGGCAGCACGAGCGGCTCGGTGAGGGAGCCGTCGTAGTTGGGGCCGAAGTCCACGGTGTTCTTGTCGATGTCGCCCAGGACTTCCTGGGCCACGGCCGCCAGACGCACCTCGGTGTACCGCATGGCCGCGGCCGGGTCCCCGTCCACGGACCCGAAGTTGCCCTGGCCGTCCACCAGGGGGTGGCGGAGGGAAAAGTCCTGCACCATGCGGACCAAGGCGTCGTACACCGCGGAGTCCCCGTGGGGGTGGTATTTGCCGAGCACGTCGCCGACCACGCGGGCGCTCTTCTTGTAGGGCTTGTTGTGGGCCAGGCCCATCTCGTCCATGGTGTACAGGATGCGGCGGTGCACGGGCTTCAGGCCGTCCCGCACGTCGGGCAGGGCCCGGCCCACGATCACGCTCATGGCGTAGTCGATGTAGGACGTCTTCATCTCGTCCTCGATGTTGCGCGGCGCCACCCGCTCCAAAAGGTTCCCCGGTTGTTCCTTCGCGTCAGCCATTGTGTCTCCTCAGA
>CAZAEL010000052.1:0-17044 GCA_964484135.1 uncultured Elusimicrobia bacterium
ATGTCGGCCTTCTCCAGCCACGCGAAGGGCTCCTCTCCCGCATCCTCGAAAGCGATCGCGGTTCCGGAAAACGCCGCGGGCGTTCCCCGCGACGGCGCCCGGGCCCGTTTCTTGGCCACGATCATGCGGACCGCCTCCGGCGGGGTCCGGGCGGCCCAGCGGGACAGGGGCCAGCCCGCGGGCAGGGGCCTGGCTTTTTCCGGGACCTCGAACCCCGCGGCCCGCAGGCTTTCCAGGGCCGCCTGTTCGATGTCCCCGTCCATCCCCAAGACCAGGACGAACTCCCCTCCCTCCCGCAGCAATTGATGGACGGCGGACAACTCCGGCGTCGGCCGGCCGTCGCCGCTGGAAAGGATCAGGGAACGGGGCGGCAGCATGGCGATGACGCGGTCGGTCTTCCCCGCCAGCTCCGGCAGTTTTCGGGGAAGGTTCGCCGCGTCCTCCAACAGGTAGGAGGCCGAGGGGCCCGCGGCCTTCGCGTGCTTCTTGAGGGAAGGTTCCTCCTGACGGCCCATGTCCACGGCGATGTACCGCGAAGGGTTTTCCCCGCGGGACCTCAGATACTCGAGATAGCGCGGCATGAACTCTCCCCGCCCGGCCGCGATTTCAACGATGGTGTCCGCCCGATCCCCGGCCAATTCCCCCCTCTGCGGCAGATACTCCGCCAGATAAGAGACGAGGTTGGCGACGGCGGGCCAGGCCGACGCGAAGAGCGCGATGACATGGACGTCTTGTCCGGTGAAGGCTTGCACCAAGAGGCAGGCGGCGGGCAGGATCAGGAACAGGAAGGCGGCGCGCAGGTTCATCAACGGGCCCGCCGTCTCAATCCTTCGCTTTTCCTCCGGCGGCGCCAGGATGGGCGGCAATCGGCCGGTGATCAGCTGGGTCCAGTGAAAGCCTTGGAACGGCCGCCCCAGCCGCCCGGATTCCCTGAGATGCCCGTATTCATGCGCCGGCGTGGACAGGCCCAACAGGCCGAAGGGGATGCGGAACAACATCCAGTTCAACGCCTCGCTCAGGCCGGGGCGGCCCGGGATTTGGATCAGGTTCGCCAGCAGGGATCGGGTCTCGCCCCGCCTTTGGGTCAAATCAACCGCCAAAGGCATCCAGTCTCCGCCGTGGGTGGTCAACACCACGTTGGCCGCGGCCCAGGCCGTCAAGGGCCGGCCCGTGAGCTCCCAAGTCCGCTCATAGGCCGCCCGGCCCGCCTCCTGAACGGCCCCCTTCCACCTTTCATGAGCTTCTTGCATGAGGCGGGCGGCGTCCGCGCCCGACGGGAACGCCGCGGACACCCCTGGGGCGCCCGCGGCCTCGGCGTAGCGGACAAAAGCCCGGCGGATCCGCTCCGGGCTCTTGTCCGGACGCTCCGCCTCCGCCGCCAACGCCTCCCCCAGCTCTCCCAACGCCGCCAGCCGGTTTTCCAGCCAGCCCAGATAGGCCGGATAGTCCCCCGGCACCTCCGTGAAACTGACCCCGATGTGGAACAGCGCGTCCAGCACCCCGTCCACGGCCCCCCGCCGCGCCATGTTGATCAACTGCCCCACGTGGCGCAGGCCTCCCGGCAACCGGTCGATGGGCACCGGCCGGGGGGAGCGGAAATCCGCGGGAAGCCCCGTTTCCGCCCGCCCCTCCTCGCCGCCGGGCCTTTCGACGAACGGCCTCTCCGTCCCCTCCACGAAATGCGCCTGTCCGTCCCGCCCCGGCCTCAGCCGGCGGGAGCGGGGATAACTGAAAAACTCAAGGGGGTCTCCGCGGCGCAGCCTTTCCTGGATGGCGGCGTAGTAACGCGCGTCGAACAGCTCCCCGTGGTGAAGCAGGAAATCGTCGCGGAATTCCTCCGGGATCTCCCGGATCATAAAATAGCCCAGGGACCCCTCCCCGTGCAGGAAAACGTCGTTCGGCTCCACGTAAAAATGGTCCTCGGACCCCATGTCGTCCCAGCCATCCCTCCCCGCGTAAGGGCGCAGGAAGGGATGGAAGGTCACCTCCCCGATGTCCTGCAGCTCGTCGTAATCATAGAGCACCACCCGGCCGTAGGAGGTGACGCCGAAATTTTTGTGAAGGAAATCGCCGGCGAAAAGGCCGGCCTCCGCCAATTCCTTCAGGCACAGGCCGAAATCCAGGATCACCCGCCGCGCGGCCTCGGGGTCCTGGTCCTTCCATTGACGGATGTATAAATTGAGAGGGACCACCTCCCGCTCCACGTACAGGTGCCGGACCACGACCTCATCCCCCTCTTCCCGCAGCGTGTGGCGGGAGCTCTTCCGCAGGGCCTCCAACAACTCGGGGGCGAATTCGTCCCCGCGGAAGCGCATCTCGTAGGTCAGGGCGTCCAGCATCCGGCCCACACGGTCCAGCTCGCGCACTTGACGGTATTTGCGGATCACCTCCTGGCGGGTCGTGTCCTTGGGGTAATCAAAGGAATCCTTGATGATCTTGAACACATACCCGAACCCCGGCAGGCCGAACACCTCCATGACCTTGCCTTTGTCCCCGCGCGCCACCCGGAAAACCTCCCCGGACTCTTCCAGATGGGCCTTCAATTCCTGATAGAACAGCCTCTTGGCGTAGTCGTAATAGCCGATGGCGATGTACAGGCCGACCCGCGTCCTCTGCGGAAGGATGGTGTACAGATAATTCACCAATTCCCGGTGGTGGTCCATGTCCACGTGGAAGTTGGAACGGGTGGAGCTGAAGAGGTTCCCCACCTCCCTGCGCTCAAAAAGGACCGCGTCCAGCCGGACCGTTCCGTCCACGCGCCGGAAGGCGAAAGCCACCGGGATGGCCTGGCCGTCGCTCCAGATGTTCCCGATCAAGAAACATTCGTGGTTGCGGTAAAACGGCGTTTTGACCACGTCGAGGCCCCAGAGGTCCCGCACGTCCACCTCCGCCTCCCTGAGGTCTTTTTCCAGCGCGGCCGCGGCCAGGCGGAGATCCTCTTCCTGGTCCGGCGTTTGAGGGGACATCCCCTGGTCCGACAGGACGCGCCGGAGGACGGAAACGACGGGTTCTTCCCGCAGCCCATAGGAGCGATAGACGGGATGGTCTTCCGCGTCCGGGGCGAGCGCTTTGGCCTCGTCGCCGACCACGTATTCGAACGACTCCGCCTCCACCCCGAAAAACCGCCGCGCCAGGGAGTTGAAGAACGTCTCGGCCAGGTCCGCGTCCGCGGTCCCGGCGATCAGGGCGGAATAAGCCTCCCGCAGGGCCCGCCACGCGGCCGCGTCCCGGACGTCTTCGCCGAGCATGCCGGCCAGAACCGGCTGGAGCCCATCCAGGGCCTGTCTGTACAGCCGCAGCCGCTCCTCGGATTCCCGGTGGACCTCCTCCCAATCGCCCCTTTCAAAGAGAGGGCGCGCGTTTTCCGTGAGACGGTGGAACTCCGCGCGGTACGCCGCAAAGGCGTCCCGGATGGCAGCGGCGCAGGTTCCCGGAGAACCAGGAACGCGGAGCCCAAGCCGTTCTTGGATGTCCTTTATCCCGGTTTCCAAATCCTCTCCCAACGAATACCGCTGAGGGGACATGCCCGCCCCTTCGGACCGGAAGGCCTCCAAACGGGCCGCGACCGCGGCGCGCGGGTTGCCGGGATCCGCTCGATCGGTCAGGCTCTTCCAGGAAACGTCCCCCGCGATCTCCGGCTGAGCGGCCAGCCATGTCAGAAAATCCTGGAATTGGCCGCTGTGAAGGGCGGGATAGGCCCCGCCGTAACGATGGGACACCAGTTGGGCCGCCACCTCCTCGGCCGCCGCCTCCGGCCGCGCCAGCGCCAACGCAGGGAACTCCCGGTGCGCCGCGGCCAAGGCGTCCGGCTCTCGCTCGAGGATGTTCCTGACCCGCTCGACAAGGGTCCTGTCATTTCGGCGCAGCCATAAATGAACCCTCTCATGGAGTTCAAGGGTCTGGGTGTACCCCTCTTCCGTCGTCGTGTCGTCGATCACTCCCGCGGCCCGAAGCAGTTGATACAGGAACTGCCGAAAGCTGGGGAAGTCGCCGATGGTCCCGTCCGCCAGGACCCACATGGGCCCCAGGACGCCGACGCCCAGGAACCCGTCAAACAGGAGCCGGAGGGCGTCCAGGTCCTCCGCCTCCGCTCCTTTCCGCCGGAAGCCCTCCAGGAGGCGATGAAGAAGACCGCGGGACACCAGGGCCCAGTCCGGCGCATAGTCCTCATCGCGCGGCAGTGCCTGGAGCTTGGCCCGGAGCATGTAATCCCGGACGTCCAGGTCCTTGAGCAGGGAAGCGACGCGCGGGAAGCTGTCGGGGCTCAAAGCGCCGTTTTGAGCCTGTAAGATTTCCTGCAAGGCGTCCAGGGAATGTTGCCTCCAGGCCAAATGCACCATCAAAGGCACGTTGGCCGGGTTGCCGTCCCCGCCTTCCGCCCAGCAGGACCAGGACAGGTCCCCCGAGAAACCCGTTTTCTTCACGCGATCCAACAGGGCGTCCATCTGCCGGTCCTGGCCCTCCAGCAATGACTCCACGTCTCCGTGGGATTGACGGAAACGCGCGATGACCTCTTTGATTTGGTCCGAAGAAGCGAAAGGCAGGCCGTCCATTTGGAATTCTTTGTAAATCCGCGCCACTTTTCCGTCCAAATGCGGATGGCGGGAAACCGTCTCCCGATAAAGCTTCAGGAGCCCGGAAGGAGCGGGCCGATCGTCGTCCCCTTTCCCTTTCTTGTCTTCAAAGCCGAACACATCGGCCCGGGGCCAGGCGTCGGGCGCCAAGCCCAGATCCACGAACAGATTGTTCAGGAAGTGAATGGCCCAACTGGCGATGGTGGCGGAAACAGGGTCCAGGAAAAGATAGGGGAGGGTGAACAGCCCGTAGAGGAACAGCCGGAGACCGAAATCAGCGAGGTCTTCTTTCTTCACGGAGGCCCGAAGAGCCTCTTTCCAAGCGGCGGCTTTGCCCTGGTCTTTGAGCGCCTTGGCCCGCACCCACCAGGCCACCAGGGTGTGCAGGGCCGCGAACGCCGCGCCCAGGGCCAGCCACCCCCAGAAACCGCCTGTCAGGAAACCGGCCAGCGGGAAAACCGTCTCCCACGCGGGCGCGACGCTCAGGGGCCGGCCCAGGAAGGACAGGAACCCGAAGAACACCCGGGAGGGCATGGCCGCCGGACGAAGCGTGCCCTCGGACAGGGCGCGGCGGAACTCGTAAAAAACGGCGCCGCGGCGTTGCGGAGGGCCGGATCCTTTCGACCGGGACAAGCCGCGGATCTTGGCGGAAACCCAGGCGAGAAGCCTGTCCGAAGGGCGTTGCGTCAGTTCGATGTCCTCCGCCCCTTCCGGCATTCGCCCCCGCACCACCACGGCGCGTTGGTCGGTGACCATCTCGGTCCGCACCTCCACGCCGCCCCTCCCCGGCCGCCGTCCCGTGATGCGGGCCCTCAACCGCCTCCAGCCCAACACCGACCGCCTGGCCTCCGCCGCCTCATCCAGGACCTTCTGCGCGACGCCCTGGTCCTTGCCCGCCCCTGCGGCGGTCACGGCCATTTCCACGGCCACGGCCGCCGTCTCCAACACGGCCTGCGGGCGGTCCAGACCTTCTCCGGCCGGCGGGGTCCGGGCCATGCCGCGGGGCGGGCTCAGGTACAAACGTTCTCCCAAGAGGATCTTTTGGAGCGGCGTGTGGTTCAGGGCAAACACGTCCAAATAGTCCGAGCCGCGCCCTTGGACCTCGCCCAGCGCGGGCGTCATGACCACGCAGGAAACGTTTTTGTCTTTCAGCAACGTTTCAAGCCCCGGCGCGTGGAACCCCCCCGCCACCAACACCGCCACGGGAAGTTCCGGGTTCCGAGCGCCGGGTTCCGGGTGCGGAGATTCCTTGTCTTTTGCGTTGGACTTGGAACCCGGAACTTGGAACTGTTTCAATAGGTTGTCCACCATGGCCCGGTTCCTTTGGAAAGCCGCCTCATAAAACTTTTCAAACGGCCTGACAAGCTCTTCAAAGGACCCTGTCCCCGGCGAAACCGCATCCCCCCCCAAAGCCTCGATCCTCTTCTCCAGCCTCAGTATTTTCTCCCGCCGCTTCCGGTATTCGTCCCACTCCTCGGGCCCGAATTCATGGTCCTTCAGCCGGCGCAGAAGGCCGAGGTCCCGGCTGATTTCCATCAATTCCTTCTGCGCCGGCGTCCTGGCCCATCGGCGGATCGCCTCGGTTTTAAGACCCTCCACGTCCTTGAAAAGGCGGAGGCGGTCGATCCGATCGACCATCCGCACGTATTCGAGGTATCCGGCGAACGCCGGGTAGTTCCTCAGTCCGATCCCTTTGCCGCTCAACAAGCCTTCCAGATGGCCGTAGTACCCCCCATAACCCACCCGTCCCATCCGGTACGCCAGGCTGTGGCGGAGGAACTCCGCCAGCTCCCGTTCTTCCAACGTCCGGGAAAGGGCCTCGATCAAGGCCCCCCGCTCTCTCTCCACCTCCTTAAAATCCAGCGCCCGCTCCGCCCGGAGCGCCGCGACGAACCTCCCCGCCTCCGGATATTTCCGAGCCCCTTCCCCCGCGGCCCGGTGCAGGAATTGGACATGGCCGAGCAGGTCCAGTTCCCCTTGCTCGTGGGCCCGAAGGTTTTTGTCCAAGTCCCTTAACGGGCCCGCGCAGACGCGGTCCTTAAGGGGTTCGATCCTCCGCTCACAAGCGTCGATCCTGTTCTTTAACCGGTCTTTCCGGGGAAGGGCATCCCGGTACGCCCGCACGTTCGCCACGTAAAGCCCGTCTTCCTCCACGCCCCACAGCAGGGGTTCTTTTGCCGTCAACATCGCCCAATACTCCGGTCCGCTCAGGTGGCGGTGTTTCAAAAGATATCCCGCCACCCGCTCTTGGATTTTCCGGTCTCGATAGGTCCGATAGGGCGCCAGATGGAAAACGCCGCTGGCCCCTTCCACCCCCACCATCAAAGGCCCCTCCCCCCCTCTTTCCGAGATGTGATCCAGCAGGCGGGCGATGTTCTTCTGGGCGCTCTCCACGTCGTGCGCGTCCTGGACCAGCACCACCAGGGGCCTTCGGTCGGGATCGTCCGCCAGCCAGATTTTCTGGATGTCGCCGTACGCGCTGGGGATGGTCCTCAGCCAGGCGGGCAAACGATGGAGGTGTTCCTGCGGGGCCTGGGCGGTGTCCCGGCCTCCCACCGTTTCCATGGGAAGGCCGGCCGGAAGGAGGGACAGGGGATGATCCGCGAGGGAAGGCAAAATCCGTTGCAGTTCCGCCGTCGTTTTGGGCAGACCGGCGTACAAAGAGGTTTGCGAAGCCGTTGATGGGTTTTGTAAAGAGGACGAGGAACGGGCGGGCGACGGAGGGAGCGCCGTGTCAGTCCGGGAAGAGACCTTCGCTTTCCGGCGCTCTTCCCAGAAGTTGGCCTCCGCCCATGGGGCGGCCACGGCGGTATAGAAAAAAATCCCTGTGAGCCACAGACAACACCGGCTTTTGAATCCCCTTGTTTTCAAAAACGATCCCCTTGCGACGGACTGATCCCGGAGCGGAACGAACGGCCCCGCTTTTGGCCGGAGCCGGTTTGAAAAGTCCCGCTCCAAGTTACTATAAGAAAAAGACCCTAAGAGTTTCTAAAAAGATTGTAACCGGGTTGTAACAAAAACAGACCGGACAACGATTCCGGAGGGAGACGTTTTTACGCGCTTTGGGAAATGAGATCCTGGACCTGCCTCATGAATTCGAGGCCCTCCAGGAGGTTGGGAATGACGGGCAGGAAGAAACCCCGGTCGTACATCAATATCTGGATGAGTTGATCGGTGTCGGACAGGTCGAACTCCAAACGGGAAGCGGGCCGGGTCACGGCCTGGGAAATCCGTTCCGCCATATCTTCCGCCCCGGGGAGCGAGGCCAGGGCCCGAAGGATTTGGCCCATGGGCACGGACACCACCTGCCCCGCCTCATAGGCCGCCGCATATTCCCGGCCCACCTGGGAGAGGGGCATGACATGACACCGGCCCTCCAGCCGGATGGCATTCAGCAGGGACGTGATCTGAGAAGGCATATTCCCCGATCGAATCCATAACGCTTCAAAAAAATCCCCGGCCGTGCCCCGGCTGGTCAGGAGCACCGGGCGAAATTCGGGGTCTTCCGCAAGCCGTCCGGCGATCATCAGAAGGGTCCGCTGAAGCCGCTCATCGTCCAATTCCCCCGTCACGTCGAAAAGGACCGGCTGTTCAGGGTCCAGCGCCGTTGACGTCAAAAGCCATCCATGCCCCTGGGTTTGCGAGGTTTGGGCGACCCGGTTCACCCGGTCCCACAGGAGCCGCTCCAGGGCCTGCCCGTCAAGGCCCGGAAAGAGGGCCCGGCCCAGGGCCGCCATTTCCGGCACCAGCACGCGCCGGGCCGTCTCTCGGAAGAAGGGGGACCTCGCGCAGAGGGGCCCCATCAGCTCCGCCGCGTCCAACAGGAACCGGCTGTAATAGTCCCGGCCGCCGGCGCGGGATTGGGTGAAGAATTTCGCCGTCAGGTCGAAAAGCTGCTGCAACGCCGCTTCGGCCTTCAGTCTGGTGTCCATGTCGCCGATATCCCGCTCCAATTCCTTTTCCCACTTCCGCCAGACATCGGGGGCGAAGGGCATGGTGTCCCAGGGCTCCCGGCCCATGGTCATGAGCAACGACTGGGTCTCCGGCTCCTTCAAAAGCCGGGCTTTCAGTTGCCGGGCCGGCCGCCCGGCCCAGGCGCCCACCAGGGGGAGGGAGGGAGGAATCAGGTCCGTTTCCGGCAAAGAATCCCTCAATGAAGCGGATGGCTCGGGCTGGACAACGGCGGGCCGGGAGCGCGCAAAGACAAATCTTCGACGAAAAGCGATCCGAAGCACGTCCGGGAACGTGGCCGCCTGCTCAAAGTACGCGGGGATTTCGTCCCGCAACGCCTGCCGCCGGCTCGGCGCGCGCCGGTCCCGCTCCCCGGCGTGCTGACGCTGATGGATCCGCTCATGCCTGTAAAAGGACCATTGGATGACGACGGGAAGACGGGCCAAAACCTGCTTGTCTCCGCGGATGACGCCCCGGGCGTCGGTATACAGGTCATCGGAACGGCCGGGCTCGGCGGGCGGCAGCTCACGCAACGGCCCGATGAGCCGCTGGTCCAGTTCCGGCCCGGCGCGGATGGGATGGAGCCTGGCCTGTCGCCGGGCCCAGAGCATGGCCACCCCCATGAACAGGAACCAGCCGCCGAGGATCAGCGGGTATATCCCGGAAAAAGAAAGGATGACGGCGCGGGGAACGGGCGCCTTGACGAACGCCGCGGCCGCGACCACGATCGGAAGGAGCGCGATGAACGGCAAGAGCGCGCCGCCCAAAAACATCCCGCCGACCAGGGCCATGCCCACCGAGACCGCCGCCCCCGCCAGTCCGGACACCACGCCCGAGGCGAAAAGCCCTTTGGCGCTCACAAGACGGTCTTCCCGGCCGTCCGCCGCGGGCGGCCGATCGTCCGGAAGAGATTCCTCCAGCCGCCGCTCCTGCCGGGAGATAAGGGTCACGGCGTTTTTCACGGCCTGGGGGAAGGCGTCGCCGTCCTTCATTTCGGAATCCACATAATAGAGGAATTCTTCCGCCAGCCGGTCGGCCAGGGGCCGCACATCGGCGCGGGCGGCCCGCCGTTCCGCCTCCCGCGCGGCGTCGCGCGCCTCTTTGGAGTCCGCGACGGGCGGGTTCTCCCCCACCAGGATGAGCTGATCGGCCAGCGCGTCCATGAAATACTCCCTGATCCCGTGGGCCAGCCCCGCGAGCAACTCCGGGTTGTCGCGCCCTTGCTGGGCGGCCTGGGCCACGTCGAACTCATGATAGGACAGGTAATCATCCAGAATCTTGAGCCCCGCGGTCGCCGGCTCGGACAGGAGCGCAAGGCTTCTTCCCTCTCCCATTTCCCGCAGACGACGCAGGGCATGCAGGGCCGGCCGCTCCGGGTCGAAGGCGCGCTCCTGCAAAGGCCGCGGCAACACCCTTGATCGCATCTTGCGCAGGACTTCCTCCCGGGAACCCACCCTCTCCCGCAGGCGGGACCGGGCGTCCGGCGCCATGTCCGTGCGGAACAACGCCTCCATTTGCGCGACCTGGAGTTCCAGCCGCCCCATCAACAGGTCCACCTCCTCCCGGATCGCCGCCTCGTCCTGGTGGCGGCCCTCCGCCCGCACCTGTTCGAAGAGCTTCTTCCGGGCCTCCTCCAGCAGGTCCCGCTTGACCTGGGGATACATGTCGCGCACCTTCTGGCGCGCGGCCTCGGTCCGATATTCCCGCGGATCCGTCCGGGTGATGAGGGTGAACAGGAAATAGGAAAATTTGTCGTGGATGCCGTGCAGCTCGTGCGTGAACCGGCCCCTCTCCTTCGCCTGGGAGAACGTGGGGCGCTCCACCATGGTGTAGGCCCTGTATGTGGACGAATAATGGGGGAGGAAGGCGTAGCGGTCCTTGATCCCGGCCAATCGGGGGATGTTGACGGCCTCCAGTTCGTCCGCGTCCACAAAAAGCATTTCCGTCAAGGTCTTGGGTTCCGGGTAGTTCTGTCCCCGGTGCCGCATGATGCCTTTGAGCACGTCCTGGATGTAGGGTCTTTTCTTCTCCTTCCCATCCTCGTACACCGGGGAGGCGGCCTCGCTGTTCACCTTGCGCATGATCCGGCTGGCCTCAAGGCCGCCCGTCACGTGGTGGTTGTGTCTGTCCAGAAGGCTCGTCAGATCGTGGAACAAGCCGATCCCCACGATGAGCCGCTGAGCGTAGCCCTCCTCGTAATCCCCCAGGAAATCCGCTTCCAGGGGGCCAAGCTCCTCCCCGGAAGCGCGCTTCCACCGGAGGTCCTGCGCCGTTTCGTCCGCGAAGGACAAAGCCTGGTCTATGACGTCCAGGGAATGGACCAAACCGTGGTCGATCCGGGTGAGGTAAAGCTCATAAAGCCGCGGCTCTATGTTCCTTTTGATGTCCTCTATCATGCGGACGGTCTGATCATGGAGCGCCTGGCCGTGATGTTCCCGGATCCGTTCCAGACGCTCCTGGACCTTGTCCTGGGCTTCCTTCCAGCCGTAATGGGCCACCGGATAAAAGGTTTCCGGCGACGCGGCCAGCCGGGGGTTGAAGGCCACCGCCATCCACCGACCCATAAGGCCAAGACCTCGTTGAATGACCACGTCGAACGTGGGCTCGGTCATGTTCACGCCGGATTGGGACACCAGAATCAGACGTCCTTCCTCATTCACCCCCAAGCTGCGCTCGGGCAGAGGGTAGGCGGCTCCCATGAAAGGGACCAGGATCACCCACAGGGCGAAGAGCCGCAGACTGAGGCGCATGGCGGTCCAAATCCGCGCCGGCCAGAAACGCTTGCCGGCGATGAACTGGCCGGGGGCCCGGGTTTCAACGTATTCTCTGACCAGCGTCCCCGAGGGATCCCGCACCACGGGCCTGCCGTCCTGTTGGGCGATGACTTCCGGCAGGACGAAAAAGCCCCTCAGCCACCGACCCACCAGGGGGACCCGCCTCCACCGTTCCACCACCTCCAAAATTTTCTCCCCCGATTTTTGCTCGGTCTTGCCCACGGCCCGCTTGACCACCACCATCTTGCCGTCCCTGAGCCGGATGGCCCGGAAGCTGACGATCCCGATGGGCTCCAGGAGCTCGAACGTGTCGTCGCCGATCCGCATCACCTCGCCGGCCACGAACTTGGCCCCGCCGCTGAAGATGCCGTCCCCGATGGCGCTTTCCGGCTTCCCCTTCTCGTCCGGATACGCGGGGACGTACCACGCGATGTGCACGTCCACGTTCGGATGCTTTTGCCGGATGGTGACGAGCCCCCGGGGATCGGCCACGAAACCCACGATCTTGATCCGCTCCGGCTTGACCCCCAGGGCGATCAGGTCGTCAATCATGTTGACGATGCTGTCGCCCGTGTTGAAGACATGGTCGAAAACCACCACGTCCGCGTCCGGGTTCTCCCGCAGCGAGCGGGAGAGGCTCTGCACGAACACGTCGCGGTTCTCGATCTTGGCGTCCGTGACCTTCACGGGGATCTGGATCATGTCCGGGTCCTGGAAGAGGGCGATCCGCTGGTCGGCCAGCCCCTGCCGGGCCATGGCGATGCCGATCATCTTCCTGCTCCCCCCTTCGGCCTTGATCGCGGTCCGTACCGCGGGCCAGTAGTACCGGGCGAAAATCTTGTACACCAGCTCGATGCGGTCCGCCGCGTCCCATTCATCCCGCTTGCGGATCAGGGTCTCGATCACGGGGATGATCCACCGGAACCGCGGCTTGGCCGCCAGGACTTGCAGATGGCCCTCTTGGACACCCCGACGGAGGGATCGCTCGTCCTGTTCCCCGATGGGCGTTCCGAAAGTCGGGTATTTGCGGAGGTCGAACGCGTTTTGCCCGCGGGGGTCCGTCCATCCGGCGCCGCTGTACTCCTGGAGGACCTCCCGGCGGGCCATGTCCTCCTCCGAGGCGGGGAAGCGGTGCCTGAACCAGCCGGCCCGGTGCAGGAACGGCGCCGGCACGTACCCCGTGCGGAGGGACCATTCCATGAGCTTGTCCACGATGCGGTCATCCCTCACCACGTCCGCCAAGGGCGCGTTGGCCAAGTCCTTTTCCAGCGCGAGGATGTCCGTTCCCAAACCGTCCAAGGCCCTCCCCACGCCGCGCCGATACAGGGTGTAACGGGCATAGGAAATCCAGGCCAGGATGACGACCGCGGCCGCGACAATGGAAAAAGCGCCCACGGTCACCATCGTCCAGAGAGGGATCGTCCCGGCGACCAGCAACGCCAAATCAAAAGTCGCCATTTGCACGATGAGGGCGCCGGAGTAAACCATGACGGGCAGAGAAAGGAGGGACATCCAGAGACGGCGGTACACCAACCAGGCCCGCGGCGCCTCGAAATATTTCTGGACGGCCCCCAGGAGCATGTCCTGCACGAAACGCGGCAGGACGGCCAAGACCGCCTTGTCCGCCACCAAGCCGCGGGAGGAGATTTCAAAAAGGCCGCTGAAAGGCCGCCCTTCGCCCACCAACACGCGGCTTTGCAGGACCGGGACCAAGGTTTCCATCCACCAGGACTCCCGGCTGAAAGAGCGCGGCCGCAAGGCCAGAAGCAGGGCGAAAATCCAGAAAACGGCCGTCGTCAGGAGCCACGGCGTCACCAGGACGGCCGCCGCCGCAAGAGGAGCTTCAAAAACCACGGCCAAAAGCAACAGGGACGCCGCCACCGTCGCGTTGACCACCCCGGTCAAGAACAGTCCGCGGGGGGTGATGAGCTGGACGGGTTTGGCCCGGGGTCGCGACGGGGCCTGGAACAGCGGAGACGACGGGTCGGCCAGCTCCGCCACCCGGTCTTCAACGCCCTCCAACTCAACGCCCAAACGCCAGAGGATTTCCCGGTCCTGCTGGGAGAGCTCGGCCTCGTCGGCCTCCGAGTTGGAGAAGATATCCGCCTCGTGCATGAGCTCATGCGACAGCTCCACCACGTCCAGTTCCTGGGCGGGGTTCTCCGTGTTGACGTAGATGTATCCGTCTCTGCGGCAATTTCCGTAAAAGTTGGGGGACTTCCGGCGGGCATCCAAAATGAGGGTCTTTCCGTTCAGCCCGTTGAGGAGGGCGCTGCGGTAATCCTGCTTGTTGGCGAGATAATCCGGCCCCCGGATCCGTATGCTCTCCTCGAAAAGCTGCTGGATCGTCAGCCCCTGGACGGCCAGCCTTTGCAGGACCTCCCTGTGCGCCACCACGGTGAGGGAATGGTGCGCGTCCAGGTCCACCTGGACCTCGCGGAAATCCCGCGGGATGTCTCCCCGGCCGATCCTTTCCCGCAGGGCCCGCGCCTCCTCCTCCACCTCCGCTTCGGAGGCGTACGCGGGATGGTCCGGCCGCACCTTCACCCCGGCGCCGGCGTGCCCTCGTCCGGACTTCCACCATTCCAACGACCTCACGTCCGGCGCCATTTCCAGGAAATCCGCCTCCGTCAGGAGCTGTCCCTCTTCCACCAATTCCTCGTACAACTCGCGCAACATGCCCTCGTAAGGGTCTTCCACATGGCGGTGGTCGCGGATCCACCGTCCGAACCATCCCAATTGAGACGCCTTGATGCGAAGGATCAGGTCTCCGTTGCCGCGTTCTGATCGTTGCACCCCCTCCTGCCGCAGCGCCTCCCATCCCTCCTTGGTCCCGGACAAAGCCCCGCCGACCAGGCCGTAACGGTCCCCCTCCCTCATCAACAGGAAATATTCCCTCCCTGTATGGTCCTTGAAACTGATGCGCGCCAGCGCGGCCACCGACACACGGGCCGTCCCTTCGCCGCCCTCCTCCACCGCCTGGTCTTCCCACGGGACCCGCTCCAACGATGGCGACCAGCCTCCCCCCCACAGCGTCTCCTCCACCCTCTCCCGGAACTCCCCCGCGAAGACCCTCTCCTCTCCGTCCACGAAGGTTTTGTATTCTCCGCCATCTCTCCACACGAGCACGAAAGGTCCGCCCGGCCGGGAGGCGATCTTCTGCCGGATCAGGGTCCCTGCGGTGGCGCCCAGCCTGAGGTCGTGACGGAACAGGAACTGGTGCGTCTCCGAGGCCTCGTCGTAAAATCGCGCCGGCCGCCATGACTCGAGTTCGAAATGATCCACCGACAGACGGGCTTCGGAGGCGCCGGGCGTTTTCCGGACGGCTTCCAGGAGAGCGTCAAGGTCCAGATCGTTCGGCACGCCGACCTCCAGCACGACCGTGACGGGCCTGTCGTCCAAGTACCGGCCTTTCCCGACCCCCAGGGCTTGCAGGACCCGGCGTAGCGGCTCCCAGGCGTCTTCCCGCCGCTCCAGCTTCATATCCACCACGTTCGCGTAAGGATGGGCGTCGATCAGGGCGGCCGTCAGGTCCCGCACCAAGCCGGCGTGGTCCCGGGTCTCCACCTGGATGCGGACCGTCCCCACGGTCCGCCGTTGGGTCTCGAAGTCCTCCTCCTGGCTGGTCTCGATGGATTCCAGCCGCGACCTGAGTTCCGCGACGTCATTCCCCGTGATCTTGCCCTTGTCCGGCGACGGCGACACGGTGATCCGGATTTCCACCCCGTCCTCGGACCGGAACTGGTGATAGGCGCCGATGCTCCCGCCGAAATCCGCCACGATGTCCGCGATCTCGTGGAGGGAACCCGGCACATCGTGGGCCAGCGTCACTTCGATGTTCAGATCCCCGTTCCCGTAGACCTTCACCGTCGCCTTCCGCCTCCTCTGGATCTCCGCCACCAGGCCGTTGAGCCTGTCCAGGTCCTCGGGGACGGCCCTGAAATGGGGGCCCGCGGCGGGCGCGCGGAGGAAGAGATCGTCCGGGTCCGCTTCCCGTCCGCTCGCCTTCTCGTTGTTCGCGTCCACGGGCCAGATGCGGCCGGTCTGCTGTCCGTAGAGGAAAACGATCTCCCTGTTTCTGACGGATTCATGCACTTTCCGGAAGTTTTCCCCGAAATCTTCCCCCAGCATGGGGGAAGGATCGTTGAAGATCTGTTCCCTGTCGAAGCTGCGGAAGAGCTTGAAGTCCTGGCCCAGCTTATAGATCCAGTGGGCGGCGTCTCCGCTCATGTATCTTTGGAAATCCTCCGATGTCGGAAAAAGCTTGACCTCCAACCCGCCGCTCTCGATGTTCTCCATGCGGAAATGTCTGGCGGACGCGGACCGGGTCGATTCGTTCAGCCACGGCCGGATCCCGCCGGTTTCGGTGGCGTCCGTCCAACGGGACACCACTTCGTACCCGGGCCGTCCCCCTCGCGCCGGGGGGCTCAGGGCGGCCACGATGTGGGGATGGGCCTTGGCCATGGCCGCCTCGTCCGGCAGGATCACCGTGATGCTGACAAGGTCGTTGACGAGATTTCCGTCCAAAGCGTTCTTGGGGAGATCTTTCTTGCGCACCATCTTCAGGAGCAGGCTGGAGGGGGTCTTGATCCGGATCAGGATCTTCGCGCCCTCGATGCCCTGCTCCCTCAGCCAGTCCTCCACGCGGGCCCGCAAAACGTCCAGGACGTCGTACGGGTTCTCGGGGTTGTCCTCCCAATCCACGCCGAAGACGGTGAGTTCCTGGCCGATCCGATCCAAAAGTTCCCCGTAAGCGTCCTCTCCCAGCAGCCCCCGGGCGGAAGACCGCCAGATGTCTTCCGCGATGTCCGGGCGGCCCAAGCGGTCCGCCAACGGGCCGTACACGTGGCGGATCTGCTGCTGGATGGGACTGTCGATGTCCTCGGCTTCCCACGCGCCGGCCGCGGACAGGGCCTGCAGCCGTTCCGCGAGGAGCAGCAGCATCGCCTCCGGCGATCCGGCGGCCTTGACAACGGCGGCCATCTGGTTGCGCACGACGTAGGGCGACCCTTTGCGCGGCGGACGGTAGGGAAGCCGCTTCGCGAGGTTCACGCTTTCCGCCATCTCCAGGACGCGGCGGGCCACATCGCCGTCAAGAAGAAGCCCGAACTGCTGGGTCAGGGCCCGGCGCATGTCCTCGGGGGAAAGGCGATGGATCAAGGCCGCGATGACCACCTCGTTCATGTCGCCGAGGCCGCCCCAGCGCGAGACGGTGTTGACCATGGCGTCCACGTACTCCCGGTCCGCCGGCCTGTTCCCGTAGAGCCGCCACAGGATGCGGTGGTATTGGGTCAGGTCCGGCGCGGCCGTCAAGGACGTCTGGAGGAGGAGGGAGGATTCCTCCGCCAAATCCTGCACGAGGGCCCGGAGCCCGGACGGGCCCAGGCCGAGAGGTTCCAGCAGGGTGCGGTCCTCCCGGGCCAGGAGCAGTTCATCGGCGTCCGACCCGGTGAAGATCCCGGCCTCGTGCATCAGCTCGTGCGAGACGCCGATCAAATCGAGCTCGATGGGGGCCTCGGCGTTCAGGTAAACGTATCCGTCTTTTTCGCAGTTGCCGTAGAGGGCGGGGGATTGGGAGAGGGCGTCGAAAACGAGGGTCTTTCCGTTCAGTCCTGCCAGGAGGTCCGTCCGATGGGTGGGCCCGCGGATCTTGATGCTCTCCTCGAAGAACTCCTGCACGGTCAGGCCCTGCCGGTTCAGCCGCTCCAGCACCGCCTTGTGGACCACCACCTGGAACCGCGCGTC
>CAZAEL010000053.1:0-16897 GCA_964484135.1 uncultured Elusimicrobia bacterium
AGGGCCGGGAGTTGCCCGGCCGCCGCCAAAACGGTGCGCGCAGGCCACCCGGGGGCGTCATTTTCTCTTGGTTCCTTCTCTTTTGGACGAGCAAAAGAGAAGGAACCCGGGTCAAGGGCTGGAAGCCCTTGGAAATTGGGGGTGCAGGGGGCGGGAAGCCCCCGCAAAACTAGTCCAGGTCTATCTCCCGCAACGGCGGTGGCGCGTCCGGGTTCTCTTTGGCCTGCTTCATGGCCTCGTCGAACTTTTCCTTCAACCGTTCGCCCTTGTGTTTTTCCGCGTTCATGGATTTTTCGAACAGTTCCTTGCGGCGCTGGCCGCCCTGTTTGAGGGCCTGGACCGCCTGGGTGAGGTCTACCATGGGTTTTTGTTTCTTGTGGCCCGTGACCTCGCCCGTGTCCGCGTCCACCGTCAGGGTGGCCTGGCATTCGGGGCAGCGGATTTCCAGGATGCGTTTGTTGGCCACGGTCAGTCGTCCAAGTCGAAATAGATCTGTTGCGGAAGTTTGACCACCACGGGTTCCTTGCCCACCATGCCCGGCGCGAAGCGGGCCTCGGTCATGAGGCGTTTGGCGGCCTGGTCAAAGGCCTCGCCCGCGGACTGGGCCACTTCCATGGCCGCCACGTTGCCGCTGCGGTCAATGACCACGTTGAGGACCACCAGGCCTTCCCGCCCGGCGGCCCGCTCCACGGGCGGGTAGTACTGCCGCATGAGGACCTTCATGCGCTCCTTGTTGAGGAGCCGGGGGAATTCCGTGAGGTACACCCAGTCCACCTCGCCCGTGCCTGTGCCGTCGCCCCGGCCCCCCAGGCCGGTGCCGTCCCCCTTCCCCCCCACCGTGCCGACGGGCTCCTGGTCCGCGGGTTTGACGAGTTCTTTGGTGTCGGGCCCGGGCAGGACCCAGTCCGAGGGAGGTTTGGGAACCGCCGCCGCGGCCGGGGCCGGCGGTGAGCCCGGACGGGGCTCCGTGACCACGGGCGCGCCCGTGCCCGGCACGGCGGCCTTACGGGCCAGGAGCGGGTTGGAGGTGAGGCGGAAGGGACGGGTGAGGTCGATCTCGATGGCGTCGGCGTCCAAAGAATGGACGTGCTTGCGCCAGGAAAACACCTGCCACAGGGCCAGGTGCAGGAGCAGGGACAGGGCCAAACCGGTCTCAAAGGGCGGCCAGGGGGTTTTGCGGATTTTTTGGAACAGGGAGAAGTCGACAAACCGCGTCATACAGGAAGGGATTCTTCAGTTCTGGCGGCCTTGTAGTAAATTTTGCCTTCCATTGTCATTGCGAGCACAGCGAAGCAATCTCGCATTTAACAGACCAGATCGCCACGGCCACATATCCGTGGCCTCGCGATGACAAAAAAACTTGGCCGGGCCGGAAATTCCGCGACCCCTCACTTTCTCTGGACCTCCAGGGCCACCTTTTTGACGCCCGCGCCCCGCACCACGTCCAGGAGCGCCACCACGTCGCCGTACGGCAGGGCCTTGTCCGCGGCCACGGACACGTGCAAAGAGGGGTCCAGCAGGAGGCGGCGTTCCAGCTCCGGCCCCAGGGCGTCCACGGCCAGCTTGTTTTTTTCCATCTGGATCTCGCGCTCGGCCGTGAAGAAAATTTGCAAAGTGGCGGTGGCCTTGGGCTCGTTGTGCGCGGTCTTGGGCACGTTGACCTGGAGGGCGCGGCGGGCGATGAGGGGCGCGGTGGCCATGAAGATGATGAGGAGCACCAGCACCACGTCCACCAGGGGCGTGACGTTGATG
Source organism: uncultured Elusimicrobia bacterium (assembly GCA_964484135.1). Taxonomy (GTDB): domain Bacteria; phylum Elusimicrobiota; class Elusimicrobia; order FEN-1173; family FEN-1173; genus CAZAEL01. The sequence goes on from CAZAEL010000053.1 coordinate 1,753, forward strand.
GCGGTGATGGGGGCGTTCTGGTCGTTGCCGACGGAAGAAGCCGCCATCAGGAGATCACCGTGAGGATGTTTTGAGACGGGCCAGGAGGCGGCGCGTGAGGACTTCGGTTTCGGACAGGAGGTCGTTGACCCGCTTTTGGAAATAGTTGAAGGCCATGACCGCCGGGATAGCCACCAAGAGGCCCACGGCCGTGGCGATGAGGGCCTCGGACAGGCCCTGCATGACCACCTCGGGGCCCGCGCTGGAGGCCAGGGCCAGGTCCCGGAAGGCCTTGATCACGCCCAGCACCGTGCCGAAGAGGCCGATGAAGGGGGCGTTGTTGCCCAGGGTGCCCAAAATCAGGAGGCGGCGTTCCAAAAACAGCTTTTCCTGGGTGCGGGCCGCGGCCAGGTGTTCCTCCACCGCGGGCAAACCGGAGGGGATGCGCTTCAGCCCCGCCAAAAGGATGCGCGACGCGGAGCCGGGCCATGCCTGGGCCAGTTTCGCGGCCCCGTCCCAGTCCCCCGCCTCCAGCGGGGACGAGACCGATTCCAGCAGGGCGGCCAGGCTCTTCCGCTCCCGCCGCTGGACCAGGAACCGCTCCACCATCACGGCCAGGCTCAGCACGGAGCAGAGGATCAGGAGATGGATGACCCATTCCCCGCCCGAATACGCCAGGAATTCCAGCCCGCCCAGGGAACTCATGGGGACAGCCGCATCAGGGCCAGGCACCCTTCCGCGATCACGAAGTTGTTGGTTTCGCCGTTCAACTGAAAAAGGATCCTGTGGTAGTCGTCCGTTTCGCCCAGCTCGCCCAAAAAGTGCACGGCCATGGCGCGGAGGGGCCAGTCCGACTCCCGGGTGAATTGCACCAGCATCTCGCGCCCCACCGGGTCCCCGCTGCGCCGCAGGGCCTGGGCCGCGAACACCCGCACCACGCGGGAGGCGTCTCCCTGGGCCGCGTCCGCCAAAAGGGACCGGGTCCGGGGGCCGCCCAAAACGTCCAGCGCCTCCACCGCGGCGAACCGCACCACCACCTGGGGGTCCCGCAGCGCGTCCCGGTAAATGAAGGTGTCCGCCCGGGTCTTGTCGTACGCCAGGGCGATGAGGGCCGCGGCCCGCACCCGGGCGTTGGGGTTGCGGCGCGCGGTGTCTTCCAGCCTTTGCACCAGGGTGAAGTTGCGGGTGCCGGCCAGGCCTTCGGTCAAAAGGAAGCTCAGGTCCGAATAACGGACCTTCAGGTTGAAGCCCGCGGGCGTGAGGAGGTTGTTGACCTCCTCCAGGACCGGGTCCAGCACCTGCTGTTCCGGCGGCGGCTCCGTGGCCAGCTTTTCCAGCAGGAGGACCAGGCTGTTGTCAATGCGCACGTCCACGAACTGGCTGGAGGGCAGGCGCAGGCGCGGGGCCGTGACCACCAGGGGCTCCAGCTCGAAAGGCGTGCGGCGGCGCGGCGGGGCCCCGGGCGCGGCGGGCTGTTGCTGCGGCGGGCGGGCGGCGGGCGCGCCGCTCCGCAACGCGGTGAGCTTCAGGGCCGCGATGCAGACCTCGGCCAAAACGAACTTGTTGTCCTGCTCAGGCCCCAGCCGGGAAAGGAGCAGGTCCGCGTCCTCGGGCCGGCCCAGGTCGCCCAGGGCCCGGGCGGCCATGGCCCGGACCAGCCAGTTGCCGTCCCGCAGGAACTCGATCAGTTTCGTCCGCCCGCCCTGGTTGCCCAGGCGCAACGCGGCCTGGGCCGCGGAAACGCGGATCAAAGGGGACCAGTTCTGGTTCGACTGGGAGAGGAGCAGGGACCCGGCCTCGGGCAGGCCCCAGGCCTGGAGCGCCTCCACGGCCGCGAACTGGATGGCCACGGACCGGTCCAGCAGGGCTTCCCGGAAAAATTTGGCGTGTTGGGGGTCTTTGAGCGCGGCCAGGGCCAGGAGCGCCTCGGAGCGGACGCGCGGGCTGTGCACCCACCGGGCCGCCTCCACCAGCCGGTCGCGGACCTGGGGGTCCCGGGAAAAGGACAGGGCCTGGGCCAGGGCCACGCCCAGTTCCAGGAAACGGTTCTTCAGGCGGTACCCGGCGGGCGTGGTGAAGGTGATGATCTCGCGGAGCGCGGTGTTCTCGAAATCCGACACCGAGGGTTTTTCCAGCTTGCGCTCGTCCAGCAGGGAGATGAGGGTGCGGGCCACGTCCCGGTCCGCCTGCAAAGGGGAATCCGACTGCGGTGCGCCGGGGGGCGCGGTCTCGGAATGGATGGCCGCGGGCGCGCAACCCAGGATCGCCCCGCAAAGGAGCGCGGCCAGGATGTTCTTGATCTTGGACAGAAGGCTCTCCCTTCCCATGAATTTCTCCGGACCGTCCCCTGTTCCGGGCGGACAGGCCCCGAAAAAGGCCCGGGGCGCGAAAGTCAGCCGACGGTCGGAATCGAACCGACAACCTACGGTTTACAAAACCGTTGCTCTGCCAATTGAGCTACGTCGGCAAAATCCGATTCCCTGAAAAGCGCCGGAAAAATCCGGGCGCCCGTTTTTTGATTATACAACCCATCTCAACCCAATAAAAGGGGCCCCCCGAAAAAAGAACGGCCCCGCCTCCCGGGGTTTTCGGAAGGCGGGGCCGTTTGCGGAAAGGCGCGGTTACTTCGACTTAACGGCTTCCACCGCCAGTTCGATCTTGACGTTGTCGCCCACCAGCACGCCGCCCGTGTCCAGGGTCTTGTTCCAGGACACGCCGTAGTCCTGCCGGTTGATCGTGAGGCCGGCCTCGGCCCCGATCCGCGTGTTGCCCCAGGGATCCTGGACCGGCCCGGTGAGGGTGAACGGGAAGGACACCTCCTTGGAAACGCCCCGCAGGGTGAGGGTGCCGGTCAGCAGGTACCCGTCCCCCTTTTTCTCCACCTTCTTGCTGACGAAGGTGATTTCGGGGTGCGTCTCCGCGTCGAAAAAGTCCCCGCTGCGCAGGTGTTTGTCCCGGTCCGCGTTGTCCGTGTCGATGCTGGCCGCCTTGATGGTCACCTTCACCGAGGATTTGGTCACGTTCTTCGGGTCGAACAGGATCTCGCCCGAGAAGTCCTTGAAGTTGCCCTTGGTGTTGGTGATGACCATGTGCTTGACGGAAAAACCCACGGACGAATGGGCGGTGTCGATCTTGTAGGAATCGGCCCCGAAGGCCGTCCCGGCCACCAACAACCCCGCCGCGGCTGAGAGAAGAACGCTCTTGAAACGCATGGAACCTCCTTGGATGTGCGTGATGTCCCGTCCCCTTGAAGGGAGGGTCAAAAGGGGCTGGTCTTCGATAAAACAACCCCTTGAGAAAAAAGTTCCCTATTTTTTCTTGTGGGGCGGCGCGGCCGAGGCCTCCGCGGCCCGCTGCGCGGCCCTGTGGGTGCGCAGCAGGATATACACGCCGAACCCGCCCAACACCAGGCACAAGACGATTCCGGCGAAGATGTCGGCCCGGTTGCTGTTGAGCGACTCGTGGATGACCAGGATTTCCCGCTTGGCGGCCTCCGGCAGGGGCGACGCCGCGGTCACTTCGTACCGGCCTGCGGTCAACGCCTGGAATTGAAACAGGATGGCCCCCCGCTGGCCGGCCGCGGCAAAGGCCTGGGCCCCGGCGCCCCGTTCCACCGGCAGGGAAGCGCCGTCCTCCGACCGCACCGCGATCTCCAGCGCCGCCAACTCTTGAAGGGGCACGGGGTCCTTGCCCTTGTGCTGATAGAACCCCACGTACAGGCCGGGGTTTTTCAGGGCGAGGACCGCGATGCCGGGCGCCTCCAAACGGTACACCCCGCGGGTGGTGGTGCGCAGCACCTGGCCGAAGGCCACGGACAAAAGGACCAGGCCCAGCAGGCACAGGGCCGCGCCCGCGCCGTAGCCCCAGAAACGCCAGTCCTGGTAAAAACGCGGGGCCGCGGCCTGCGGCGGGGGAGGAACCTGCGGGACCTTGTTTTTTTTCATGGTCAGAAAAGGTGCCGGCCGCCGTCCACGCGCAGGCACTCGCCGGTCACGAAATCCGTTTCGATCAGGAAGAGCACGGCCTTGGCGATCTCCCCCGCGCCGCCCCACCGCCGCAAAGGGGTGTTCTTGAGCACCTCCTGTTCTTCCGCGCGCCCCAGGTCCGGCGGGGCCAGGATGGGGCCCGGCGCCACCGCGTTCACCAGGACCTCGGGCGCCAGCTCCAGGGCCAGGGATTCCACCAATCCTTTAATCCCGGCCTTGGCCACGTAATAGGGCAGGTGGTCCTTGTACCGGGGGCGGCCGGAGGCCGCCACCCAGTCCGTGAAATGCACCATGCGGCCCGCGCCGCGCCGCCGCATGAGCGCCGCGGCCTTGAGCGAAAGCCAGTACGCGGCGCGCAGGTCGGTGTCCAGGCTCTCCCGCCAGGGGTCCCGGGCCTGGCCCGAGGCCTTGAGCCCCTGGAAGGGCGTGGGGCGGTACAGGGAGGCCAGGTTGACCAGAATGTCCAGCCGCCCCAGCTCTTTTTCCGCGCGGGAAAAGAGCCGCGCCACGTCCCGCTCGGACGTGAGGTCCGCGCGGAGCGCCACGGCCTTCACGCCGCGGGACCGGGCGTCCCGGGCCGCGGCCTCGGCGCTCTCCCGGGACCGGCGGTACGCCAGCGCCAAATCGCACCCCCGCCGGGCCAGGGCCCCGGCCACGGCCGCGCCGATGCGGGCGCCGCCCGCGATCAGGGCCGCCCGCCCTTTTATCTCCATAGGGGTTTCATGGGGGATTCCAAAATTGTAAACTTCCCGACATCCGACATATGAAAATCTCCGAGATCCTCAAGAAAACGCGTCCCGCTTTTTCCTTCGAGTTCTTCCCGCCCAAGACGGACGAGGACGTGCGACAACTGCTGGAGACCGCCAAGACCCTCAAGGCGCTGGACCCGGCGTACATCTCCGTCACCTGGGGCGCGGGCGGGAGCACCCGCCGGAAAACCCTGGACATCGTGTGCGCCATCAAGAACGACGTCAAGGTCGAAAGCATGGCCCACCTGACCTGCGTGGGGGCCTCGCGCGCCGACTTGGACGCCATCCTGGAGGAGATCCACGGCAAGGGCATCGAGAACGTCCTGGCCCTGCGGGGCGACCCGCCCAAGGGCGACGCGACCTTCACCCCCCACCCGGACGGCTTCCGGCACGCGAACGAGCTGGTGGCCCACATCCGCAGGCGCTGGGACTTCTGCCTGGGCGTGGCCGGGTACCCGGAAGGCCACATCGAGTGCCCGGACAAGAAAAAAGACCTGGACAACCTGAAGCGCAAGGCGGACGCGGGCGCGGACTTCATCGTCACCCAGCTCTTCTTCGACCCGGCCGACTATTTCCGCTTCGTGGACCGGGCCCGGGCCGCGGGCATCGGCCTGCCCATCGTGCCCGGCGTCATGCCCGTCACCAACGTGGGCCAGATCAAGCGGTTCACGCAGATGTGCGGCGCCAAGATCCCCCGCGAGCTCCTGGACCGGCTGGACCCCGCGCAGGAGGACAGGGAAGCCGTGATCCGCATCGGCGTGGAGCACGCCACCCGGCAGTGCGAGGAACTGCTCCGCCAGGGCGCGCCCGGCATCCATTTCTACACCCTCAACCGCTCCCACTCCACCGCGGAAATCCTCAAAAACCTCAAAAGCCTTCCGTCATTCTAGTCCATTTTTCCGGCCAAGGGGAGGGGAATTTTTTCCCTTGCGGGGCCGGGTTTTCCGCCGTAAAGTAAAAAGATGAGCCCGCGCGGGGCCGCCCTGGCGGAACTGGGAATTTTCTACGGCCTGGTCCTGGCCGTGATCTGGCTGGGTCAGGTCCTGTCCGTCCGCCCGCCCTCGGCCCTGGCCGCGCTCCTGGTCCTGGGGTTCTGCCTCTGGTCCAACCGGCGGCACAAGGACGGCCTGGAACGGATCGGGCTTTCTCCGGCTTGGTTCAAGCCTTGTCTGCGGCTCACGCTGAAAACATTGTCCGTGCCGCTGGCGGCGCTGACGCTTTGGGCGGCGCTGCCGCCCCTGCCGTCCTTGGAAAGGATTTTATACGGCGCCCGGGGCCTTCCCGCTTCCCTGCGGGACCTGCCGGTCCCGGCCCTTTTGTTCCTGGGCCTGCTGCGCTACCCCCTCTGGGCCTTTGCCCAGGAATACGCCCTGCTCTCTTTTCTGGCCAACCGCTGGCGGGACGTCCTGGGCGCCCGCCCCTGGGCCGTGTCCCTGGTGAACGGGCTGTTGTTTTCCCTGGTCCACGCCCCCAACCCCATCCTCATGACCGCGTGCCTCGTCGGCGGCATCGCCTTCACGCGCGTTTTCCTCAAAACCCCCCACCTCGTCCCCCTGGCCGTTGTCCACGCCCTCGCGGGCCTGGCCCTGAGCCTGATCTTCCGGGACTTTCCTCCGGCCATGATGGTGGGGCCGGCCTATCTCAGAGCGGTTTTTCAGGCCGTTTCCTTTTGACGTGCAGCGCCATGAACGGCGTGCCGTCCAGCCGGCGGAACATGTAATGCTTCAGCCCCGGGTCGGACGATAGCCGGTCGGAAAGGGCCGAAACCACCCACGCGGGCGAGTAGCCGCTCCCCCACACCGTCCTGCGGTTGACGGAGAATTCCACGTCCGCTTGAAACGGGTTCAACGCTTCCACAAAACTGTGGTCGTGGAAGGACACGAACCCCTCGGAGGCGGGGTCCGCCCTTTCCAGAAGCAGGGCCAAACGCTCCTCGTCCGGGACCGGAAACGCGCGGAGACGTCCATTCGACACGAAACGCATGGACAGGGCCGTGAGCCCCTGTTCGGGGCCCGGCAGATGGATCGTCTTGAGCCCGCTGGCCAACGCAAAACGCGCCATGTCCCTGATGGCCGTGGAGAAGAGCCCTCCCCCTCCGGTGGTCAGGAGCGCCGCGTTGTAGCCGGCGTAAATGTCCAGGTTGACCCTCAGACCAGCCCCCAAAAATCCCACGCCCGCCAGAAGCAGGACGCCGCCCGCAAGAGGCGCCCTCCAGACCTCCCGCAACCAGAGCAGGGCGCCGAGGATCACCAGCGGCACCAGGGGAAAGATCACCAAAAAATTATCGATGGATCTGTTCGGAGCGAGAGGGGTCTGGAGCCAGAAAAAAACCATGGTCAAGGCCAGGAAGAGGCAGCCTTTCTTCTGCGGACGGCGTCGGACCAGGGACCGGGCCGCCAAGAGGCCGATGACCGCCAGACAGCCGTTGAAGACCCAGAGATTCGCGACGTTCGTCGGCCAGCGTTGGGAGATGCCCTGGAGGACGAACCGCATGGAGCCGCCCCCTTCCCTCAGGAGCCACTGCCACTGAAAAAAACGGAACCGCAACAGGGAAAGAAAGTCCGGCCCCTCCCGCTGCGGCATTTGCAGCATGTCCCGGATCGCCTGGACGGTGACGGGAGCCACGATAACGTTATGAAGGACGACGGACCCCCAGCCGATGGCCCCGATCACGAGAAGTCCCCCGACCAGGCGGGGCCACCTCGTCAGCCACAGATCGCGGGGCCAAAGGATCAGGGCCGCCAGGATGGCGCCCGCGATGAACCACAGGGCCCAGGTCCGGCAGCCGAGGGCGATCCCCCAGCAGATCGAGCCCGCCCAAAAGGACCAGGGACGCCGCGTCGTGAAATGGTCCGCGTAAAAAACCAGGCCGGCCGCCAGGAAAGGCAGGATGAGCGCCGCGAAGAACATCCCCAGCCGGGAAGTGGCCAAGAACGTGGGGGACGTGACCAGCCAGCCCGCGGCCGCCAAGGGCGCCCACCATTTCCCGAAGAGCCTCAGGGTCAGATAGTAATAGAGGACCAGGAAAACGGACATGTAAAACAGCGGGCAAAGGCGCACCACCCAGGGGGCCATTTCGAAGGCCCAGAAAAAGGGCGCGATCAGGTAGGATTCCGAAACGCCGTGGTAGGAGCTCAAGACCCCCCAAAAACGGCCTTCCATCCACGTCAACAAAGGACTGAAACAGATTTCGTCCCCGTGAATCCCCGGCACATCCAGCCTGAACGCGGTCAAGCACAGGAAGAGGAGAACGAGGGAGCCGGCGGCCGCGGCGTGGAAGAGCCTTGAAGGGACGAAGCGGAGGAAGATGTCCTGTGACGGCGCGAAGACGTTTTTCATCCTGGCTCCCGTTTTCGAAAGGGTGCGGGCCTAAGACATTGTAGGATATTGCGCCCGCCTTGGCCGAGCCCCTGCCGCGGGAACGGGCGGAAACAGCGAGGGGGGAGGCCGCCGTCCGGCGGCCTCCCCCCTCTGGGGAATGCTTTGCTGAAGGAACGGCTTCGGAGCTTAGAAGTCCCCGCCGCCCGGCATGGCCGGCGCGTGGGCGTGTTCCTTCTTCTCCGGGATGTCCGTGACCAGGACGTCCGTGGTCAGGAGCAGGCCCGCGATGGAGGCCGCGTTCTGCAGGGCGCTTCGCGTGACCTTCACCGGGTCCACCACGCCCGCCTTGACCAGGTCGCCGTACTCGCCCGTCTCCGCGTTGTATCCGAAGCTCGGGTCGGCGTTGGAGCGGACCTTGTCCACCACGATGGCGCCGTCGATGCCCGCGTTCTGGGCGATGGTGCGGATGGGGTCCTCGAGCACGCGCTTGACGATCGCGATGCCGGTCTGCTCGTCCGCGTCCGCGCCCTTGAGCCCCTCCAGCGCCTTCTGGGCCCGCAGCAGGGGAACCCCGCCGCCGGGCACGATGCCTTCCTCGACGCCCGCGCGGGTGGCGTGCATGGCGTCCTCCACCTTGTACTTGCGGGACTTCATCTCGGTCTCGGTGGCGGCGCCCACGTTGATGACGGCCACGCCCCCGACGAGCTTCGCCAGGCGCTCCTGGAGCTTTTCCTTGTCGTAGTCCGAGGTGGAGTCCTCGATCTGCTTCTTGATCTGGCCGATGCGGGCCTTGATGGCCTTCTCGTCGCCGTTGCCGCCCACGACGGTGGTGTTCTCCTTGTCCACCACCACGCGCTTGCAGCGGCCCAGCATGTCGATGCCGACCTTGTCGAGCTTGAAGCCCTTCTCCTCGGTGATGACCTGGCCGCCGGTGAGCGTGGCGATGTCTTCCAGCATCTCCTTGCGGCGGTCGCCGAAGCCGGGGGCCTTCACCGCGGCGCAGCGCAGGCGTCCCTGGAGCTTGTTGACCACCAGGGTCGCGAGGGCCTCGCCCTCCACGTCCTCGGCGATCAGGACGAACGGCCGGCCTTGCTGCACGATCTTCTCCAGGAGCGGGAGCAGGTCGTTCATGGCGGAGACCTTCTTGTCCGTGATGATGAGCAGGGGCTCGTCCAGGACGGCCTCCATGCGCTCCGCGTCGGTCACGAAGTAGGGGCTGATGTACCCGCGGTCGAACTGCATGCCTTCCACCACCTCGAGGGTGGTCTCGGCGGACTTGCCTTCCTCCACGGTGATCACGCCGTCCTTGCCGACTTTCAGGATGGCCTCGGCGATGAGCTTGCCGATCTCCCTGTCGGAGGCGGAGATGGTGGCGATCTGCGTGATCTCGTCCTTCGCCTTCTCCTTGGCGTCGATGTTGACCTTCTTGGCCACCTTCTTGAGCTCGGTGACCACGGCCTCCACGGCCTTGTCGATGCCGCGCTTGATGTGGGTGGCGTTGGCGCCGGCCGTGATGTTGCGGTAGCCCTCGGCCACGATGCCCTGGGCCAGCACCACCGCGGTGGTGGTGCCGTCGCCGGCCACGTCGTTGGTCTTGGAGCTCACCTCGCGGACCAGCTGGGCCCCCATGTTCTCGAACGGGTCCTCCAGCTCGATCTCCTTGGCGATGGTCACGCCGTCGTTGGTGACCGTCGGGGAGCCGAACTTCTTGTCCAGCACCACATAGCGGCCCTTGGGGCCCAGGGTGGACTTCACCGCGTTGGCGAGCTTGTCCACGCCGGCCTTGATCGCTTTGCGGGCGTCGTCTGAATACCTGATTTGCTTAGCCATTTTGGAACGACCTCCTCCTTAAAATAAACGCGAAAGGCGAAACGCTTTTTTTCAAAAGTCGTTCCGCCCTTATTTGGACTCCAGAATGCCCAGGATGTCGTCCTGGTGCATGATCAGATACTCCTGGTCGTCGATCTTGATCTCGGTCCCGGAGTATTTGCCGTACAGCACGCGGTCCCCCGCCTTCACTTCCATGGGGATCAGCTTGCCGTCGTCCGTGGTCTTGCCTTTGCCGGCCGCCACGATCTCCCCTTCCTGGGGTTTTTCCTTGGCGGTGTCCGGGATGATGAGCCCGCCCCGCTCCTGTTTTTCCTTTTCCACGGGCCGGACCAGAACCCGGTCGCCCAGGGGCTTGATTTTGACTTTGGTGAGCACTGCGTCAACCATTGTTAGCACCTCCGTAATCTGTCTGCTAATTAAAACGCCAAAAAAAAGCCGGTCGCTCCTGCGGACGCGAACTGGCATACTTCCGTCGGAGAAAAGCCCCGTTCCATGGGCCGGACGCGGCGCTCTTCCCTGTTGTGAGAATTATTTTAGCACGCCCGGCCCGGCCCTGTCAAGCCCCCTCCGGGGTTGCGGGGGAAACCCCCTCCCCCCGACCGTCCCGGGGCGGCCACAGCAGGGACGCGGCCACGGACAGCCCGATGATCCCCGCCACCGCGGCCAGGGCCCACCCGATGGGCATCTTGTACACCCCGGCCAGGGTCATCTTGGTCCCCACCAGCACCAGGACCAGGGCCAGGCCCAGCTTCAAATAATGGAAGAACCCCATGATGCCGGCCAGGGCGAAGTACAGGGACCGCAGCCCCAGGATGGCGAACACGTTGGAGGTGTACACGATGAAGGGGTCCGAGGTCACGGCGAAGATGGCGGGGATGGAGTCCACCGCGAAGATGAGGTCCGTGGCCTCCACGGCCAGGAGCACCAGGAACAGCGGGGTCATGGCCCGCCGGCCGTCCGCCAGCCGGGTCAGGAACCGGTCCCCGTCGTAGGACGGGGACACGGCAAAGAGCTTCCGCGCCAGCCGCACCAGGGGGTTCCGGTCCGGGTGCACGTCCGTCTCCTTCTGGAGGGCCATCTTGATCCCGGTCAGGATCAGGAACCCGCCGAAGACGTAGATGATCCAGTGGAACCGGTCCATGAGCGCGGCGCCGGCGAAGATGAGCGCGGCCCGCATGACCAGGGCGCCCAGCACCCCCCAGAAAAGCACCTTGTGCTGGAGGGCGGCCGGCACCCCGAAGAAGGAGAAGACCAGCAGGAACACGAAGATGTTGTCCACGCTGAGGGACTTTTCGATCAGGTACCCGGTCAGGAACTGCAGCGCCGTCTCGCCGCCCCGCCAGAAATAGATGCCGGCGTTGAACGCCAGGGCCAGCGCGATCCACACCCCGCTCCAGGCCAGCGCCTCCTTGACCCCCACCGCGTGGGACTTGCGGTGGAACACCCCCAGGTCCAGGGCCAGCATGAGCAGCACGAACAGGTTGAACCCGATCCACATCCACGCTTGAACCGACATGACGGAAAACCTCCCTTGGAAAAATCAGCGCAAAATAAAAAAGACCCTTTGCGCATGGCGCAAAAGGTCTCAATCCGCAGGGCCGCCCTTCGCGGCCCTCTTGGGCGAACCGGCCTTCCCTTGCGGAAAAGCGTCTTGACGGCCTCGCCCGGCCCCTGCGGGCCGATTTACTCCCCTTTTTCCTGGCGTGATTCTACCCTATTTCACCGGGGCCGGGCAAGCCCCCTGGCCCCTATCCCGCGGTCACCGCCGCGGGACGGCTCTGATAGACCCGGTAATCGATGCCCGGGAAAATGTTGTTCCGCCCCTCCAGCGCCCCCACCAAATCCTCCCGCAGGCGGTTCTCCCGGATCTGGTGGTACAGCTCCAGGAAGTTCCCCACGTGCTCCCGGCTGCGGCGCTCCGAATAGCTGCGGGCCGTGCCCACCGTCATCAGGAAGGCCCAGTCCGAGGACTGCGCCAGCAGGAGCTCGCGCGCCATCTGGTCCAGGGCCCGCTTGAGGAGCCCCTGGGCGTCGGGCGTGGTGTTGGCCAGGTGGATCATGCGCTCGGCCGCGATGTGCAGGTGCGGGTAGATCCAGTCGTTGGAGGCGTTCAGCCACACCTCGTGGTACCCCTTGTCGCCCCAGGAGGACGGCTCCGGCTCCACGATCTGCTGTTCCGGGAACTTCTCCAGATATTCCATGGGCGAAATGGTCTTGAGCACGTTCTGGTCGTAGTGGACCTTCTTGAGCAGGAACTCCAAAAATTCCGGGCCCTCGAACCACCAATGGCCGTACAGCTCCGCGTCGTACAGGGACGACACCAGGGGCGGCCGGCCCATGACGTGGCGGAGGTAATCCACCTGCTTCTCCCGGTTGAACAGGAAGTTGCCCGCGTGGGAGGCGGCGGTCTCCCGGGCCTCGTGGGGCGAATAGGGCTGCTTGTCGGACAAAGACACCCGCCCGGTCACCTTGTGGTACTTGATGCCGATGTTCCGCCGGACCCCGTCGTCGTGCAGGTAAGGCCGCACGTAGGAATAGTCCAGGTCGTACCCCACGTCCCGGTAGAACTCCCGGTACCGCGGGTCGCCGGGGTAGCCCTGCTCCGCGGACCAGACCTGGTGGGCGGTCTCCATGTCGCGGCCGAAGCAGGCCACGCCGCCGGGCGCGTAGATGGGCGCGAACACGCCGAAACGGGGACGGGGCGTGCCGAAGAGCACGCCGTGGGCGTCCAGGAACGAAAACGAGATGCCGTTCTCCTTCAACACCTGGTCCACGCCCGGCGCGTACGCGCATTCGGGCATCCAGATGCCGCGGGGCGAGCGGCCGAAGTGCCGGCGGTAATCCTCCACGGCCACGCGGATCTGGGCCTGCCGGGCCTCGGGGTGGATCATGAGGGGCAGGTACCCGTGGGTGGCGCCGCAGGTGATGATCTCCAAGAGGCCCGCGTCCTGCAGGGCCCGGAACCGGGTCAAGAGCCGCCCGTGGCACTCCTCGAAAATCTGCCGGGCCCTTTGGAACCGGTGCAGGTACATCTGGGCCGTGTCCTGGAAGGGCTGGGCCAGGGAACGCGTGCGGTGGACCTCTTTTTCCGCCAGTTCGATGAGCTTGTGGAGCTTTTTCTGGTAACGGGACAGCAAAAGGTCGTCGGTGAGCATGTTGCAGAGGGGCGGGGTGAGGGACATGGTGAGGCGGTAATGCACGCGCTCGCCGGCCAGGCGCTCCATCATGTCCAGGAGCGGCACGTAGGTCTCGGTGATGGCCTCGTAGAACCAGTCCTCCTCCAGGAAGTCCGGGTACTCCGGATGCCGGACGAAGGGCAGGTGCGCGTGCAGGACCAGCGACAGGTAGCCTTGGGGATCAGACATAAAAGTTCCGCGTTCCGGGTTCCGAGTTCCAGCCCCAAAAGCGGCTCGTTTTCCCTTTCACCCTGGAACTCAGCACTCGGAACTCGGCACTATTTTTTCGTGGCGCGGGTGACGGTGAAGGCGACGGACTTCGTCATGTCGCCGTCCCGGTTGGTGGCTTCGATGGGGATGTCCAGCTGGCCGTCCGGCAGGGCGAAACGGAAGGAGAAGGTGCCGTCCGGGTTCAAAGCGATGTCCTGGCCCTGGAGTTTGACGCGGGCGTCCGGCTCCGTGGCGCCGTACACGATCAGTTCGCAGTCGGCCTGGAGCCAAAAGTCCTTGAAGGATTCCCGGGGGCGCGCCCAGGAGGCGCTGGTGGGCAGGCCCGACCAGGAGGCGCCCGGAGGCCCGAACCAGGAGGACACCTGGCGCAACAGTTCCCACCGCTGGGCCAGCATCTTGGCCACGTCCAGGGAGCCGGCGCCGAGGCGGCCGCCGCCCGAAAGCTGGTAAAGCCTCTCCCATTCGGCCTTGAGGATGCCCCACTTCTCGTCCATGAGCTCGGACACCTGCCCCACGGGCAGTTGGATCTCGTTGGAGATGGCCAAAAGCACGAACCGCCCGTCCGGCAGGAGCAGTCCCAGCTCCCCGTACCACTTCCCGCCCCGGTGGGGGCTGAAGATGTACCAGTTCCGCGCGTCCAAATGGACCGGGATGTCGAAAGCTTTCTTGGTCGTGGGGTTGGTGCTGTAGAGCCGCAGGACGGCCCGGCCGGACCGCACGTCCTGGCCGAAGTTCCGCTCCGCCTCGTCCCAGGTGTAGGGCGCCACTTCCCAGTACGCGTGCATCCACTGGGGGTCCCGGGGCAGGATCGCCAGGCGCGTGACCCCATAATCTTTGGGGAGGTCCGGCCCGCGGTCCGCGTACCCGTGGGGAACCGGGGGCGTGGCCGAAGGATGGAATGAAGAACTTGAAGAACTCATGGAAGCGCTCCTGATGACCTTTCAAAAATGCCGGAAACCGCCGGACAAAACAAAACGAGTCCCTGCCGCAAGGGGCCGATCACAACGCTGTGATGGGGAAGGTGTAATGGCCTGCGAAAGACAGAAGAGCCGCGGTGTCGGAAAAAAAAACGCCTTCGCGGTTGTTCCCCTTGAAGACGTCATCGTCTTGCGCACAACTGAACCCCGCCAGAATAACAAAAAACCGGCGGCGCTGTCAAGATGTTTTTTTGTTTCTTTTGTTTAAAAGGGCCGGCAGACCTTCCCGCCGGCCGCCTCCGCAGGGCCCATCAGAAACACATCCAGAAAACAGCTCGAAACTTGCGCGTTGTTTTCAGGCCCCGGCTTTTTCCCGCCCCCCGCGGCGCGCCCATTTTTTGTGAAGAAAACAGCCCACTGTATGGTCGTTCACCATGCCCGCGGCCTGCATGTGGGCGTACACGACCGTGGGCCCCAGGAACTTGAACCCCCGCGCCTTCAGGTCCTTGGCCCAGGCATGGGCCTCCGGGATGGCGGCCGGATAATCCTTGATCGTCCGCAACTTGTGGACGATGGGCTTCCCCTTCACCCAGGACCACATGTACCGGGAGAAGGTCCCGAACTTTTTCCGGACCTCCAGGAAACGCTTTGCGTTCTCGATGGAGGCCAGGATCTTGGCCCGGTTGCGCACGATGCCCGCGTCGTTCATGAGCCGCCGCGCGTCGCGCACCGTGAACCGCGCCACCTTGCGCGGGTCGAACCCGGCGAAGGCCTTGCGGAAGTTCTCCCGCTTGCGCAGGATGATCCGCCAGGACAGCCCGGCCTGGAACGCCTCCAACACCAGGAATTCAAAAATCTTCCGATCGTCATGGACCGGCGCGCCCCACTCGCGGTCATGGTACTCCACCATAAGGGGGTCCGCGGCCGGCCAGGGACAACGCTGAAGGGACGGCATG
>CAZAEL010000054.1:0-16293 GCA_964484135.1 uncultured Elusimicrobia bacterium
GGCGCGACCTGGGCCGGGTGCTCCTCACGGAGCAAGCCCTGCGGCGGCGCGTCAAGGAACTGGGGGAGGCCGTTTCCCGCGACCACGCGGGCGAGCCCCTGACCCTGGTGTGCATTTTGAAGGGCAGCGTGATCTTCCTGGCGGACCTGCTGCGGGCGGTCCGCGTGCCCTGCGCCGTGGACTTCATCGCCGTGACCTCCTACGACGGGACCCGGCGGGCGGGCGCGCCCCGGGTCACCCTGGATTTGCGGGAAAACCCCGCGGGCAAGAACGTCCTCCTGGTGGAGGACATCGTGGACACGGGCCTGACCCTGGCCTATCTCAAGGGCCTGCTCCTGGCGCGGCGGGTGAAGTCCCTGAAGACCTGCGCGCTGCTGGACAAGCCCGCCCGCCGCCTGGCCCCGGTGGACCTGGATTACCGGGGGTTCACCATCCCGGACGAATTCGTGGTGGGGTACGGCCTGGACTGCGCGGAGCGGTACCGCAACCTGCCGTACATCGCGGTTTTGAGACGGACCATCCATCAAGGAAAGAGGAACCCATGAAAGGCAACGGACGAAACCTGCTGCTGTGGCTGCTCGTGTTCGCGGGCATCCTGTTCTTCATCCAGAGCGCCCGCACCTCGCGCATGGGAGAGGAGGAGATGGCCTATTCCCAGTTCAAGCGCCTCCTCCACGGCGGCAAGATCGTGGAGGTCCGCGTGCGGGAAGACCTGCTGCGCGGCCGATACAAGACCGACGAGGGCAAGGTCCACGCCTTCAAGACCATCCCCCTCAACGACCCCTCCCTGGTCTCGGACCTGGAAAAGGCCGGGGTGGAACGGTTCGCCGGCGAGGCGGAGCGCGGCTGGCTCAACGCCTTCCTGGTGAACGCCCTCTGGATCGGGCTGTTCTTCTTTTTGTGGTGGTTCATCATCATCCGGCAGATGCAGGGCGGCGGCAAGCAGGCCATGGCCTTCGGCCGGTCCCGCGCCAAGCTGCAGACCAACAAGAAACAGAAGGTCACCTTCTCCGACGTGGCCGGCTGCGACGAGGCCAAGGAGGAGCTGCAGGAGATCATCGAGTTCCTCAAGGAACCCGCCAAGTTCCAGAAGCTGGGCGGCAAGATCCCCAAGGGCGTCCTGCTCTTCGGCGCGCCGGGCACGGGCAAGACCCTGCTGGCCAAGGCCGTGGCGGGCGAGGCGGGCGTGCCCTTCTTTTCCTCCTCCGGCTCGGACTTCGTGGAGATGTTCGTGGGTGTGGGCGCCAGCCGCGTGCGCGACCTCTTCGAGCAGGGCCGCAAGAACGCGCCCTGCCTGCTCTTCGTGGACGAGATCGACGCCGTGGGCCGCCAGCGCTTCGCCGGCATCGGCGGCGGGCACGACGAGCGGGAACAGACCCTGAACCAGCTTTTGGTGGAGATGGACGGCTTCGACACCAAGGAGGGCGTCATCCTCATCGCGGCCACCAACCGGCCGGACGTCCTGGACCCCGCGCTCCTGCGCCCCGGCCGCTTCGACCGGCAGGTGGCGGTGCCCATGCCGGACCTCAAGGGCCGCGAGGAGATCCTGCGCGTGCACGCCAAGAACATCAAGCTCGGCCCGGGCGTGGACCTGACCGTCATCGCGCGCCGCACCCCCGGTTTCGTGGGCGCGGACCTGGCGAATTTGGTCAACGAGGCCGCGCTCCTGGCCGCCCGCCGCAGCAAGCAGTGGGTGGAGATGAAGGAATTGGAAGAGGCCATCGACCGCGTCATCGCGGGCCCGGAGCGCAAGAGCCGCATGATGTCGGACAAGGAAAAGAACATCATCGCTTACCACGAGTCCGGACACACCCTGGTCGCCAAGATGCTCCCCGCCGCGGACCCGGTGCACAAGGTGTCCATCATCCCGCGGGGCCCGGCCCTGGGCTACACCCTCCAGCTGCCCAAGGAGGACCGGTACCTCACCACCAAGTCGGAAATCATCAACCGTCTCTGCGTCCTTCTCGGCGGCCGCTGCGCGGAGCAGATGGTGTTCGGCGACGTCACCACCGGCGCCCAGGACGACCTGTCCAAGGCCACGGACATCGCCCACAAGATGGTCTGCGAGTACGGCATGTCGGACCGCATGGGGCCCGTCACTTACCGCAAAAACCAGCAGGAGATGTTCCTGGGCCGGGACCTGGCCACCAGCCCGTCCTATTCGGACCAGACCGCCCAGGCCATCGACGAGGAAGTCAAGCAGATCATCGCGGACTGCCAGCAAAAAGTGGCCAAGCTCCTCAAGACGCACCGGCCCAAGCTGGAGGCCCTGGCCAAGGCCCTGGTGGAAAAAGAGGTTTTGAACGGCGACGAGATCAACCGCCTCATCAAAGGAGAACCCCTCGACAAGCCCGTCGTCGGCCTGCCCAAGGCCGGCGGCTCGGAAGAGGGCGGCGCCGCCCCGGGCGGGGCCGCCGCGCCCGTCCCCTCGCCCGCCTGACGCGGGCGGTGCTTCCGTGCGGAAGTGCTGCGGTTGACGGCTTTTAACCGCAACACGGCAGCACAGCAGCACGCTTCCATGATTCTCAAAACCCGCGCCAAGACCCTGGACTTTTCCGGCGGCCCCCGGCTCATGGGGATCCTCAACGCCACGCCGGACTCCTTTTCCGACGGCGGCCAATACCTGACGCCCGAGGCGGCCATCGCCCGGGCCGAAACCATGGCAGAGGAGGGCGCGGACCTCATCGACGTGGGCGGGGAATCCACGCGCCCGGGCGCGCGCCCCGTTCCCCTGGAAGAAGAGCTCCGCCGGGTGCTCCCCATTGTGGACATTTTGGCCCAACGCCTGCCCCAAACCCCCCTCTCCGTGGACACCACCAAGGCCGAGGTGGCCCGCCAATGCCTGGACGCCGGCGCCTCATTGATCAATGACGTTTCGGCTCTGCAATTCGATACAAAAATGGCGGGTGTCGTCCGGGAGCGCCAAATCCCGGTCATCCTTATGCACATGCAGGGCGACCCCCGCACCATGCAAAAACACCCGGTTTACAAGGACGTGATCCAGGACATCCAGGCCTTTTTCAAGGAACGCGTGGCTTGGGCCGTGAAAAACGGCTTGAAGCCCGAACAAATCCTCCTGGACCCGGGCATCGGTTTCGGCAAAACCGTGGAACACAATTTGGAAATTTTGAGAAACCTCAAATCCTTCCAGGACCTGGGCCATCCCCTGGTCCTCGGCACCTCCCGCAAATCCTTCATCGGCAAACTGCTCGGTTCCAAGGACAAACCCCTCCCGCCGGAAGACCGCTTGGAAGGCACCCTGGCCACCCACCTCTGGGCCGCAATCCAGGGCGTCCACGTTTTGCGCGTCCACGACGTCAAACAAACCCGTCGGGCAATAGAAATATGGCGGGCCATGGAGGGAAACCACCGGCCATAAATAGGCGTAGGCAGGCTGGACAGAGTTTGGAACCCCATCCCACTCAATGCGCCTTGCATAAACGTCGTCTAGAACCGAAGTTTACTGATCAGCGTCGCATTGAGCTTTTCGCCTGCCTACATGAAATCATGTCCTCTATACGCAAACTATAAGGTAGTCCGATTTTTAAAGCAATAGAAAAAAGTGCACGGAACTAATTTGCCCTTGGATAAAACTTGGTCCGTCTGTGATATATTGAGGACGTCCGCTCCCAAAATTTTTAACCCCCGTGCAGGCGTTATGAGACGAGGATACCCGATGGGTCGGCCTCCTCTATGGGAGGGTCAGCGGAGCGTCTAGGGAGGGCAGAGCCTTCTCTAGAGGAGCGCCGATGGCGACCTTTCAGGCCAAGTCGGCCTGCGCCATCGGCCATCAGGCCCAAGGCTGCCGACTAAAAGGAGGCAACGCAGGGCGCGACAGATCGGGGCGCGCACCTTATGCCGCCAGCCACCGGCGTGCTCCGGGTTGAAAGGGCGGAGCCCCTTCGGCGGGCCGGGTGCAGGGTGGGAAACCCTGCGAAACAGTTTTTAAAGACAAGATTGCTTCGGCCACAAACCGGCCTCGCAATGACACCATTGAAAAAGTAAAATCTAACCCTTCCCATGCCCAAAACCATCGCCTCCGACTTTCTCATCATCGGCTCCGGCATCGCGGGGCTGTCCCTGGCGCTCAAGGCCTCCCAATGGGGCCGGGTGGCGCTCGTGACCAAGCGGGCCATGCACGACTCGGCCACGGACAGCGCCCAGGGCGGCCTGGCCGTGGTCCTTTCCGAGGAGGACTCCTTCGAGGACCACATCCAGGACACCCTCCAGGCCGGGGCCGGCCTCTGCCGGGAGCCCGTGGTGCGCCGCGTGGTCACGGAGGCGCCGGCGAGGCTCCAAGATTTGATCCAGTGGGGCGTGCGGTTTTCGGCCGCGGAAACGGTGGAGCCGTCGGAGCAGCGCTTTGAGCTGGGCCTGGAGGGCGGCCACTCCCGCCGCCGCATCCTGCACGTGGGCGACTACACGGGCCACGCCATCGAACAGGTGCTGGTGGACCGGGTGCGGGAAAACCCCCGCATCAAGACCTACGAATTCCACTTCGCCATCGACCTCATCACCCGGCGGCATCTGGGCCAGTCAAAAGGCGAGGACGCCTGCGCGGGCGCGTACGTGCTGGAGGTGGAAACGGGCGAGGTCCACACCTTCCTGGCCAAGGCCACGGCCCTTTGCACCGGCGGCGCGGGCAAGGTGTACCTGTACACCTCCAACCCGGACATCTCCACCGGCGACGGCATGGCCCTGGCGTACCGGGCCGGCGCCCGCTTGGCCGACATGGAGTTCGTGCAGTTCCACCCCACCTGTTTGTACCAGCCCAAAGCCAAGAACTTCCTGATCTCGGAGGCGCTGCGGGGCGAGGGCGCCATTTTGAAGAACCGTTCCGGCGAGCGGTTCGTGAAAAAACACGACCCGCGGGGCGAGCTGGCGCCCCGGGACATCGTGGCCCGGGCCATTGACGCGGAGCTGAAGCGCACCGGCGACGAGTGCGTGTTCCTGGACATCAGCCACAAGGGCGCGGATTTCATCCGCCGAAGGTTCCCCCGCATCTACCAGCGCTGCGCCACCTTCGACATAGACATCACGGCCCAACCCATCCCGGTGGTGCCCGCGGCCCATTATTTCTGCGGCGGCGTGGTCACGGACCTTGCGGGCCAGACCTCTTTGCCGCGGCTCTCCGCCGTGGGCGAGACCGCCTGCACCGGCCTGCACGGCGCCAACCGCCTGGCCTCCAACTCGCTCCCGGAGGCCCTGGTCTTCGCCCATGCCGTGGCCCAGGCCTGGCAGGGGCTCAAGGACAGCGATTTTCCTTTGAAGGCCCAGGACGTTCCCCCCTGGAACCCGGGCAAGGCCCGGAACCCGGACGAGCAGGTGGTCATCTCCCAGGTGTGGGAGGAGGTGCGGCGCTTCATGTGGAACTACGTGGGCATCTGCCGCACCACCAAGCGCCTGGAGCGGGCCAAGCGGCGCATCGAGCTCATGCAGAACGAGATCCAGGAGCAGTACTGGGACTTTTACGTGACGCCGGACCTGCTGGAGCTGCGCAACATCGCCGTCGTGGCCGACCTGGTCATCCGCGGCGCCCTCTCCCGCAAGGAGTCCCGGGGCCTGCATTACAATTTGGACCACCCGGACACGGACGACAAAAACTGGAAGAAAGACACGATTTTGGAACGGTCCGCCGCCCCCCCGCAAAAACCAAAATCCTCGGCCAAGAAAACCTAGAACGTCCATATGAACAGCGACGTCATCCGCGTCCGAGGGGCGCGGGAGCACAACCTCAAGAACGTCACCCTGGAGATCCCCCGCAACAAGCTGGTGGTGATCACCGGGCTGTCCGGCTCCGGCAAAAGCTCCCTGGCCTTCAACACCATCTACGCCGAGGGCCAGCGCCGGTACGTGGAAAGCCTGTCCGCGTACGCCCGGCAATTCCTCGAATTGATGGAAAAGCCGGACGTGGACCTGATCGAGGGCCTGTCCCCGGCCATCGCCATCGAACAGCGCACCCCTTCCCACAACCCCCGCTCCACCGTGGGCACGGTGACGGAGATTTACGACTACCTGCGGCTGCTCTTCGCCCGGGTGGGCGCGCCCCACTGCCCCCAGTGCCGGCGCCCCATCAAGCCCCAGTCCGCCTCCCAGATCGTGAGCGAAGTCCTGAAACACCACGCGGGCCAAAAAATACAGGTGCTGGCGCCCCTGGTACGGGGCCGCATCGGCACGTACGAAGAGCTCTTCGCGCGCTTGAAAAAGATCGGCTTCGTGCGGGCCCGGGTGGACGGAAAAGTTGTCGAATTGGAAAAAAAGGTCAGGCTGGACCGGTACAAAAAGCACACCATCGAAGCGGTGGTGGACCGCCTGCAGGTCGCCCCCGACGGCCGGGAGCGGGTGTCGGACTCGGTGGAAACGGCCCTGCGGGAGGGGCGCGGCCTCCTGGTCATCAGCCCGGAGGACGGCAAAAAACCGGACACCCTTTATTCCGAGCACCACGCCTGCGCCCACTGCGGCCTGAGCCTGCCGGACATCGAGCCCCGGCTCTTTTCCTTCAACAGCCCGTACGGCGCCTGCCCGGAATGCGACGGCCTGGGCGTGAAGCTGGAGGTGGCGGAGGACCTGGTGGTTCCGGACCCGTCTTTGAGCGTGCGCGAGGGCGCTCTCCAGGCCTGGACCGACCCGGTCACCACCCGCACCAACCGGTGGAAGAAGTCCTGGTCCGGGTACTACGCGGAAATTTTGGAGGACGTGTGCCGGCGGCATAAAATCCCCATGGACAAGCCCTGGAAAAGCCTGTCCGCGGCCCAGCGCAAGATGCTTTTGTACGGCGGCGAAGGCGCCAGGTACCGGGTCCATTGGTCCTCCAGCGACAAGGAGTTCGAGGGTGTGATCGGCAACTTGGAGCGGCGGTACAAAGAATCCGAGTCGGATTTCGTGAAGGAGGAGGTGCGGGAGCGGTTCATGCGCAGCCGGGTCTGCCCCACCTGCCGGGGCGCGCGGCTCAAACCCGAGGCCCTGTCCGTCACCGTGCAGGAGAAGTCCATCGCGGAGGTCACCCGCTTCAGCGTGCAGGAGGCCCAGGCCTTTTTCAACGATCTGGCGCTGTCGGACCGGGACAAGCTGGTGGCCCGGCAGATCTTGAAAGAAATCCAGTCCCGCCTGAACTTTTTGGTGAACGTGGGCCTGGAGTACGTGACCCTGGACCGGGAGTCCGCCACCCTGGCCGGCGGCGAGGCCCAGCGCATCCATCTGGCCACGCAGATCGGGTCCGGCCTGGTGGGGGTGCTGTACGTGCTGGACGAGCCCACCATCGGGCTCCACCCCCGGGACAACCAGCGGCTCCTGGCCACGCTGGAACGCCTGCGGGACATCGGCAACACCCTGGTGGTGGTGGAGCACGACGAGGAAACCATCCGGGCCGCGGACTGGGTGGTGGACCTGGGCCCGGGCGCCGGGGTCCACGGCGGGGAGGTGGTGGTGTCCGGGCCCGTGCCGGACCTTTTGAAGTCCGCCAGGTCCCTCACGGGCGCGTACCTGCGCGGCGAAAAATCCATCCCCGTGCCGGAAAAACGCCGTGCCCCCGGCAACAAGTGGCTGGAGGTCCTGGGCGCGGCCCAGTTCAATTTGAAGGACATTGACGTGAAGATTCCCCTGGGCCTGTTCGTGGCCGTGACCGGGGTGTCCGGCTCGGGCAAGTCCACCCTGGTGCAGGAGGTGCTGTACAAGGCCCTGGCCCGGAAACTGTTCCACGCCAAGGAGGAGCCGGGCAAGCACAAGGCGCTCAAGGGCCTGGAGCACATCGACAAGGTGGTGGTGGTGGACCAGACCCCCATCGGCCGCACGCCCCGCTCCAACCCGGCCACGTACACCGGCGCCTTCGGACCCATCCGGGACCTGTTCGCCCAGGTGCCGGAGGCGCGCCGGCGCGGGTACCTGCCGGGGCGGTTCTCCTTCAACGTGAAGGGCGGCCGGTGCGAAAACTGCCAGGGCGACGGCACCATCAAGATCTCCATGCAGTTTTTGCCGGACGTGTACGTGAAGTGCGAGGAATGCGGCGGCAGGCGCTTCAACGAGGACACCCTGTCGGTCAAGTACAAGGGCAAGAACATCGCGGAGGTGCTGCGGATGCCGGCGGAGGAGGCCGCGGCCTTCTTCGAGAACGTGCCCCTGGTGTCCCGCATCCTCCAGACCCTGGTGGACGTGGGCATGGGGTACGCGGCCATCGGCCAGCCCGCCACCACGCTCTCGGGCGGGGAGGCCCAACGGGTGAAACTGGCCACGGAACTCTCCCGCCGGGCCACAGGCCAGACCCTGTACATCCTGGACGAGCCCACCACGGGCCTGCATTTCGCGGACGTGGACAAGCTGTTGGGCGTGTTGCGACGCCTGGTGGAAGCCGGGAACACGGTGCTGGTGATCGAACACAATCTGGACGTGATCAAGACCGCGGACTGGGTGCTGGATTTGGGGCCCGAGGGCGGCGCGGGCGGCGGACGGCTCGTGGCCGCGGGCGCGCCGGAGGCCGTCGCGGCCGACGCCGCGTCCCACACGGGCCGGCATTTGAAAAAACTCCTGTCGTTGCCGGGCCGCGGCAGGGCCGTGACCGCCTGAAGAGCCGCTTCCCGCGGAATTTTTTCCGACGGAAAACCCGGCCCATGTAAATTTTTTCAAAAGCGCTTGACAAAATTTCCCAGAAAGTTTAGGATTATCCACAGAGACGTCGCACAGCCCCTTGCCATCGCCAATAACACGGTTTTTCGCCATGGGAAGGGGTTTTTTGTTGCATCTCAGCGGCAAAAGATGGCAGAATCTGGCTCTTAAAAACATATCAAGATAATTCACAACAATTATCCACAGATGTGAATAACTTTGTGGATAAGTGGCCCCGCAAAGGGTTTTTTGCGGGTGATTCAGGCACTTTTATACGCCCAGCCGAGGAGCGCCGTGCTTACTTTTAAAACCGCCGAGGAGCTTTGGGATGAGGTTTCCGCCTCCCTGAAGCCCTCTTTTAAGGAAGAAACCTACAACCTCTGGATCAAGCCCCTCAAGCCCCTCCGCTGGGAGAACGCCCTTCTCACCCTGCGGGTGCCCAACCGCTTCTTTTCCGATTGGATCAAGAAAAACTGCCAGGCCGCCCTGGAGAGTTCCCTCCACAAGATCACGGGCAACGACGCCTCCATCGACTTTGAGATGGCCCAGGAGATCGAACCCATCCTGAAGCAGGAGGAGGCCCAGGCCGACCCCGTGCCCATCGCCCGGGCCGAAAACCAGTTCACGGAGGAGCTGTTCAACCCGAAGTACACATTCGACAGCTTCGTGGTGGGGCCCTCCAACCGGTTCGCCCAGGCCGCGGCCGAGGCCGTGGCCAAGGACCCGGGCCGGGCCTACAACCCCCTGTTCCTGTACGGCGGGGTGGGGCTGGGCAAAACCCATATTTTGCACGCCATCGGCCATTACATCCACAAGAACCGGCCGGGCGCCCGCATCCTTTACATCACCTCCGAAAAGTTCATCAACGAGTTCATCGACGCCCTGCGCTTCGAGCGCATGAAGGACTTCCGCGCCAAGTACAGGAGCCTGGACTGCCTGCTCATCGACGACATCCAGTCCCTGGTGGGCAAGGACAACTCCCAGGAGGAGTTTTACTACACCTTCAACACCCTGTACGACACCCACAAGCAGATCGTGATCTCCTCGGACCGCAGCCCCACCGAAACCAAAGTCGGGGACCGGCTCATCTCCCGGTTCGAGTGGGGGGTGGTGGCGGACATCCAGCCGCCGGACCTGGAGACCCGCATCGCCATTTTGAGGAAAAAGGCCGCGGCCGAGCGCATCTTCGTGCCGGAGGACGTCATCCTGTACATCGCCAGCCAGATCCGGTCCAACATCCGGGAGCTGGAGGGCAGCCTCATCCGCATCGTGGCCTTCTCCTCCCTCACGGGCACCCCCCTGACCGTGGATTCGGCCCGGGAGACCCTCAAGGACATCGTGTCCGCCCACGAGGCCGCCCGCCCCATCACCGTGGAGGGCATCCAGGAGGTGGTGGCCCGGCAGTTCAACCTGGATTTGAAGGACATGCGGAGCAAGCGCCGCACAGACGCCATCGCCTTCCCCCGCCAGATCGCCATGTACCTCGCCCGCACCCTCACCGAAGGCTCCACCACGGAGATCGGGGACGCCTTCGGCGGCAAGGACCACACCACGGTCATGCACGCCTGCAACAAAATCAAGGCCAAGATGTCCTCGGACCCCTATTTCCTCGCGCTGGTCAACAAGATGACCCAGCAGATCAAGAACAACGTCACCCTCGAAGGGTACGCCAAGGAATAACCCTGGATAACTTCTGGACAACGCCGGTTCCCCGTGGATAAAAACGTTTCCCGTGGACAAGGCGGATAACCCGAAACCCTTGCCCACAGGATATTCCACTTCAACAAATTTTCCAAAGGACTGACGTACAAAGACTTTCCTGATCTCTCCAAGATTCATACCATCTATACAGGGCCCTACGACGGCTATCACTGATATTTCAATTTATCTGT
Organism: uncultured Elusimicrobia bacterium; assembly: GCA_964484135.1. Lineage (GTDB taxonomy): Bacteria > Elusimicrobiota > Elusimicrobia > FEN-1173 > FEN-1173 > CAZAEL01. Next base: position 10,491 of record CAZAEL010000054.1, read on the forward strand.
ACAAAAGCAGAGGCTTGAACAACCCGGATAACCCGGATCGGAACACAAAAAGGTTTCGTCAAAAGCAGGAAACGAAAGTTTCATCAAGCGTCCTTTTTAAGGGAGGCCAGACCGCATCATGCAAGTCCATTGTTTGAAAGAAGAGCTTTTGAAAGGCGTCCAACAGGTTCAAAGCGCCATTTCCCCCCGCAGCACTTTGCCCGTGCTTTCCAACATCCTCATGGAAAGCAACGGCGAAGGCCTGCGCCTGTCTTCCACGGATTTGGAGGTGGGCATCCGCTGCCACGTGAAGGCGGACATCCGCGCCGGCGGCGCCACCACGGTGCCGGCCCGCACCTTGGGCGAATTTCTGCGCACCCTGGACGACGGTCAGGAATTGGACATCAAAGTGGACGACGCGCAGAAAATGGACATCCGGTCCGGCAAGGACCGTTGCGTGCTCGTCGGCCTGCCCAAGGACGACTACCCGGTCCTGCCGGAGTTCAGCCAGGAGCGGGCCTTCACCATCCCCCACGCCACCCTGAAGGAAATCATCCGCAAAACCATTTTCGCCGTGTCCACGGACGAGACCCGGTACGTGCTCAACGGCGTGGACTTCATCGTGGAAAAAGGCAAGATCACCTTGGTGGCCACGGACGGCCGCCGCCTGGCGTACATCCAGCGGGACTGCGGGGACAAAAAGGCCCAGGCCTCCGCCATCATCCCCACCAAGGCCATGAACGAGCTGGCCCGCATCCTGGGGCCGGAGGAGAAGGGCGGGGAGGTGTCCGTCGGGTTCACGGAGAACCAGGTCACCTTCAAGCACAAGGGCACGGTGGTGCTCTCCCGCCTCATCGAGGGGCATTTCCCCAACTTTGACCAGGTCATCCCCAAGGCCCACGAGTCCGAGGTCCGCTTCAACACCAAAAAGCTTTTGGCCGCCACCCAGCGGGCCGCCGTCGGCACCCTGGAGCGCGGGGGATCCGTGCGGTACAGCCTGAGCAAGGGCAAGCTGCAGATCTCGGCCTCGGCCCAGGGCCGGGTGGAGGTGGAATCGGAGCTGGAGGCGGACTACAAGGGCGCCCCTTTCACCATCGCCTTCAACCCCGCGTACCTCATCGACGTGTTCCGGGCCCTGGAGGCGGAGGAGGTGGTGCTGGAGCTGTCCACGCCCCTCAACCCCGGCGTGATCCGTCCCGTGGGCGACGATTTGTACAAGTACATCGTGATGCCGATGCAGCTGTCTTAGCGCCGGGTTCCAAGTGCCGGGTTCCGAGTTAAAAGGGACAAGGAACCTGCTCCCAAGAGTTGCCTTGATTTTCACGCGGCACGCGGCACGCGGAACTTGTGACTCATGCATTTAAAATCCCTCAGCGTCCGGCAGTTCCGCAACTATTCCCGCCTGGATCTGTCCCTCTCCCCCGGCCTCAACGTGCTCTGCGGCCCCAACGGCTCCGGAAAGTCCAACCTTTTGGAGGCCGTGGCGTTCCTCTGCGCGGGCCAAAGCCACCGCGGCGCGGACCCGCGCCACCTCCTGCAGTGGGAAAAGGAGGGGTTTTCGCTGTCCGGCGCCTTCGAGGGGGAGGACCCGTTGACCCTGGAGGTCCGCCAGAAAAAGGGCCGCGCCCGGCAGGTGCTCCTGGACGGCCGGCCCCAGAAGCGGATCCGGGACTGGGCGGGCCGGGCCCCGGTGGTGTCCTTTTCTCCCGACGACCTGCACCTGGTCAAGGGGGAGCCGGCGCTCCGCCGGCGCTTCCTCAACGCCGTTCTCTGCCAGGTGGACGGCCGCTATTGGGAAACGCTGGAGCGGTACCAGAAAATTTTGGAGGAACGCAACGCGGCCCTGCGCCAGGTGCGGGAGGAGGCCCAGAGCCCGTCCGTCCTGGAGCCCTGGGACCTGTCCCTGCTGAAGGAGGGGCTTTTCCTGTCCTTCGCCCGCCGGGACTTCCTGGCGGATTTCGACGGCCGCGCGGCCCGGCAGCACCTCCGCCTGTCCGGCGGGCGGGAGCGGGTCCGCCTCACGTACAAACCCTCCCTGCTCCTGTCCGAGGAAGGGCCGGAGGCGGCCCTGGCCGCCAACCGCAAGCGCCTCCAGGACCTGCGGGAAGGGGAGATCGCCCTGGGGTCCACCTTGGCGGGACCCCACCGGGACGACGTGGAGCTCTCCCTCGACGACGCGCCGGCCCGGGCCTACGCCTCCCAGGGCCAGCAGCGCACCCTGGCCATGGCGCTCAAGCGGGCGGAGCAGGAATATCTGGCCGAGCGTTTGGGCCGCCGGCCCCTCTGCCTTTTGGACGACGTGCTCTCCGAGCTGGACCCGGCCCGGCGGGACAGCTTGGTGGAAGCTTTTTCCGACGGCGCCCAGTGCCTGGTGACCCTCACCTCCGCGGCGGACTGGCCCGGCGCCGCCGCCTTCGGCGGCAACGGGTCCCGGCTCTTCCAGGTGCGGGACGGGGCCCTCGCCGCGGGGGGCGGCGCGTGAGGCCGTTCCGGAAGAAGGGCCCCAAGGAGCTGGTGCCCGCGGAAAAACTGTTCGAGGCGCTCCTGGGGAAGCTGGGGTACGACGCGGACGCGTACGCCGCCTTCGAGGTGTGGGACCGGCTCCTGGGCCGGGAGGCGGCCAAGGCCCGGGCCAGCGCGCTCCAGGGCCGGCGGCTCCTGGTGGAGGTCGATTCCAGCGCGCGCCTGCACGACCTGATGCTCCGCAAGCGGGGCCTTTTGCAAAAATTGAACGGCCACTTCGGGACACGGCGCGTCGTATCTGATATAATTTTCAAATTGGCTTCGGAGCCGCGCCGTCCGGCGGCGGGAAGCCGACACAAGGGCCGTTAATTTCCGAAGGAGCCCCTTTCGCGCCTTGAACAAAAAGAGGAGGAAGTCCGTGGGATCACAACTTGAGGAACGAACCGCCGGCCGCGGGAAACCGGACGCGGCGGATTACGACGCGTCCAAAATCCAGGTCCTGGAGGGGCTGGAGGCGGTCCGCCGCCGGCCCGCCATGTACATCGGCTCCACCGGGCCGCAGGGCCTGCACCACCTGGTGTACGAGGCCGTGGACAACTCCATCGACGAGGTCCTGGCCGGGTACGCCAAAAGCGTGGAAGTGACCATCCACGAGGACAACTCCATCACCGTCCTGGACGACGGCCGCGGCATCCCCGTGGACCCCATGAAGGACGTGAAGGACCCCAAGCTCAAGAACAAGCCCGCCCTGGAGGTGGTCATGACCACGCTCCACGCCGGCGGCAAGTTCGACCACAAGGCGTACAAGGTCTCGGGCGGGCTCCACGGCGTGGGCATCTCCTGCGTCAACGCCCTGTCAGACTGGATGGACGTGGAGGTGTACCGCGAGGGCAAGAAATACGTCCAAAGCTACAAGCGCGGCAAACCCGCGGCCGACGTCAAGAACACGGGCAAGACCGACGACCGCGGCACCCGCGTCACCTTCCACCCGGACCCCGAGATCTTCGGCGACATCAAGTATTCCTTCGACACCCTGTCCAACCGCCTGCGGGAGCTGGCCTTCCTGAACCCCGGCACCCGCATCACCATCCTGGACGAGCGGGACGACAAGCAGCACACCTTCCGGTACGAGGGCGGGCTGGTGGAGTTCGTGAAGTTCATGAACGCCCACAAAACGCCCCTGCACCCGGAGCCCATCGCCCTCAAAAAGGAGAAGGACGACATCGTGGTGGAGGTGGCGCTCCAGTACAACGACAGCTACAACGAGCAGATCTACTCCTTCGTCAACAACATCAACACCATCGAGGGCGGCACGCACCTGGCCGGGTTCCGCTCGGCCATGACGCGGGTGATGAACGACTACATCAAGAAACACGACCTGCTCAAGGGCAAGGATTTCTCCGTCACGGGCGACGACGCGCGGGAAGGCCTCACCGCCGTGATCTCGGTCAAGGTCCCCAACCCCCAGTTCGAGGGGCAGACCAAGACCAAGCTGGGCAACTCCGAGGTGGAGGGCCTCACCAAGTCCATCGTGGGCGACACCCTGAGCACATTTTTCGAGGAAAACCCCAACACCGCCACCGCCATCTGCGAAAAGGCCATCCTGTCGGCCGAGGCGCGGGAAGCGGCCCGCAAGGCCCGGGAGCTGACGCGGCGCAAGGGCGCCCTGGACTCCGCCTCCCTGCCGGGAAAACTGGCGGACTGCCAGGAGCGGGACCCGGAAAAGTCGGAGCTGTACCTGGTGGAGGGAGACTCCGCCGGCGGCTCGGCCAAGCAGGGCCGGGACCGGAGCTTCCAGGCCATCCTGCCCTTGAAGGGCAAGATCCTGAACGTGGAGAAGTCCCGCCTGGCCAAGATGCTCACCAACGACGAGATCCGCACCATGATCACGGCCATCGGCTGCGGCGTGGGCCAGACCGAGGGCGAGGACGGGGTCAACCTGGCCAAGCTGCGGTACCACAAGATCATCATCATGACGGACGCGGACGTGGACGGGGCGCACATCCGCACCCTGTTGTTGACCTTTTTCTTCCGGCAGATGCGGCCGCTGGTGGAGAAAGGCCACGTGTTCATCGCTCAGCCGCCCCTGTACAAGGTCAAGAAGGCCAAGAAGGAGATGTACGTGGACACCGAGGAGGCCATGGACGAATGGCTCCTGCAGGAAGGCCTGGAGTCCGTGGAGATCGTCCCCTTCGCCAAGGGCAAGCCCGGGCCCAAGATGGACCCGGCCAAACTCAAGAGCGCCCTCAAGGCCATCGCCGAGCTGGAGAGCCTGCGCAAGCGGCTCCACAAAAAGGGCGTGGAGTGGGCGGACTTCCTGGAGTATAAAAAGAAGGGCGAGTTCCCCCTGTACCGCGTGGAGGAGGAGTCCGGGCACCGCTTCCTGTTCACGGAAAAAGAGGCCAAGAAGTGGCGGGAGGAGTTCGTCAAGAGCCGCAAAACCAAACTGCAGGAAGAGCTCAAGGCCTCGGGCGAGGCGGGCACCGGTTCCGCGGGCGTGGAGGAGGAGGACATCGGCGCGTACATGAAGGAGCTCCTGGAGCTCAAGAAGACCGACGCGCTGGTGGACAAATTGAAAGGCCTGGGGTTCGACGTCACTTCCGACGCCGTTGCGTCGGAGGCGACCGAGAAGCCGGGCAAGGAAGAGAAAAAGCCCCCCCTGTACCGCGTCATCGTCGACGGGGAGGAGCGCGACCTTTTCTCCGTGACCGAGCTTTTGGAGGCCATCAAGGACGCGGGCCGCAAGGGCGCCACGATCCAGCGGTACAAAGGTCTGGGCGAGATGAACCCGGCCCAGCTCTGGGAGACCACCATGGACCCCCACCGCCGCAAGTTCCTGCAGGTGAAGCTGGAGCCCAACAGCCCCGAGGCGGAAGATGTGTTCACCACGCTCATGGGGGACCAGGTGGGCCCCCGCCGGCAGTTCATCGAGAGCCACGCCGCCGAGGTCCGGAACCTCGACATCTAAGCGACATAATTTTCGTTTATTCTTCGAGCGAAGCACGGCGGAGTCGAGAAGCCAAATGTATTTCCTGGTCAAGACCCTGGTGTCCGGCCTGATCGTGGCCGGGGCCTCCGAGATCGCCAAGCGGATGAACTGGCTGGGCGCCCTGCTCATCTCCCTGCCCGTCATGTCCATCCTGTCTTTGTCCTGGCTGTACCGCGACACCGGCGACATCAAAAAAGTGACGGCCCTGTCCAGAGGCATTTTTTTGTCCCTGGTGCCGTCGCTTTTGTTTTTCATCATCCTCCCGGCGCTCCTGAAGGCCGGCTGGCGGTACGTGCCCGCGCTGGTCCTTTCCTGCGTGGCGATCTTTGCCGCTTATTGGATATACGTTTTCGCTTTGAGCAGGTTCGGGGT
>CAZAEL010000055.1:0-14490 GCA_964484135.1 uncultured Elusimicrobia bacterium
GGGAGGGGAGTTGGGTCGCCGCCCCAAAAACGCCGACCGAATGGCCCCCTCGGGGTGCCCTTCTTTTGGTGACTTTTCTTGGGCACGCAAGAAAAGTCACCGGCTGCCGGGCCACCCCCGGCGCGGGCCCGGGGGTGCAGGGGGTGGGAAACCCCCGCAAATATAAGTAGGGAGACGCACCCCCCATCCTCACCTTCCCCCTCAGCGGGGGGAAGGAAGAACTGCAGGGACTGGATTCCCACTAGCGCGGGAATGACGAGCTAAATATCCGCCCGCTCCAGGTGCCACTTGCCCAAAATGAGCGGCACCGCGAACACCGCCAAATTCAAAACCACCAACACCCCCCCTACCCACAACGTGGCGCCCGTGTGCCAATGATAGTTGTCCCGCACCAGGGAAAAATAGTGCATGCGCATCCACACCGCCTCCAGCGACAGGGTGGCCAGGATGTAAAAGAGGGAGGCGGTCATGTACAGCACGCCGCCCGGCGAGGTCTCGATCTGGGGGATGTTCTCCACGTGGAACCGGGGGAAGAGCGCGCCGAAACCCGTGCCCATGGCGGTGAGGCAGACGGACATGACCAGGATGGTGGCCGTGGACAGGGCCGTCACGAACGGGCTCGCCTCCAAAAACCGGTTGGACACCCACACCAGCACCACGCCCATGACGGCCAGAGGCAGGACGCCCATCAAAAATTTCTCCCACAAAATGGTCCAGAGGCTCAAAGGCGCGGCCCGCACCGCCCACCAGTACCGCCCCTCCAGGCTCACGGCCGGGAACACGAACCGCAACGCCACCGCGGCCAGCACAAAGGCCACCATGCCGATGTTCAAGAAGGAGATAAGGCCCTTCAGGTAGGGGGTGTCCAGGGGCAGTTTTTCAATGCTGATGAGGTACACCGCCACCAGGGCCAGCAGGAGCAAAAATTGGGACCACTGGTTGGCGTCGCGCGCGAACAAGAGCGCGTCCTTTCCCAGAAGCGCCCGAAGCCGCGGCCCCAGAAAGCCGGGGAGCCACCGCCATTCGGACCCGGTCTCGGCCTTGGCGTGGCGGCGGCCCGATTCCTGGGCCGAGGTCCAGCCCCCGTAGTACGCCTTTTCCGCGAAGAACGCCAGCGCCGCGCCCAACAGCACGGCCGCGCCCAGGATCAGGCTGGCGTACGCCAGCGCGTCCCGGGGCCGCTCCGCCAGGAAGGCGTTCACCGCGGAGGCCATCCACCAGGAGGGCAGGTACGGCGCCAGGGGCGCCTCCAGCAACGCCACGTACTGGATGATGACCTCGAAGGAATCGGCCCGCACAAGCTTTTCCGGCTCCAGCCAGCGGAAGAGCACGTACAAGGACCCGCCGCCCAGCACGCCCAAAAGCAGCATGACCTCCCGCACGCGGCGCGACGGAAAAAGGCACATGAGCGTCAGGCTCAGGCCGATGCCCAGCACGCAGGCGATCAGCACGAAGGGCACGGTGAGCGCGGCCAGGAACCCGTAGAAGGCGACGCCCAGGTCGTACACCTGGCCGTACGCGGCCAGGAACGGCACCATGGTCAGCACCACCATCCAGGAGGCGAAGAAGGCGGTCTCCCCGGACTTGAACAAAAACACGGACCGGAACGGCAACGGGCTGTGGATCAGGAAGGCCAGGTCCCTGGCGAAGAAGAGCGTGGTGAAGGACGCCAGGGTGCTGGAGAACACGATCATGAGGAAGGTGGTCAAAAAGGCCATGGCCATGAGCTTCACCACCAGGAGGCCGCCGATCATCTGCACGGACTGCACCTCCCACAGCAGGCGCAGGAACCCCCAATAAAGAAAAAACAGGAAGGACGCGCCCAGGAGCCCGAACCCCAGGGTGAGGAACACGTCGGTGTACCCCATGTTCGCCAGCCAGTTCTTGACCATCAAGAGCTTGGCCTTGATCAGCACCTTCATGGCCGCCCCCCCCGATCCAGCGCCCTTTGCAGGTTTTGGCGCACCACCTCGGAGCCGGGATAAATCTCCAGGGCCCGGCGGTAATGGTCCGAGGCCCCCTTCAAGTCGCCGGCCTCCTCCAGGAGGCGGCCCAGGTTGTTGTGGGCCTCGCCGAAGCGCGGGTCGATCCACAGCGTGCGCCGGTAATAATCCGCCGCCTCTTTTTTGCGCCCCAGGCGGTGCAGGGCCACCCCCAGATTGTACATGGCGCGCGCGTCCGTGGGCTCCACGCGGAGGATTTCCCGGAACTGGTCCGCGGCCTCGGGCCACCGGCCCTCGCCGGACAGGACCAAGCCCAGGTTCAGCCGCGCCACGCGGGAATGGGGGTTGACCTCCACGGCCCGGGACCAAAGCGCCTCCGGGCTGCGCCACAACGCCAGTTGCTGGCGCGTCAGAAGGCCCATCGCCGTCAAAACGCCGAGGGCGGTCAAGGAAAGAGCGATCCGCTTGACCCGGGACGCCGGGCCCGCCTTCCAGGCCCTCAGAAAGCCCACACCCATGAGCGCGGCCCACCCCAGGCAGGACAGGTAGCTGTACCGGTCCGCGGTGGCCTGGGGTCCGCTCTGCAGGACCCCGGAGACCGGCGCCAAAAAAACCAGATAGGAGGCCCAGAGCGCCAGCAGGCCGGGCCAACGGCGGCGCAGGACCCACAGGGCCGCGGTGAGGCCGGCCAAAACCAGGCCCCCCGCCGCCCACAGGGCGCCGACGGGCGCGGCGGACACCTCGTACAAAGGAGAAAGGCCGTCCGGGAAAAAAGTCTTGCGCGCGTAGAAAAACAGGCTGTGCACGGTCTGGGCCAGCCGCGCCGTCAACCCGTAATGCCCGAAGGGCAGGGCGATGTTCTGGTGGATCTGGGCCAGGGCCCCGGCCGCGGCGGCCAGGCCGCCGACCAGGAAAAACCAACGCTTCTCCCACAGGGCTTGCCGGAAGGCGCGCCCGTCCGCCCGGTCCAGGCGGCCCAGGGGATAGACATCCAGCGCCAAAAGCGCCAGGGGCAGGACCATGACGATTTCCTTGGACAGCGCCGCCAGGATGAAAAACACGAAGGACGCGGCCAGCCCCTTGCGCGGAGACGCGGGGCCGTCAAAGGCCCGCAGATAGCACAGGACGGAGGCGAAACAAAAGGCCCCGGACAAAAGCCCCCGCCGTTCCGTGATCCAGGCCACGGACTCCACCCGCAGGGGGTGGACGGCGAACAACAGCGCGGCCCAGGCCGCGGCCCAGGGCAAGATTTCCTTTTCCTCGTCCGTTCGCGGCTTCAGCAGACGGGCCGCCAAAAAACAAAACAGGACCGCGTTGAGGGCATGGAGCAACAGGTTGGTCAGGTGGTACCCGCCGGGCCTGAGGCCCCAGAGCGCGTGGTCCAGGGCCAGGCTCATCCAGGCGAGCGGGACGTAATGCCCCATGTGGGTGGTGGTCCACATCCATTTCAGGCGGGAAAGGTCCAGGCCCCGGTAATAGGGGTTGTTCAGCAACAGGTCCGCGTCGTCCCAGTGGAACCCCAGCTCCAGCACGGGCAGGAACACCAGCAACGCCGCCACCCCCACCAAAAACGGCATTAGCCGGAGGAGTTTGGAATGGTTTACATCTGTGGTGTTTTGCACTTTACCCCATCCCTAAGGTTTTTGTTCACCGTGTAAGTGCTGCTTTGGCTTTTATTCCCCGTGGGGCCGTCATGAGAAAAGGATTTTGGTCTTTTCAAATCCCCGTGCAGGCGTCATGAGACGAGGATTTTTTGGTTTTGTGTTTCTGGGTCCCCCTGTGGCGTATCGAGCACGCCGTTTTGGCGGAGACGGAGGCCGGTGCTGTTTGATCCGGCCCGTGGGAATTTAAGGGCCGGGAGTTGCCCGGCCGCCGCCAAAACGGCGCGCGCAGGCCACCCGGGGGTGTCATTTTTCTTGGTCCAGGGTTTCTTTTTGGACAAGCAAAAAGAAACCCTGGCCGGGGGTAAAGGGGGATGGAATCCCCCTTTAGCGGGCGCTAGCCCAGGTACTTGAGCATCTCCCGGTACTCGCTCCCGCCCGTGAGATGCAGGAACACGTCCTCCAAAGACCCGTTGGAGTTGGCCTTGGCGCGGAGCTCCGCCGGGGTGCCGACCAGGTCCAGCCGTCCGTTCTGCACGATGCCGATGCGCTGGCAGATTTTTTCCGCGATCTCCAGCACGTGCGTGCACATGAAGATGGTCACGCCCTGCCGGGACATCTCCTGGAACACGTCCTTGACCAGGCGCGCGCTCTTGGGGTCCAGACCCACCATGGGCTCGTCCAGAAAAAGCACCCTGGGCCGGTGGAGCAGCACGCCGGCCAGGACCAGCTTCTGCCGCATGCCGTGGGAGTAGGTCTCCACCAGCTCGTCGCCCCACTCCTCCAGCTCGAACATGCGCAAGAGTTCCGGGACCTTGCGTTTCTGGTGGGCCAGGTCCACCTCGTACAAGTCCCCGACGAACCGCAGGAATTCCTTGCCCGTGAGCTGGGGGTACACGTACGGCTGGTCCGGCACCAGGCCCATGATCCGCTTGGCCTCCCGGGGCTGGGCCTGCACGTCGAAGCCGCCCACCCAGGCCCGCCCCGCGGTGGGGCGCAGGAGGCCCGCGAGGAGCTTGACCGTGGTGGTCTTGCCCGCGCCGTTGGGCCCCAGGAAACCGAAAATTTCCCCGGGCGGGATCTCCAGGGTCAGGCGGTCCTGGGCCGTCACGTCCTGGCTCCGCTTCATCAAACCGTCGGTCTTGATCACCCCATCACCTGCCTTGCCGCCGCAGGCGGGACTGGGATCCCGAGGCAGGTGATGGGGTCACCCCGCCACCGTCCTCAACAACGTCAGCGCCAGGCCGGACAACAGGGGCAGCCACAAATTGTCGTTCAAAGGCAGGGGCAGGGCCTCCGCCGCCGTGGCCACCAAAGCCCCCAGCACCGCCTCCGCGGACCCGAAGGCCGGTTCCAGGACCACCGTCCCCACGCCCCAGCACGTCAGGAAACAGGCCAGGCTCCCTTCCAGGCTTTTGGCGCCGATCCGCAGGTGCCCCCAGTTCCGGCCCACGAGGCCGGCCGCGCCGTCGCCCAGGGCCAGGTACAAGAGCGCGGCCAGGGCCGCGTCCGGATGGGGGACCAGGAGCACGGTGAGGAAGCAGCCCAGCAGCGTCCAGAGGATGCCGGAGGGCCGGTTCACCTCCTCGGGCCGGTGGATGCCGCCGAAGGCGGCCACGAGCCGCTGGTTCAGGGCCGGGGACCGCAGCCGCGCCGCCTCCAGGGCGGCGACGGCGGCGAACAGGCCGCCCAGGACCCAGAGGCTCAGGCCGCGCCCGCCGATGAAATAGAGCAGGGCGTACAGGGCGCTGAAGAAATGGAAAACCTTGCGCTTGGCCTCCTGCGAGAGAACGGTCGTCACGCGGGGCTCCTCAGGGCGTCGATCCCCGCGAGGGCGCGCCGGGCGCCCCACGACAGGAACCGCAGCCCCTGGTCCCAGATCAGGAGGGTATAGGCCGCGGACGAAGCCGCGAAGGACCGCAAAGACACGCTGGCCGGGAAAAGCGCCTTCAGCAGGAGCACCAGCACAACGCCGTTGGAGATCAGGATCAGCACCAGGGACAGGAAGGGGCCCACGTATTTCAAATCCGGCTGGTTCTGGCGGAGGGCGTACACGGTGAGCGCGGCGTGGAACGCGAAGGTGAACCCCGCCGCGAAACCGAAACAAAAGGGCGGGACCGGAAAAAGGTGGAAACGCCGGGCCGCCTCCAGCGCGGCCAGGGCCAGGAAGGTGTACAGGGGCACGCCGTAGGGCGCCAGGGCCACCCACACGTTGGTGCCGCTCAGCACCACTTCGCCGCCGCGGGCCGAGGCGGAAAAGGACTTGACCCGGTATCCGGACAGGAGCGCCGCGGCCGCGTGGGTCAGTTCGTGGCCGAACACGTACAGGGCCAGGGGTTTGCGGAACGCCGCCTGGAAAAGGGCGTACGCCGCGGCGCCGATCAGGACCGGCGCCAGGGCCACGGGGCGGCTTGAGAACCCCCGGAGGATGTCCCACGCGGCCAGCCACACCGCCCCCAAAAGGGGCAGCAAGAAAGCGCCGGTCAGGGCGTGGAGGAACGGGAAGGCTGTTTTTGAGACGGAGAAGCGGGGTTTCTTGCGGAAAAACGCTTTCAAGCGGGGGTTGAGATCAAGGGCCCGTCCGTTTTTTTGTAGTAACGCAGGAAGCGGTTGCGCTTGTCCACCAGGACGATCTTGGGCTTGCCGGGCTTTCGCCCCGCCTCGAAGGCCATGATGATCACCTGGTCCCCCTTGCGGATCAGGTGGCTGGCCGCGCCGTTGATGCAGATGACCCCCGACCCCGCCGGCCCCTGGATGACGTAGGTCTCCACGCGGTTGCCGTTGTCGTTGTCCACGATCATGACCTTTTCATGTTCCACGATGTCCGCCTTCTTGAGCAGGTCGTGGTCGATGGTCACGGAGCCCACGTAGTCCAGCCGGGCCTCGGTGACCGTGGCGTTGTGGATCTTGGCGCGGAGGAAAATGCGCATCGGGCTAGGGCTGCGGCGCCACCAAGCCGGACAGCGCTTCGTGGGCCTCCCAAAATTTTTCGCGGGGCACGATGATCTTGAGCCCCTCCTGGGGCAGCCGCCCCTGGGCCGGCGCGTCGTACAGCCGCGCCTCGATCCCCTTGGCCTTCAGGGCCTCCACGCAACGGTCCGCCTCGGCCCGGCGGCGGGTGGAACACACCATGAGCGTGGCCGCGTCCTCCCCCGCCTCCAGGTCCAGCATGTACTCCTCGAACGGGATGCCTTTGGCGCGGAGCTCCTCCCGCCATTTCTGTTTGGCCGCCGGCGCCAGGTACCGCGCCCGGCGCACCCACTTGGATTCCGGCGGGCTGAAAAGCTCGTACGTGTCCTTGTACCACTGGTACGCGTATTTCAGGGAAGAATCGGCCGCAGCCTGGTCCCGGTCGAAGGCCAGCACCTCCAGGTCCTGGTCGTAGTCCTCCGCGGAAATCTTGCCCTTCTCCCGCCGCTTGTCCAGGGCGGCCTTTTCCTTCATGAACTTCTCCTCGTAAAACCGGGCCTTCTCCTCCGGCTTCTCGTTCCACCGGGAATACTTCTCCCCCTCGCGGAAGGCCTCCCGCGCCCGGGCCGTCACGTCCACGTAGATCATCCCGTACGCCGCGGCCGCGGTCCCGGCGACCAGCAGGGCGTTGCGGACCCAGGCCTTCTGCAGCCAGCTCTTCGCGCCGGCGGGCGCGGGCGCGTTGGTTTCAATGTCCGGCATTCAGCGTTGCCTCCCGTTCATTCGATTCCCACGATGGCCTTGAGCTTGGCCACGAATTCCTTGGACCGGATGGGTTTGGTGAACACCTCGCGCACGTTCTTCTGCGACTGCACGATGCGGCGGGTGGATTCGCTGGCCGTGTACGCGCTCACCACCACCACGGGGATCCCGGCCGTGTCCGGGCTTTCCGACATCTTCTTCAGGATCGCGAAACCGTCTATCTTCGGCAGCATCAGGTCCAGGACCACCAGGACGGGCCGCTCCTTGACGATCATGTCCAGGCCCTGCTGGCCGTCCTCGGCCGCGAACACGTGGTATCCCTGCTGTTCCAGGGTGAACTGCATGAAATCCAGGATGTACTTGTCGTCGTCCACGATGACCACGACGACCTTCTTGGCGGATGTCTGCGCGGGAGAGTCCTGCCCTGGGTCGCTCATGGTCACCCTTTCCGGTATAACAGCTCTCTTTTGATGTCCGCGATGGCGCCCGTCACGTCGATGCCGCGGGGGCAGGCCTCCACGCAGTTGAAGACCGTCCGGCAGCGCCACGCGCCGTCCCGGTCGTTCAAGACCGACAGGCGCTCCTCCGCCCCCCGGTCGCGGCTGTCGAAGATGAAGCGGTGGGCCTGCACCATGGCGGCCGGCCCCACGTAGTCCGGGTTGGCCCAGAAGGACGGGCAGGACGTGGTGCACGCGCCGCAGAGGATGCACTTGGTGGTGTCGTCGAACCGCTCCCGCTCCTGCGGGCTCTGCCGCCGCTCCCCTTCGCCCGGCGGTTCGTCGTTGATCAGGTAAGGTTTGACGGACCGGTACTTGGCGAAGAAGGGCTCCATGTCCACCACCATGTCCTTGATGACGCGGAACCCCTTCATGGGCTCGATGGTGATGACCGGCGCCACGTCCTTGATGAGGACCTTGCAGGCCAGGCGGTTCCTGCCGTTGATGCGCATGGCGTCGGAGCCGCAGACCCCGTGGGCGCAGGACTTCCGCACGGTCAGCGTGCCGTCCTGCCGGCCCTTCACCTCCTGCAGGGCGTCCAGCACCCGGTCCGTGGGTTCCATCTGAACGATGTGCTCGCTCCAGCGGGGCTCCTGGTCCTGTTCCGGGTTGAACCGCCAAATCTTCAGTCGAACGCGCATGGGATCAAACTTTCGGAATCCGGTGAAAAGCGTCCTTGGGGCCGTTCCAGCCGCAGGACTCCGGATGCAGGATGTGGGCCAAAAGCTCGATGCCGGAGACGATCCGGGGCCCGGGACGCGCCAGGTACGCGTCCGCGTCCACCGCGTACACGCGCCCGTCGCGGAAGGCGTTGATCCTGTCCGGGAAAGGGCACTTCTTCAAAAGTTCGGCCTCCCGCAGGGCCCCCTCCAGGTGGTGCCCGCAGGGCGCGCAGATGAGCACGTCCGGGTTGAATTCCGCGATCTCCTCCCAGGAGACGCGCCGGGAGTCCTTGCCCAAAGAGGACGCCTCCGGGATCCCGCCCGCGATCTCCACCATCTCCGGGATCCAGTGGCCGGCGTTGAACGGGGGGTCCAGCCATTCCAGGATGAACACGCGCGGCTTCCTCTGCCGGAACGTCTTGACCTGCACGGTCACGGCGTGGAGGCGCAGGTCGTAAACGAGCTGCTTGGCCTCCTCCAGCCGGTCCGTGGCTTCGCCCACGGACCGGATGTTCTCGAAGATGTCCTCCAGGGAGCGGGGGGTGAGGTACAGCACCCGGGTCCCGTTGCGGACCGTGGCCAGGGCCTTTTGCGCATCCGGAGCGGAGGGCGCGCAGACCCGGCAGAGCTCCTGCGTGATGACCAGGTCGGGGCCGAGCTCCTCCAATTTGCGCTGGTCCACCTGGTAGAGGCTTTCCCCCTTGCGCAGCTTCTCGGACACGAAACGGTCCAGCTCCGCGCTGCTCATGCGCGAAGAGTCCACCGCGCTGCGCACCACCACGGGCTTTTTCTTCACGTCCGGCGGGTAGTCGCACTCGTGGGACACGCCCACCAGGGCGTCCTTGAGCCCCAGGGCGCAGACCATCTCCGTGCCGCCGGGCAGGAACGAACAGATCTTCATGGTTTTGCGCGCCGGTTTGGCCATGGGCTCCTTCAATATTTCCGTTCCTGCGGCTGGAACTTGGTGATGACCACGGGCTTGTACTTCAGCTCCACGCCCTCGTCCCGCCGGTACGCCAGGGTGTGCTTCAGGAAACGCTGGTCGTCCCGCTTGGGGAAATCCTCGCGCGCGTGGGCGCCGCGGGACTCCTGCCGCGCCAGCGCGCTCTCCACCGTGCAGTCGGCCAGGTCCAGCAGGTTTCCCAGTTCCAAGGTCTCCAGGAGGTCCGTGTTGAACTGCCGCCCCCTGTCCTGGGACCGCACGGATTCATACCGCCGGCGCAGCGCCGCGATCCGGGCCTTGGCCTCTTTCAGCCGGGCCTCGTTCCTGTATACGCCGCAATTGTCCATCATGCAAGACTGAAGTTCGGCCCGCACGTCCGCGGCCCGCTCCGCGCCCCCGCCCGACATCCGTTTCTCGATCTGCTCCCGCACCGGCGCTTCCGGCTCCGGCGGCAGGGGCGCCCAGTCGTTCTTGGCGCAGAAGGCGGCCATGGACAGGCCGCTCCTCCGGCCGAAGACCAGGATGTCCACCAAGGAGTTGGTGCCCAGCCGGTTGGCCCCGTGGACGGACACGCAGGCCACCTCGCCCGCGGCGTAGAAGCCGGGCAGGGGGGTGTTCTTCTCGTCCGTCACCACCTCGCCGTCCTTGTTGGCCGGGACGCCGCCCATGGCGTAGTGGGCCGTGGGCTGGATGGGGATCAGGTCCGCGACCGGGTCCAGACCCATGTACGTGCGCACGAAATCCGTGATGTCCGGCAGCTTTTGCTCGATCTTCTCCCGGCCCAGGTGCCGCAGGTCCAGGTGCACGTAGTCCTTGCCGTCCACGCCGCGCCCCTCGCTCACCTCCTGATAGATGAAGCGGGAGATCATGTCCCGCGGGGCCAGGTCCAGCATGGTGGGGGCGTACTTCTCCATGAACCGCTCTCCCCGGCCGTTGCGCAGGATGCCGCCCTCGCCCCGGCAGGCCTCGGACAAAAGAATGCCCATCTTGTAGATGCCCGTGGGATGGAACTGAAAGAACTCCATGTCCTCCAGGGGCACGCCCCGGCGGTACGCCACGGCCATGCCGTCGCCGGTCAGGGCGTGGGCGTTGGAGGTGATCTTGAACATGCGGCCGGACCCGCCCGTGGCGAAGAGCACGGCCTTGGCGTGGAACACGTGCAACGCGCCCGTGGCGATCTGGTACGCCGTGACCCCCGCGCAGCGGCTTTTTTCGACCAGCAGGTCCATGACGTGGTACTCGTCGAAAAACGTGACCCCGTGCTTGATGCACTGCTGGTACAGGGTCTGCAGGATCATGTGGCCCGTGCGGTCCGCCGCGTAGCAGGCCCGGCGCACCGGGCCCTTGCCGAAGTCCCGTGAGTGGCCGCCGAACCGGCGCTGGTCGATCTTGCCGTCCGGCGTGCGGTTGAAGGGCAGGCCCAGGCGCTCCAGCTCGATGACCGTGTCCACGGCCTCGCGGCACATCACCTCGGCCGCGTCCTGGTCCACCAGGTAATCGCCGCCCTTGACCGTGTCGAACATGTGCCATTCGGGGTTGTCCGGTTCCGTGTTCCCGATGGCCGCGCCCACGCCGCCCTGGGCCGCGCCCGTGTGGGACCGCGTGGGGTACAGCTTGGAGATGACCGCGGTCTTGACGCCCTTCTGGGCCAGGGCCAGGGTGGCGTACAGGCCGGCGCCGCCCGCGCCCACCACGACCGCGTCGAAACGATGCACGGGCGCGCGGCTCATGTCAGAAGAACGTCCCGCGCTGGGGTTGGAAGGTCAGGATCACCAGGGACCCCAGGACCAGGAACACCAGGGCCAGGGAATAAAGGACGGACAGGGCCAGGACGCGCCGGCCGCCCTTCAGATAATCGTCCACCAGGACGCGGGCGCCGTTGAACCCGTGCAAGAGGGCCAGGAGCACCATGAGCAGGTCGTAGCACCGCCAGAAGGGCGTGGCCCACCGCGCCGCCACGAAGGCGTAGTCGATGTGGTCCACGTTGTTGATCAGGTGCATGATCACCAGGTGCCCCAGGGCCAAAAACATCAGCAACACCCCGGACACCCGCATGAAGAACCAGGCGTACAGCTCGAAGCCTCCGGAAGGGACGGGACGCGGGGAAGACAGGGAGGGAGAAGCCACCCCGCCACCTGTCTGGGGGCGGAACGCCCCCTCCGGGGTCGAGGCAGGTGATGGGGCCATCAGCGGCCTTCCTTAAAAAGAGGCAGGAGCATCAGGACGGACACCGGGACCATGATGACCGCGAAGGAAACCGCCTCGATCCAGAAGAGTTTTTTGTGGTGTTTGGTGGCGCCGGGCCAGAAGTCGATGACCACGATGCGCAGGCCGTTCAGGGCGTGGAAGAGCACGGCGGCGAAGAGGCCCACCTCGCTGACCCGGAAAACCGGGTGGCGGTACAGGGCCATGACCTTGTTGAAGGCCTCCGGCCCCCAGCCGATGACGGCGGTGTCCACGATGTGCGCGAGGAGGAAGACCAGCACGCCCACGCCCGTGACCCGGTGCAGGAGGTAGGACCAATGCCCTTCCCCGCCCCGGTACGCGGCGACGTCGCGGATTTCCTGGAGAATTCTTTTCATGTCGGGATGTCGTGTCTTTCGGCGGGTCGCGAAGGGACAGAGTCTCCCCTTGGCCCGCGGGCCTGAAAGGATTTATTTTGGCATTTTCCACCCCGCAAGAAAAGGGCCGGCGCCCCCTTCCCCGAGCCGTTTGACAGGGGAGGAAGCAGAAGCTAAAATTTTTTATCCGGCTGTCAGCACAAATCCCCTCTTTTCTGAACAAGGAGCCCGCATCCCATGAGAACGCAAGACCTCGTCATAGGCCAAAAAAAAGCCGTGGGTTTTGAGATCGACCTGCCCGGCGCCCCGCTGGTCCTGGCCCGGGGGGAGAAAGGCTTCGTCATGTGCGGCTTCCTGGACGTGTCGCGGGCGGAGCAGTTCGGGGCGGCCGCGGCCGTGGTCAGGGGCGTCAAGACCCTGGAGGAGCTCCTCGACAAACCCGTGTCGGCCGCCACGCCCGCCGCCGCCAAGCTGGGCGTTACGACCGGCATGACCGGCCGCCAGGCCCTGGAACGCTTCCTCGCCTAAGAGACATTCCCCTTTGTCCACGCCTCCGGACCAGGAAGTCCCGCTCGACAATTTGGCCCTGGGGGGCGACGCGGTGGGCCGCTTGAAAGGCGGCGACGGGCCCGCCGACTCCCGGCAGGTGGTGTTCGTGCCCTTCGGCGCGCCCGGAGACCGGGCCGTGCTCCACCGCTGGGAGCAACGCAAAAACTTCGCCCGCGGCTGGATTCAATCTTTGGCCGCGCCCGCCCCGCACCGGACTTCCCCCCCCTGCCCCCACTTCTACAAACCCGGCGACGCGCCCGACGCGGTTTGCGGCGGGTGCAACTGGCAGCACCTGGCCTACGAATTCCAGACCCGATCCAAGCGCCAGCTCCTGATCGAGGCCTTCCAGCGGCTGGGCCGCATCGCCAAGCCCGCGGTGGAGGAGACCCTGTCCGCCCCGGCCCCCTGGCGGTACCGCAACAAGGTCCAGATCCCCTTCGCCCCGGACAGCGCGGGCGGGCTCCGGGCCGGGTTCTACGCGCCCAACAGCCACCGCATCGTGCCCTTCGACGACTGCCTGGTGCAGACCGAGGAATCGGTCCGCGTCTTCAAGGCCGTGCTGGACTGGTTCCGGCAGAACCCCGCGCCCGCGTACGACGAGGACAGCCGCCGCGGCTGGCTCAGGCACCTCCTGGTCCGCACCAACAGCCAGAACGAGGCCCTCGTCGCGCTCATCACCAAGGGCGACAACTTCCCCAAGGCCGTGGCCTTCGCCGAGCACCTGACCAAGCAATGCCCGTCCGTCAAAAGCCTGTTCCAGAACGTCAACCCGCGGGAAGACCACGTGATCCTGGGCCCGGAATGGCGCCACCTCCACGGCAAGCATTACCTCACCGAGACCCTGCTGGGCCTGCGGTTCCGCCTGTCGCCGGGGTCCTTCTTCCAGGTCAACAGCCCGGCCGCCGAAATCCTCTATAAGAAAGTGGAATCCTTCATCGAGCCCACGCCCGAGGAGTCGGTGCTGGAGTTGTATTCGGGCGTGGGCGCCATCGCCCAGCTTTTGGCCAAACGGTCCCGGTTCGTCTGGGGCGTGGAGGAAAACCCCGCGGCCGTGGCCGACGCCATCGAGAGCGCCAAATGGAACACCTTGAAAAACGTCAAGTTCGTGCAGGACCGGTGCGAAACCGCCCTGGCCCGGGGCCGGTTTAAAAAAGGCCTCAACGACCGCCTGGCCGCGGTGGTGCTGGACCCGCCCAGGGCCGGGTGCGAACAGCACGTGCTCCGGGCCGTGATCCGCCTCGCCCCACGCAAAATCGTGTACGTCTCCTGCGACCCGGCCACTTTGGCGCGGGACGCCCGGTACCTGGCCACGGGCGGGTACCTCCTGCGCCGCTCCGCGCCCGTGGACCTTTTCCCCCAAACCTCCCACATTGAAAGCGTGTCCCTGTTCGCCCGTTCGCACCCGTGACGCCGGTTTTGCGCTTTCTTCCCATGGACGAGGGCTGGGAGAAGGCCCTGCAGGACATCCCGGGGCTGGCCCGGGAGCGGGGGCTGGTGTTCGGCAAGAACGCGTCCCTGGTCCCCCGACGGATACAGGACGTTCTGGACGTGCTCCGGCGGTCCCCCCGCGAAAAACCCTGGGGCGGGTACCTGGTGGCGGACAACACCACCAGCAAGGTGGTGGCCACCTGCGTCTTCGCCGCGCCGCCGCGGGACGGAAGCGCCGAATTTTTCTGTTTTTTGTTCCCGGGTTTTGAAAAAGGCCACCACCACGTGTCCATGCTCCGGCACCTGGCGCAGATCGCCTTCTCCCGGCAGGTCCAAACGGTGATCTGCCGCAGCTCCCCGGGGGAGACGTCCTGGACCCAGGCCCTGGAGCGGGCCGGTTTCCGCCGCGCCGGCGACACCCCGGGCGCGGCGGACGGCGCGGTCTGGCGGTGGGAACTGCGCCCTGAAAACCCTTCCCCCGCCTGACGGGAAGCGCCCCGGCCGCCGCAAAAAAATACTCCGCGGTACGAAATCTTTTACCCCCGTGCAGGCGCTATGAGACGAGGATTTTTTGGTTTTGTGTTTTTGGGTCCCCCTGTGGCGTATCGAGCACGCCGTTTTGGCGGAGACGGAG
>CAZAEL010000056.1:0-1405 GCA_964484135.1 uncultured Elusimicrobia bacterium
CGCCGGCCGCGGGGGGCCAGGCAGGAAAAGGTCAGGTGGAGGGGCAGCGCGCGCCCCTTTTTGAGGACCTGCGCCTTGGACATCCCGGAGAAGGGCGCCCGGAGGGAAATCCGGTGTTTCAGCCCCAGCCGCACGGCCCGCTCCAAGGTCCGGAAGAAACGCGGCGTGCTGTCGGGGAAGGGGTTCCCGCGCAGCGTCCCCAGGAAAAGCACGGGGACGCCGCGGAGGGCGCAGAAGACCGCGGCCTTGGACAAGAGGAGGAGGTTCCGTCCGGGGAGGTACACCGCCTCGTCCCGGGAGGAGGCGCCCGGCACGTTCCGCGCCGTGAGGCTCCAGTGGGAGCCGTACACGTCCGCCGCGGGCACGTCCAGGACGGTCAGGGGTTTGAGCCTCCCCCGCGGCAGGGCGCGGAGGAAGCGGCGCAGCCAGTGGAGTTCGGCCGCTTCCCAGGCCAGGCCGCACCGCAGGTACAGAG
Organism: uncultured Elusimicrobia bacterium; assembly: GCA_964484135.1. Lineage (GTDB taxonomy): Bacteria > Elusimicrobiota > Elusimicrobia > FEN-1173 > FEN-1173 > CAZAEL01. The sequence continues at coordinate 476 of CAZAEL010000056.1, forward strand.
GATGGACCGTCTCGTATCGAGAGAGGGCGGTTCCCAATAGGACGGCGCTGTCCAGGCCCCCGCTGACCAGAACGCAGGCGGAAGATGTCGAACGGGACATAGGGAAAATTTACCAAATTTGCCGGCTTTCCGCCCCTTCCCCGCCCCCGTTCGTTTGAATGTTCCGCGAAATCTGCTACAATGACGTTTTCCTCTCTCTGTCCTTTGCTGTCGGAAGGCCGTGGCGTTCCGGCGTCGGGTCCCGTCGTCGGTCAACGAGGGGCGGTTAGCTCAGCGGTAGAGCATTGCCCTTACAAGGCAAGGGCCAGAGGTTCAAATCCTCTACCGCCCAATTTGGGAGGTTTTTTCATAAAGGTTGGCCCGTTTTTGGGAGGGTCAGCGAAGCGTCGAGGGAGGGGGACACCCTTCCTTGAGGAGCCCCGACGGTTGGGGCCGTGGTGTGGCTCGGTTAACACGCCGCCCTGTCAAGGGCGCCGGCCCCGGTCAAAGCGCCTGGGGCCCTTTGGGAACGTGGGCCGCCGGGCGCGGGCGCGGGTTCGTGAGCGCCCCGGACGGAGCAACATCCCGAAAATTTTTGTGTTGCGGAGGCGGACCGCGGGTTCCCGCGGGCTCCGCAGTCGTTTCTGGGGTCGTGGTGTAGCTCGGTTAACACGCCGCCCTGTCAAGGCGGAGACCGCGGGTTCAAATCCCGTCGACCCCGCCACTTTTCATAGACAGTCCTTTCGATGGGATTTGAAGCCGACCCGAGCGCTGCCGGTGGCAGGAGGAGCGAGGGCGGCCGGCCCTCGGAGGACGCCGCGAGAGCGGCTGGGGGAGAGGGAAATCCCGTCGACCCCGCCACTTTTCATAGACAGTCCTTTCGATGGGATTTGAAATCAGGCGCAAATGCCGCGCCTGGGCCGAAAGGAATCTACCCACAAACTCAGATAA
>CAZAEL010000056.1:1505-13834 GCA_964484135.1 uncultured Elusimicrobia bacterium
TCAGGCGCAAATGCCGCGCCTGGGCCGAAAGGAATCTACCCACAAACTCAGATAAACATTGGCCAAAGCCAATGTTGCTGGGCAGCAACCCGAGCGCTATCGGCGACAGGAGGACGATTCCAAAACAGCATTATGCCCCAATTCTTCAAACGCAAAAGGCGCCGGCCCGCCGGCCCCAACAAAAACGAGCAGAAAGTTATGCGGGGCCAGGAGGCGGCCCGGCAGGAGCGTTCCGGCCTTCTGAGGGAGCGCTTTCCCGCCGTCCAGCGCCTGTCCGTCCGGCTCAACTTTTCCACCCCTCAACAACACGCGCTCGACCAGGAGACCCGTTCCTTCGGGCCGGCGGACCCCTGCGATTTTTCCGCGACCTGTCCGGGCCGCTGCGGCGGCAAGGGGTCCTTTGACTTGGCCGCCAAGATCAACGCCGTCGTAGAGGGCCGGCAAACCCGGGCGGAGGGCAGCGGGGTGTGCCAGGAGCCTTTGTACGCGGGGGCGTCCGATGTCTGCGGTTTCCGGCTTTCGTGCGTCATAGAAGTCAACTACGCCGGCGACTGATTTAAGCGCAGCGAACCGATGATGAGAACCCGCGCGACGGACATCGCGCGGGTTTTTTTGCGCCGGCGGCCTTCCTCTTGCCAAACAACGAATCGATCATGGTAAAATGAAGCCTATCCGGGAAACGCGTTTTTGATTTTCAAAAGGAGGTCTTTATGGCGAAAAAGAAAGCGAAGAAGAAGGCCCCTGCCAGGAAAAAGCGGCCGGCCAAGGCCAAAAAACCGGCCCGCCGCGCCGCGGCCGCGAAAGCCAAGAAAACGCCTCCGAAAAAAGCGGCGTCGTCCAAGGTCCGGTCCGCGGCGGCGCCCAAGGAGCCGCCCCTCCCCTGGCGGCAGCCCCTCGCCGGCGAAAGGTACGTGGGGACGGTGGACGACTACTATTCCCACATCGGCGTGATGACCTTGACCCTGAAGGCGGCCTTGAGCGTGGGGGACCAGATCCACGTGCGGGGCCACACCACGGACATTCAACAGGGCGTCTCCTCCATGCAGGTGAACCACGCGGCCGTGGATAAGGCGGGGTCCGGCGCGGGCGTGGGCATCAAGGTGGAGGGCAAATGCCGTCGGGGAGATTACGTTTATAAAGTCGGCTGACCGCGTCCCCTCCCCGGACGTCGGACGGGCCCGCGGGGAAAGGTCTTGCCGCGGGCCGCGGGGGCGGTGCCGCTCCATGCCGCGGAAAGGCGTCGCATGAATTTTCAGCCTCTTGTCCCGCGTTCCGCGGCCAGACGCGCCGTGGCCGGGGCGTTGATCTTCGCCGCGCTCGTTGCCGCCGTCCACTTGGCGCGGCGGGGCCAATGGCTGGGCGGCCGCGACATCCCCGATTACCGGCGGAAGGGCCCCGCTTCGGCCCCCGTGCGCCTGACGGAGTTTTCGGACTTTCAGTGCCCGAACTGCGCCAAGGCCCAGCCGTTCCTGAAGGACCTGGCCGACCGCCACGCGGGGGAGTTGTCCCTGGCGTTCCGGCACCTCCCCCTCACCCGCATCCACAAGTGGTCCCTCCTCGCGGCCAAGGCCGCGGAGTGCGCCGGGTTGCAGGGGCGGTTCTGGGAGTACCATGACAGGCTGTTCGCGAGCCAGAAGGAATGGGCCACCGCCGAGGACGCCAAGCCCCTGTTCCGGAAGTACGCGGAAGAGCTGGGGTTGGACCGGGGCCGCTTTGAGGCGGACCTGGCGGACCCGGCCGTGGACCGGCTGATCGAGGAGGACCGTTTGGAGGCGAAGGCCCAGGACGTGAGCGTGACACCCACCTTTTTCATCAACGGCCGCCGCGCCGTGGGAGACACCCAGCTCCGGGCCTACGGGGAACGGTTCATCGAATTGGGGAAACGCCCGTGACGGCCGCCCTTTCTTTCCGCGGGAGCCGCGCCTTCGGGTGCGCGGCCTTGCCAGCCCGCCTGATGGCCGGAGGGGTCCTCGCGGTCTCCGGGTTCATTAAGCTCATGGCGCCCGCGGAGGAGCTGCTCGCGGCCGTGGATTCCTACCGCCTCCTCTCTTTCGCCGCGGCGACCTTCGTGGCGCGGACCCTGCCCTGGGCGGAGCTTTTCATCGGCGCCTGCCTGCTCCTGGGCTACGGCGTGCGCGCGGCCGCGCCCCTGGCCGCGGGTTTGTACGGCCTGTTCATCGCGGTCCTGGCCTCCGCCCTGTGGCGGAATCTGCCCTTGACCGGCTGCGGCTGTTTCGGCCGCCTGGGGCCCGCCCTGACGCCCGGTCAAGCCCTCTTCCTGGATCTTTTTCTGTTGACCGCGTCTGCGGCGGTTTTTGCGGACCCTCATCGGCTTTTGAGCCTGGACCGCTGGCTGGACCCGCCCAAGAACGGGGACAAGGCTTGAAGGCCATTCCCCTCATGGACCTGGGGCCCGCGCACCGGCCCCTGGAACGCCGGGTGATGTCGGCCGTGCGGTCCGTGTACCGCCGCCACGCCTTCATCCTGGGCGAGGAGGTCGCGGCGCTGGAGCGGGACTTCGCCCGCCTTTGCGGCGCGGCCCACGGGGTGGGGATGTCTTCCGGCGCCGCGGCCCTGACCCTCACCCTGCGGGCCCTGGGCGTGGGGCCCGGCGATGAAGTGCTGACCACGCCCTTCACTTTTTTCGCCACGGCCGCGGCCGTGGCGTACGTGGGCGCCCGGCCGCGCTTCGTGGACGTGGACCCCGCCACCCTCAACCTGGACCCCGCCCGCCTTGAGGCTTCCCGCACCCGCCGCACCCGCGCCGTCCTGCCGGTACACATCTTCGGCCAGCCCGCGGACATGGACCCCATTTTGCGCTTCGCCCGCCGGCGCGGCCTGGCCGTGGTGGAGGACGCCTGCCAGGCCCACGGCGCCCGTTACGGAGGCCGGCCCGCGGGGGCCCTGGGCGACGCCGGCTGTTTCAGCTTTTATCCGTCGAAAAATCTCGGGGGGCTGGGCGACGGCGGCATGGCGGTGACGAACCGGGCCCGGTTGGCGGAGAAACTGCGGGTTCTGCGGAACTGCGGCCGGCGCGCGTCGGCTTACGAGCACCCGGAGCTGGGATACAACGAACGGCTGGACAACCTGCAGGCCGCGGTGTTGAGGATCAAATTGGAGCGGCTCTCGGCCTGGACCCGGGAGCGCCGCCGTCTGGCGGAGGTTTACCGGGAGGAACTGGAAGGGGGCCCGGCCCGCCCCCTGGCCGTCCTGCCCAAGGCCGAACCGGTCTATCATCTGTTCACGGTGCGGGCCCCGCGGCGCGACGCGCTCAAGGCCCGCCTCGCGGAGCAGGGCATCGCGGCGGGGGTCTTCTACCAGACGCCGCTCCACCTGCAAAAGGCTTTTTCATCCCTCAAATACCGGCGCGGGGATTTTCCAGAGGCGGAGAAGGCCTCCGGGGACGTCCTGTCCCTGCCGATGTACCCCGGCCTGCCCGAAAGCGCGGCGCGCCGCGTGGCCCGGGCCGTCCGGGCCTTCTACCGGGGCAACTGAGGGGGCCGGTCCGAGAGGACCGGCGGCCCCTGGAACAGGCGGAAGCCGGGGAACCGGGCCTTCCCATGCCGCAGCAGGAACCGTTCCGCGGACTGCGCCCCCGCCACCGCGAAGATCAGCGCCAGCGGCGAGACGGGCGCGAAGAACCGTCCGGCCCAAAAAACATGGCTGACGAAGGCGTACGGGAGGACCAGGAAAGACAGGAAGAGGAACAGGGGCCGTTGAGAAGGCCTTGCCAGGGACAGGAGAATCCCCGCCGCGTACAGGCCCAGCAACCCCCACTTGACTCCGGCCGGAAGCCCGACGGAAAAATAGACCCGCTCGAAGAAAATCCACAGACAGCGGACATACCCGATCGCGCATTCCTTCAGGAACTCCGCCGGCGTGTGGCGCTCAAAGGCCCACTGGCGGAAGGTGAGGCTGGGCCGGTGGGCGTCCTTCTGCCATTCCTCGAAGGAGGCGGGGAACCCCGGATGGCCGATGTATTCCAGATTTGAAAACCAGTAGGTGTGGAGGTTCACGGAATAAAAGGCGTCGCCGTGACGGGCCCGGTTGTTCTGGAAATGAAAGAACAGGAGGAACAGGGCCGGGAGGGCGGCCAGGAGAAAACGCGGCAGGCGGGTGCGGAGGGCATGGGCCGCCAGGACCAGGAGGGCGGAGCCCAGGTAATTGATCCGCGCGAGCATGAGGCCGGCCGCGGCCGCCGCGGCTTGGACGAAAGACCGTCTTTGCCGCGGTTCCGGGGCGAACGCCGCGGTCAGGAGCAGAAGGACGCCGACGGTTTCCAGGGAATGCCTCAGCCCCACGCCGTCGGAGACGATTTGGGCGGGAAGAAAGGCGAAGAGGCCGGCCGCGACCCAGGCGCCCCGCAACCCCAGAAAACGCCGCGCCAGCGGGTGGAAAAGCCACAGCGCGGGGACGAACCACAGGGCGGTCATGAGCCGGACGCCCAGGGGGAAGGCCAGCCCGGTCTTGTACAGGACCCACAGCCACCACACGAAGAGCGGCTCCCGGGGCGAGGTGTCGAAGGGATGGGCCAGGGACAGGGCCGGCGCGAGGAAACTTCCCAGGTCCGGATGGGGCGGATCCGCCCGGGTGAGGAGCACGTGCGCCAGGCGGGCCGCCAGCCCCAGGGCGGCGAGGACCGCCGGGCCGCGGGGGATCCTTTTGAAAAGGGACGAGAGGCGCTCCATGGATTGTCCAAGGGTACATTTTTGAGAGGGATCATGAAACCCGCCCGAACGCGCCGTGTCGTCCTTTTCCTCCTGTGCGGGGCGTTTTTGGCGTCCTGCTTCCGCAATCCCGTGACCCAGCGCCGGGAGGCCAAGCTCATCTCCGAGGAGGCGGAGCGGAGCATCGGGGCCGAGACGCGCCAGCAGTTGGTGCAGGAATACGGGGAACTTCAAGACCCGGTGCTGCGGGAATACGTGTCCTCCCTCGGGAAGAAACTGGCGGCGGTGAGCGACCGGCCCCGCCTGGATTTCGTGTTCACCATCCTGGACACGGACATGATCAACGCCTTCGCCGCGCCCGGCGGGTTCATCTTCGTCACGCGGGGCATCCTGGAGGAACTCTCCAGCGAGGCGGAGCTGGCCGTTGTGCTGGGCCACGAGATCGGCCACGTGTGCGCCTGGCACTCCATCAACATGATCGAGAAACAGATGGGGTACGGCACGCTCACGGCCCTGGGCGCCATCGCCTCGGGCATTCAACTGGGGCCCGAGGCCATGATCATGGTGGCCCAGACCGCGGACCTGTTCACCACCCTGTACCTGCTGGGATACAGCCGGGAGTACGAGCTGGAGGCCGACCGCGTGGGCCTGCGGTACGCCATCTCCGCCGGATACGACCCCCGGGCCGCGCTGTCCTTCTTCGAGCGGCTCGGCCGCCTCGAAAAACAGGAGGGCGGCGACCAGTGGGAGCCGTTTTTTCGCTCCCACCCGCCCACGGACGACCGCCTGGTCCAGGCGCGGCGGTACATGGAGCACATGAACACCGCCCAGAGGACCTTTTCCGAAGGTTTCGAGCCCTATCAGGAACTGAAGGAGCGCCTCCCCCGCCTGAAGCCCGAGGAGCGGGGGCGCCTGGAAGGGCCGCGGTTCATCCACGAGCGGGAGGGGATTTCTTTGGAGCTGCCGCCGGGCTGGAAATGGGAGACCGCCGGCCGCCTGGCCCTGGCGGGCTTCCGCGAGGAAAAGGGCGAAGGGTGGGGGGAGTTGAGGCGCCAGCGCCTGGGGCGGGGGTTGACCGCCCGGGAATACGCGGAAAAGGCGGCCCTGGAAAAACGCTGGATGCCGCTGCAGGGGCGCGAGGTCCTCTACCCCGCCGGTTACGGGTACCTGGGCCAGTATCAGGGCAGCGGCGTCCTGGGCGGCGTCTTCCAGTACCGGGCCCTGTTCCTGGTCCGTGACGGCGTGGGATACGCCCTGGTCTGCGCCGCGCCGCCGGAGAAGATCGCGTCCTACCTGGTGCCGTTCGAGCAGATCTTGCGGTCGTTCCATCTGGAATGAGACAGGGGGTTCCCATGCCGTTGCTTCGTCCGGTTTTTTTCGTGTTTTCGTTGGGGCTGGCGGCCGTTGCGACGGCCCGCGCCGGTTTTTCCGGCGGCTATGAGCCGACCAACGGCTCGGGCCGGTACCGCAAAGGGGAATGGCGGGCCGCTCTGTCGCTTCCCTGGAAAGGGCCCGAGCTGCAGGACGATCCGGTTTATCACCTGGATTACCGGGAGAGCCGCCTCAAGCGGCAAGGCGTTGAGCCGCCCACCCTGACCCGCGGGATCCGATTCCACATCGATTATTTCCGGCAGATCAAGGTCGGCGGGCATTTCTGGAGGACCTACGTCACGGCCGAAACCCTGGGAGGGTACCGGGCCAACGGGGGCGGGGCCTTCGCCGCGGTGCGGGGCAACGGCTGGGTCCCCCTGGCCGACGTGACGGAGGATTTCGTCCCCGGTCCGGTGCACAGCGAATGGGCCTTCTCCTGGTCCCAGTCATCCCGGTACGAGCACGTGCTTTTTCCCGTGGTCGGACAGCTCTGGAAGAAACTGGGGGACGACGCATATGAATTTTCCGTCAAGGAAACATTCCGCAAGAGCACGACCGCGCGGCTCCGCTGGGTCCGCCACGTGTACGACCAGGACGTGCCGGCCCTGGTCAATAGCGGACGGTACTTTTTTCTCGGCCAGGTTCAGGCCGCGGAGGAGCCCGAATGGTTGCACGGGTTCCCCGGGGACGTCTTTGCGATGGGGCTGGAGCGATCCTTTGCCGACGTGTTCCGTCTCTCCGGCGATTGGGAACGGTTCTCCTATGAGGCCGGGCTCTCCACCAAGGCCGACAAATACACGGTGGAGGGGGGTCTCACCTTTGGGAAGGCGGTCACGCTGGGGGGACGGTACCAGTCTTTTCGGCCCCGCGACGGGCGAAAGACCGAATACCGGGGCGGGTCTCTATCGATCAGATTCTAGGAACGGCGGGGCGTTCTTGCGCGCCCGTGGGGCACTTGCTATACTGAGGACTCCCGTTTCTCCCCGTTTTTCCGCCCATTTCGACGATTTTTCGCCGAGGTAGCTCAGTTGGTAGAGCACAGGTCTGAAAAACCTGGTGTCGCCAGTTCGATTCTGGCCCTCGGCACGTTTTTTCTGGAACCGGTTCTTAGAACGCCTGGCTGGAGCCGAAGGTGACCACCCAACGGCTCTCGCCCTTCACTTCCTTGACGGCGTAGGCCACGTCCAGCCGCAGGCATTGGCCCACGCTGCTGCGCGAGAGGTAGAAGCGCAGCCCCGTCCCCACGTCCATCTTCACGTCCCGCGCCCGGATGGCCCGCCCCCGGTCCCACACGTACCCCGCGTCGTAGAACGCCACCGCCCCCAGCCCCATCAATTTCAGAATGTCGTCCACCAGGAAGAAGCGGTTCTCCACGTTCAGCAGAAGCAGCTTGTTTCCGGCGAACTGATTGAGCTGGTACCCGCGCAGGCCCCGGTCCCCGCCCAGGAGGATCTGGGACTCGGGCGCGGGCCGCGCCAGATATTGGGCCTCCAGGTGCAGGGCCAGGGTCTGTCGGGGATGGAAGTGGTTGTAATATTCCAGGTCCAGCCGGGACAGGGTGTCCCGCCAGGCGCCGTCCTCGAACCGGCCCGTGTTCTCCATCGTGGCCAGGCCGAAGTCCGTCGGGCCGCGCTCCCGGCCCGCGAAGGACTTGAGTTCCAGGAACGTGGCGGGCTGGGACCCGCGGACCCAGTTGCGGGAGATCCCCACGATCCCCTGGAGGGAAGGGCCCAGGGCGAAGTCTTCCTCCCGGTCGTACAGCTTGATGCGGTCCACGGTGAGGAAGCGCACCCGCTCCTCGTGGAAGCTCAGGTTCGCCATGTGGTAAGTGTCGTCGCGCAGGTCGGCCGCGCCCGGCCCTTCGGTCAGGAGGCTGTCCCGCCGGTACCGGTACCCCAGCCCGGCCCGGTGGATGCGCCTGGGCGTGGACCCGAGGGAGCGGGCGTACCCCGCGGACATGTCCTTTTCCGTGTGGCGGAACTTGAGGACCTCTCTGCCGTTGTCGTACAGGCGCGAGGTTTCCACGTCGGAGACGCCCTCGAACGCCGCGGACCAGGGCGTGATGGAGGAATAGAAGGGCCGCTCCAGGGCCAGGGACCGGCCGATCCCCTCCTCTTTTTGGTCGTAGTTCACGTCCAGCTTGATGCGCCGGGCCCCCAGGTCCGGGTCGGAATAGGAGAGGGACCGGCTGATGCGGCCGGTCTCGTCCCGCTTGTAAAAGAAAGCCGTCTCCGTGCCCCGCCCCAGGAAGTTCCGCTCCCGCAGGCCGATCTTCCCGTACACCTTGCTGCCCACGCCCGACAACGTGAGCGTGGGTTCCGTGGTCCAGGTCTCCTGCACCTCCACCAGGAGGTCCACCTGGGCGTCGTCCACGGGCCGGGGCGTGATCCGCACCCGGCGCAGGCGGAAGAGCTTCCGGAGCAGGCGTTCCGATTCCCGCACCAGGAGCGGGTTGAACGCGTCCCCTTCCCGGATCAGGAGCTGGTGCCGGATGGCCTTGTCGCGGGTGGAAAAGTGCAGGCGGTTGACCGTTCGGTAAAACAGCTTGTTTTCCGCGGGGAGGGACGTGTCGAAGATGTCCTTGTGGTCGATCAGGATATGGCGCACGCGCTTGCCGGCGAAACCTTCCGCGCCCGGCAGGGGGGAAGGGACGGCCGGCCCCGCGGCCAAAAGGGCCAGGAGCAGCAGAAAGCGGCGTGAAGTCCTGTTGGAGCGGGAGGGCGCGCGCGCGGACATGGAAGCCCTCATTATACGGTTTTGGCGGGGGCGGCGGGAGGTCTTTTCAACGGTGCGCGGGACGAAAAGCTCAAAAAATGTTAAAAAAGGACTTCTCCCGAACGCCCTATGCGAAGCCGCTGGAACGACAAAGAAGCCCGGTCCTTCGTGGACAAATACAAGGCCCACGGCGAGGACCTGGCCCTGCGCACCTACTCCGCCCGGCTCATCGGCCAAGAGCCGTCCCTGGTCCTGCACGGCGGCGGCAACACCTCGGTCAAGACGCGGGTCAAGGACCTCCTGGGCGGGGCCGTGCCCGTGCTCCGCGTGAAGGGCTCCGGCTGGGACCTGGCCTCCATCGAGCCGGCGGGCCATCCGGCGGTGCGGCTGGAGCCCCTGACCGGCCTGCGCGCGCTGGAAGCGCTGTCGGACCGGGACATGGTCAACTTTTTCCGCGCCCACATGCTGGACAGCGCCGGCCCCAACCCTTCGGTGGAGACCCTGCTCCACGCCTTCCTGCCCCACAAGTTCATCGACCACACCCACGCGGACGCGGTGCTGGCCTTGGCGGACCAGCCCCGGGCCGCGGACCTGGCCCAAGAATGGGCCGGGGGCCGGCTGGGCGTGGTCCCCTACATCATGCCCGGTTTTTCCCTGGCCAAGCTGGCGGCCCGGGTGTACGAGGAAAACCCCCGCGTGGAGGGCCTGATCCTCCTGAAGCACGGGCTTTTCACCTTCGGGGAGACGGCCCGGGAAAGCTACGAGCGCATGGTCCGGTGGGTGGACCGGGCGGAAAAATATCTGGCCCGGGCCAAGCCGTTCGTTTTCCATTCCCGCAAACCCGCCCGCCGCCCGGACGCCCGGTCCGTGGGCCTGGCCGCCAATTTCATCCGCGCCCAATGCCGGCTTTCCCGCGCCGCGGCCAAGCAGGAAGACCCGGTCCAACGCCTGATCGTGCGCCACCGGGCCACGCCCGCCCTCCTGGCCTTCGCGGACAGCCGGGAGGCTGCGACGCTTTCCCAACGGGGCCCGGCCACGCCGGACCACATCCTTCGCACCAAGGCCAAGCCCCTGGTCCTGCCGCCCACGCCCGCCGGGGACCGGGACGCCTTTGAAAAGGCCCTGCGCCGGGGCGTGGAAAAATACAAGGCCGCCTACCAAGCCTATTTCCAACGGCACAGCCGCCGGGCGGCGGAAAAAAAGGTTCCGCTGGACCCTTTGCCTCGACTCATCCTGGCGCCGGGCCTGGGGCTTTTTTCCGCGGCCGCGGACGCCCCGGCCGCGGACATGGCCCTGGACATTTACGAGCACACGGTGGACATCATTGAAAAGGCCTCCCGCGTGGGGCGGTACGAGGTCCTGCCGGAGGCGGAGCTTTTCAACATGGAGTACTGGTCCCTGGAGCAGGCCAAGCTGGGCAAGGCCGTTGAAAAACCCTTTGACCGGAAAATCGTCTGGGTTTCGGGCGCGGCCTCAGGGATAGGCCTGGCCGCGGCCCAAGCCTTCAATCGCCTGGGGGCCCACGTGTTCCTCACGGACCTGCGCCGGGACCGGCTCAAGGAGGCGCTGGCCTCCCTGCCCGCGCCCCGGCGCGCGGACGCGGACGTCTGCGACGTCACGGATCCCCGCCAAGCGGAAAAGTCCTTTGACCTCTGTTCCGCGACCTTCGGCGGGGTGGACGTGGTCGTGTCCAACGCGGGCGCGGCCTTCACCGGTCCCCTGGCGGACTGCCCGGACGAAACCTTCCGCGAGAGCTTTGAGATCAACTTTTTCTCCCACCAGAACGTGGCCCGGGCCGCGGCCCGGGTGTTCCGGCGGCAGGGCCTGGGGGGCGACCTGCTTTTCAACGCCTCCAAGGGGGCCTTCAACCCGGGGCCGGACTTCGGGCCCTATGTGATCCCCAAGGCGGGCGTGGTGGCGCTCATGCGGCAGTACGCCATCGAGCTGGCCGGGATCGGGGTGCGGAGCAACGCGGTGAACGCGGACCGGGTCAACACCGGCATGTACGCGGGCGGCCTCCTGGCGGCGCGGGCCCGGGCCCGGGGCCTGTCCAAGGACCAATATTTGACCGCCAACCTCCTGGGCCAGGAGGTGTACGCGGAGGACGTGGCCCAGGCCTTCGTGTCCCTGGCCCTGTCGCGCAAGACCACGGGCGCGGTCCTGCCCGTGGACGGCGGGAACGCCGCGGCCTTCCCGCGGTAGATCGTCAGGCAAGGAGAAAGCGCATGGAAACCCTGAAAGGCTTTATGGAACAACCCATCCCCTGGCCGCTCATCAGCCCGGCGGCGGTGATGGCCGCGGCCGGCATCTGGCTTTTCGTGCGGCTGGCGCGCAAGCTGGCGTGGAAGAGCGTGGAGCTGGCGTTCCTCATCCTCTGCGCGTCCGCGGTGTCCTTCCTGTGCGGAGGGCTGTTCTTCCGCAAGCTCCGGGTGCCGGACGTGGACAAACAGATCCACAACTTTGAGCGGACCGTGGAGGAAGTCCAGGAGGAAATCCAGGAATCGCTGGACAAGGTCAACGAGGGGGTCCGTTGAAAAAACGTCCCGCATCCGTCAAAACCAAGAAAGCCCGGATCGGGAAAACCGCGGACGGGCCCGACAACCCTTCCCCGCTCCTCAAGAGCGTGTACCGGGCCGTGGTGGAGGACAGCCCGGCCGGCATGCTGGTCCTGGGCGAAGGCAGCGCCGTCGTGTACGCCAACCGCCGGGCGCGGGAGCTCCTCTCCCGGGACAAGGGCCCCTTGGAGGGAAAACCCGTGGAAAGCGTGCTGGACCCGGCCAGCCTGGACGATTTCGCCAAGCACCTGGCCGAGGCCCGGTCCGGCAAGGCCATGCGTTTTGATCTGCCCATGCACCACCCCGCCCTGGGCCAGCGCATCCTGGGCTGCGGGTTGACGCCGCTGAAGGGGCCGGACGGACGGGTGGCGGGCGTGCTGGCCATGATGAGAGACATCACGGACGAAAAGGCCCTGCAGGAGCGCATGACCCGCAACGACAAGCTCATCTCCCTGGGCGGCCTGCTGTCCGGCATCGCCCACGACATGAACAACCCCCTCACCGTGATCTGGGGCTGCGTCCAGCTCATGCGTCAGGAAACGCTTTCCGACAGCGCCAAGTTCTGCGTCACCAAGATCGAAAACTCCACCTCCATCGCCCGGCGGCTGGTGTCCAACCTGTTGACGTACGTGCGGGGCCGGGACACGGAAAAAAAGCCCGCGGACCCCAACGCGGTCATCAAGGGCGTGGTGGAGCTCATGGCGTACGTGCTCCGGGAATCCTTCGTCGAGGTGGAGCTCCGCCTGCGGGAGGGCCTCCCCACGGCCACCCTGGACATGAGCCGGCTCCAGCAGCTGATCATGAACCTCCTGCAGAACGCGGTGCAGGCCATTCAAGAGGCCAAGATCCGGCCCGGCCGCATCGTCATTTCCACCTCCAAGACGCAGGACAACGTGGTCATCGAGGTGGCGGACAACGGCCCCGGCATCCCGGAACCGGTGCGCGCCAAGATCTTCGAGCCCTTCTTCACCACCAAGGCCCAGGGCACGGGCCTGGGCTTGAACATCTGCTACGGCATCGT
>CAZAEL010000057.1:0-1477 GCA_964484135.1 uncultured Elusimicrobia bacterium
CTTGCCGCATGCTGGCCCCCATCGTGCAGGAGCTGGCCAAGGAGTACGAGGGGAAAGTCACCGTGGCCAAGCTGAACACGGACGATAACCCCGACATCGCGGCCCGGTTCAACATCTCGGCCATCCCCACCATGCTCTTTTTCAAAGGCGGGCAGGTGGCGGACCAGCTGGTGGGCGTGCACAGCAAGGGCGAGATCAAGCAGAAGCTCGACGCCCTGCTGAAATAGGCGAAGCCATCCCCCGAAACATGACCTTTCAAGGGATGCGGGCCGCGGGCATTGCCGGGCTGGGGTTTTTGATCCTGGCCGGGACGGGCTGCCAAGGGAACGGCAACGCCGGCGCCCCGTCCGCCCCTTCCGCCGCGCCCCAGGCGTCGGACGCCTCTTCCGCCCCGGCCTTCACCCTGCCGGACCTGAACGGGAAACAAGTGTCTCTGTCGAGCCTGAAGGGCCAGGTGGTGTTCGTGGATTTTTGGGCCACCTGGTGTCCGCCCTGCCGCTATTCCATCCCCGCCCTGGAGGCGTTGCACAGGGAGTTCCAGTCCCGGGGGTTCCAGGTGGTGGGGATCAGCCTGGATGAAAACGTCGCGGCGGTGGCCCCCTTCGTCAAAGAGAAGGGGATCACGTACACCGTGCTCCTGGGCGGCGAAAGCGACGTGGCGGACCGGTACCGGGTCCGCGGCATCCCCAGCCTGTACCTGATCGACAAGGAAGGCCGGGTGGCCCGCCGCTGGGTGGGGTACGACCCCAAATTCGACAAAGAATGGCGTGACGGCATCGCTCAACTCCTGAGCTCCTGATTTTTTCCCGCCGGCCGCCGGCCCTCCTTCCTTTTTGGCCCCCTCCAAAACCCTCTACCTGATCGACGGCAACGCGTACGTGCACCGGGCGTACCACGCCCTGCCCGTCCTGACCACCTCCCGGGGCGAGCCCGTGCAGGCGCTGTACGGCTTCGCCCGCATGCTGCTCAAGATCCTCCGGCAGGAAAAGCCCGATTATCTGGCCGTGTGCTTCGACACCGCCGCGCCCACCTTCCGCCACAAGGCCTACGCCCCATACAAGGCCCACCGCAAGGAGATCGACGACGCCCTGAAGTTCCAACTGCCGTTTTCCAAGGAGCTGGCCGAGGCCTGGGGCCTGCCCGTGGCCGCCCAGGAGGGCTTCGAGGCGGACGACGTCATCGCCACCCTGGCCAGCCGAGGGGAAAAGGAAGGCCTGCGCGTGGTGGTGGTCACCGGCGACAAGGACGCCCTGCAGTTGGTCAACGAAAACATCAAGGTGTTGAACGAGCCCAAGAACCTTTTGCTGGACGTTCAAGAGGTGGAGAAGAAATACGGACTGCCGCCGGACCGGCTGGTGGACTTTTTCGCGCTCACGGGCGACGCCTCGGACAACGTGCCCGGCGTGCCGGGCGTGGGGGAGACCACGGCCGTGCAGATTTTGAAGGAGTTCGGCTCCCTGGACCGGGCGTACGAACG
>CAZAEL010000057.1:1577-13390 GCA_964484135.1 uncultured Elusimicrobia bacterium
CCACGGCCGTGCAGATTTTGAAGGAGTTCGGCTCCCTGGACCGGGCGTACGAACGCTTGGCGGACATGAAGGAGGCCTGGCGCAAGAAGCTGGCGCCCCACAAAGAGCAGGCAACGTTGAGCCGGGACCTGGTGACCCTGGACCGGGACGTGCCCCTGGACCTGTCGCCCACGGACTGCGCGGTGCGGGCGCCGGACCTGCCCCGCCTGACGGAACTTTTGAAGCGCTTCGAGTTCACCTCCTTTTTGCGGGAGGTCCTGCCCCAGGCCGGCGATGCCGGCGCGACCGGCAAGACGTCCCGGCGCGACGTCCAAACCGTGACCACGGAGGAGGGGTTGAAGGCCCTGGTCAAGGAGCTGTCCAGCGCCGAGGAACTGGCCGTGGACGTGGAAACCACGGGCACGGACCCGCTCCGATGCGATCTGGTGGGCATCGCCCTGTCCAAAGAGGAAGGCCGGGCCTGGTACATCCCGGTGGGCCACGCCTACGCCGGGTGCCCGCCCCAGCTTCCCCTGAAAAAAGTCCTGGCCGCGCTGGCGCCCTTCCTGGAGGGGGACAGGCCCCCCAAGGTGGGGCAGAACCTGAAGTTCGACCTGCTGGTCCTGCGCCGCCACGGCCTGCGTTTGGGCGGCGTGGCCTTCGACACTTTGATCGCCTCCTACTGCCTCAACCCCTCCCGTTTGGCCCACGGGCTCAAGACGCTGGCCGCGGACATGCTGGGCGAGTCCATGACCAACATCGAGGAGCTCATCGGCAAGGGCGCCAAGCAGATCACCATGGACCGGGTGCCGGTGGAGTCCGCGGCCCCGTACGCGGGCGCGGACGCGGAGGTGTCCCTGCGGCTCAAGGCCCGCATGGAGCCTTTGCTCAAGGAGAAGAAGCTGGAAACGCTCTTCCGCGACGTGGAGATGCCCCTGGTGCCCATCCTGGCGGACATGGAGGAGGCGGGCGTCGGCGTGGACGCGGCGTACCTGCGCGAGCTGGAGAAGGAGTTCACGGAGGAGATCCAGGGCCTGGAAAAGGCCATCTACGGCCTGGCCGGGGAGACCCTGAACCTCAATTCGCCCAAACAGCTCTCCGCCCTGCTTTTTGAAAAGCTCAAATTGCCGGTGATCCGGCGCACCAAGACCGGCGCCTCCACGGACGAGGAGGTGTTGAAGAAGCTCTCCGCCCTGCACCCCCTGCCGGCCAAGCTGGTGGAGTATAGGGAGCTGAGCAAGCTGAACTCCACGTACATCGCCGGGCTCCTGGAGCGGATCAACCCGGACACGGGCCGCATCCACACCAGCTTCAACCAGGCGGTGGCGGCCACGGGGCGGCTCTCCTCCAGCGACCCGAACTTGCAGAACATCCCCATCCGCACGGAGCACGGACGCCGCATCCGTCGGGCCTTTGTGCCGGCCAAGGGGTGCGTGTTTTTGTCCGCGGACTATTCCCAGATCGATTTGCGCATGCTGGCCCACGTGTCCGGGGACAAGGCGCTCTGCGAGGCCTTCCGCAGGGGGGAGGACATCCACGCGGCCACGGCCCGGGAGATCTTCGGGCTGAAAAAAGGGGAGCCGGTGTCCGAGGACCAGCGCCGCGTGGCCAAGACCGTGAACTTCGGCATCGTGTACGGCCAGACCGCGTACGGCCTGTCCCAGCAGATAGGCCTTGAACTTTCCGAGGCCAGGGATTACATTGACAGGTACTTCCTCCGGTACCAGGGCGTGCACCGATGGATCGCCGCGGTGCTGGAGCAGGCCCGCAAGGACGGGTACGTGACCACGATCCTGAACCGCATCCGGTACCTGCCCGAAATCAACGCGGCCAACGCCGGGGTGCGGGCTTTCGCCGAGCGCACGGCCATGAACACCCCCATCCAGGGGGCCAGCGCGGACATCATCAAGGTGGCCATGAAGGACGTGGCCCGCCTCCTGGAGGAGAAAAAATTCAAGACCCGGCTCCTGGTGCAGGTGCACGACGAGCTGCTCTTCGACGTGCCGGAGCGGGAGCTGGCCGAGGCGGCCCCCCTGATCCGCGGGAAAATGGAGGGCGCCCTGCGCCTGGACGTTCCTATTGTCGTGGACCTCAAAAAAGGGGTAAACTGGTCGGAAATGGAAAAAATGCGTGAGAAGTGAGGAGTTAAAAGGGAAAGGTTGTTCTTCAAATAAGACCTTTGTCTTGCTTCACGCCTCTCACTTCCCGCTTTAAACGATGCCTATAAACCAGCCCTTCTCGTTCAGGTCCCTGCCGCCCGCGGTGCGCGGCCTCATCCTGGCGAACAGCGTCGTGTTCGTGGCGCAGTTGTTCTCCGGCGGCCGGCTCACGGCCCTGTTCGGGCTCACGCCGGCCCGCGTCCTGCAGGACCTGTGGCTGTGGCAGATCGCCACGTACATGTTCCTGCACGGCGGGCTCTTCCATTTCCTGCTCAACATGTACGTGCTCTGGGCCTTCGGCCGGGAGATCGAGCGCCAATGGGGGGCGGGGGCTTTCTTGTGGTATTACCTGGTCTGCGGCTGGGGCGCGGGGGTCTTCAACGTGCTGTTCAGCCCCAACGCCATGACCCCGAGCATCGGTTCCTCCGGCGCCATCTACGGCGTGCTGGTGGCCTTCGCCGTGCTCTTTCCCCAGGCGGTGCTGTACCTCTACTTCCTCATCCCTTTGCGGGCGCGGCAGGTGGTCATCCTGTTCGCGGCCGTGGAGTTTTTGGCGGGGTTTTCCGGCGCGGCGTCGGGCGTGGCCAACCTGGCCCATTTGGGCGGCATGCTCACGGGCTTCCTCTATTTGAAGAGCGGGTCCCTCAGGGACCGATGGGCCTCTTTGCCGGGCCGGGTGCGGGGGTGGTTTTCCGCCAAGGCCCGGCAAAAGCCGGAGCCCCGGTTCCATGACTTGAGCCAGGAGGTGGACCGCATCCTGGACAAAATCCTCAAGCAGGGGGTCAACAGCCTCACGCCCGAGGAACAGGAGCTCATGCGGCGGTATTCGAAAACCAAAAAATAGAAGCGCGAACAGCAAATAGAGAATCGTAAATCGTGAAAAACCCCTTCACCATTGGCCATTCGCTTTTTACGCCTTCCTGAATTCATGCCCGAGCTTCCCGAAGTCGAAACCATCCGGCGCGATCTCCTTTCCACCGTCGTCCACAAAAGGATTTCCCGCGTCCTGGTGCGGGACCGGTCCATCCTGGAGGGCTTCAAGCCTTCGGGCCGGCCCCGGCGCCGGGTGAGGCCCGCGGATTTCGCGGCCCGGCTGGAGGGCCGGACCATCCAGGACGCGCTCCGCCGGGGCAAGTACCTGATTTTTCCGCTGTCCTCCGGGGAAAGCCTGCTCTGCCATTTGCGCATGACCGGCCAGCTGGTGTACGGCCCGCCCAGGCCCGAGGCCAGGGCCCAAATTTTCCTTGAAGGGACGGACCAGTCTCTCGGTTTCTGTGATACCCGGCGTTTCGGCGAGCTCTGGCTGTCGCCGGACTGGACCCAGGACCCGTCCATCCGCGCCCTGGGGCCCGAGCCCCTGGCCAACGGCTGGGACGGGGCGGCCTGGGGGCGTTCCCTGCGGTCTTCCCGCGCCAAAATCCAGGCCGCGCTCCTGGACCAGCGCCGCCTGGCCGGTTTGGGGAACATCTATGTCACGGAGGCGCTTTTTTTATCAGGCCTCCGGCCCACCCGACGGTGCCACACGCTCCGCGCCGCGGACATCCCGCCGCTCCTGGCGAACGTCCGCCGGGTCCTTGAGCAGGGCCTGCGGAAAAGAGGGGTTTCTTTTTACAGCTACCGCGACGGGCTGGGCCGGAAAGGCCGGGCCCAGGACAGCCTCTTGGTTTACGGGCGGGAGGGGGAACCCTGCGTCCGGTGCCGGGCCCCGCTCAAGGGGACCAAGATCAGCGGCCGGGGAACCGTGTATTGTCCCCGGTGTCAGAAATGAAGGGGTTTCACCCCTTCAATCTCGGTTGCGGGGGTTTCCCACCCCCTGCACCCTTGGATTTCCCAAGGGCTTCCAGCCCTTGACCCGGGTGACTCTTCTTTTGCTTGTCCAAAAGAGAAGGAACCAAGAGAAAATGAGCCCTTCGGGCCCGGGGCCTATTCGGCCCGTCGCAAACACCTGCCACTGGCAGGCGCGACCCCCGGCTTGGCCTGCGCGCGCCGTTTTGGCGGCGGCCGGGCAACTCCCGGCCCTTAAATTCCCACGGGCCGGATCAAACAGCACCGGCCTCCGTCTCCGCCAAAACGGCGTGCTCGATACGCCACAGGGGGACCCGAAAGGCTGCCCAGCTTTTTATTGAAGGAGGGGCTCTGAAAAAGCGTCTCATTATTGGTCTAACCGGCGGGTTGGGGTCCGGCAAGTCCACCGTGCTTCGGATGTTCCGGAAGCTGGGGGCGCGGACCGCGGACGCGGATGCCCTGGCCCGACGGGCACTGGAACCCTCGGGAGGGGCGTACCGGGCCGTGCGGCGGCTTTTGGGGAAGGACATCGTCCGTTCGGACGGCTCCCTGGACCGGGCCGGGATCGCCCGCCGGGTTTTTCGAAACCCGGCCCTCCGGCGCCGGTTGGAGCGTTTGGTCCACCCTCTGGTGGTCCGGGGCCTGCGCCGGGAAATCCGCCGGCACAGGCGGGGGGTTCTGGTGTTGGACATCCCCCTGCTGTACGAGGTCCGGCTGGAAAATTTGGCGGATCGGGTGGTGGTGGTCTGGGCGCCCAAGGCCCTTCGCCTCCGGCGCCTCTTGAAGGACGGCCGGTTCTCCCGGGCGGACATCCTCCGTCGGATGGGGGCCCAAATGCCGTTGGAGGAAAAACGGCGGCGGGCGGGCCGGGTCATAGACAACGCTGGAACCTTGAAGAAGACGAATGAACAGGTTTGGCGAATTTGGATGGAATGGAACGTTTGACGCATCCGTGCCCGGTTCAGGCTTGCAACCGGACTGTTACAACGAGACCGCATTGGCTTGATTTTGTTACATAAAGTTTACAGTTTCTTAATGGCAAAAACCGGCATTTTCCTTATAATTTAGTTGTGGGACAAGGGGAAACCCACAAAAATCATCCCAGACAAAGGCGTCCTTAGACATGAAAATGAGGACTAAAAAGAGGGTGACCCTGTTCCAGCGGCTGACGGCCGCGGGGACGGGGTTTTTCTTTTTCCTCACGAACGTGACCTTCGTGTACGCGGCGGAGGGCAATCTCTGGCAGGAGAGGCGCCGCGCCCTGGAGTCGGCCCGCGGTCAGTCCGAGTCGTCCCGCGCGACCGACGGCCCGTCGTCCGACGCCATGCTCATGGCCAAGCTGCCCCGGTCCTCCGCGGACCAGGTCCTGCCGGACGTGTCCCCGGGCCTGGGCCAGATGAACTCCGCGGCCTTCTCCGCCCCCACCCCCTTTATCACGCCCGCTTCCTCCCCGGACAACCGGCCCTCCGCGCCGGCCAAGACCCTGCCCCAGTGGCTCAAATCCGTGGTCAGCGTGCACGGCGACGTGCAGGAGATCCGCCTTCCCGCGGGCAACCGGCCCGACGCGTACGTGGTCCACATCCAGGACGTGCACGAGGTGTACGAGGCCCAAAAGAACATCGCCGGCCTCCTGGACAGTCTGTCGGCGTCCCTGGGGGGGGCCTCCCGCGCCGCCTCGGTGCTGGTGGGCGTGGAGGGGGCCTGGAGCGCCTTTGATTTGGCGCCGTACCGCAATTTCGCCTCCGCCCCGGTGGTGGAGCGGGTGGCGGACACCATGGTCAAGGAGGGGCTGCTTTCCGGCCCCGAGTACTTCGGCGTCACCACCCGGTCCCCGGCCCTGCTCTGGGGCGTGGAGCAGCGGGACGAATACCTCCGGAACGTCCAGGCCTTCAAGGACAGCCTGTCCCGGCAAAAGGCCGCGGACGAGGCGGTGGCCTCCCTCAAGACGGCCGTCGCCTCCCTGAAGAAAGAGGTGTACTCCCAGGAACTCCTGGAAATGGATTACGCCCTCACGGCTTTCGCCCAGAGAAAAGAAGGACTGGGAGAACACGTCAAATTTTTGGCGGACCGGACCGGACCCGCGGCCCTGGGGCCCCAGACGCGGCGTTTCCTGGAGGCTCTGCGTCTTGAGGAAGGGCTGGACTTCAAGCAGGTGGAGCGGGAGCGGGGCCGGCTCATCGAAAGCCTGGTCCGCTCCCTGGAAAAACCCACCTTGGAGGAACTTCTCCGGGCCAGCCTCAGCTACCGCCTGGGCCAGACCTCGTACCAGCAGTACTACGCCTATTTAAGGGCCCTCTGCGCCTCCCACGGGCTCTCCTTCCGCGACTTCCCCCAGTTCGACGCGTACATCCAATATGTGCTGGTGTCCGAGCGGGTGGACCGCAACGCCTTTTTCAACGAGCTGACCGCCCTGGAGGACGAGGCGCTGTCCCAGCGGCTGTCCACCGAACCCCAGAAACAACTGGCCGCCGCGTCCAAGGACCTGGGGCTCCTGCAGAAGCTCAGCAATTTCTCCCTCACCCACCAGGAGTGGGCGGTGTACCAGAAGCGCCGCGAAGGGGTGCACAAACTGGGCGACCGCATCAAGGGCCTGGCCCGGTTGGAAGGGGTGAAAGCGGACGTTTCTTTCCCCGAGGATTTCTCGTCCTTGTGGGGCCCCCACGAAACCTTTTATGAAGCCGCGGAAAAACGCAACGACCACCTGGTCGTCAACCTGCTGGCCAAGCTGAAGGAAACCGCGCCGGCCTCCTCCGGCGCGGCCCCCAGGGTGGCGCTCCTGGTGGCGGGCGGCTTCCACTCCCCCGGCGTGCGGGACGCCTTCCTCGACAAGAACGTGGGGTACATCGCCCTCACGCCGCGCCTGTCCAAAGTCACGGACCTGCCCAACTACCTGGCCGCCTTCGCCGTGGACAAGACCCCCCTGGACCAGCTTTTCTCCGGGGAAAAGATCTTCCTGGCCCGGGAGCGGACCGCCACGGCGCGGGAGGTCTCGAACCCGCTCCAGCAAGCCGCCCGCCAAGGGGTTTTTGCGGCGCTGGCCGGCGACGAGGCGCTCCTGGAGAGGATCGCGGCCTCCGGCGAGCTTCAGGCCGGCGAGGCCATCTCCCTGGGCCAAATGGACCAGGACCTTGACGCGGCCCTCAGGGGGATCATCGCGCAGGCCGAGGGCGCGGCCGCGGCCTTCAACCGGCTCCAAACCTACGACATCGTGGAAGATTCCCTCGTCGTTCGCCGGCTGGGCGCCAGCTTGGAGATGGACGTCACGGTGCGCTACACCCTGGAGGGGGTCCCCGAAGTCCAGGAACGGATCATCACCTTTGAGACGAGCTTGATCGAGGGACCGGGGGCCGATCGTTTGGGATCCCGGGGCGGCGTCCAATACGTCACCCGGGACGGCCGCGTCTTCGTGATGAACCGGGCTTCCGAGGGATTGACGGGGCGGTGGAATCGGTTCTGGAGCGCGGCGGCGGCCAAGGGCAGGGGTTTGGCGGCGTGGGTCAAGAACCGCGGCAAATCCCAAGCCGGAACGGAAGAAAAAGAAGAAGGTCCGCCCGACGCCGGCGCCTGGCACGTGGGAGGAGTGGTTTCGTTGCTGGCTTTGCAGGGCGTCAAGAACATCGACCTCTTGGGGCGGGCCACGGCGAGGCTGGCCACCTTCGGGCTTTCGGACGTGGACATGAAGAACGTGCAGTCTCTTCGGACCTTGTTGGGGCAAGTCTGGATACACAGGTTCAATATCCCCGATGAGCTTCTCAGGCAGTTGGTGGTCGCTCTGAAGGCCCTTCCGCTGAACCTCCAATTCTTCCTGCTTCACCTCCTGGCCCACTCCCAGCCCGCCGAATTTAGCGTGGGCAATCTCCAGGAATTTGAACGGGCCCTTTCCGATCTGGGAAAGAAATTGGGTTTCGAGGTGCTGGATCATTATTACGAGCAGCAATTCAACGACGAGTCTCCCGTCGTCGTCAAGATCCGTCGGGGTGAAAAGACCCTCTCCATCCGCGTCCAAATGTCCGATTTGCCGTCCCTTTTCGAAAAGGCCGACCTGCACGCCTTGGCGACCCTTCAACAGGGCGATGATTTCTCCGAAATGACGTTGCAAAAGGCCCTCTTTGATCGCCGGCTCAACGACCTCGGGGGCAGGCATCGGGTTCTGTCCATCGTCCTGGAGCACGAAATCCGTGAAATGTTCGCCGGGCTCGACGGGGCCGACCAGGAGCAGGCCCATGTCCAGGCCCTCCGCGAACAGGGTGAGGAGGCGGTGCGGGAGGTCCAGCAGGCCCTGCAAAACTTGAGCCAGCGGCAGGAAGCCGCCTCGAGGCGTAAAGAGGAATCCTCGGCCCCGGAGGCGGAGGCGCCCGCGGTTCGAGCGGAGGCGCCCGCGGCGGGGAAGTTGGCGTCCGCGAACGTCGGGGAGGTAAGGACGGTCATCCGGGACGCGTATGTGGAGGAGATGGGGGAGGAACTGGGCCGCCTGCCGTTGGAGAGCGAGGAGTATGAGGCGCGGATGAAGGCTTTTGGGGAACGGATGCGCGCGAGGCTGGAGGGGGCGTATCGGTTCGTGCCGAACCGGGACCCGAATGCGCCGGCGGTGGTGTACAAGTCGGTGCAGAACAGCGACTGGTTCCTGTTCCAGATCGGGGGGACGGAGTACGCGATCCAGGTGAAGGCCGGGATGCGGAACTGGGAGGTGGAGATCCGGGAGGGGACGGTGGTGGGGGATATTCGGGCGGCGGTGGAGGGGGAGACGCCGAGCTTGGCGGAGTATATCGTGAAGGACCGGCAGGACTTGATTTTCAGGAACGTGAGCCGGAGGGTGAACGCGTTGTCGAAGGGATGGACGGAGAAGCAGGAGGCCTACGTCCAGCGGATGGCGCAGACGGTCCTGGAGGAATTGGGAAGGCACGAGACGGTTTTGACGGGGAAGGTGAAGATGCAGGCCGTCCAGGGCGGGGTGAAGTTTACGACGCGGATGGCGGGTCGGGAATTCGCGCTGGTGGTTCGACAGGTGAAGGGCGGGTGGGATGTTGATATGGAGATCGAGGCGCCCGCGGTTCGAGCGGAGGCGCCCGCGGCGGGGAAGTTGGCGTCCGCGAACGTCGGGGAGGTAAGGACGGTCATCCGGGACGCGTATGTGGAGGAGATGGGGGAGGAACTGGGCCGCCTGCCGTTGGAGAGCGAGGAGTATGAGGCGCGGATGAAGGCTTTTGGGGAACGGATGCGCGCGAGGCTGGAGGGGGCGTATCGGTTCGTGCCGAACCGGGACCCGAATGCGCCGGCGGTGGTGTACAAGTCGGTGCAGAACAGCGACTGGTTCCTGTTCCAGATCGGGGGGACGGAGTACGCGATCCAGGTGAAGGCCGGGATGCGGAACTGGGAGGTGGAGATCCGGGAGGGGACGGTGGTGGGGGATATTCGGGCGGCGGTGGAGGGGGAGACGCCGAGCTTGGCGGAGCACATCGCCAGTTCCCGGCGGGACATGATCCGGCAGGATATTTCGTTCGCTCTCGGCAGGCTCCCGGGAAAGGGAGTGATGGAGAAGCAGGAGGCCTACGTCCAAAGGATGGTGCAGGCGGTCCGGGAGGGGCTTCAGAAGCACGGAAAAATGATCGATGGGGAGGTGGCTGTCCGCGTCGGCAAAGCCGGGGCCCAATTCTCCTTGCGGATGTCGGGGCAGCCGTTTTCTTTGGTCGTCAGGCAGGCGGACAAGGGTTGGAACGTCCAGGTGGGGGAGGCGGCGGAGAAGGCTTCCGCCGCCGGCGCCTGGCACGTGGGCGACATGGCCAAAACGTTGGCCAATGCTTTGATCCAGGCGGGACAGATCACTTCGGCGGTCACGTCGCTGGGGCTCACGACGCTGGTCGAGAAGGCCATGGAGGAGGCCCAAAAGAGGCCGGGGGAGGTCATGGCCAGGCAGGAGTTGGAACAGGCGCTCCAAGGGCTGGATTTTGACGGACGCATGGAGCTCCTTTTCGACATCGCCGGTTCCAATTTCACGGATTTTGAAGACGGTCTGCGGGAACGGCTGATGAACGAGATCACGAGCCTCTATGGGGAAGAGGCCGTCAAATACAGCCGCTACAACGCCCGGACCCGGACCCTGACCGTCGTCATTTCCCAGGGAGGGCGCCCCGACATCCACGTGGACGTCAAGCTTTCGGACGTGCCGGCCTTGTCGCAGGACCCGGCCAACCACTCGCTGTCTCAGAACATGAAGTTGAAGCAGAACCGGTTCCAACTGCGTCTCCAGAGGGCGCTCTTCGACCTGAGCCCGGAAAACGAGAAGGAGCGGGAGGCGTTCCGGACTGTTATCCGCCATGAGATCGACGAAATGATGGCCCGGCAGAGAGGCATGGACGGGGAGCGGTCCCACCAGGAGGCCCTCCGGGGGGTAGGGAACGAATCGGACCAGGACAGGGCCTTCAGGAACGTGGAGCAGGCCATCCGTCTCAGCGTCGCCAGGAAATCGTCCAAGACGGTGGCGGAGATCCTTCAGGAAGACCGTTTCAGCGAGTTCTATGCCTTGGACGGAAATGAGGCGGGCAAGCGGCTGAGGGAAAAATTCCGGGAATTGGACGCGGCCTATTTTCAGGCCTGGGAGGATTTGGCCCAGGCCGGCACGGACCCGGTCACCGGAGAGGCGATCCGGGACAGGCGGATCATAGAACGCAACATCCGGGCGGCCGAAGAAAAGATGAACGTCGTGGTGCGTGAATACTACCGGATCGGCAAGGCGGCCTTGGACGCCGATCCCAAAGTGGATCCCGCCGCCAAACCCCCCTACGCCAAGAACTACCTGGTGGCCATCCATTGCTTCAACAAAGTCAAAGAATACCGCCCCCTCACGGGAGAGGCGTACCAGGAGGCGGTCTTGGGCCTGCCGTTCTCCCTGCCGTCCAACGTGGAAGACGTTTTTCAGGAAGCCCTGGAGGACATCAAGGACGCGGACCAGCTTTGGGTGGACTCTCTGAAAAACTATTTGGGCAACATGCCCAAGGGATCCCCGCGCCTGGCCGTGGCCGCCGTGGAGAACATTCGGTACGGCCTCCGGTTGAGCACCAAGGACATTTTCTATGGCGACGACCATATCGGCCGGACCTTCCCGGAGCTGTGGGAAGGGGTCATGGGGCTTCGCGCCGTTCTGCTGGAAAAAAATCCTTCCATCGCCCCCCATGCCGTCAAGGCCCAGGCCGCGGAGTTCTTGGCGGACCTCTTCGGCGCGGTCTTTTACAACGGTCAGGCCGCCAAACAGATCGATCAGGACGCCGGCCTCACCGTGCCGGAGGAAGTGCACGATATCCTGCTGAACGCCCGGACCCCCCAGGAACTGGAGCACGCGGAGGCCATGGCCATCGCCACCTTCGCGGTGGACCCGGCGCAGCCCGGTTTGCAGGGGCATTCCCTCACGGCCATGTCCTGGCTGGCCCAGATTTACCGCGCCATGGGCACCCAATACTATTTCAAGAGCGTCGAAGACGCGCTGGCTCTCGAAGACCAGCGGCTCCGGCCCAAGATGTCGGCCGCCCGCCGGGCCCTGGCCCAGGCGAAATCCCTGGAGGATATGAAAAGGATCTACAAAGGCTTGTCGGACGGCAACACAACGCCCTTCCCCCGGGCCCGGGAGGAGTTCCGCAACGGGGAAAAAGGCGGCCTCATGATCCGGGTGCCCGTGCGCGGCGAGTTGAGCGCCGGCGGCATCGGCGATTTCGCCGGCATTTCCACCATCAAGCCTTCCCTGTATAAACTTTTGAACGCGGCCATGGCCCTGACGCGGGAGGACGGCAGCGTGGGCGCCAACATCGGCATCGGCGTGCAAATCCAGGACCTGTCGGACATGCGCCGGCGGGAGGACGGCAGGCAGGTGTATATGACCGTGGATTCCCTGGACATGCC
>CAZAEL010000058.1:0-12888 GCA_964484135.1 uncultured Elusimicrobia bacterium
CACGCCGGAGCGGAGCGGACTGCTCTTCGCGATCAAGGGGTTGATCGGCGCGTACCCGGGACGGTTCTCCCTGACGCCCTACTACGTCAAGACCCAGCAGTACAACAACATCGAGAACCGGGACCTCTGGGAATACACCCTGAACCTGGGGCCCGCGGCGCTGGACCGCCTGACCGCCCATCTCTGGGAATTGGGGCAGAACCATTTCAATTATTTCTTCCTCACGGAAAACTGCTCGTACCAGCTGCTCCCGCTCCTGGAGGCGGGGGACCCGTCCCTGGACCTGAGCGACGTCTTCGATTTCAAGGCCATCCCCGCGGACACCCTGCGGGCCGTGCTCGCCGCGCCCGGCCTCTCGTCCGCCGGACGGCTCCGCCCCTCCACCCTGCGGCTGATCCTGCGGCGGCGGGCCCTGCTTTCACCCGGAGAACTCCGCGCCGCCGAGGCCATCGCGCGGAAAAAGGGGCCCTCGCCGTTCGAGCCCCTGGACGGCCTCCCGCCGGACCGGCAGGCCCTGGTCCTGGACTCGGCGTACGACTATTTCCGGTACCGCCACGGCTTCGCCCGGTTCCAGACGCCGGAGACGGACGAATGGGAGCGCCGGATCCTCCTGCGCCGGGGACGACTGGGCATCGCGTCTCCCGAGGCGCCGCCCCTGCCGGGGGAGGAGCTGATCCCGCCGGAGGCCGGGCACAAGAGCGGACGGCTGGCCCTGGCCTTCGGGTTTTCCAAGGACCACACGACCTTCGAGGAAATCTCCCTGCGGCCCGCGCTCCACGATTTGACCGCGGACCCGGCCGGGTACGTGCCGGACAGCCAGCTGGAGATGTTCCACCTGGCGGCGCGGTACAACGACGACCGCGAAAAACTGTCCCTGGAAAAGTTCGCGCTCCTGGACATCGTGTCCCTGTCGCCCCTGGACCGATGGATCCGCCGTCCTTCCTGGCGGTTCTTCACGGGATTCTCCACCGCCAAGGACCTGGGTCGGAGGCCGGAAAAATCCCTGGCCTATTCCCTGAGCGGGGGCACCGGCTTCACGCTGGAGACGCGGGCGTACCGCCGGCAGACCTTTTACGTTTTGGCGGAGGGAGACGCGGGCGCGGGGGGAATCTTCGACAAAAATTACCGGACGGGCGCCGGCGGCGCGGCCGGCCTGCTCCTGGAGCCCGCCCGCTTTTGGCGGATCCAGGGGGAGGGAGGATGGACGCGCTATTTCGCGGGGGACCTGCGGTCCGTCACGCGGACGGGCCTGACCAACGCCTTCGTCCTCCACCGGGGCTGGGAAGTCCGTTCGGTCCTGCGGCGGGAAGGCCCGTCCCGGGAGGCGCTGTTCTTCCTTAATTTTTACCTGTGAGGGGGGACGAAAAGGCCTCCCGGAAAAACCGGGCGACCTCTTCCTCGTACTGGGGGCCGGCGGCCTTGCGGCAGCCCAGGTGCTCCGCCCCTTCCACCATCCAGAGGGTTTTGGGCTCCCGGGCTTTTTCGTAAAGTTTCCGGGACATCCACGCCGGCACGGTCCGGTCCGCGGTGCCGTGGATCAGGAACACCGGCCGCGGAGAAATGTCCGCGACGTAATCCACCGGGTCCCAGCGGCGCCTGACGATCAGCGCGGGGACGAAGTGGGAGAAGGGCCAGGTCAACCAGCTCCGCTTCATGACGTCCTTGGTGATGGCCCGATAGGCCGTGAAACCCGCCTCCAGCACCGCGGCCCGCACGAACGGCTCGCGCGCCGCCGTCACCGCGGCCACGGCCGCGCCCAGGGACTGCCCGAAGACGCCCACCCGCCCCTCCGGGGAGCGGAGCCTCGATCGGGCGTAGCGCACGCTGGCGACGCCGTCGGCCACCGTCCCTTCCGGCGAAGGCCGGCCCGCGGAGCCGCCGAACCCCCGGTAGTCGAAGATCAGCACGTCGAAGCCGTGCCGCGTCAAGAAGACCGACTGCGGGAAATGGTTCGACACGTTGCCGAAATTGCCGTGGAAGTGCACGATGGTTCCCAGCGGCTCCCGGTCCGTCCGGAAATAAAGGCCGGTCAATTCGGTCCCGTCCAGGCTGGGATACCGCACGAGCTCGTACTCCAGGCCCGCGTTGTGCGGGTCGGCGTACAGCCGCGCGTTGGGGTAATAGAAGATCCGCTTGGCGCTGCAGCCCGCCAGCGCGAGCCCGAAACAAAGCGCGAGGACCGCCCGCTCAACCCGTCGTTTCATAAAAACATCTTATCAAAATATGTTTTTGCGGGATTTCCCGGCCCCGCCTCTTCGTTCCTCCGGAAGCGCGGAGGAGCCGGACGCCGCGGACCGGCCTCCGTTTTTTCAAAGAAACCTTGACAATTCGCCGCCATACCTTAATATAAAGAGTACCAGTGCCACAAAACGGACACAAAAACAAGCCCGCCGAGCAGACCGCGCCTTCCCCTGCGGAAAAAACGGACACAGCCGCCCCGCGCAAGATCCTCTGCGTCTCGCGCGTCGGGTGCATCGGCGACCTCTGCCGCCAGCTCATCGCCGAGGGCAACCAGGTCAAATATTACATCGACGAGAAGAGCGAGCGGGACGTGTCCGACGGCTTCGTGGAGAAGGTGGACGACTGGGAGGCGCACAAAAACTGGGCCGACCTGATCGTGTTCGACGATTCCGACTTCGGCCCGGTCTGCGAGAAGCTGCGCAAGGAGGGCAAGGCCGTGGTGGGGGGAACGACCTACACGGACAAGCTGGAGGCCAGCCGCGATTTCGGCCAGGAGGAGATGAAGGCCGCGGGCATGACCATCCTGCCCCATTGGAACTTCGACGACTTCGAGGAGGCCGTCCGGTTCGTGAAGGACAGCCCCGGCCGGTATGTGGTCAAGCCCAACGGCACGGCCCAGAACGAGAAGGTCCTCTCCTTCGTGGGCCAGGAAGAGGACGGGCTGGACGTGCTGGCCATCCTCCAGCACTACAAAAAGGGCTGGGCCAGCAAGATCAAGAGCTTCCAGATCCAGAAGTTCGCCACGGGCGTGGAGGTGGCCATCGGCGGGTACTTCAACGGCAAGGAGTTCGTCCTGCCCGTGTGCGTGAACTTCGAGCACAAGAAGATGTTCCCCGGCGACATCGGCCCCGCCACCGGCGAGATGGGCACCTCCATGTTCTGGGCCGGCGATACGGTGCTCTACCGCGAGACCATCGCCAAGATGCAGGACCGCCTGGCCGAAGCGGGGTACGTGGGCTACTTCGACATCAACTGCATCGCCACGGCGCGGGCCATCTATCCCCTGGAGTGCACGCCGCGCTTCGGGTACCCGACCCTGAGCATCCAGATGGAAGGGGTCACCAGCCCCTGGGGGGATTTTCTGCACGCCCTGGCCATGCGCCAGCCCTTCAACCTCAAGACCAAAAAAGGGTTCCAGATGGGCGTGGTGGTGGCGGTGCCGCCCTTTCCCTTCGAGGACCCCAAGGCCTTCAAGAAATATTCCGAGGACGCGGTCATCATCTTCAAGAAGCCGAACATGGAGGGCGTGTACCCGGCGGACGTGAAGCTCGTGGACGGCGACTGGCGGCTCACGGGGAGCACCGGCTACGCCCTGGTCGTCACCGGCTCCGGCCCCACCATGGAAGACGCGGCCCGCGAGGCCTACGGACGGGTGAAGAACGTCATCATCCCCAACATGTTCTACCGCACGGACATCGGCCAGCGCTGGCAACGGGACGGCGACCTGCTCCGCACCTGGGGGTATTTGACCTAACCCTCAAGCCGTCCCAAAAGTTTTCCCGCCCGCCCCACGACCACCGTTTCCTAGAAAACCCTCCGCCGTTTCTGGTAAAATATTCGGATGGAACGGCGACCCCTCCCCAAAACCCCCGGTACCGCGCCCATCGAGTCATCGCCAGGACCTTCCCCCGCGAATTCCCCGAAATTCTTCATTGAAACGTTCGGCTGCCAGATGAATCTGGCGGATTCGGAGGAGATGGGGCGGGCGCTCCGGGCCCGCGGGCTCACGCCCGCCGCCCGGCAGGAGGACGCGGACTGGATCCTGGTCAACACCTGCACCGTGCGCCAGCACGCCGAGGACCGGGCGCTGTCCCGCCTGGGCCGGCTCAGGCCCTGGAAGGCGGGGGACCCGCGCCGGCGGCTGGTGGTGGTGGGCTGCGCCGCGGAACGGATCGGGGAAAGCCTCCGGTCCCGGTTCCCGCACGTGGACCTGGTGGTGGGCGCCAAATCCCTCGCCCAGTTCGACCGCCTGCTGGCTCCGCACCTCGATCAGGGGGAAAACCCTTTCGACGGCCTGGCCGAGGGCCGGGACGCCTGGCCCCACCACCTGACTCGGGCCGACGGCCCGCCTGCGGCGGGCAGCCAGGTGGTGGGGTGGTCCACAGAAGCCGATTACACGTCCTTCCTCGGGCCGTCCCCGATCACGGCGTACGTGACCATCATGCGGGGCTGCAACTATTCCTGCGCGTACTGCGTGGTGCCGGCGGTGCGCGGCCGGGAGGTGTACCGCCCCGCGGCCAGCGTCCTGGAAGAGGTCCGGCAAAAGGCCGCGCGCGGCCTGCCCGAAGTCATGCTCCTGGGCCAGACCGTCAACTCCTACCGGCCTTCTCCGGCGGCGGACGGCGTCGCGGACTTTTCCGATCTCCTGCGCGCCGTGAACGCCGTCCCCGGCGTGCGGCGCATCCGTTTCATGAGCCCCCACCCCCATTACGTGGACGACCGGTTCGCGCGGGCCATGGCGGAGTGCGAAAACGTCTGCCCCCACATCCACCTGCCGGTCCAATCCGGCGCCGACGCCGTGCTCAAGCGGATGCGCCGCAACTACACCCGCGCCGATTTCCTGCGCCGCCTGGACACGCTGCGCCGCGCCGTCCCGGGCCTGGCCGTGACCACGGACCTCATCGCGGGGTTCCCGGGCGAAACGGAGGCGGATTTCGCCGACACCCTGTCCCTGACGGAGCAGGCCGACTTCGACGGCGCCTTTTGCTTCAAATACTCGCCGCGGCCCGGCACCGAGGCCGCCGGCCTGGCGGACGACGTGCCCGAGGCCGTCAAAGAGGAGCGCCACGCCCGCCTTCTGAAGCTCACGGAATCCCTGGCCCGGCGCAAGGTGCGGGGGCTGCGGGGCCGCCGGCGGGACATCCTGGTGGAAAACGCCCTGCCCCGGGAAAACGGCGCGTTCCGGTACGAAGGCCGCGACGCCGCCCTGCGGAAAATCCTTTTTTCATCCGGGCGGGCGCTCCGCGCCGGAGAGTTCGCGGAAGTGAGGGTCACGGGGGCCTCCGGCCGCACGTTGAGAGGTGAAATGCCGTGATCTTTAAATTCGCGATCGTCCTCCTTTTGGTGGCGGTGCTCCTGATCCTGGGCGTCCAGAACCCCCAGCCCGTCCAGCTCAATTTCCTGACCTGGAGGGCCGTCCCCATGTCCGTGCTCGTGATCGTTTTGGCCAGCGTCCTGGTGGGGCTGCTGGGGGGATTCCTCATGGGCTGGCGCCCGCGGGACGAACCCGTCCAGGACGACGAAGCCCCTCCAGAGAAACGGGACTGACTTCCATCCGGCTCTTTTTCCGGCGACAGACAAGACAGCCCAAACCCGCAATCATGCCTTCTTTTTCCCGACGCTGGTGGCACTGGCCGCTCCTGGCCCTTTCGGTCCTGGGCCTTCTGGGGATGAGCTCCGGTTTTCTGTGGAACCTGATCCGCCCCGTCCTCCACAAAAACTTGATCAACAGTTACGCGGCGGTGTACAAGTTCGATCCCCTGTTCGTGATGGCCCTGGTGAAAGAGGAATCCCGCTTCCAAAGGACCGCCCGATCCCACCGCGGGGCCATCGGCCTCATGCAGCTCATGCCGGAAACCGCGCTGGAGATGGCGAGGAAAATGGGTCAAAAGGTCTCGTTGGCCCAGATCGAAGAGCCTGAAATGAACATCCGCCTGGGATTCCATTACCTGTCCCTTTTGCGGGAGGAGTTCGCCGGGGACCCCGTGGCGATCCTGGCCGCGTACAACGCCGGCCCCGCCAACGCGCGGGCCTGGCGCAAGGAAGGCCCCCTCACCCTGGACCAGATCGCGTACCCGGAGACCCGCGCCTTCGTGAAAAGCGTCCTTCGCACCCACCGATGGCTGAGACGGTTCCAGAAGGTCAAAACCTTTTTCCATGGCTAACCCGAAACCCGGCGCGCAGGGGACCCCCAAAACGTCCGAGCCCCCCGGGAACGGACAGGCCGGCGGCGGGGACACCCCACCACCCGGCGCGGGCCTTTCAGGCCCGAGACTCAAGGCCGCCACCGGCGGCCCGCCAGGCGGCGGGGACACGCCCCTCATGCGCCAGTACCGCGCGCTCAAGGCCAAGAACCCGGACGCCCTCCTGTTTTTCCGCCTGGGGGATTTCTACGAGCTGTTCTTCGACGACGCCCACCGGGCCGCGCCGCTCCTGGAGGTGGTGCTGACCCAGCGGCAGGGCATCCCCATGTGCGGGGTGCCCCACCACGCCCTGGCCGGGTACCTGGCCAAATTGCTCAAGCTGGGCCTGCGCGTGGCCATCGCGGAGCAGATGGAGGACCCGGCCTCGGCCAAGGGCATGGTCCAGCGGGACGTGGTGCGGGTGGTCACGCCCGGCACCGTCCTGGAAGAGGAGCTGCTCCAGGCCAAACAGAACAACTTCCTGGTGGCCGCGGCCCCGGTCGCGGGGAAAAAAGCGGAACGCGGCTGGCCCCACCACCCGGCCCGGGCCGAAGGCCCGCCTGTGGCGGGCAGCCGGGTGATGGGGTGGGCTTTGGCCGCGCTGGACATGTCCACCGGCGAGTTCCTGCTCACGGTCCTGCCGGACGATCCCCGGGGCCGGCGGCTGGCGGACGAAATCGCCCGCCTCGATCCCGGCGAAATCCTCCATCCCGCCTCCGTCCCCTTGCCGTTCCCCGGGGCCAGGACCTGCACGCCCCTGGAGGACCGGGCCTTTCAGCCGGACCTGGCCCGCCGGAACCTTTGCCGCGTCCTGAACGTTTCGTCCCTGGCCGGGTTCGGCCTGGCCGACGACCACCCCGCCCTGCCGGCCGCGGGCGCGGCGCTGCATTATTTGGAGCAGACCCAGCCCCAATCCCTGGGCGCGGTGCGGCCGCCGCGGCTGTACCAAGGGGAGGAATTCCTGGCCCTGGACGACTTGGCGCTGCGCCACCTGGACCTGCTTCCCGACGACCCTTCCCGGAAAACCGCCGGCCCCCGTTCCCTGTGGGAAGTGCTGGACCACACCGCCACGCCCATGGGCGGCCGCAAACTGAAATGGTGGCTGTTGCATCCCCTGCGGAACCCGGACGCCATCCACCGACGGCAGGACCGTGTGGCCCACTTCCTGGAGCACAGGTCCCAACGGGCGGCGCTGGCGGCCTCCCTGCGGGAAACCGCGGACGTGGAGCGCATCCTGAGCCGGCTTGTGGCGGGCGGGGCCACGGGCCGGGACCTGAACGCCCTGCGCCGCACCCTGCGCGGCCTGCCGGCCCTGCGGCAATCCTTCGATGAACAGGCCCTGCTCCCCGCCGGGGACAACCCTTTGGAAAACCTCCTGCAGACCCTGGAAACGCCCCCGGACCTGTCCGCCCTCCTGGAACAGGCCCTGGCGGACGACCCGCCCTTCCGCCTCTCCGACGGCGGGGTCATCCGGGACGGGTATTCGCCGGAGTTGGACGAGTTCCGGCGGCTGGCCCGTCACGGGCGCTCCTGGATCTCGGAGCTGGAGGCGTCCGAGCGCCGGCGCACGGGCATCTCTTCCCTGAAAGTGGGGTACACCTCGGTCTTCGGCTACTATTTGGAGGTGTCGCGCGCCAACCTGGCCAAGGTGCCGCCGGAATGGATCCGCAAGCAGACCCTGGCCAACGCCGAACGCTTCGTCACGCCGGAACTGAAGGCCCAGGAGGACAAAATTCTGGGCGCCGAGGAGAAGGCCAAGGCCCTGGAAGCCGAGCTTTTCGCCCGGGTCCGGGCGCGGGTCCTGGAGCACCGGGAAACCCTGACCCGCCTGGCGGAGGCCCTCTCGGAGCTGGACGCCCTGGCCAGCCTGGCCGAGGCCGCGGACCGCGGGCGGTACACCCGGCCCCGGGTCACGGACGGCGACGCGCTGCGGTTCGAAAAGGCGCGCCACCCGGTGCTGGAGCGCGCCCTGGAGAAGACGGCCCAAACCCCATTCGTGCCCAACGACGCTCTCCTCGACGGACGGGAAAACCAGATCCTGCTCATCACCGGGCCCAACATGGCGGGCAAGTCCACCTTTCTCCGCCAGACCGCGCTCCTGACCATCATGGCGCAGATGGGCTCCTTCGTGCCGGCCCAGGACGCGGAGGTGGGCGTGGTGGACCGGGTCTTCACGCGCATCGGCGCGGCGGACAACCTGGCCGCGGGCGCCTCCACCTTCTTGGTGGAGATGCAGGAGGTGGCCAACATCCTGCACAACGCCACGCCGCGGAGCCTGGTGATCCTGGACGAAGTCGGGCGCGGCACCTCCACGTACGACGGCGTGGCCGTGGCCTGGGCCGTGGTGGAGCACCTGCACCGCCCGCCGGAAGGGACCGGCCCCAAGGTGCTCTTCGCCACGCACTATTTCGAGCTCACCGATCTGGCGGACCGCCTGCCCGGGGTGAAAAATTTCCACGCCGCGGTGCGGGAATGGGTCCGCCCGGCCCGCGCGGGGGAAAACGAAAAAACCGAGGGCCGGACGGAGCTGGTGTTCCTCCACCAGATCCTGCCGGGCCCCGCGGAGCGGAGCTTCGGCGTGCACGTGGCCCAGATGGCGGGCCTGCCGCGCGACTGCGTGGCGCGCGCCCGGACCGTGCTCAAGTCCCTGGAAGAGGGGGCCTCCCTCTCCCGGGCGAAAAGGGGCCCGTCCGCGGCCGAGGAAAAAAGCCCCCAGCTGGACCTCTTTTCCTCCCATCCCGTCCTGGAAGAGATCAAAGGCCTGGACCCCGACGCCCTGACGCCGCTGGAGGCGCTGCAGCGCCTGCACCGTTTCGTCGAAGAACTGAGACATCCGGAATCTTCTGGAAAAACGGAACCAAATAAAGGATAATTCTCTCACGTACCGCGCTGGGAAAAGGGGGATATTCACCGGATGACCGAACACGTTTCGCATCATTCGTCGCGCCACGGCAACGGCGGTCCGGAGCGCCGCTCCCACCACCGTTTCCCGCTGATCAAGGACCTGGCCGAGCCCGTGGACCTGATCCTCATGGACGCGCCGCCCGCCGAGAAGGGCGCGCCTCCCCCGAAGGGCGGCCCTTCCCGCGACCTGCCCGCGGTGCTCACCAACCTGTCGGCCGGGGGCATGTCGCTGTTGGTCTTCGCCCACGTGTCCGGCGACACCCGTTTGAAGATGGTCCTGAACCTGCCCGGTCTGGAGGGCCTGGAGCTCCAGGGGCACGTCAAGTGGACCTCTCCCAAGGGCGACACCACGGCCATCGGCGTCCAGTTCAACCACCTCTCCCACGACATCGTCAAGCGCATCAACCACATGGCCGAAGCGTTCCAGGATTGCGAGCTCAAGATCGCCTTTGGGATCAAGGACGTCTGTTTCCGCGCCTGCGCGTACTGGCCCCTCTGCCACAAACCCGTCAAGCTCAAACACTGAGGCGTGAGAAGTTAGAAGTGTGAGGTGAGAAGCGACAAAAAGAGAACGAAAATGGGGGTCGTTTTTTGGATTTTCACTTCGCGCTTCCCACTTTTAACGCCTTTGTCTCTTTCAACTTCTCATTTCCCGCCTCGCGCCTTCCACTTTGACAATGCCCATCCGTAAACTTTCCGAAGAGGTCATCCGCCGCATCGCCGCCGGCGAGGTGGTCGAACGCCCGGCCTCCGTGCTCAAGGAACTCCTGGAAAACGCCCTGGACGCGGGCGCCCGCTCCGTCACCGTGGAGTGGGAGGGCGCGGGCCGCAAGAAGATCCGCGTCACGGACGACGGCCGCGGCATGGCGCCCGAGGACGTGCCCCTGGCCTTGGAGCGCCACGCCACCTCCAAGATCGGCTCCTGGGAGGATTTGGAGAAGCTGGACACCTTCGGCTTCCGGGGGGAGGCCCTGCCCTCCATCGCGGCCGTGTCCCGGTTCCGGCTGGTGACGCGGACGGCCCAGGCCCGCGAAGGCTGGTCCGTGGAGGAAGAGGGGGGGAAGAAACGGCGCGAAGGCCCGGCCGGCGCCCCGCCCGGCACCACCGTGGCGGTGGAGGACCTGTTTTTCAGCACGCCCGCCCGTCACAAGTTCCTCAAATCCGACGCCACCGAGCGGGGGCTCCTGCTCCGCACCGTCGAAGACACCGCCCTCGCCGCCCTGCACGTCCGTTTCCAGGTGTTCGCCGAGGGCAAGGAGATCCTGTCCCTGCCCGCCGCGCGCAAGGACGCCCCGCCGGAGGAGGCCCTGCGGGAACGGCTGGAGGCCCTCTGGGGCAAGGGCCGGCTGGGCGCCCTGAAAAAAGTCCGGCAAACGGGCCGGTTCCTCACGCTCTGGGGGTGGATCTCGGACGTCCATTCCCACCAGGGCAGCGGCCGGTACCAGCGGTTCTTCGTCAACCGGCGCGCCGTGACGAGCCGCCGCCTCACCCACGGGCTGTACGAAGCGTACCGGGGCAGCCTGCTGGTGGGGCGCCATCCCCTGGCCGCGCTCTTTTTGGAGGTGGACCCGGCCCTGGTGGACGTGAACGTGCACCCGGCCAAGCGGGAGGTGCGGTTTTCCCATGAGGAAGAGGTCCACGGGTTCCTGATCCGCTCCCTTCAGACGGCCCTGTCCGGGCCCGCGGACATGCCCTCGGCCCTGCCCCGGGGGGGAGGCCCCTCGGCCTCGGACGCCACCCCGGGCCGGGCCCCTTCCTTCGGCTATTCAGGGGGGAAAGGAACGCCTTCTTGGGCCGAAAGCCGGGCCGCGTACGCGGTCCAGGCCCCCCCGGCCCCGGCTGTTCCGGCGCAGGATTCCCTTTGGGGAAAAGGGAAAGAAAAAGAAGAATTCGGTTTAGAAAACACGGAAAAAGATTTACATATAAACGTTTTTAAAGAATCAAAACCGGAACCATTGATGCAGTTGGACGGCACCTACATCCTGGCCCGGCTGAACGACCAGTTTTTCATCTTCGACCAGCACGCGGCCGCGGAGCGGGTCCTGTACGAAAAACTGTCCGAGGCGGCCAAAAACGAGACACCCCACCGCCAGACCCTCCTGCTCCCCTGGGTGTGGGAGCCCTCCCTTCAAATCGCGGCCGTGATCAAGGACCATTTGGAAAACCTGGGCCGGCTGGGCTATGAGCTGGAGCCCTTCGGCCCCCAATCCTATCGCGTCAAGGCCGTGCCCGGCGCCCTGGGGGACTCTCCCCGCGTGCGGGAACTCCTGGAAGGGCTGGCCGAGGACCTGGCGCAGGAAACCATCCCACGCCAATGGGACGCCATCCTGGTCCGCGCCGCCTGCCGGGGCTCGGTCAAGGCCGGCGACCTTTTGAAAACCCCCGAAATGGCCAAGGTCCTGACGGAGCTGCAGGCCTGCCGCATGCCCTGGTCCTGCCCCCACGGCCGCCCCACCTTCCTGCGCCTGTCGCCGGAAGAGCTGGCCAAACGCTTCCGGCGGACCTGACGCCCCGCGCTTCCGGCTTTTTTTTCACCACACCCCCACACTCAAGGAGGTCCCCATGTCTTTGAACGCCAAACGGTTCGTCCTGGCCCTGGCCCTGTCTTTGTCCGTCCCGTCCCTGCCCGCCGCCCAATTTTCCGACGGCGCGCTGGTGGATTCCTCGGCCCATGAAGAAACCCTGTCCTTTGACGGCGGACAACGCCTGACCCAGCGCCGCGCCTCGGTGCAGGTGCCGGCGGAATACGGCCGGCTGGTGGCCGTCACCCCGGGCGCGGGCGGCGCCGTGCTCTGGTTCGAGGCCACGGACGGCGCGGTCCGCAACGTGCGCCTGTCCGCGGACCAGCCCCTGATCGTCCGGCGCCGGGGCCAAATGAGCCGCTGAGTCCTTTTGCCGCCCCCACCGGTTCCCATCATCGTCGGCGCCACGGGCACGGGCAAGACCGCCCTGGCCCTGGCGCTGGCCCGGCAAAACAAGGCGAAGGTGATCTCCGCCGATTCCCGCCAAATCTACCGTCACCTCTCCATCGGCACGGCCAAACCCGCGGGCCGCTGGGTGAAAGACGACAATCACCCCCTGGGCCGGTACTACGCCGTGGAAGGCGTCCCCCATCATTTGGTGGATTTTCTGGAGCCCACGGACACCTACAGCGCGGGGCGGTTCGCCAAAGAGGCGGAGGCGTTATTGAACCTGTCCCGGCCCTGGATCATTGTGGGCGGCACGGGCCTGTACCTCCGCGCCCTGGTGGACGGGCTGGCCCCCCTGCCGCCCCGGGACCCGGCCCTCAGAAAAGCCCTCTTGGAAAAAGCCGAGAAGGACGGCCGAAAGTCACTTCATGAAGAACTGGCGCGCGTGGACCCGATTGCGGCCCAGGCCATCCCTCCCAACAACATCGCCCGCCTCATCCGCGCCCTGGAGGTGTACCGCCTGACCGGACAGCCTCTTTCCCAATGGCAAAAGGAAAGCACCAAACCCTCGCCCCGCGCCTTCCTCTGGATCGGCCTGCGCTGGCCCAAAGAGGTCCTGGAAAAACATCTGCAAGAAAGGTGCCGTCGCATGATCCGGGAAGGATTTCTGGAAGAAACCAGCGCTCTCCTCAAAGAGGGGATTCCGGCGGACGCCCCGGCCCTGCAGAGCCTGGGGTACCGCTCCGCCGTGGAACATCTCCAGGGCCGCCTCTCCCGCCAGGAATGGGAAGAACAATTCATCCGCGAAACCCGTTTATACGCCAAACGGCAGATGACCTGGTTCCGCGCCAACCCCCGCATCCGCTGGCTGGACGTGCCCGGCCCCTTTGACCCGGCCCCACTGGTCTCCAAAATACCGCTTGACTGAATCC
>CAZAEL010000059.1:0-12372 GCA_964484135.1 uncultured Elusimicrobia bacterium
TCGAGACTACCGAAGAAATTTTTATTAATGACACAATAAAACTAATAACCGCGCCAGCCACAAGACCCCACATTACGAAAGGATGGCGCGAAATAAATGTCACAAAAGGTAACGCGCAAACCGAGACCCCGATAGATAAGACGTTTAGGAACGAAGCGCAACGGAAGTTCGCAAGAATTATCCCACGCCTTTCGAGCAATTCAATAATTTTTGGGCGAAGGATAGCAACGCGTTCCTTGCCCCCCGAGACTGCCTCCGGGTCTTTACCAACTGTTTCACTTAAAAGCTCAGAATATTTTCTCTTGAAGAGAAAATCCTTTAATTTACTTATGAATGGGTTGCCATCTGGAATATTTGCTCCATAAACTGTAACAAGAGCCTGGCATAGCTCGTCCACATCCTTATCAATTTTCTGCAAATAATAGAGGATAAATGCCCCAACCAGTGCGATTCCTGCTATCGCGGTTTGAGCAATAGTACTGAACGTGTAGTAGAGAGAATTCTCCATAGTTGCCACCTAACATGTATTAGACTGCAAATGTGCCTCTATTCATCCTGGCTTAATAGACCCCTGCTGTCTTTTTGGGCGGCATTTTGCTAAAGTTTTCCCTCGGAGCGCGGCGGCAAAATCCACCCCAGGAAACCCTTCCATGATACATCCTATCGTGAGCCCTTTCCAGCCTGAATCCGCGCCCAAACGAGGGGCGCTTCCATGAAAAAAGGCTTCGTCTATCTGGTCGGCGCGGGGCCCGGGCGGCCGGACCTGTTGACCCTGCGCGGGGCCGAGTGCCTGAAGCGGGCCGACGCGGTGGTCACGGACGCGCTGGTGGACCGGCGCGTGCTGGAGTATTGCCCCAAGACCGCGCGCGTGATCCACGCGGGCAAGCGGGGCCACGGCCGCATCCTCATGAAACAGCCGGCCATCAACCGTTTGCTGGTGCAGCTGGCCCGGCAAGGCAAGGTTGTGGTGCGCTTGAAGGGCGGGGACCCGTACTTTTTCGGCCGGGGCGGGGAAGAGGCCGAACACCTGGCCGCGCACAAGGTCCCTTTCGAGGTGGTGCCGGGGGTGTCCAGCGTGAACGCGGTGCCGTCCTTTGCCGGCATCCCTTTGACGCACCGGGGGTATACCTCCACCGTGACCGTGGTGACGGGCCATGCGGGCATCCAAAACCCCTATCTGCGCGAAACGCGGAAAGAACAGGCCCAGCGCCGGCCGCCCAAGGTGGAGTGGGACAAGCTCTCGCCGGAAAACACCCTGGTGGTGCTCATGGGCGTGAAGCAACTGCCGGACATCGTTGACCGTTTGCGGGAGGCGGGCTGGCCCGTGGACACCCCGGCCTGCGTGACCCAGTGGGGCACTTTTCCGTCGCAAAAGACCGTGACCGGGACCCTGGGCGACATCGCGGCCCGCGTGCGGCAGGCCCGGCTGGGCGCGCCGGGCGTGATCGTCTTGGGGTCCGTGGTGGGCCTGCGCCCCAAGCTGAATTGGTTCGAGCGTCTGCCGCTTTTCAACAAGACCGTGATGGTCACCCGGGCCCAGACGCAGGCGTCCGCCCTGACGCGTCTTTTGGAGGAAAGGGGCGCGCGGGTGCTGGAAAGCCCGGCCATCGAGATCAAGCCCTTGCCCCTTTCGCCGTTGGGGAGGCGGTTTTTGAGGGACCTCTTCGACTACGACGGGGTGCTGTTCACCAGCGCGAACGCGGCGGAGATTTTTTTGAAGCTGTGGAACGCCCGGCCCTGGCCGCCCAAGACCTTCGCGTACGCGGTGGGCCCCAAGACCGCCCAAGTCCTGGTGGAGGGCGGGGTGCCGGTGCGCGGCATGGCCAAGGAGTTCGTGGCCGAATCTTTGCTGGAGCTCTTGGGCGAGGCGGGGGGCAAGAATTTCCTGTTCCCCCGGGCCGCGGAGGGCCGGGACACGCTGGCCGAAGGATTGAAAGCCAGGGGCGCGCGGGTGGATGTGTGGCCCTTGTACCGCACCGTGCCCGCCCGGCTTGACCCGTCCGTGAGAAAGGCCCTGCTGGCCGGGGAGGTGGACTGCGTGACCTTTACGTCGTCCTCCACGGCCCATTCCCTCATGAAGGCCCTGACCCCGGCCCAGCGGAAGGCCGTTTTCAAAAAGACCCTGGCCGCGTCCATCGGCCCCGTAACGTCCCAAACCTTGAAAAGCTACGGCGTGCGGCCCATCATCGCGGCCAAACGGTCCACGGTGGAGGACTTGGCCGAGGCGATTGAAAAAAGCTTGGGACATCCCAAAAAATTTCAAGGCTCGTCTCATAAATGAAAAACCGACCTGTTTGTCCCCTCACCTGTCCTTCGGACACCCTCTCCCGCCTGCGGGAGAGGGAATTTATGCGATAAACCGTCAATTTATGCCAAAAGAAGGCCCCTCCCCTTCCACGACGAACCTCACCCGCGCCCTGGTGCGCGCCCTGCGCCTGGCCGGGACCGTGCTGCAACGCCATTTCGGCCGGGCGCGGGTGTCCTTGAAGGGCCCGGTGAACCCGGTCACCACCGCGGACCACGCCGCGGACCGGCTGATCCAGCGGACTTTGAAAAAATATTTTCCCGCGCACGGGTTCCTGACCGAGGAATCCAAGCCCCGCCGCACCTCTTCCCCCTATCGCTGGATCATCGACCCTTTGGACGGCACCGTGAACTACGCCCACGGCGTGCCCCACGCCTGCGTGTCCATCGGCCTGGAAAAAGAAGGCCGCGTCCTGGTGGGCGGGGTGTTCGACCCTTTCAAAGACGAGCTTTTTTTGGCCGTGCGCGGGCGGGGCGCCGCCTTGAACGGCCGGCCCATCCGCGTGTCCAGAAAAAAACGGCTGATCGAGAGCCTCCTGGTGACGGGCTTCCCCTACGACCGGCAGAAAAGAGCCCGGTTCTACCTGTCCTTTTATGAGCGGTTCATGCGCAGGACCCAGGGCCTCCGGCGGTTCGGCGCCGCGGCCCTGGACATGGCGTACGTGGCCTGCGGGCGGTTCGACGGGTACTGGGAGTTCAAGATCAATCCCTGGGACGCGGCCGCGGGCTGGCTTTTGGTGGAGGAGGCGGGCGGAAAGGTGACGGATTTCCGGGGGCGGCCCTATTCGCTGGCCGACACGAGCCAGACCCTGTGCAGCAACGGCCATTTGCACCGGGCCATGGCCGCGGTCCTGCGTTCCGGCGCCTAGCCCCCTTCGGTTTTGGTAAAATACAGGCCCCTCCATTTATCCGAAATCCCGGTTAAGGGGTTTCTTCAAAACAAGGGAGGTTCTGCCATGACGTCTTCTTTCAAACGTTCGTCTCTTCTCGGCGCGGCCGTTGTTCTGGCCCTGTCCCTGTTCGCGCCCGCGCGCGCGGCCGAAGACAAGGCCGCGGACCGGGAGATTTCCCTCATCAACATCAAGTATCAGGGCAAGATCATGTGGCTGCCCAACCCCCTCATCGTGAAAAAGGGCGAGAAAGTCCGCCTGACCCTTTTCAACAACGTGCAGGACGACCCCAACGTGCACGGGTTCAGCATCCCGGAGTTCGGCGTGAAGGCCGACGTGTCGCGGGAAAAGCCCCTGACCGTGGAGTTCATCGCGTCCAAGGCCGGGCTGTTCGAGACCAACTGCCACCTGCACCCCGCCCACCTGAAAGGACAGATCCTGGTGCTGGAAAAATGACGACGCCCGACACGCGGGGCGCTTTCCCCGCCACGCGCCTGCGCCGTTTGCGGCAGTCGCCCCTTCTCCGGCGGATGGTGCGGGAAACCGCGCTCTCCCCCGCCAACCTGATCCAGCCCTTTTTCGTGCGGCCCGGACGGAACCAGAAACGTCCCGTGGGGTCCATGCCGGGGGTGTTCCAGCTGTCCGTGGACCATGTGGTGAAGGAGGCCCGGGCCGCGAAACGGCTGGGCATCCCGGCCGTGATCCTGTTCGGCATCCCCCCCAAAAAGGACGCCCAGGGGTCCGAGGCGTACGCGGACGACGGCATCGTGCAGACGGCCGTCCGCGCCCTGAAGCAGGCCGTGCCGGACCTGGTGGTGATCACGGACCTGTGCCTCTGCGAGTACACGGACCACGGCCATTGCGGCGTGTTAAAACCCGTGTCACGCGTCACGCGGCACGTGTCACGCAACCCGACTCACGGCTTCTCCATAGACAACGACGCCACCCTGGAGCTCCTGGCGCGGACCGCCGCGGCCCAGGCGCGCGCCGGCGCGGACGTGGTGGCGCCTTCCGGCATGATGGACGGGGCCGTGGG
This sequence comes from uncultured Elusimicrobia bacterium, assembly GCA_964484135.1. Lineage (GTDB taxonomy): Bacteria > Elusimicrobiota > Elusimicrobia > FEN-1173 > FEN-1173 > CAZAEL01. The sequence continues at coordinate 4,231 of CAZAEL010000059.1, forward strand.
CGCCATCCGCCGGGCCCTGGACGAGGAGGGCCGGACCTCCACCCTGATTTTGGCGTACGCGGCCAAATACTCCTCCGCTTTTTACGGCCCCTTCCGAGACGCGGCCGGCTCCGCCCCCAGGTTCGGGGACCGGAAAAGCTACCAGATGGACCCGGCCAACGGGCGGGAGGCCCTGCGGGAGGTGGCGCTGGACATCCGGGAGGGGGCGGACATGGTCATGGTCAAGCCCGCGCTCTCTTACCTGGACGTGATCCGCCGGGTGCGGGACCGTTTCGACGTGCCGGTGGCCGCGTACAACGTGTCGGGAGAATATTCCATGGTCAAGGCCGCGGCGGGACGGGGCTGGCTGGACGAAACCGCGGCGGCGCTGGAGGTGCTGACGTCCATCCGGCGGGCCGGCGCGGATTTGATCCTTTCCTACCACGCCATGGACGCGGCGAAAAGCCTGTCCTGACCCCGCTTCGCCCCGGCCGCGTTTGAAAAAATCTTTTTGGATCTTTCTCGGCCTGTCGGCGGCCCTGGCCGGGTGTTTCCGCCGGCCCCTGGTCAAGGGCCCCGGAGACCCGTCCTGGGGCGTGCAGGCGGACTGGCGGGGCCACTCCTGTTTCCTCTTCCGGGACAGCACGGAGCGCACCTTTCTCATAGACCCCTTTGACGAGACCGTGGGGTACGAGCCGGTCTGGGCCGCGCCCGACGCGGCCCTGGTGACCCACGAACATTTCGACCATGACCACCTGCGCCGGGCCGTGGCGTACGAGCTGGTCAACAGCACGGGCGTGCACACCGTGGCCGGGGTGGAGGTCACGGGCGTGCTGGGCTTTCACGACGATCAGGCGGGCCGGCGGCACGGCACCACGCGCTTCTACGCCTGGGAGATGGGCGGGGTGCGTCTGGCCCACCTGGGCGACGTGGGCCAGACGGAGCTGACCGAAGACCAAAAACGGGCGCTGGGGCCGGTGGACGTTCTCTTCGTGCCCGTGGGCGGCAAGACCACCGTGGACGCCGAAGGCGCCGCGGCCCTGGCGAAACAGCTCAACCCGCGGATCGTGGTCCCCATGCATTACGGCAACGAGCGCGTGCGTTTCTTCGAGTTCGACCCGGTGGACCCTTTTTTGAAATTGTTCCGGAACGTCAAGAGGCTGCCCGGCCCCGACTTTCAGGTGAAGCCCGAGGACTTGCCGTCGGAAACCACGGTCTATGTGCCGGCGGCGCCGGGCCCCGCGAAGAAACAATGACTTTGCTCATACACCTCGTCCGGAGGACACCATGACACGCTCCCAACAGCTGTTCCGGCGCGCCCAAAAGCTCCTGGTGGGCGGCGTGAACTCGCCGGTGCGGGCCTTCCGCGCCGTGGGCGGGGAGCCCGTCTTCATCGAGCGGGGCCGGGGCGCCGCCATGTGGGACGTGGACGGCAAGGCGTACATAGACTACCTCGGCTCCTGGGGGCCGCTGATCCTGGGGCACAACCCGCCCGGCGTCCGGCGCGCGGCCCAGGCGGCCCTGGCCAAGGGCAGCACCTTCGGCGCGCCCACCCCGTCGGAAGTGCGGCTGGCCGCGCTGGTGCGGGAGGCCTTCCCCTCCCTGGAACGCATGCGGTTCGTGAGCTCCGGCACCGAGGCCTGCATGTCGGCCCTGCGCCTGGCCCGCGGGCACACGGACCGGCCCCTCATCGCCAAATTCGCGGGCGGGTACCACGGCCACGCGGACGGGCTTCTGGTGGCGGCGGGCAGCGGGGCCCTGACCTTCGGCCATCCGTCCTCCGGCGGAGTGCCGAAAGAAACCGCCCGTCTGACGCTGGTGCTGCCGTACAACGACGCGCCGGCCCTGCGCAGGGCCTTTCAAAAACACGGGAGGAAGCTGGCCGCGGTCATCGTGGAACCCGTGGCCGGGAACATGGGGCTGGTGCCGGGAACGCCGGAGTTCCTGGGCGAGCTGAGGTCCCTCACGGAAAAACACGGGACCGTCCTGATCTTCGACGAAGTCATCTCCGGCTTCCGCCTGGCCTGGGGCGGAGCCCAGGAACGGTTCAAGATTCGTCCGGACCTGACCTGCCTCGGCAAGATTTTGGGCGGCGGGTTCCCGGTGGGCGCCTTCGGCGGACGCCGGCGGATCATGGAAAAGCTTTCGCCCCTGGGCCCGGTGTACCAAGCCGGGACCCTGTCGGGCAACCCCGTGGCCATGGCCGCGGGCGCCGCGCTGTTGGAGGCGCTCAAAAAGGCGCGGCCCTACGCGCGCATGGAAGCCCTGGCCCAAGAGTTGGCCCGGGGGGTCCGGTCCCTGGCCCGGCGGCACGGGCAAACCGTCACCGTCAACCAGCTGGGGTCCCTGCTCACGGTGTTCTTCGCCAACGGCCCGGTCACGGACTACGCCTCGGCGCTCAAGGCCGACGCCAAACGGTACGGCCGCTTCTTCCACGGTTTGCTCAAGCGCGGGGTCTATTTCCCGCCGGCCCAATGGGAGGCGGCCTTCCTGTCCGCGGCGCACGGGCCGAAAGACATTGAAAAAACATTGTCTGCCGTGGACCGCGTTTTTCGGACATTGTGAAAGGAGGATGAACTCTCCCCTCGCATGAACATACTCTGGTTATCGGAAGAAGACGTGGCCTCCCTGGCCACGGTGAAGGACGCCCTGCCTTTGGTGGACCAGGCTTTCCGGGACTTGGCCCAGGGCCGGGCCCAGATGCCGCCCAAGATGTACCTGGATTTCAAGGAATTCAACGGCGACCTGCGGGCCATGCCCGGGTACCTGCGCCGGACCGGCGACGGACAAAAGCCCTTCGCCGGCGTCAAGGTGGTGAACTCCCACCCAGGCAACCCGGCCAAGGGCCTGCCCACGGTCTGCGCGGTGGTCATCCTGAACGATCCGGAAACGGGCCTGCCCCTGGCGCTCATGGCCGGGGGCCGGCTCACGGACCTGCGCACCGGCGCGGCCGGCGGCGTGGCGGCCCGCTGTCTGGCCCGGCCCGAATCCTCCGTGGTGGGGCTCATCGGCTGCGGCCGCCAGTCCCTGACCCAGCTTCAGGCGTTGCAGGCCTCTTTCGCCGTCAAGGAAGTGCGCGTGGCCGGGCAGACCCTGCAGGAAGCCGAGGCCTTCTGCAAAAAACACGGCGCGGGAGGACCGGCGTTCAAACCCTGCGAAATCGCCCAGGCCTGCGAGGCCGACATCCTGGTGACCACCACGCCTTCCCGCAAACCGGTGGTGAAGGCGGCCTGGGTCAGGCCCGGCACCCACATCAACGCCATCGGCGCGGACGCGCCGGGAAAGCAGGAGCTGGAGACCGCGGTGTTGCAGAAGGCCCGCGTGGTGGTGGACCGGGCGGAGCAGGCTTTCCATTCCGGCGAGGTCAACGTGCCTTTGTCCACGGGCGGCATCAAGCCGGAACACGTGGTCGGTGACCTGGGCGATGTCCTGGCCGGCAACAAGAAGGGACGTCTCTCTCCCCAGGACATCACGATTTTCGATTCCACGGGCCTGGCCGTGCAGGACATCGCCCTGGCCGCGTGGGTGTATCAAAAAGCCTTGGAAAAAAACAAGGGGATGAAGCTGCCCTTTCAAAGAAAGGATTTTCATGGCAGACATCAAGCCTTTCCGCGCCGTCCATTACGCCGATAGCCTGATTTCCGGCCTGGGCCGTCTGGTGTGCCCGCCCTACGACGTCATCCCCCCGCAAGAGCAGAAAGAACTGCTCCGGCGGCACCCCCGCAACTTCGTGCGTCTGGAGCTGCCGCCGGGAAACCCGTCGGACAAATACGCCCGGGCCGCCCGGCTGTGGCGCGAATGGCGGGGCAGCGGGGTCCTGGAGCGGGACCCGGTCCCGGCGCTGTACCTGTACGAGGCGTCCTTCGCCTCGCCCATGACGGGCCGACGCTTGTCGCGCCGCGGCTTCTTCGCCGCGCTCCGCCTGGTCCCCTGGGGCAAGGGGGTGTACCCGCATGAAAAGACCCTGCCCACGCCCAAGGCAGACCGGCTGAAACTTTTCAAGGCCCTAAAAGCCCAGACCAGCCCCATTCAATGCCTGTTCGACGACCGGTCGGGCCGGGCCGGAACCCTGCTGAAAAAAATGGCGCGCGGAAGGCCCTGGATCGAACTCGCGGGCCGGGCCGGCGTGCGCCACCGCCTCTGGCGGATCACGGACGCGGCCGTTGTCGCGGCCCTGGTCCGCATCCTCAAGCGGTCCCCCGTCGTCATCGCGGACGGCCACCACCGGTACGAAACCTCCCGGGCGTACGGCGCCTGGGCGCGCCGCCAACGGGGCGCGGGGCCGGCCTGCGACCACGTCATGACCTATTTTTCTCCGTCGGACGATCCGGGGCTGGAGATCCTGCCCACACACCGGGCCGTGAGCCTGGACAAGCAACGGTTCGTGCGCCTGGAGGCCTGGGGAAGACTCAAGCCCCTGCCCGGCCTGAAGGCCTTGACGCCGCTCATCCGGGGACGCGCCGGCGGTCGGGCCGTCGGCGTTTTTTACCGGGGCCGCTTCTTCCGGTACGAGTTCAAGGCCGTTCCATCCGCCCTGCGCGGCACGCCCCACGAAAAGCTGGCCGTGGCCTGCCTCCACGCCGGCCCGTTGGACGGTCTGGGCAAGGAGGATTTCTTTTTCACGCGCCGGCCCGAGGAGGCGGTGCAATGGGCGCGCCGCGAAAAGGGCTGGGCCTTCCTTCTGCCGCCCAACACCGTGCAGGAGGTCATCGACGTGTCCGTGTCCGGCCGCGTCATGCCGCCCAAGTCCACCTATTTTTATCCGAAAATCCCCTCGGGCTTCCTGAGCCACTCCCTGTTCGGGGACCTTTAGGGGACGCCCATGTCGGGGCTGGACATCGGCCTCCTGATCCTGGCCCTGGCCGGGGCGTTCCTGGGCATGCGGATCGGCGCGGTGTCCGCGTTCTTCAACATCCTGGCCGGGTTCGCGGGAAGCTGGGCGGCGTCCCGCTTCCACCTGGCCGTGTTGTCCGCGATCGAGATGTCGCCCTCTTCCGCGTACCTGCTGGTGTTCTGCGCCACGGCCGCGGCCCTGGTGGCGGCGGGCATCGTGTTGAGCCATCTCCTCCAGGCTTTCTTCCTGGGGCTCATCGACAAATTCCTGGGCGCGCTCCTGGGCATGGGGTTGTGCCTGGCCCTGGCCACGGTCGCGCTGGTCCCTCTTTTGATGGAAGAACGGCCCGCCCTGCGGGACTTGGTCCGGCGGTCCGCCTTCGCCCCCTATCTGCTGCGCGTCACGCAAAAACGCCTGGGCCTCAACCCGCCGGATCTCTGGGGACGGCTGGACCCCCTGCTGGAGTCCGAACAGGTCCGGCGCGTGCGGCGGCTGCTGGAAGGGTCCCGTTGACGGATTGAGCCGCGGAAGCGGCGTGCGAGGGAAATGATGGGCTTGTCTTTTTTCAAAACAGGACGGCCGCGGTATCGGGCGGAGAAACGGGAATTTCCCGGTCTGCGGCCTGACCCGCTGGCCCTGTGGAAAGCCGCCGGCTCGCCCTGGCGGTTCTGGCTGGACAGCGGCCCCGGTTTCCGGTCCGGCCGGTTCACGTACCTGGCCTGGGGCGGGCCCCTCTGGGCCTTCCGCGGAAAAAACGGCCGCGGGGAAATCCTCAGGCCCGGCCGCCCCTCGGAACGATTTTCCTTCACGGACCCGGCCGTCGTCCTCAAAGACCTGCTGGGGGACGTTTCCTCCGACAAATCCCCCGGCGCCTTTCCGGGGGGCGCGGTGGGATACTGGGGATACGAATGCGCCCGCTACTTCGACCCGGCCATGGGGCCGGCGACGGCTTCCCGCGGGAACGCGCTCCGGGGCGTGCCGGATTTCCTCTGGGTGTTGCCGGCGTTTTGGGCGGTGATGGACCGGGACGGCGGCCTGGCCCTCATCCGCCAATCCGGCGGGGAAGGGACGCCGGCCAGCCGCGACTGGACCCGGTGGGAAGACCGGCTGAAAAACCTGCCCTCCCGCGGCGCCTTTCCGCCTCCCCTCCCTTTTTCCCCGCCGCGAGAAGAAACGCTTGAGGCCAACCGTTCGGCGTACGAGGCCGGGGTGCGCCGCATCCGGCGGTACATCGCGGCGGGCGATGTCTACCAGGCCAACCTGAGCCACCGCCTGGATTTCCCCTGGCCGCGCCGCGCCGATCCCGCGGATTTCTTCGCGGCCCTGCGCCGCCTCAACCCTTCGCCGTACGGGACCCTCCTGGATTTCCCCGGCTTTTCCCTGGCCGGCTGTTCGCCCGAACTTCTGCTGCGGGTGCGCGGCGACCGGGTGGAGACGCGGCCCATCGCCGGCACCCGGCCCCGGGGAGACTCCGACGCCGCGGACAGGGCGCTGTCCGGCGAGCTTCTGCTCAACCCCAAGGAACGGGCGGAACACATCATGCTGGTGGACCTGGAACGGAACGACCTCGGCCGGGTCTGCCGCCCCGGCACCGTGCGGGTGACGGAACGGATGTCCCTGGAAAAATATTCCCACGTGATCCACATCGTTTCCCAGGTGGAGGGGCGGCTGCAAAAGGGGCGGGACGGCTTCGACGCGGTGCGGGCGCTGTTCCCGGGCGGCACCATCACGGGCTGTCCCAAGATCCGCTGCATGGAGATCCTCAACGCCCTGGAAAAAGAACCCCGCGGCCCCTTCTACGGCAGCGCCGGCTGGGTGTCGCCCTCCGGGGACATGGACCTCAACATCCTCATCCGCACCGCCCTCATCGCGGGCGGGCGGCTGATCCTGCGGGTGGGCGCGGGCATCGTGGCGGACTCCCTGCCGGAAAAAGAGCACGAAGAAACGCTGCACAAGGCCCGGGCCCTGCTGGCCGCGTATCGCCGCATGGCGTCCGCGGCCGGGGGCCCCGAACGCCCCCGCCTGGGCAGACCTTTCCGGAGGCTCCCCGGCGCGCGCCGCGGTTTCGGCGCCCGGCCCCGGGAAAGCGTGGCCCCATGATCTCTTTCCCGAAAAAAGTCTGGGTGAACGGCCGCCTCCTGCCGGGCGCGCGGCCCGCCATATCCGCCTTCGACCGCGGGTTCCTGCACGGCGACGGGGTGTATGAAACCCTGCGGGTGTACGGGGGCCGCATGTTCCACTTCGACCAGCACTTCCAGCGCCTGGAATCGTCGGCCCGGGGCCTGCGGCTGAACATCCCCTACGCCCGGCCCCAGGTCCGCGCCGCCGTGGAAAAAACCCTCCGCGCCAACGGCCTGCGGGAGGCGGTGGTGCGCTGGACCCTGACGCGGGGGCCCGGCCCCCGCGGGTACGACCCGGAACCCTGCACACGCCCGACTTTCGTCATCGCGGCCTGGGCCACCCAGGGCCATCCGCCCTATTGCTACAAGGAAGGCGTCACCGCGTCCATCGTCCGCGTCCGCCGCAACCCCAAGAGCGCGCTGGACCCTTTTTTCAAAACCACCAACAACCTGAACAACGCCCTCGCCTACTGGGAAGCCCGCGAAAAGAAATCCTACGAGGGGATCCTCCTGAACACGGAGGGCCACCTGACCGAGGGGAGCAGCTCGAACGTCTTTTTCATTTCCGGCGAGGTCCTGAAGACGCCGTCCCTGGACTGCGGCCTGCTCAACGGCGTGACCCGGGCCGCGGTGATCGAGCTGGCCAAGATCCGCCGCCTGACCGTGGCGGAGGGGCGGTACCGGCCCCGCGACCTGCTCTCCGCCCAGGAGGTGTTCCTGACGGGCACCACGCTGGAGGTCATGCCCGTGACCAAAATCATCAACGAACAGGGCCGGGTCCACGCCATCGGGACGGGACAGGTGGGGGCCTGGGCGCCCCTCCTCCGGCACGATTACCGCTGCCTGGTGGCCCGCGAGATCAACGACCCCGGCTTCATGCCGTGAAGGACGATTCCTTCCGGACGTTCGTGCTTGACCAGTTGAGCGCCGACGGCGCGGTGCGCTGCCGGGCCATGTTCGGCGGACACGGGCTTTACCGGGGGAACGTCTTTTTCGGCATCATCCACAAGGGCCGCCTCTACTTCAAGACCGACGACCGCACCCGGCCCCTGTTCGAGGAACGGGGCATGGCGCCTTTCCGGCCGGGCCCCCGGCAGGTCCTCAAAAGCCACTATGAGGTGCCGCCCGAGGTCCTGGAAAGCCGGCCCCAACTGGCGGACTGGGCCCGCGCCGCGGTCCGCGCCAAAGTGATATAATCAAAGGCCATGT
>CAZAEL010000060.1:0-12135 GCA_964484135.1 uncultured Elusimicrobia bacterium
GTCGCCTCCGTCTCCCCAAAAACGCCTCCTCTCATGACGGCCCCACGGGGAGAAAAAATTAGTGAATCTCAAATAGAGAGTTGATATATGCTCTTCTTCATTGATGAAAGTGGTCACGACAGAGGGTTTGCCCCTTATGAGGTTTTGGCTGGCGTGGCTATCAACGAACGAGATCTTTGGAATTTCATTCAAGCCGTTCGAAAACTTGAACTCGAGTATTTTGGCATGGTCTTGTCTTCTGTTGGTATAGAGTTGAAGGGTGGAAAGTTACTTAAAAACAAAGCGTTTCGTTTGGCACGTCAAGGGCCACCCATAGATAAATTTCAGAGACAACAATTGGCCAAAACATTTTTGGAGAAAGGGTGGAGCGAACACAATGGTGGGCCACTGGAATCTCGTTCAACAGAAGAATACACGGCGTACGGTCAATCGGTTCTTTAGTTTGTAGTTAAATTATTAGATTTGTCCGCTGCTTATAGAATAAAAACCTTTGCGGCTGTTGTTGACAAGAATGCTCCACGATTGGAAGGTAGTTCTGTGCTTCGGAAGGATTACTCGTACCTTTTCGAGCGGTTTTTTTACTATTTGGAAGATATTGGGAATGATGAAATGGGATTAATAGTATTTGATGAATTGGAAAAAGCGCAGAGTCGAATTCTTCTTAATCAAATGGACAGCTATTTTCGACACCCTGGAAAAGGCTCTCAAAGAAGCGCAAAAATTGTTCCGGAGCCATTTTTTGTCCACAGCGATCTAACCACGCTTGTTCAGTTGGCTGATATTGTTGGTTACTGTCTTAACTGGGGTGGGCGATTTAATCAGAGAATGACTCAGCCAATTCGTACTGAAATTAAGCAATATGCCGACGTTATTTTGAGGATGCAGTACCGGGGAAAAAGGATGGACGACATGGGGTTGCGAGAATGGGACACTTACGGGATATTTTTTCTTGATGATTTACGGCCACGGCAGGAACGGGAATAAAAAAAGGCAATGCTGGGGTTGCCCCCAACAAAGCCTCCATACTTATTATAAAACCAATGGACTCAAAAATCAATACTTTTAAAAATGGTGCCGGGGAAGGGACTTGAACCCTTACGCCGCCTAAGCGACTCGAGATTTTGAGTCTCGCGCGTCTGCCAATTCCGCCACCCCGGCAAGAAAGTCCATTATCCCTTTTTCCGCCGGGGGGTGTCAACGAAGCCCAAGGCTAGATTGCTTCGTCGCTACGCTTCTCGCAATGACAACACAAAAATCTATGAAAATCGGCGTTCATTGCTCCGTGAGGAACGGTTTCGTCGCGGCCCTGCGGGAGGCCCACGCCCTGGGGTGCGACACATTGCAAATTTTCACCCAGAGCCCCCGGGGCTGGCGCACCCGCGTGTACGCGGAGGAGGAGTTCACCGCCTTCCGTCAGGAACGGGCGAAGCTGAACATGGGGCCGGTGGTGGTGCATTCGCCGTACCTGCCCAACCTGTGCACGTCGGACGAGGCGTTGTACCGCCGTTCCATCCGGGCGCTGGCGGACGATCTGCAGCGGTGCGAGAAGCTGGGCGCGGAGTATTTGGTGATCCATGTGGGCGCTTTTTCGCCGGACAAGGATCTGGGCACGGGTTTGAAGCGGTTGTCCGCGGCCCTGGAGGAAACCCTGGGCACCGTGCCCGGCAAGGCCCAGGTGCTGATCGAGAACGTGGCCGGGGGCGGTCGGCGCATCGGCGGGCTTTTCCCGGAAATTCGGAAGATTTTCGAAAGCGTGCGAAACAGGGAGCGGTTGGGCGTGTGTTTCGACACCTGCCACGCCCTGGGCGCCGGGTACAACCTGGCCCGGGACCACGGCGTGGACGACGCGCTCAAGGAATTCGACCGGGAGGTGGGGCTGGAGGCCGTCAAGGTCTTCCACGTGAACGATTCCAAGGCCCCGCTGGGCAGCCATCGGGATTTGCACCAGCACATCGGCCGGGGCCACGTGGGCCTGGAGGGGTTCCGGCGCATTTTCCGCCATCCGGCCTTCAAGGACCGGGCCCTGATCCTGGAAACGCCCAAGGACACGCCCGGGGCGGACCGGGACAACATGCAGCGCCTGCGCGCCTGCCTGCCCCGGTCAGCCGACTAGCCCTTCCGGCCTCTCCCGCGCAAAAGCAAAAAAGCCTCCCCGCGAAGGGAGGCTTTTTTGTTCTTAAGACTTAAGGCGCGTTTATTGTTTGTTGAAGATTGTGGCGTTGGAGGATTGGGTCCAGGGCGTTTCGGTGCTGGTCTGTCCCTCGGTGCAGGGTTCGCAACTCGTGCCGCCGGCGGTGAGTGACATCGTGCTGGCCGTGAGCGGGCCCGTGAGGGTGGGAGTGGAAACGCCGGAGCCCCCGCAGGTGTTGGCGGTGGTGTTGTCTATGTTGAGCGTGACTTGGGTGCTCTGGCGGGTTCCCGTGATCGTGCCGGAGCCGCCGGGGGTGGAATAGGTGCCGGTGATGGTGCCGTTGTTGTCCGTCAGTACCAGTGTGAGCGTGCTGGTGCTGCTGCGGTTGCCGCCGCAAGTGCCTGGGTCCGCGACGGTGATGGTGATGGTGCCGATCCAGGTGCCGGTGGCGGAAACGCTGCTGGAGGTGGTGGTGCCGCCGCTGCTTGTGGTGTTGTCATCGTCTTTTTTGTTGCAGGAGACCGCGGTCAGACTCACGGCCGCGGCCAGGAGGGAAAACATCCCCGCTTTCAACGCTCTTTTCATGGCAATGGTCCCCTTGAGATGGTTTGTTTCTTCCACGACGCCATTGGCGTGGAACACGTCAAAGGGATTATGTAAGAAAAAGACGTCATTTCATAAGGGGGTGTGACGAAAGTCACATCCTCGTCCGGGCCCCCTTTTCGTTGACCGTCCTTCCGCCGTTTTGATATACTTCCCGAATGAGCCCAAAGATGAGGTCTTTGGGCGGAAAACAGGCGTTTCCGTCCAAGAGATCGCGCGTCTCCGGGGGGATCGTTTCAAGGGAAACGGCGGGGCCGCCGCCGCGCGGCTTCCCTTTTGCCCCCGTCTTCCGTCCTTCCTGAAAATCCCATGGAAACCGCGCCCACCGACACGTCCCTGAGCGTCGAAGATTTCGAGCTCCTGCTCCAGGCCAACCGCATCCTGTCCTCCAAGCTGGACACCACGGGCCTCCTGGAGGCGGTGATGGAGCTGGCCGCCCGCGTGGTCAAGGCGGAGACGGCCTCCATCCTGCTTTTGGACGAGCGGACCAACGAGCTGTATTTCAACGTGGCCCTGGGCGAGGCCGGCGCCCAGATCAAGGAGATCCGCCTGAAGATGGGCGAGGGTCTGGCCGGCTGGGTGGCGGAGCACCGACAGGCCGTGATCGTGAACGACACGCGCAACGACCCCCGCTGGAGCGGCAAGGGCGACGAGAAGAGCGATTTCACCACGCGGCAGATTTTGGCCGTGCCCATCATGACCAAAGGCAGGCTCCTGGGCGTGGTGGAGGCCATCAACCGGCGCAACAACACCCCCTTCACCGAGCAGGACCTGAAGGCCTTCGAGGCCTTCGCGTCGCAGACCGCCATCGCCATCGAGAACGCCCGGCTCTTTTCCGCGGTGAAGACCGAGAAGGAGAAGATCGGCACGGTCTTCGCCGAGATGTCCGACGGCGCCCTCCTGGTGGACGAGGCCGGCAACATCCAGCTCATGAACGCGGCCGCGGGGCACATGTTCGGGGTGCCGCCGGAGAGCGCGGTGGGCGAGCTGAACGCGCGCCACCTGATGAAGGACTTCCTGTCGGTCCCGCCCCTGGAAGCGGTGATGGAAAGCCGCGAGACCACGTCGGTCATGGAGCTGAAGCGGCGCGAGGGCAAGTCGTTCTACCTTTCCGCGGTGGTGAACCGGCTGCCGGGCGGGGAGAACGAGCCGGCGGGGTTTTTGATCGTCCTGCACGACGTGACGGAACAGCGTCGGGAGGAGATGCTGAAGCGGAACTTCCTGTCCCTGATCTCCCACAAGCTGAAAACGCCGCTCGTGACGATCTCCGGGTACGCGCCCCTGCTCCTGGAGGAGTCCAGCCATTTGAACGATTTCCAGAAGAAGGCCCTGACCACCATCAAGAACCAGGGCATGCACCTGTCCAGCCTGGTGGACAAGCTTTTGAACTTCAGCCTCGTGGAGTCCGAGACGCTCAACCTGGAGACCCTGCCGGTGTTCCTCAAAGAGCTGGTGGAGGAGGTGGCCGGCCACATGAAGCCCTACCTGGAGGGCCAGGGCGCGGCCCTGACGCAGGACCCGTCCCTGCTCTCCCTGCCGGCCGTGAAGGGAGACGCGGAGCGCCTGCGGGAGGTGTTGCGCAACCTGATCGAGAACGCGGTCAAGTTCAACCGCGGGCCGGAAAAGCTCGTCCGCATTTTCGGCGGGGCGGACGGCGCGGGCGTCCGCCTGAGCGTGGCGGACAACGGCCCGGGCATCCCTCCCGAGGAACATCCGCGGATCTTCCAGAAGTTTTACCAGATCGAGGACTCTTTCACCGGGCAGGTGGAGGGCGCGGGCCTGGGCTTGGCCCTGGTCAAGCGCATCGTGGAGGCCCACGGCGGGACCGTGGGCGTGGACTCCGCCCCGGGCCGCGGCAGCACGTTTTTCATCACACTCCCCGTCGCTTCTTGACCCGCCGCTAGAGAAAAGACGCGCTTCATGCCATTCTCTCCCCAACGCTGCCTGCCCTATTTGACGGGCGGAGACTTCTCGGACGCGTACCTGGAGGAAACCTCCACCTTGTCCCTGCAATGGGAGGACAACCGCCTGGACGAGGTGGTCCAGGGCCGCAGCGCGGGCGTGGGCCTCCGCTGCCTGCGCGGGGAGGAGACGCTGTACGGCCACGTGGACTGCCGGGGCCCCTTGAGCCGGGGGCTGTCTTCGGAAGAGCGGGCCCGCCTGGCGCGGCTGGCGCGGGACCTGTTCCCGGCCCCGTCCCGCCGGCCGAAATCCTTTTCCGGGGCCGTGTCCCGCCGGAGCCACGGCGTGAGCGTGCCGCCGGAGGCCGTTCCCTTGGCCGAGAAGGTGAAACTCTTGGAACGGGCGGAGCGGGCCGCCCGCCGCCTGGCCGGGGTGCGGCAGGTGACGGTGTCCTACGGGGAGCGCCTGAAGCGCACGGCGTACGTGGATTCCCGTGGAACGGCCTGCGAGGAGGAGAGGACCTACGGCGTCCTGTCCGTGGAGGTGGCCGCGGGCCGCGGCGGCCTTTTGCAGACCGGGCACGAATCCGCGGGCGGGCTGGGCGGCTTTGAGCTGTTCAGCCGCGACACACCGGAAGCGTTGGCCGAGACCGCGGCCCGGCGGGCCGTGGCCAAGCTGTCCGCGCCGCCCGCGCCCCTGGGGGAGATGCCGGTGGTGATCTCCTCGGCCGCGGGCGGCACCCTGATCCACGAGGCCATCGGCCACGCCCTGGAGGCCGACGGCATCCAGCAGGGCACATCGCCGCACTTCGCCGGGAAGGTGGGCCGGGCCGTGGCCAACGAGCGGGTGTCGGTGCTGGACGACCCCACGCTGAGCGGCCGGCGGGGATCTTTTTTCTTCGACGACGAGGGGACGCCTTCCGAGCGCACCGTCCTGGTGGACAAGGGGATTTTGAAGACCTACCTGTACGACCGGCGCACGGCCCGCCGGGACCGGCGGGCCTCCAACGGCCACGGCCGGCGGGAGTCCTACGCGCACAAACCCATCCCCCGCATGTCCAACACCTTCGTGGCCCCCGGCCGGGACGACCCCCGGGCCGTCGTGCGGTCGCTCAAGCGGGGGCTCCTGGTGACGCGCATGGGCGGCGGCCAGGTGAACACGGCCACGGGCGATTTCGTCTTCGAGGTGGAGGAGGGGTTCTGGGTGGAGTCCGGAAAGGTGAAGCACATGGTCCGGGGGGCCAGTCTTTTGGGCAACGGGGCCGAGGTCCTGCGCACCATCGACCGGGTGGGGTGGGACCTGGGCTGGTCCATCGGCACCTGCGGCAAGGAGGGCCAGGGCGTCCCGGTCTCCGACGGCGTGCCGACTTTACGAATTCCCAAGTTGGTGGTGGGAGGCGTGAAATAGATAAGGCGTGCCGCCGTGCTTCTGTGCTTCAGTTAAAAGCTTTTAACCGCAGCACGGCAGAACCGAAGCACAGGGGTTTCTCATGAGAGCTTCCTACTCCAAGGTCAACACTTTTTTCTTCTGTCCCAAGAAGTTCGAGTACCGGTACGTGCAGGAGACGCCGGTGCCGACCAAGCCGGAGCTGGTGTTCGGCACGGCCCTGCACGCGGCCCTGGAGGCGAACTTCCGGCAGAAGGTGGAGTCGCGCCGGGACCTGCCCCTGGGGGAGGTGTGGGAGGTGTTCCGCGCCGCCCTGCAGGAGGGGCTGGCGTCCGTGCCCGAGGAAAGCCTGCGGGGCCCGTCGGACAGCCATTACCTGCGGAGCATGGGCGAACACTTCCTGGAAAGATTTTTGAAGGAGCGGGCGCCCCAGCTCATGCCCGCGCCCCGCGGCGTGGAGTGCGCCTTCCGCCTGCCCCTGCCGGGCGGCCATGAGGTGAGCGGCAAGTTCGACCTCATGGACACGGACTGGGTGCTGCACGATTTCAAGACGTCCAACAAGCCTTACGATCCCCGCAAGGCCGATCCCACCCAGCTGGTTTTATACGCCTGGGCCTGCGAGCGGATGTTCGGCCGCTATCCCAAGGCGCTCTGTTTCGACGTGTTCGTGAAGGGCGACGGGGCCGACGGCGCGGTGGAGATGCAGGCGCCCGTGATGTTCCCGGTGCCCGGCCCGGCGGAGATGGCGCGGGTGGCCGAGAACCTGCAGCGCCAGATCGAAAAGATCTTGGAGGTCCAGGAGGAGGGGCACTTCCCCCGGTCCTTCCAGCCCCTGCGGTGCCGCTGGTGCGAATTCCAGGGCCTGTGCCTGGAGGATTGGGAACTGGCGGGGCGGCCGGCGCCGGTGCGGCTGTCGGCGGGAAGTTTGGTTTAAAGACGGGGGCGAGGGAGCGAAACTCGGCCTCCCGGCTTCGGCCGTGGGGGGTTAGAAGGGGTTGAGGGAAGGCCGGGCGCGGAGGGGGATTTGGCAGTGGTCCGCGTACAGGGGCAGGAGGGCCTTGACCTTGGGCATGGCCTCCTCCATGTAAGCCTCTCCCACGCGGATGATCTCGGCGGCGCGGTGGAACTCCACCCAGGTGAAGGCCGACAGGTCCGGCGCCAGCAGAACGTGGGCCTGCTGGGACTGGGCCTGGGCGATCTCGAACTGCATGGTGTACAGGGTTTTGGCCATGACCTCCAGGATGGTGGGTCCCTTCCAATAGGCGGAGGACTGCCGCCGGCGGTTCGGCCGCGTGCCGGGCAGGTGCTTGTTCTGCGGCGTGGTGGTGAGGTTGGCGGACAGGAGCACGTTCGCGCCCAGGGCCGCGGCCACGGACGTGGGCACCGGGTTCACCAGGCCGCCGTCCACCAAAAACCGTCCGTCCAGGAAGAAGGGCTGGAAGAAGAAGGGCAGGGACAGCGACGCCCGCACCGCCTCCGCCACCTTGCCCTGCCGGGAGATGACCTCCTCGCCGGACACGATGTCCGTGGACACGCAGGCGAAGGGCAGTTCCAGCTCCTCGAACCGCACGTCCCCCAGGACGGATTTCAAAAATTTCAACACCCGCCCGCCCAAAAGCAGGCCCTGCCACGGCAGGGTCACGTCCGCCAGGGACCAGAGCTTTTGCTTGGTGATGCCCAGGGCGATCTCCTCCAGCTCGTCCACCGATTTTCCCGCCGCGTAGAAACTCCCGATCAAAGCGCCCATGGAAGTGCCGGTGATCACGTCCGGGTACAGGTGGTTTTTCTCCATGACGCGCAGCATGCCGATGAGGCTGTACCCCAGCGCCGCGCCCGACCCCATGGCGAAGCCGATCTTGAAGCCGCCCAGGTCCCGGGCCAGGCGGTCCATGGCCCGCTGGGTGCGGCCCGCCTCCGGCGGCAGGAAGGGGGCGCGGTTTTCCTCCCAGGCCTTGGCCAGGCCCGGGCCCCAGGGCACGCGGGCGTGCACGTCCGGGCCGCCCACGCCGGGCCCGTTCTCCGTCAGCCGGACGCGGAAAATCTTTTGTCCGGTGGAGGCCCCCTCCGCCGTTTTGAGCAAAGCCGCCTCCTCCCCGGGCAGGGCCTCCTTGGCCGCCATCAGGAACCGGTCCGACTCCTCCAAGAGGATCCGCGTCACGGCCGTGGGGCGGGGAGGCAGGACCACCAGGGCGACGTCGTACTGCCGGCGGAGGAGGGACAGGAAAGGGTCCAGGGACGGGAAGAGCTTGCCTTCCACCAGAGGCAGGGGCAGGCTGATGAACTCCAGCCCCGAAATGTGGGAGACGGTCAGCCGCCGGACCACGTCGGGCGTTTCCAGGTCCCCCTGGCGCAGGGAGGCCTCGCCCACGCGCACGGGCTTCAGGCCCACGGACTGGGCGAAGACGCCGGGCTGGTCGTCCAGGATGTCCAGGAGCAGGACCTTCCGCCGCGTCTGTTCCACCAGGGAGATGGCCAGGTTCACGGCGAACACGACGCGGTCCGCGGGCGGCAGGAAGGCGGCCAGCCCGTAAATCTTGGGGGGGAAGGAGACGGGCGTCCGGGCGCGGCTCCTTTCCAGCAGGTGGCGGGACAGCACGCGGGCGATGTGCACCGCCACGGAAGGCATCTTCTGCAGGAGGGGGTCGAAGTCCTTTTTGTACAGCACCAGGAACTCGGCCGTGGCGTCCACCACCGCGGTGTTGGGGCGGGGTTCGCCCGAGAGCAGGGAGATTTCGCCCAGGGAGTCTCCGCGCGCCATGTGGGCCACGACCTTTTCCTGCCCCTTCTCCGTCTGGATCACCCGCACCTGGCCGGAACGGATCAGGTACAGGGCGTCCCCCGCGTCCCCCTGCCGGAACAGCACCGCGCCCTTGGGCAGGGACAGGAGCGACACGCATTCCAGCAGGCTTTCCAGCTCCTCGTCGCTGAAGCTGGCGAAGAAAAAGCTTTTCTTAAGGAAGGGCAGGAATTCCCGGGAGAGGGGGGACATGGGTGGGGGGACGGCTTTTTCGGGGCCTCATGTTGGTCACCACTCCAAATATACCCGCCCCGGCCCGCTTTGTCAAACACAGTCAAAAATGATATGATCGGCCAACCTGGTTTTTTCCGGTTTGACGCGTTTTTTCAGTCTTAATTGAATGGTTTTTCCATCTCCCCAAGGGGGCAACGCATGATCCCCATTCCTTCCTTTTTGAAGAGGGTTCCCCTGTTTTCCGGCCTGCCGGGCAAGGACCTGAACGTCCTGGCGCGCATCGCGCGGGTGCGGGAAGTCAAAAAGGGCCAGAACATTTTTTCCCAGGCCTCCTCCGGAGACGCGCTCTACGTGGTGGTCAAGGGCACGGTCAAGATTTTCAGCCGTTCCCGGATGGGCAAGACCAAGACCTTCGCCTATCTGGAGTCGCGGGAGTTCTTCGGGGAGATGGCGCTGCTGGAGCCGGGCGGGCGCTCCGCCGCGGCCGTGGCCCTGACCCAGGCCACTCTCTTGACCATCCACCGGCAGGACTTCCAGAAGTTCCTCAAGGGCCGGCCGGAAATGGCCCTGGCGCTCCTGCGGGCCCTGTGCGCGCGGCTCCGGAGCGCGGACCATGAGATCGAGTCCCTGTCCTTCAACAGCGTGCTGGGGCGCATCTCACGCATCCTGCTGGACTTGGCCCGTCGTCACGGCAAAAAGGACCCCCGGGGCCTGCGCATCGATATGGAGATGTCCCACAAGGAGCTGGCGGACATGGCGGGCACGGCCCGGGAGATGGTCACCCGCGCCCTCAACCGCCTGGTCCGCACCGGGTGCGTCGAGATGGACGGCCGGTTCTTCATCGTGACCGACGCCGCCAAGCTCCGCGACTGGATTTTCTGACTCCGCGCGCGTTCCGCCGCTTTTTGTTTTCCCCCAAGCCATTCAGGAGATGACCCTGTGAGATACGCCGCCCCCCGGGGCACCCGCGACATCAAAGACGGCGAGGCCCGGGCCTTCCAGCAGTTGGAGGCCGCGGCCCGCGACGTGTTCCGGCGGTACGGGTACGAGGAAATCCGCACGCCCGTGTTCGAGACGGCGGAACTTTTCCAGCGGGCCGTGGGCGAGGCCACGGACATCGTGGAAAAGGAGATGTACGTGTTCGAAGACCGGGGCGGCCGCAAGCTGGCCCTGAGGCCCGAGGGCACGGCCGGCGTGGTGCGGGCCTACCTGGAGCACGCCTGGGACAAGACCGGCGGCATCAAAAAGCTCTTTTATTCAGGCCCCATGTTCCGGGCCGACCGGCCCCAGGCGGGCCGATACAGGGAATTTTGGCAGATCGGGGCCGAATACTTCGGCAACCCCTCGGCCCAGGCGGACGCGGACCTGCTCTGGCTGGTGAAGGACCTCCTGAACGCGTACGGGCTCAAGGACGTGCAGTTCCAGCTCAATTCCATCGGCTGTCCCAAATGCCGCCCCGCGTACCGGGAGAAGCTCGTCAAGTTTTTGCACGCCCGAAAAGAGTCCCTGTGCGAGGACTGCCAGCGGCGCTTGGAAAAGAACCCGTTGCGGGCCCTGGACTGCAAGACCGACGGCCCCAAGCTGGCGGACGCGCCCAAGATTTCCGAGAGCCTGTGCGAGGACTGCCGGAAGCACGACCACGAATTGAAGGCCTTGCTTAAGGCGCCGGGCCTGGAGTTCCCCTTCCAGGAGAACCCCTGGCTGGTGCGTGGGCTGGACTATTACTCCCGCACCGTGTTTGAAGTGACGGCCGGCGGATTGGGGGCCCAGGACGCGGTGGCCGCGGGCGGCCGGTATGATTCTCTGGTCAAAACCCTGGGCGGGCCGGATGTGCCGGCCGTGGGTTTCGCCCTGGGCATGGACCGGGTGGCGCGGGCGCGTTACGGAGAGGAATTGGACAAAAGCGTTGACCACGAAGCGTCCAACCGTGTTTTCGTGGCCCTGGCGGGGGAGGGCGTGGGACCCCGGGGTTTTGAGATCGTGAAGCGTCTCCGCTCCAAAGGGTTCGTGGCCGAAATCGGGGCCTCGGACAAAAGCCTCAAGGCCCAGCTCCGTTGGGCCGAGTCCTGGGGCGGACATTATGTGGTGATCGTGGGGGAGGAAGAATTGAAAAAGAACGCTTGCCTGCTGAAGGACATGGCGGGCCATTCCCAGGTGGAGCTGTCCCTGGAAGATTTAAAGTCCCGGATCGATTCCGGCCAATTGGCGAGGAGTTAGGATGAAACGTTCCCTGTATTGCGGCGCGGTGCGCGCCGAGCACGTCGGAAAGAAGCTCACCCTCTGCGGGTGGGTGCACAACCGCCGGGACCACGGCGGCGTGGTGTTCGTGGACCTGCGCGACCGGGAGGGGCTGGTGCAACTGGTGTTCCACCCGGACCGGAAAGACGTCTTTGCCCAGGGAGAGTCCCTGCGCTCTGAGGCCGTGCTGGAAGTCACGGGCGAGGTGCGCCCACGGCCTGCGGGCACGGAGAACCCCAAACTGCCCACGGGCCAGGTGGAGGTGTGGGTGGAGTCCGTCGCGGTCCTGAACGTGAGCCGCACCCCGCCCTTTGAAATTTCCGAATTTTCCAACGCGTCTGAGGACGTGCGCCTGCAGTACCGGTACCTGGACCTGCGCCGGCCGCCGCTCCAGAAGAACCTCATTTTGCGCCACCGCATGGTCCAGTGCGTGCGGGACTATCTGGCGAAGAACGGATTTTTGGAACTGGAAACGCCCTTTTTGACCAAATCCACGCCCGAGGGCGCCCGGGACTTCATCGTGCCTTCCCGGCTTTCCCAGGGGAACTTCTATGCCCTGCCCCAGTCGCCCCAGCTCTTCAAACAGCTCTTCATGGTGGCGGGTTTTGACCGCTATTACCAGATCGCCCGGTGTTTCCGGGACGAGGACCTGCGCGCCGACCGCCAGCCCGAGTTCACCCAGATCGACTTGGAGATGTCTTTCATCGAAGAAGAGGACATCATCGCTCTCATCGAGGGAATGATGAAGGCGGTGTTCAAGGAAGCCCTGGGCCGGGACATGGAAACGCCCTTCCCGCGCCTTTCCTACGAGGAGGCCCAGCGCCGCTTCGGCTCGGACAAGCCCGATCTGCGGTACGGGATGGAGATCCAGGACGTGTCCCAGGTGTTCAAGAACACCGGGTTC
>CAZAEL010000061.1:0-12045 GCA_964484135.1 uncultured Elusimicrobia bacterium
GGGGTTTTACGGGAATGTCGGGGCCTCAGGGTGCTTTAGTAGGAAAAATAGGTGGAGTTACAATATTATTTGGCAGTAACTATGAAGGTCATTCATCAGCAACTGGAATACTTCAACTTGGTATTCATGGCACCCCCGGATATGGGGAAGGGGGTTATACTGTAATAGTGACTGTATATTGAGGTGCGTTGTTTTTGCGGTTTTTTATACCGTTGACGGCACAAAATCGTTTGGGTTTTACGGGGAGGGTTCCTCAAAGCCGGGATGCCCCCGTGATAAGGCTCTGGGAAGAGAAAGGGCGGAAGTTTAAGTTTCTTTCAGTCCCTGCCAACGCTGAGGCGGCAGGGCGGCCAGCGCCATCACCGCGGCCTGGCTGGCCACGAACGCGAACAGGGCCCAGAAGGCCTTGTCCATGAAGCCGTAGGAATGCAGGCCGATGCCCAGCATGTTCACGCCGAACCAGGACAGGCTGGTGATGATGTTCCCGAACACGGCCATGACCATGAGGCCCTTTTCCTCCGCGTACCGCCCCCACAGGGCGTGCAGGATGAGGGCGTTCCAGAGGAAGATGAGGAGCGCCCCGTTCTCCTTGGGGTCCCAGCCCCAGAAGCGGCCCCAGGACTGGTCCGCCCAGATGCCCCCCAGGATCGTGCCCAGGAAGCTGAAGAGCAGGCTGAAACAAACCACCCCGTAGGTCATCTTCGCGATCACCCCGGCCTGCTCGCGCGTGAAGCTTTTCGAAAACACCCCCCGGAAGATGTACACGTGCGCCAGGGCGCCGGCCAGGAACGTGGAGCTGTACCAGATGGTGATGGTCACCACGTGCGTGGCGAGCCAGAAGTTGGAGTCCAGCACGGCCCGCATCATCTCCATGGTGTCGCCCTGGCCCGTGAGGTGATGGGCCACGATGAGGGTCGCGAACCCCACCCCCGCGGACACCAGGCTCCCGAACCCCCTGTTGTAGAGCCTTTCCAGGACGATCCCCAAAAGCACCGCGGCCCAGCCCACGAACACCGCCGAGGAATAAAGGTTGGTGACCGGGGGCCGTCCCTGCAGCACGACGCGGGCCGCCAGCCCGGCCGTGTGCACGGCGAAAGCCACGAGCAGGAGACGGAACGCGGTCTTCTGAAGGGTCCCGGGCCAGGCCAGCCAGGACCCCGCGCTCAAAAGGAACACGATCACGTACAGGACCATGCCCTGATAAAAGGGTTCCACCCGGTTGAACAGCGCCTCGGCCCGGGCGCGGGAAACGGCCTGGGGCGCCCGCGATCGGAGCACCTCCTCCAGGTCCGCCGCGGCCCGGTGGAAAGCCCCGGCATCGTCCTTTCTGTACGCATCCAGGAGCCGGGCGTAGGCCGGAACGTCGGGAGGCATGTTCCCGCCCCGGATCGGCGCCAGGAGGCCCTGGCCCATGTTGATCCAGTGGTCGGGCCGGGACCCGGCGGGCGGCGTGAGGGGGAAGAAGGCCGCGAACTGGGAGGTGAATTCGTAGCGCTGCACGTGACCGCCCAGGCGTTCCAGCGCCTGCCGGTCAAAGCCGGCGGAGGACTGGTGGTCGGCCAGGGCCTTGAGCCCGGGCCCGAGGACCTGCTCGTAGGAGGCCAGGTCCGCGGAGAAATCCTCCGTGTTCGGCGGGAGCAGGGTGATGCGCAGCTGCTGGTACAGGATCAGGCGGTGCTGGAGGTTCAGGACCGCGGTTTGGAAGCGGGACCGCTGGGGCGCCTCCAGTTGTTCGGCCTGGGCCGCGTGGGATTCCACCTCGCCCAAATGGGGGAGGAGTTCGTGGAAGGAAAAATATTTTTTCGTCGCGGTCCCCGCCCCCAGGAAACCCAGCACGTCCGGGTCCTGCACCAGGAAGAGGGGCCTGTGGTCCGCGGCCTCGGGCCGGGCCAGGACTTCCCAGAGCCACTCCATGGCCCCGATCCGTTGGCCGCCGTCGCGGAGCGTTTGTTTGCCCCGCAGCATGAGCAGCGTGCTGCGCGCCACCGTGTCCAGGGGTTTCAGCCGCCCGTTCTGCAGGACCGGGAGCCGGCCCACCCGCGTCACGTCGAACCCGCGGGAGGGGCTTTCGGGGCGGAAGGCCAGGAGGAGCGGCAGGAGGCAAACCAGGGGCAGGAGCCAGGGCAGGTGTTTTTTGAGCCCGCTTTCCGCGGACAAGGGGAAGGGGTTCGGGGTCATGCGTTCCTCCGGCGATAGGCGGCCAACTGCAGGCCGAAATGGTACAGGAGCCCCAGGAACACCAGGGTGCAGGACAGGTACGGGATGAGCCGCCCCGGGTTCTCCACCACCTGGAACACGGACAAGGTGTCGTTCTTTCCGAAGCTGGCCTGGTAGAAGGAC
This sequence comes from uncultured Elusimicrobia bacterium, assembly GCA_964484135.1. Taxonomy (GTDB): domain Bacteria; phylum Elusimicrobiota; class Elusimicrobia; order FEN-1173; family FEN-1173; genus CAZAEL01. Next base: position 2,341 of record CAZAEL010000061.1, read on the forward strand.
AGTCCGCGGTGCCGCAGGGGATGGTTCATCCAGATGAGCACGTCCCGGTCCTCGCCGCGCTCCGGGTCCCGCAGGCGCACCAGGCTGGAGAAATTTTTGGGGATGTCCGTGCCCGCGTACTTGTCATGGCGGAAGTCCTTCAAAGTGAGGGAAAAGGGCAGGTAATAACGCCGCGGGCGGAGCGCCAGGCGGTACGCGCGCCCTTCGTGCGAGAACCCCTGGGGCGCGCCCAGGGCCATGGACGCCAGCCAGGTCCCCAGGGAGCGCTCCCCGGCCAGGATTTCCACGTACGCCGACGGGGTGTTCACCTGGTCGTCGGCCGTGACGGGCGGCAACGCCTGCACCTGGGCGCGCAGGCCCACGCCCTGGTTGGCCGGGGACCCGCCGTCCCCGCCCATGTTGAGGGCGGAGTTGGCGTAATATGTTTTCACGGACAGGGTGAAGGGCAGGGGGGGGAGGGAGACGCGTCCGCCCCGGCGCAGGACCGACTCGGGCACGCTCACCACCAGGTCGTGGTCGGGGGCGGAGGCGTCCACCACCACGAGCTCCGCCTCCCGCGCGTTCTCGGAATAGTTGCGGGTCTGCCCCTCCTCGACGGCCATCTGGGACTCCACCTGGAGCGAACCCGTCACGAACTCTCCCACGATGAGGAGCAGGATGCCGCCGTGGGAGAGCCACAGCCCCAGTTTTCGCCAGGAAAACTCCAGCCGCGTGAACTGGGCGGCCAAGAGGTTGAAAAACAGGAGCATCCCCACCATGGCCCCGCCCGGGAACACGGGGAACTTCCATCCCGTCCCCGGCAGGGTTCCGTAGACGAAGAAGCTGCGGATGTACACCTTGACCGCGCCGAAGGTGCCCAAAGGCACCTGGGCGAAGGTGCAAAACGCCACCAGGATCATCAGCAGGGACAGGAGAAAGATGGTGAGCTTGAGGGAGGCCAGGCCCTTCCACAAGGACCGGAGGGCGTCGAAACGGGGGTCAGTGGGCGCCATGGTGCAGGCCTTTCAGAAGTTTTTCGAAGGCGGGCCGGGCCCGGGCCACGGTGGAAGCCGGGCCGGTCATTTTGAAGAACCACGTTTTGCCTTCATGGGCCAGGATGGCGGCCAGGAGCCCCGTCTTGTTTTGGCCGCCCGTAAAATCCACCAGCAAGGCCTGGCCGGCCGGCGTGTTCAGGCGGACGGACTGGGCCGCCAGGGCCTGTTCATCCAGGGGCCCCAGGCCGATCTGGCCGCGCCACCGGTTCACGTTGGCCAAATCCCCGCCCGCGTCTCCGGGCAGGACCACCACGGACATGTCCGCCTCGCCGTCCGGTCCCGGCACCCGGAAACTGGCGGCCCGCATGCCGCCGGCCGGCGCCTCCTGCCAGCCGGGGGGGGCCTCCCAATGCAGGTCCTCGGAAGCGGCGGACGCGGACGGCGCCTCTTCCCCGGGAAAGGCCGGGGCTTCGGCTTCCGGGACCTCTTTCGCCACCCGATAGGACCGCACCTCGTCCTTGGCGCAGGCGGCCAGGAAAGGGGAAAGGGCGATCAAGAAAAAGGACGTCCTCGTCATAGGCGTTGTATTGTACGAAATTTGGGACATTTTTTCCGAACGAAAATATAAAGAAATGTAATAAACCGCAACGGGCTTGCCAATGGGGGCCGATTTGATTTTTTTCATGAACGGCGGCCTGGGGCCCGCTGTTCCGGGATCGCAGGATCGAGGCGTTCATGCCACGTTTGTCTTTCAAAAAGAGAGGTGCTCAGGCAAGGACGCTGCATGTAAATTATTGGGAAAGAGAATCCGGTGGGAAGAGCCAAGGGGATGGTTCCTGAAAGGCCCTTTTATGGCGGATGAGCCTGATTTGTGGAGCATGGAAAAGCCCCCTTCCCCGGGAAGGGGGCCCTCCCTCGGGCAGCGGGTGGCCCGGCAGGCGATTCAGATGTCCCGCGATTTGAGGCTGAAAGACGTGAGAAGTCTCCGCCTGCAGATGGGGACGTTCTCCAGGATTCAGGCCGTGGCCCTGGCCCACGAAGTCCGGCGCCGCCTGCTTCAGACCCGGCTGGACGGCGTCCGGATCGCGGTTTCCCGCCTTTCCGAAAACCAATGCGCCGAGCAATGCGTCCAACCCGGCGCCGCCTCCTCCCGCCCTTCCTTCTGCGGCCGGTGCGCCCGTCTGACCTTGGAGGACGAGGGCTTCGGGCCCGCGTCCCACAGCCTATGGATCCGATAGCGGTCGCCCCATGAGGAACTCCAAAAACCAAAAATTGTTCGTGTATCAAATCCGGGTGGAAAGCTCCCAAAGCCCGTCGGACGTGGTCATGCAGTTGACCCACGACGTTTGGGAAGCCCTCAAGGGCGTGCCGGACCTGGAATCCCTGGACCCCCATCGCTGGCCCGCGTTGTACCTGGCCTTCCGGGACGTTTTCAAGGAGAGGTTGGTGCGGTACGAGGATTGCGGGAACCTGGACCAGTGCCGCACCGGGCTTCGGCCCCTGCGGGAAAAGGCCGTTTTCGGGAACCATGTCCCGCGCGTCACCTACACCCTGCAGATCGGGCGGGACGTGGACGCTTTTGTGAGGGCCCTGGCTCTTCTGACGACCCGGTACCTGCGGGACCTGCTGCCCGTGCCCCTGACCAACCGCCGGGCCTGGGCGGGCCGTTTGGAGACGGCCATCACCGAATCCTTGTCGGACCGTTTGTTCTACGGCGAGCTGTGCCGGACCTGCGCGGTTCGGACCGCGGCCTCCCCCATCAAGATGGTCTGGCCTTGAGGAGGTCGGCGCCCGGACGGGCGCGGACGTTTTTCGAGAGCGCGGCGGAGGGGTGATCCGCCGCGCTTTTTTTTGTGGGGCTAGGAGGGGGCCCGGCGGCCGGGGAATTCAAAGGTGTCCATGAGGATGTCCATGGCGCGCTGCAGGGCCGGCTCCTCCCGGTGGTGCCGGCGGTACACGAACCAGATGTTCTGCCGGAGGGACAGGGGTTTCCGGTGCAGTTTGGCCAGCTGGCGCCGGCGCAGGAAGGTCTCCAGGGTCACGCTGTCCAGGACGGCGGCGCCCCGCCCCTGCAGCAGGAGGGTCAGCAGGAAATCCGCGTCCTCCAGCTCCGCCTCGATGGGAGGCGAGATCTTCTTCTCGTAGAGGAAATGGTCCACCTCCTTGCGCAGCGGGTTCTCCGGCCCGCGCAGGAGCAGGGGCACGCGCGCCAGGTCCCGGGGGAAACGGCGGACCTTGTCCCGGACCCGCGGGCTGGCCACGAAAAAGAGGGGCAGGCGCGCCACCAGCCGGCTCCGGAAGTCCGGCCCCATGCCCGGCGAAAAATCCACGTCCGACACCACCAGGTCCACGGTCCGCCGGGCGAGCCGGTTCTGCAGGTCCTCCGTCTGGCCCGAGAACACGTGCACCCGGTTCTCCGGGCTCGCCCGCCGCACGAACTCCAGGATCCGCAGCAGGATCTCCCGCGAAATGGTCCCGGTCATGCCGAGCTTCAGGGCGGGCGGGGACGGCGGCCGCCCGGTCCGCCACCGCTCCAGGAGGTCCTCCGTCGCCGGGAACATCCGTTCGCAGTGCTCGAAGGCCAGCTTGCCGTCCGGCGTGAGGGACGCGCCGTGGCGGCCCCGGTCCAGGAGTTTCTTGCCCAGGGCCCGTTCCAGGCGCTGGATCTGCAGGCTCAAGGCCGACTGCGTGAGGAAAAGCCGTTTCTGCGCCGCGGAAAAGCTCCCTTCCTTGGCGATGACCCAGAAGTAGTAGAGGTGGTTGAAGTTGACCGGGATCATTTATTTTATAAATAGATTATATAAAAATTATCGTATTTACAAATAGAACGGCCCCGGCTAGAATCGGGAAAAGGCGGGAAGCCGTTTTGTAAGGAGACGCCCATGCGCATCACCCTGAGGTTGATCGTGTCCCTGGCCGCGACCGTGGCCCTGGTGGCCTGGTTCTTCGCGTACCTGCAGGTGCGGGAGGAGCGGCGCCGCCAGGAGGAGGATTTGGAGCGCCGCTCCCGCCTGGTGGCGGAGAGCCTGCGGGAGGCGGCGGGGCCCCTCGCCGTCAAGGGGGCCTCCGCCGAGCTCCAGCGCCTGGTGGAGAAGTTCAGCAACCGGGAGCGGCTGGAGGGGCTGGCCGTGTACGACGGGCAAGGGGCCGTGCTGGCCGTTTCCTCCCATCTGTCTTCCCGCCTCCCGCCCGCGAAGGTGGTGCGCGAGAGCCTCCGGGGGAACCTGGCCGCCGGGGGGCTGGAGGTCATGGACGGCAAGCCCATTTACGTGTACGCCCTTCCCCTGGAGGCGTCCGGCCCGGGGATCGGGGTCCTGGCCGTGTTCCACAACGCCTTCTACATCAAGGCCCGCCTGGCCCTGATCTGGAAAGAGAACTTCACCCGCCTGCTGGTCCAGATGGTCCTCCTGTCCCTCATCACCCTCCTCATCCTGCGGTGGAGCGTGGCCGGGCCCATCGCCCAGATGGCGGACTGGATGAAGAGGCTCCGTTCCGGCGAGGAGGTGGAGCCCTTCAAGCTGCCGCGGGAGGACCTGTTCGCGCCCATCGCCCGGGAGGTGTCCACCTTCGCCCGGCACCTGGACCGGGCCAAGTCCGCGGCCGAGGCCGAGGCCCGTCTGCGCCAGGAGGCGGAGGCCCTCTGGACGCCGGAGAAGCTCAAGGAGGTGGTGAAGAACAAGCTGAAGGGCCGGGCCCTGGTGGTGGTGTCCAACCGGGAGCCGTACATGCACGTGCACAAGGGGCGGCAGGTGGAATGGATCGTGCCGGCCGGCGGGCTGGTGGCGGCCCTGGACCCCGTGCTCAAGGCCACCGACGGCCTGTGGATCGCCCACGGCTCCGGCGACGCGGACATGGACGTGGCCGACGACCGCGGCCGTTTGCGCGTGCCCCCGCCCGACCCCCAGTACACCCTCAAGCGCGTGGCCCTGACCAAGGAGGAGGAGAACGGGTACTACTACGGCTTCGCCAACGAGGGGGTCTGGCCCCTCTGCCACATCGCCCACACCCGCCCCATGTTCCGCCCGGAGGACTGGGAGTATTACAAGCAGGTGAACGAGAAGTTCGCCCGCGCCACGCTGGAGGAGATCGACGGCATGGAGGAGCCCTGCGTGCTGGTGCAGGACTACCACTTCGCCCTCCTGCCGCGCCTCATCAAGGAAAAGCGGCCGGACGCGCGGGTGGCCCTGTTCTGGCACATCCCCTGGCCCAACCCGGAGGCCTTCGGCATCTGCCCCTGGCGCAAGGAGCTCCTCTACGGCATGATGGGCGCGGACCTGGTGGGTTTCCACATCCAGTTCCACTGCAACAACTTCCTGGACACCGTGGACCGCACCCTGGAGTGCCGCATCGACTGGGAGCGCTTCGCCGTGAACAAGGACGGCCACACCACCCTGGTCAAGCCCTTCCCCATCAGCGTCGATTTTCCGTCGGACGGCGCCGCGGCCCCGCCCGCGGACAAGGCGGCGCTCCTGAAGGAGCTGGGGGTCAAGGCGGATTTCCTGGGCGTGGGCGTGGACCGCGTGGACTACACCAAGGGCATCCTGGAAAAGTTCTGGGGCATCGAGCGCTTCCTGGAAAAGCACCCGTCGTATCAGGGCCGGTTCACCTTCGTGGAGCTGGGCGCGCCGAGCCGCACGCACATCAAGCGGTACCACGACTTCCTGGCGGAGGTGGAGCGGGAGGCGGACCGGGTGAACTGGAGGTTCAAGGCCCGCCAATGGAAGCCCATCGTGTTCCTGGGCCGGCACCACGAGCCCAAGGAGATCCGGCCTTTCTACCGGGCCGCGGACCTGTGCCTGGTGACCTCCCTGCACGACGGCATGAACCTGGTGGCCAAGGAGTACGTGGCCGCGCGGTCGAACCTGGGCGGGGCGCTGGTCCTTTCCCGGTTCACGGGCGCCTCCCGGGAGCTGCCCGACGCGCTCCTGGTGAACCCCTACGACATCGACCAGACCGCGGAGGCCGTCCGGTACGCCCTGGAGATGCCCGCGGAGGAACGGGACGAGCGCATGCGGCGGATGCGCGAATCCGTGCGGGAACACAACATCTACCGCTGGGCGGGGAACCTGATCCTGGAGTTGACGCGCGTCCCCGCGGCGGGTCAGGCGGTCCGGGCATGAGGCCTTTGTGGAAGGATTGGCCGCGGGTTTCCGCCCGCCTGGGGAACGGGAAGGGCGTGCTCCTGCTCCTGGACTTCGACGGCACCCTCTCCCCCTTGACCGGTTCCCCGGACCTGGCGCGCCTGCCCGCCGGCGTGCAGGGGCCGCTGTCGCGGCTCAACGCGCACCCGCGGGTCCATCTGGCCGTGGTCAGCGGCCGCGCCTTGAGCGACGTGGAAAAGCGCGTGGGCATCAAGTCCGCGTACTACGGGGGGAACCACGGCCTGGAGATCCGGGGGCCGGGGATTTTTTTCCAGCATCCCCGGGCGCTCCTTTTGCGTCCCGCCCTCCAGGCCCTGGCCCGGAGGGCCCGCCGGATCCTGGCGTCCGTGCCCGGCGCCTGGGTGGAGGACAAGGGATTGAGCCTGAGCCTGCATGACCGCGCGGTCCCGGCCCGGCACAGGCCGCGGTTGTCCCGGGCGGTCCGCCTCCTCCGGGCGCAGAGCCGGAAGCTGCCCGTGCGCTGGCGCCGGGGGAACAGGGTGTGGGAGGCCCTCCCCTCGGTCCGGTGGGACAAGGGACAGGCGGCCCGCATCTTGATCGAGCACCTGTCCGACCCTTTCTCCGTGGCCGTGGGGGACGACCGCACCGACGAGGACCTGTTCCGGACCGTCAACGGCCGAGGCCTGTCCGTGCGGGTGGGGCCGCGGCCGCGGTCCCGGGCGCGTTACTACCTGGAGGGACAGTGGGAGGTGCCGCGTTTCCTGGAATCCCTCAGGCGTTCCATCGGAGGCGCCGCGTGACCGGGCGCGGCCCTTTCCGGTTCTTTTCCCGGCTTTCCCTGACCCTGGCCACGGGGATGAAAGCCGCCAACCTGCGGGAGCTGGCGGAGGGCATCATCACCTCCCCGCCGTCCGTGATTTACCACCACACCCACCGGTTTCTCCAGCAGCACCAGTACCTGGTGCCGGAGCCGCCCAACGATTTCGCGTATTGGGTGACCCACATGCTGGGCGAGGAGTCCCTGGGCGAGCGGCTGGCGGCCGTGGACACGGTGCGGTACAACTCCCTGGAGGACCTTCGAAAGGCTCTCTTGGAGGCGCTGCGGGACGGTTTGACCCGGCCCGCGGCCGGCCGGGCCGCGCCCGAGGGCAAGGAGTTCCATTTCTTGAGCGCCCAGCGCTTTTCCGTGCCCACGCCGCACGAGGCCCGGACCCTGGCCGAGTTCGCGGAGGGCCTGAAAAAAGTCAGCGTCTCAAGCCTTTATCTGCACATCTTCGAGGCCCGCCTGCGCCCGCCCCTGGGCCGCAACGATTTCTCCCTCTGGTTCGAGCAGGAGCTCGGCGAGACGGAGCTGGCCCGCCGGGTGGAGGACCTGGACCCCTACACCCACACCCTGGAGGGGCTGCGCGCCAAGATCCTGGGTTTCCTCGACGAAAGGATGTCCCGTGCAGCGCCTTGAAACCTACGCCCCCATCGTGGGGGAGGACGCGCTGGAGGAGCTGCGGCTCCTGGCGCGCAACCTGCGGGGGAAGTCCGTGCTCCACGTCAACTCCACGGCCGTGGGCGGCGGGGTGGCGGAGATCCTGAACCGCATGGTGCCGCTCCTGAACGAGCTGGGCGTGCCCACGCGCTGGGAGGTCATCAAGGGGGGCGAGGACTTCTACGCCGTCACCAAGAAGTTCCACAACGCCCTGCACGGCGACCCGCAGGAGGTGTCGCCGCGGGATTATCAAGTGTACGTGGACACCCAGGACGCCAACCTGGCCGGCATGGCGTTGGACGCGGACATCGTGTTCATCCACGACCCACAGCCCTGCGCTTTGGTCAAGAAGCGGCGGGAGGTCAACAACCACTGGATCTGGCGCTGCCACATCGACATCTCCCGGCCTTACGGCGGAGTGTGGGGCTTCCTGAAGCCCTACGTGGAGCAGTACGACGCCTGCGTCATATCCGCCCCGCCCTTTTCCCAGCCTCTGGCCATCCCCCAGGTGCTGATCCCGCCCTCCATCGACCCCTTGAGCGACAAAAACCGGGACCTGGAACCGGAGGAGATCCGGGCCATCCTGGACCGCCTCCAGATCCCGACGGACCGCCCCCTGGTGACCCAGGTGTCCCGCTTCGACCGCCTGAAGGACCCCTTGGGCGTCATGGAGGCTTTCCAGAAGGTGAAACGCCACGCCAAGGCCCGTCTGCTCCTGGTGGGCGGGTCCGCGGACGACGACCCGGAGGGCGCCCAGGTGCTGGCCGAGGTCCGGGAGAAGGCCAAGAACGACCCGGACGTCCTGGTGCTGTGCCTGCCGCCCACCAGCCACCTGGAAATCAACGCCATCCAGCGGGCCTCGACGGTGGTTTTGCAAAAATCCCTGCGGGAAGGGTTCGGCCTGACCGTGTCCGAGGCCCTGTGGAAAGGCAAGCCCGTCATCGCCGGCGCCGTGGGCGGCATCCCGCTTCAGATCGCCCACAAATATTCCGGCGTCCTGGTCCATTCCGTGGACGGGGCCGCGTACTGGCTCAAACAGCTGCTTTCGGAGCCGGCTTTCGCCAAAAAATTGGGGGAAAACGGCCGGGAGCATGTGCGCCAAAACTTCCTTTTGACCCGCCATTTGCGCGATTATTTGCTGCTTTTCCTGTCCGTCGGCCATCCCCGGGCCGATATGATCCGTTTGTCCTGAAAAACGCCAAAAAACCGCTTTTTTTTGAAAAAGGAGGTATTTACGCAGAAACGTATTGATTTTTAGATAATTTATAGCTTAACATTTACGCAAAATCTTTACCTTCCCCTGACCCCCTCCCCGGCCTTGTAAAACCCCTCATATCCAAACATTTTTCCCCTGAATTCGTTTACAACTCCGCCATAGCTTCTTTACAGGTTTTTTGCCGTTTTTTTGCCCGAATTTTACTGGCGCTTAAGGCGGTTTTAACCCAGCCTTATTATAGTTATAGCGATCATGAACCCTGGCCCAAGCCAAAAACACTTTAACGAGGTGCCTATGGAAACTCACAGTCCGACGGAAAATCGTTTTGCCTCCGAGTGGACTCTGCGGAAACTCTTTTTGCGTCCCATCCCCCACACCCCGTCCGTGGAGCCCTGGATCCCGTCCCTCAAGTCCGTGAAACGCGTTCTCGCGTTGGCGGTCGCGGCTGTGACGTTCCATGCCCAGGTGCTTTGCGCCGGCGTGGGGACCCTGCCGCAGCTGCCCCTGGGGTTCCAATGGGCCAAGGAAACCCCCTTGATCAAACGCCTGAAGCGTTGGACCAACGACGGGAAAGCGGTTCTGTCCTACGTGTTCCATGCCAGCGTGTACGAGGACCGGGACCGGCTCCTGGACCCGGGCGCGTCCGCGGACAGCATCATGCGGCAGGAACAGCGGCAGAAGGCGCGGATGGACATCCAGCAACAGAACCTGCTGAACGAGGGGATACAATTGCCCACCCTGCCCAAGCAGCCGGGCCAGCAGACGCCGGAGGAGACCCTCAAGCAGATCAAGGTTCTGGAGCAGGGCCTCACCCCCGGGGACGCCATCTCCGCCGAGATCCAGCAGGTGATCGAAGAGGTGCGGGCGAAAATGAAGAACCTGGCCGGGGAGGGCACGGAGTTCAAATACCAGACCTCCACCAACTTCGACGGC
>CAZAEL010000062.1:0-11744 GCA_964484135.1 uncultured Elusimicrobia bacterium
GAATCCCAAAAACTGGCCGATTCTTACGCTCAATGATATAGCTGACGGAATCGTTGATGGTCCTTTCGGGTCAAATCTGAAAACAAGCGATTACATCGAAGCAGGCGTTCCCGTGCTTCAGGGAAAGAACATCACAGGAAACAAATTCAAATGGTTCGACGTGCGTTACATCTCACCCAAGAAGGCAGAAGAGCTCAGCCGTAGCGAAGTCCGCACTGGTGACCACCTGCTTATCAAAATTGGGTCAATCGGGTATTCAGCCATCGTTGAGAATTTGAATGGTTTCGAGTTCGCAATCATTCCGGCGAACATGGCACGAATCCGCCCCAGGAGCGCGATGATAAACAGTTCGTTTTTGCACGCCTTTCTCACCGCGCCTCAGACGACAGAGACATTTAAAGCAAGAGCGTCACAGACCGCACAGCCTGCGTTGAACTTGCGTACGATCAAGGCGATTAAGATCCCCATTCCCCCGTTGTCACTTCAAAAAAAATTCGCCAAGAGGGTAACGGAAATCCGCGAGTTGGGAGCCAAGCAAACCGCCAGCAAGAAGCGCCTGGACGACCTTTTTCAGTCCCTCCTCCATCGCGCTTTTAACGGAGAATTATAAAAACCGGAACGTGATATGCATGTGTATGTTGATGAATCCGGCGATCCGGGTTTAAAGGTCAAGCAAGGGTCCTCTAAATATTTCGTTGTGGCCCTCGTTGTGTTTGAAGACGAGGAGATGGCGGAAAAGGCCGGTCAAAGGATTGCCCTCCTTCGCACGGAGCTTCATCTCCATCCGGCGTTCGAATTCAAATTCAATAAATGCACAAAAGAATTCCGCCTCGCTTTTTTACGGGCGGTGGCCCCATACAATTTTTTCTATTATGGGATTTGCATCAACAAGGCGGGTCTTTACGGAGAAGGCTTTAAGTATAAGGAACCGTTCTACAAATACGCCTCTCAGTTGGCGTTTTTAAACGCACGCGGGAGTTTGGACGCGGCCACGGTTTTTATTGATGGTTCAGGGGACCGGACGTTCAGGCAGCAATTGGAGGCGTATTTGAAGAAGCGGATAAACCAAGAGAAAAACCTCTACATAAAGGACATCCGAATCGTCAATTCGGCCAACAACAATCTCATTCAAATGGTGGATATGGTGGCTGGCGCAATTAATCGAAGCTTGGGCACAAAGGCGGATTCGCTGGTTTACCGGAAGGTCATTCGAGACCGGGAGATGCAGGTCCAAATCTGGCCGAAGGAAATAAAAAAGCCCAAATCCTAGCCCGCAAGGGGCACGCGCACCATACGGTGACAGTTCGGATTTGAGCCTGTGTATAGGATACACACGATTTATCGTCGTGTCAAGGGGTGGATGAGGGGGCGAGAGGTCGGAATATATCTTGCGAGGAAGGTAAGGATTTTTAGCCAGTTTGCTATAATGCCCGGACAGCCCCACCCCTCCCGCGACTGACCCAAAGTCGGTTTCACCGGACCAAGAGGAAAGACGGGCCCGCCTGAATTTTGGCGGCGCCCGGGGGACGCCGGACTTTTCCGCAAAAGCCGTCACACAAGGAGAGCTTATGCCCAAAACCCAGGAGCACGACTTGACCAAAATTTTCGGCAGCAACGTGTTCAACGACAAGGTGATGAAACAGCGCCTGTCCCCCAAGACCTACGCGGCCTTCCGCAAGGTGGTGGAGGAGGGCCTGCCCCTGTCCCCGCAGGTGGCCGACGAGGTGGCCGAGGCCATGAAGAAGTGGGCCCTGGAGCGCCGCGCCTCCCACTACACCCACTGGTTCCAGCCCCTGACGGGCCGCACCGCGGAGAAGCACGATTCTTTCCTGTCCCCGCGCCCGGACGGCGGCGCCATTGCGGAGTTTTCCGGCAAACAGCTCATCAAGGGCGAGCCCGACGCTTCGTCCTTTCCGTCCGGCGGCATCCGGGCCACCTTCGAGGCCCGGGGGTACACGGCCTGGGACTGCACCTCGCCGGCTTTCTTAAAGGAAGACGCGGCCGGGGACGTGACCCTTTGCATCCCCACGGCCTTTTATTCGTACACGGGCGAGGCGTTGGACAAAAAGATCCCGCTCCTGCGTTCCGTGGCCGCGGTGTCCAAGCAGGCCCTGCGGGTGCTTCGTGCCCTGGGCAACAAGAAGTCCAAGCGGGTCTATTCCACGGTGGGGCCGGAGCAGGAGTACTTTTTGGTGGACAAGACGCGCTTTGACCGCCGCCTGGACCTGATCGCGGCGGGCCGCACGCTCTTCGGCGCGGCCGCGCCCAAGGGGCAGGAATTGGAAGACCAGTACTTCGGCGCCATCAAGGACCGGGTGTCCAAGTTCATGAAGGAATTGGACATCGAGCTTTGGAAGCTGGGCGTGCCGTCCAAGACCAAGCACAACGAGGTGGCGCCGTCCCAGTTCGAGATGGCCCCTCTGTTTTCCAGCGCCAACCTGGCCACGGACCACAACCAGCTGGTGATGGAGACCATGCAGAAGGTGGCCCTGCGGAACGGCCTGGTCTGCCTGCTGCACGAAAAGCCCTTCGCCGGCATCAACGGGTCGGGCAAGCACAACAACTGGTCCCTTTCGACGGACGACGGCGTGAACCTGCTGGACCCGGGCCACACCCCGCACGCGAACAGCCAGTTCCTGGTGTTCGTGTCCGCGGTGCTGACCGCGGTGGCCAAGCACGGCGACATGATCCGCGCCTCCGCCGCCAACCCGGGCAACGACCTGCGGCTGGGCGCCAACGAGGCCCCGCCCGCCATCGTGTCCGTGTTCCTGGGCGCGCAGCTGACCGAGGTGCTCACCAACCTGGCCGAGGGCAAGAAGACCGTGGTGCGCGGGCAGGAGTTTTTGAGCGTGGGCGTGGACACCCTGCCGCCCTTGCCGCTGGACAATTCGGACCGCAACCGCACCTCGCCCTTCGCCTTCACGGGCAACAAGTTCGAGTTCCGCATGGTGCCGTCGTCCGCGTCCATCGCCGGGCCCAACACCGTGCTGAACACCGTGGCGGCCGAGGCGCTGGAGGAGCTGGCCGACCGGCTGGAGAAGGCCTCCGACGTGAACAAGGAAGTGGCGGCCATCGTGCGCGACACCATGAAGAAGCACGGGCACATCGTGTTCAACGGCAACAACTATGCCCAGGAATGGGTGGAGGAGGCCGCCCGGCGCGGCATCCCCAACATCCGCTCCACGGTGGAGGCCCTGAAGGTCATGGAGTCGGAAAAGGCCATGGCCCTGTTCGAGAAGTACAAGGTGCTGACCCGCCGCGAGCTGGAGGCCCGCAACGAGATTTACCTGGAGCAGTACGCCAAGCACGTCAACATCGAGGCGCGGGCGTCCATCGCCATGGCCCGCACCCTGTACGTGCCCGCGGCCGTGCATTACACGGGAGAGCTGGCGCGCATTCTGGCGGACCTGAAGCAGATCGGCGGCTCCTCCGCCGTGACGCAGAAGCTGCTGGACAAGGTGTCGGCTCTCACCGCCGCGGCCCAGACCAGGCTGGAACAGCTTGAGCACGTGACCGCGCAGGCCGCGGAGATCGAGGACATGCCCAAGCGGGCGGAGTTCTGCCGGGACCAGGTGTTCCCGGCCCAGGCCGCGCTGCGGGCCGAGGTGGACGCGCTGGAGACCCTGCTGCCGGCGCGCCTGTGGCCCGTGCCCACGTACGCGGACATGTTGTTCTACTTCTAAAGCGACAAACCCGCGGCGCCCCGGACCAAGGGGAGGGCGCCGCGGAACGGAAACGATGAACCATCAGGCCCAGGCGTGCGCTGAAACCGCCTGAGCGGCCGCCGGCGGGGGTTTCCCGCCGGCAGACGTCCCTTCGGCCCTTCACGAAAGCGAAGGGCGTTGAACGCGCCCTTCCGCGGAAAGCGGGCGGAAGTCCCCATGGATTGGTCCTTTTTCCTCCTGACCGGCGGGTTTTTGGCCGGTCTGTTGTCCCTCCTCGCGGCCTGGCAGCGCTGGATCGAGCGCGCCGAGCAGGCCGAGACCCTGGCTGAGCTCCGGGACGCCCGGTCCCGGGGCACCCACCGGGCCGTCGCCCAATTCCCCCACATAGACGTTTCCCTGTGCATCGGCTGCGCCAGCTGCGTGAAGGCCTGCCCCGAGGACGGCGTGCTCGGCCTGGTGGACGGCATCGCCCGCGTGGTGCACGCCTCCCGCTGTGTGGGGCACGGCCGCTGCGCCGAGGCCTGCCCGGTGGGCGCCCTGAAGGTGGGCCTGGGGGACGTTTCCCTGCGCCCGGACATCCCCGCGCTGTCGGAAGATCTGGAGACCACCGTGCCCGGCGTGTACATCGCGGGCGAGCTGGGCGGCATCGCCCTGATCCGCCACGCCCTGGAGCAGGGCGCGCGGGCCGCGGAGGCCGCGGCGGCGCGGGCCGGCGCGCGCCGGACGCCCGGCGTGAAGGACGTCTTGATCGTGGGCGCGGGGCCCGCGGGCCTGTCCGCGGCCCTGAAGGCCGTGGAGAAAGGCCTGGACCACCTGGTGCTGGACCAGGAGGACCTGGGCGGCGCCATCCGGAAGTACCCGCGCCGCAAGCTCACCCTCGTCCAGACCGCGTCCATCCCCCTGCACGGCAAATTCCCCGGCGGCGAATATAAAAAGGAAGAATTGATCCGGTTCTGGGAGGGGCTCGTCCGGCGGCACAACGTGGCCCTGAAGACGGGCGTGAAGGTCACGGGCCTGAAGCGGGAAGCGGACGCGCTGACCCTGGAGACCACCGCCGGGCCCTTCCGGGGGCGGGCCGTGGTGCTGGCCCTGGGGCGGCGGGGCACGCCCCGCAAGCTCGGCGTGCCCGGCGAGGAGGCGGAAAACGTGATGTACCAGCTCTTGGACGCTTCCACGTACACGGGCCGGAGGCTCCTGGTGGTGGGCGGCGGCGACAGCGCGGTGGAGGCGGCCACGGGCCTGGCCAACCAGAAGGGCAACACCGTCACCCTGTCCTACCGCCAGGCCGCGTTCAGCCGGCTGAAGGCCCGCAACGAGGCCCGCATCGGGGAATACATGGCCGCGGGCCGGGTGCGCGTGCTGTTTTCGTCGAACGTGGTCCGGATCGAGCCCGGAGCCGTGACCCTGTCCGTGGAGGGCCCGCCGAAAGGCGAGGTCCGCCTGGAGAACGATTTCGTGTTCATCTTCGCGGGCGGGGAGCCGCCCTTTCCGCTCTTGAAGGCCATGGGCATCGGCTTCGCGGCCGACGCCCGGCCCGCGGCGGCGGCCGCGCCTTCGGCCTGAGTCCATGGCGGGCAAGACGGAGTCCCTTTTTCCGCGCTTTCTTTTCTGGCTGGGCCTTTTGGCCGGCGCCGGGTTGGCGGTCTTCGCCCTGCGGGAATGGGGGTTCTACGTTTTGGCACCGGACGAGAGGCCCTTCCACGCCCACTACGCTTTTTTGCGGTCCTCCGGGCCGGCGGGGCTGGGTTTCGGCCTGGCCGGGACGGTGCTGGTGTTCCTGAACCTGGGATACCTGGCGCGGCGGCGGTTCCTGGACGCGGAATGGATGGGCTCGCTCCGCCACTGGATGGCCCTGCACGTGTTCACGGGCCTGGTGGGCGGCGGCATGGTGCTCCTGCACAGCGCCTTCGCGCCCCGGAGCGCCTTGGGGACCCTGGCGTTCTACGGCCTTTTGATCGTGGTGGTGACGGGGCTCGTCGGCCGGTACATCTACGCCCGGGTGCCCCGGTCCGTGGAGGGCCGGGAGCTCCGCCGGGAGGAGATCCGCCGGCGGCTGAACGAATGCCGCCTGGAGATGGAAACCCTGGGGCTTTCCCAGGGCCTGTTCGAGGGCCCCGACGGCGAGGATGAGGCCGCGGGCCGGTCCTTTTGGGCCGCCCTGGCCGGGCTGGTGGCGGGCGACCGGGAGGCGCGCCGGGAATACGTCCGGCTCCGGGAGACGGTGCTGGGCTCCGAGCGGCTCAAGCCCCTGGCCGCGACCCTGCTGCCCCTGGCCCGGCGCTATTGCCGTGAGAGCCAGTGGCTCCGGCGGTACAACGGCCTGCGCCGCCTCATGCGGTCCTGGCGGTTCTTCCACCGCTGGTTCGCGGTGCTCATGGTGGTGGCCGTGATCTACCACGTTTTCATCGGCGTGCGCCTGGGCGAGCTGTCCATCGGCAAAGAGTGATCCTCCGGAACCCCAAGGCCCCGGTCGTCTTCGGCGTCCTCGCCATCACGGCGCTGGTGAGCTTCGTGACGTTCTACCGCGCTTCGCCGGGGACGCTGGCCCGGCCCCACGACGCGGTGGCGGGCGCGTCCCTCGTGACCGACTGCCGGAAATGCCACGCGCCGGCAGGGCTGGCCGCGGGCTGCCTGGGGTGCCACGCGGAGATCCGGGAACAGCTCTCCGGCAAGAAGGGGTACCACGCTTTCCTGCTGGCGGGCAAGAAGCCCCGCTGCGCGCTCTGCCACCAGGACCACCACGGCGCGGACTTCCCGCTGGTGAGCCGGGCGTCCTGGGAGGGGCGCGACGTGAAGGCCTTCGACCACCCGCACGTGGATTTCCGCCTGCGGGGGAAGCACGCGGGGCTGGACTGCGGCAAGTGTCACGACGGGCCCCGGCGCCCGCCCTTCTCCCTGCCGGATTTTCCGCGGCGGAGGCGGGAGAAGACCTTTTTGGGGCTCACGCAGGACTGCGCGTCGTGCCACGAGGACGCGCACGCGGGCGGGCTGTCCGGGGACTGCGCGTCCTGCCACGGACAGGACGGCTGGAAGCCTTCGGTGAATTTCAGCCACGACACGTTTTTTCCCCTCACGGGGGGGCACGCGGGCGTGGACTGCCGCAAGTGCCACCTGATCCCGGCGAAGGACGGCGGCGGGGAGCGGCCGCGGGGGTTCCCGTTCCACAAGGCGCGGGGGACGTCCTGCCGGGACTGCCACGAGAGCCCGCACCGCGCCGCCTGGACCGGGGACTGCGCGTCCTGCCACGGGGCGGACGGGCGGCCCTGGGCCGCGGCGGCGGAGAAGATGACGCCGGCCCTGCACGCGGCCGCGGGGTTCCGGCTGGCCGCGCCCCACGACCGGGTCTCCTGCGGCAAGTGCCACGCGGGGGAAAGTTTCGCGGCGCGGTACCCGGACCCGCGGGCGCGGGGGTACGGGCGGGGCCAGGCGGAATGCCAGGGTTGCCACGCGGACGCCCACGGCGGGCAGTTCGTCAAAAAGTACCCCCGCTGCGCGTCCTGTCACCGGGCCGCGGGGTTCCGACCGGCGCGGTTCGGCCCCAAGGAGCACGCCGTGTACCCGCTGCGGGGCGGCCACGCGGCCGTGCCGTGCCAGTTTTGCCACAAGACGGAGGAGGGAAAGCCGACGCGCCTGTTCGCGGGAACGCCGCGGGATTGCGCGTCCTGCCACCGGGACGTTCACGGAGGTCAGTTTCGCCAGGAGGGGGGGACACGTTGTGAAAACTGCCACGGATCGGAAGCGTCCTGGAAGGCGCTGGTTTTCGACCACAACAAACAATCGCGCTTCAAGCTGGACGAGGCGCACGTCGGCGTGGAATGCCGCCTCTGCCACCCGAGGGCGCGGGCCGCGTCGGGGGAGTTCACGACCCGGTACAAGCCGCTCAAGAGCGGATGCGGGGACTGCCATGGCCTGGACTTCCGCCGCTGAGGGCGGGCCGTCCCGCCGGCGTTCCGGCCTCTGGCTGGCGGCGCTTTGCGCGCTCCTGGCCGCGGCGCCGGCCCAGGCCAAGCCGCCCCGGCAGGGCTGGGACAAAAAATGGGGCCCCCTCGTCCCCCACACCAAGTTCCCCAAGGACTGCGGCCTCTGCCACGTGGCCAAGCGGTGGGACGTCATCCGCAAGGATTTCGTCTTCGACCACAAGAAAGAAACCGAGTACGCCCTGGAGGGCGCGCACGCCCAGGCGCTCTGCCTGCGCTGCCACAACGACCGGGGCGACGTGAGGTCTTTCGCGGCCAGGGGCTGCGCCGGCTGCCACCGGGACCCCCACAAGAAGACCCTCGGCGCCGACTGCACGCGGTGCCACGACCAGAACACCTGGCGCCCCGTGGCCCAGTTCCTGGAGCACGCCCAGACCCGCTTCCCGTTGACGGGCGTCCACCAGGCCGTGTCCTGCCAGGCGTGCCATCCGCGCGAGGCCCAGGGCGACTTCAAGGGGAACCGCACGGACTGTTATTCCTGCCATCAGGCCGACTACCGGCGGGCGCCGCACCACGCGGCCATGAATTATCCCCGCGATTGCCAGAACTGCCACAACACCAGCGCCTGGCACGGCGGCGGGGCGGGCGGCGCCTTCAACCACGCCGCGCTGCCCAGCGGCGGGGCCGGGATGTGCTCTTCCTGCCACCAGGCCGATTACCGGCGGGCGCCGGACCACGCGGCGCGCAACTACCCGCAAAGCTGCGACAGTTGTCACAACACCGCGTCCTGGGCCGGCGCGCGGTTCAACCACAATGCCCTGCCCGGCGGCGGGACCAACTGCGTCCTCTGCCATCAGGCGGACTACCAGCGGGCGCCGGACCACGCGGCGCGCAATTACCCGCAAACCTGCGCCAATTGCCACAACACCACGAGCTGGCTGGGCGGCGGAGGCGGCGGGACCTTCAATCACCAGTCCCTGCCCGGCGGCGGGAGCGGGATGTGTTCTTCCTGCCACCAGGCCGACTACCGGCGGGCGCCGGACCACGCGGCGCGCAACTACCCGCAAAGCTGCGACAGTTGCCACAACACCGCGTCCTGGGCCGGCGTCTCGTTCAACCACGCCGCCCTGCCCGGCGGCGCGGCCGATTGCCACGGCTGCCACCAGTCGGATTACCTGCGCGGACCCGGCCACGCGGCCAAGTCCTATCCGCGCACCTGCGGGGACTGCCACGGCATGACGTCCTGGACGGGGGCTGTGTTCAACCACCGTTTTCCGCTGAGGAGCAACCATGACGTGGCCTGCAACGTCTGCCACGACACGGGCAGCACGCGGTCCTTCACCTGCCTGGTCTGCCACAAGCATTCCCAGCAGCTCATGGACGAAAAACACCGGGGGCGGGCGGGGTACACCTACTCCTCCCAGGCCTGCTACAACTGCCACCCAAACGGGACGCATTGATCCCCCGGCGAGCGACCGACCCGATCCGGACCCGCGTCCGCCCGGCCCTGTTCTGGGCGGCCGCGTGCCTCCTCGCCGCGGGGCCCCTGCGGGCCGCGCCGCCGGTGGAGGGCCGCGTCACCTACGCGACGGAGACGGAGGTCTACATCGACCGGGGGACGGGCGCGGGCTTGGCGGAGGGGGACACGGGCTCCATTCGCCGGCGGGGCACGGAGCTGGCCCGCGGCCGGATCGTGGCGGCCGGGGCCGGCTTCTCCCGGCTGGAGATCACGGTGCGGCTGGCCCCGGAAACCCCCCAGATCGGCGACAGCGTGGTCTTCGAGCTCAAGCCCCGCGCCGCGCCCCCGCCCCCGAAGCCGGCCGCGGCGGAGGAGTTCGTCCCGCTCCTGGAGACCGGCCCCCGCGTGGCGCGGGCCCGGTCCTCGGACATCTTCCACGGCCGCCTGCGGGCGCGCCACCTGTTCCAGCGGGACCCCAACCACAACCTGGACTACGCGGTCTCCCGTCTCCGGTTCGACGGCAGCCTGGACCGTCTCCGCGGCACCTCCTGGTCGGCCGTCTCCTACGGGGACCTGTCGTACCGCCAGGGCCCGGCCTACGTCGGGTCGCCGGAGTATCAGAACCCGCGCCTGGATCTTTTCCAGCTCTCGCTCCAGGGCCGGGTGACGGAGCGGGCCTCCCTCCGGCTGGGGCGTTTTTCGTCGCATGAGATGTCGTCCCTGGGGATCGTGGACGGGGCGGAGGCGGACCTGAAGGCCGGCGCTTTTTCCCTGGGCGTCCTGAGCGGGTTCCGTCCGCGGCCCGACAACCTGGACCTGTCGGGCGACGAATACCTCCAGGCCGCGTACGCCGCGGCGGAGGCCGGCACGCGGCGGCGGCTCTT
This sequence comes from uncultured Elusimicrobia bacterium, assembly GCA_964484135.1. Lineage (GTDB taxonomy): Bacteria > Elusimicrobiota > Elusimicrobia > FEN-1173 > FEN-1173 > CAZAEL01. Next base: position 9,926 of record CAZAEL010000062.1, read on the forward strand.
CTATTCCGCCACGCTCGGGGGCGCGGCCGCCTGGTTCCGCGGCCGCCACGACCGCTCCCTCCTGCTGCACGACCAGCAGCTGGACCTGGGCCCCCTGTTCACGGTCAACTCCAGCGCGGAGCTGGACTTCGACGTGGCCGACGGCACCGCGCCGGCGCGGGGGACGCGGCTCACCCGTTTCAACGGCGCGGCCCGTTTGGCGCTGTTCTCCTTCCTCTCCCTCCAGGGCGGGGCCGACCATTACCGCCAGGCCGACTCCCGGGCGGAACGGGTCCGCCTGGGCCTGCCCGAGTTCTTTTCGCCGGACCCGGGCTATTGGCGGTACTGGGCCGGCGCCGGCCAGTCCCTTTTCTGGAAGCTCCAGGCGTACGAAGAAATCTCCTACGTGGACACCCCGGACGCGCCGCGGGGGCCCGCCCGGTGGCGGGCCAGCCTGACCCGCGCCGGGCTTCCCTTCCTGCCCGGCGGCCAAGCCGCCCTGACGGCCTACAACCTGTACGAGGCCGCCTCGCAGGGGTACGGCGGGCTCGCGTCTTTATACCTGCCCTTCGCGGGGAACCGGCTCCTGGTGAACGGCGGCTGCGGGTTCTGGTACGCCCGGCTGTCCGGCGCCGCGCCGGACGACCGGTCGCGGCACTTCTCCGTGACGGATTATTCCCTGCGCGCGGACTGGTCCCTGACGAAGCGCTGGGCCCTGTCCGCCGGTCTCACCCGCATCTACGCCCAGTTGGTCAACAGCACCCTGGTGGACACGGGCCTGCAGTACCGCTGGTGACGCGCGCGGCCAGGGCCGCGCCTCCTTCCCGCGCAACGCCTCCGGCGGCTTTGCTATAATCCCGCCATGGCCGAATCCTTCCTGCGCCTGACCGAATTCCTGCTGGGGGACCAGATCGCCCCCTTCGCCCGGTTCCTGCACGGGTTGGTGCTGGCGGTGCTGGGGCTGTGCTGGTTCCTGCCGCCCGTGCTCGCGTACGTGCGCGAGCGCCGGAAGACCCGCGGCACGTACTGGATGCCCATGTGGCACTGCCGCAAGTGCGGCCACTTCAGCCCGCCGGACTTCGTGGAATGCCAGGTGTGCCGCACGCCCATGGAGACGCCGTGGTGGGCGAGGTTCTTCCCCGTTTTCGCGGTGGACATGGCGCGGAGCGGGGCCAAGTTCCTTTTGGCGTCCTACGGCGTTTTGGGCAAGGCGATCTTTTACGGCGCCACGCTCCTGGCCTTCTGGAACCTCCGCCTCTACACCTTCGCCCAATATCCCCTGCAGGAGATCATGGCCGGCCTGGTCATGGTCCTGCTGCTCCTGACCCTGTCTTTTTTCGGCCGGGCCTTCAGCGCCCGGCTGGAATCGCCCGTCGCCCGCCTTGCGGACCTGGTGGCGGCCCTCGGCCTGTCCGGGTTTCTGCTGCTGGCCGGGTTTTTGTGGGCCGCGTCGCCTTTTCCGCCGGACAAGCCCCTGGCGTACGTGCATCCCCTGGGACAGGGCCAGGTGCGGCTCATGAGCCCGGGCGGGCTCCAGACCCTGGCCCCGGCCCAGAGCGCCCGGGGGGAAGAACGGTTCGATCTGCAGTACGCGGAGCTGACCTGGCCGCTCCTGTACCTGGACCAAATTTTCATCACCCGGCTGGGCCGCAAGGCCGTGCTGGACCCCTGGACGCTCCTCACCCTGGAGGCCGCGGCCCGGACGTTCCGGCGGGACGACCCGTACCGGTTCCGCGCGGTCCTGTTGTCCCAGAATTTTTCGGTTGAGCCGGGCAAGACCTACGCCCTCCGCCGCGCCCGCCAGGGCGCCGGCCTGGTCCTGGAAGAGAAGGAAAAATAA
>CAZAEL010000063.1:0-11489 GCA_964484135.1 uncultured Elusimicrobia bacterium
CGGGCCCCCGTCAATTCCTTTGAGTTTCAACCTTGCGGCCGTACTCCCCAGGCGGCTCACTTAATGCGTTAGCGTCGGCGCGGAAGGGGTCGATACCTCCCACACCTGGTGAGCATCGTTTACGGCTGGGACTACCAGGGTATCTAATCCTGTTTGATCCCCCAGCTTTCGTGGATGAGCGTCAATAACGGTCCAGTGACCTGCTTTCGCCTTAGGTGTTCCTCCCGATCTCTACGCATTTCACCGCTACACCGGGAATTCCAGTCACCCCTCCCGCATTCAAGTTCGGCAGTATCCATTGGCCTCTCCCAGTTAAGCCGGGAGCTTTCACAACAGACTTGCCGAACCGCCTGCCCACGCTTTACGCCTAGTAATTCCGAGTAACGCTCGCCACCTTCGTCTTACCGCGGCTGCTGGCACGAAGTTAGCCGTGGCTTATTCGCGGAGTACCATCAACCTGCGTTTTTCACGCAGGTATTTTTCCCCCGCAAAAGAGGTTTACAATCCGAAGACCTTCGTCCCTCACGCGGCATCGCTGCTTCAGGGTTGCCCCCATTGAGCAAAATTCCCCACTGCTGCCTCCCGTAGGAGTATGGCCCGTGTCTCAGTGCCATTGTGGGCGGTCGTCCTTTCAGACCGCCTACCCGTCGTAGCCTTGGTAAGCCGTGACCTCACCAACTAGCTGATAGGCCGTGGACCCCTCTTCAAGCGCCCCTTGCGGAGCTTTAACCCCATCCCGATGCCGGGACGTGGTCTCACGCGGTATTAGCCCTGGTTTCCCAAGGTTATCCCCCTCTCGAAGGAAGATTATCCACGTATTACTCACCCGTCTGCCACTAATCTTGGCGATGAACTGCCAAGACCCGTTCGACTTGCATGTGTTAGGCATGCCGCCAGCGTTCACTCTGAGCCAGGATCAAACTCTCCGTTAAATTCGCGACGGGCCTTTCGGACCGCCGGAAAGTAATGAGCGTTTGGTTATATGGCTCGTTTGGAACTGTTATGGGTTGTCCCTTCCCGGCCTCGCGGCCGTTCCGGGACAGCACAAACAATTACCTGTTCACACCATATCACGTCGCTTATGACAAAAGGCTCCGGAGGGGAACCCTTTCGGGGCGCCCATCCGCTTGCGCCTTTTGACTCATTGCGTGAATGTCAAAGAGCAGACCTTCTGAAAAAAAGCTTTCCACCGGAAGCGCAAAATACCCCCGTGCAAAGAACGATCTTCCTTTTCTTTGCCTCCGGCCCTAATTTTACCGACGAGCCGGTCCAGGAGCTTCCGAAGGAATGTGTGGACGATGCTAACGTCCGAAAAGAGTCTACCATGACCCCGAAAATTTGTCAAGAAAAAAATAAAGTTTTTTGGGGGTCCTCGATCCCCTGTTCCCGCCGCCCCTCTTTTTAGTCCTGGACCAGCCCCCGCACCTCGGTTTTGCGGCGCTCCATTTCCGCGCCCAGGCGGTTGAGCCCCTCCGCGTCCAGGATCCGTTCGGCCACGGGAAAGAGGGCGTCCTCTTCCTTTTTAAAGTGGGTGTCCAGCACGGCCCGGAACTGGGTCATGAGCAGGCCCGTGTCCCGGTCCTTGACCGGCGCCAGGCGCAAACGCTTCAAAAAATGATCGATATCTTTGTGTTCCCGGGAAATTTCTTCAACAAAAGCCCTTTCCATGCGGGGTTCGGCCCGGAAGGCGGGCAGGAAGATTTCGTCCTCAAACCAGGCATGGGCCACCACGATCCGCTGCAAAGTCTTTAAAATCTCGGGAAAACGGGGGTTTTCCTGGGAAAACTGCTCCAGGACCTTGCGGATCATTTTGTGGTCTTTTAAGAGCTGGTCCGTGGCTTTTGACATGATTTCTCGCTATGTTTTTACAATATTCTCCGGAGCGCCGGCCCGGAAGGCCCGGATGTTGTCCACCGTGGTCTGGAGGATGCGGAAGAGCGCCTCCCGGCTGTTGAAGGCGATGTGGGGGGTGATGACCACGTTTTCCCGGTGCAGCAGGATGTGGTTTTGCAACAGGGTGCGCATCTTGTTTTCCGGGAAGTTCTTGGACAGGACCTGGTTCTCTTCCTTTATAAGGTCCTCCCCCTCCAGCACGTCCAGGCCCGCGCCGGCCAGCCGGCCGGAGTCCAGGGCCCGGGTGAGGGCCTCGGTGTCCACCAGCCCGCCCCGGGCCGTGTTGATGAGGAGGGCGCCCTGTTTCATGAGCCCGATGTTGTCCTTGTTGATGAGGTGGTGGGTCTCCGGCATGTAGGGCGCGTGCAAGGTGACGATGTCGGATTTTTTCAGGAGTTCCTCCAGGCCCGCGTAGACAAAACCCAGGGTCTCGGCCATGAGGCTGTTCTTGAACTTGTCGTACGCCAGGACCTCCATGCCGAAGCCCTTGGCCATGCGGATCACGTGCAAGCCGATGCGGCCCGTGCCCACCACGCCCAGAGTCTTGCCCTTGAGGTCGAAGCCCTGCAGGCCCGTGAAGGAGAAGTCCCCCCGGACGGTGCGCACGTACGCCTGGTGGAGCTTGCGGGAGAGCGCCAGGATCAGGGCGAAGGTGTGCTCGGCCACGGTGTTCTCCCCGTAATGGGGCACGGTGGAGACCGTGATGCCCCGCTGGCGGCAGGTTTTGACGTCGATGTGGTCGAAGCCCGTGGAGCGCGTGGCCACCAGGCGCAGTTTTTTGGCTTTCTTGAGGACGTCGGCCTTGACCTGGGAGTAGATGAACACGGACACGATGTCCGCGTTTTGGTACGCGGCCGCGGGCGCCTTTTGGATCTCTTCCGCGTAATAGGCCGCGCCCTTCAATTCCTTTTGGGCCCTGAGGAACTCCTTTTCCTGGGGCGTGACTTCGAAAAACGCGATCTTCATTTGGCGTTGCCTCCCTTGAAAGATGCCCCATTCTACCTTTTCCGGCCCCTCTTGCCAAAAGACGGCATTCCCGACCACCGGCCGCGCTCTTTCCTCGGGGGAAGGCATCTGGTAAACTCATCCCATGGACACGCTCCTCCAGACATTCAACAGCGATTCCGTGGCCCACACGCTGCTGATGATCTCCCTGGTCGCGGCCCTGGGGCTGGCCCTGGGCCAAGTCCGGGTGCTGGGCGTGAAGCTGGGCGTGGCCGGGGTGCTTTTCATGGGGCTGCTCCTGGGCCACTTCCAGGTGTCCGTGGACGAACCTGTGCTGGGGTTTTTGCGGGAGTTCGGCCTGGTGTTGTTCGTGTACGCCATCGGCCTGCAGGTGGGGCCGGGCTTCGCCGCTTCTTTCCGCCAGGAGGGCCTGCCCCTGAACCTCATGGCCGCGGGCGTGGTGGGCCTGGGACTGCTCGGGACCTGGGCGGCCATGGCCTGGGGCGACATCCCTCTGCCCGCGGCGCTGGGCCTGTTTTCCGGGGCCACCACCAACACCCCCAGCCTGGCCGCGGCCCAACAAGCCTTAAAGGAAGTCCCCAACCTGCCTGCGGGCGCGGTCCAGCTCCCCACCCTGTCCTACGCCCTGGCGTACCCCTTCGGCGTGATCGGGTCCATCCTGAGCATGATCCTGGTGCGGGCCGCCTTCCGCATCGATCCCAAAAAAGAGCTGGCGGAGCTGCTCCAGCGGCAGGAACAGGACAAACCCTCCCTGGCCGCCATGAACGTGGAGGTGACCAACCCCAACCTGGAGGGGCTGGCCTTGAACCGGATCCCGGGGCTGGAGGGGTCCGGCGTGGTGGTGTCCCGCGTCATGCGCGAAAGCCACGTCGGGATCCCTTCGCCGGACATGCCGCTTCGCGCCGGGGACATCCTCCTGGCCGTGGGGCCCCGGGAGAAACTGCGGGACCTGCAGGTGGTGGTGGGACGGGAGAGCCCCGTGGACCTGCGCAAAGTGCCCAGCGGTCTCATGACCCGCCGGATCCTGGTGACCAAAAGGGCGGTCCTGGGCAAAACCGTGGAGGAGCTGGACCTGACGCGGCGGCTGGGCGTGATCGTCACGCGCCTGAGCCGCATGGACATCGAGATGGCGATCCAGCCCGGCCTGCGGCTGAAGTTCGGCGACACGCTCCTGGCCGTGGGAGACGAGGAGGACCTGCGGGCCGCGGCCAAAGAGCTGGGAAACTCCGCCAAACAGCTGAACGACCCCCAGATCATCCCCCTGTTCCTGGGCGTGGCCCTGGGGCTGGTCCTGGGGCACTGGCCCATCCCCATCCCCGGCTTGCCGGCCCCGGTGAAGCTGGGTCTGGCCGGCGGGCCTTTGATGGCCGCCATTTTTTTAAGCCGGGTGGGGCGCATCGGCCCCTTGGTCTGGCACATGCCCATCAGCGCCAATTTTCTGCTGCGGGAGCTGGGGATCGTTCTGTTCCTGGCCTGCGTGGGGCTGAGGTCCGGCGACAGGTTCGTGGAAACCCTGCTGGGCCAGGGCGGGTGGGCCTGGATGCTGTGGGGCGCGGGCCTGACCCTGATCCCCCTTTTGATCGTGGGCGCCGTGGGCCGGGCCCTGTACAAATTCAACTACGTGACCCTCTGCGGCCTGCTCTCCGGCAGCATGACCGATCCGCCGGCCCTGGCCTTCGCCAACGCCTTTCTCCGCTCCGACGCCCCGGGCCTTTCCTACGCCACGGTCTACCCCCTGACCATGCTCCTGCGGGTCTTCGCGGTGCAGGTGCTGGTCCTGCTCTTCCTGTCCTGACCCTCCTCCGACGATAAAAAACCCTTCGGGGCGAACGCCCCAAAGGGAATTCTCGCGCCGGGAAGCCTATCTCCCGGTCAGCAGAAATCTTCCGACAGGGACTTCAGCTTTTCCAGGTTCTTGATTCGGATTTTTCCCCGCAGGGACGTGAGCAGGTTCTGCTTTTGGAAGTCCGACAAGGTGCGGAAAGTGGTTTCCAGGGTGGTGCCCACCAGCTCCGAGACCTCTTTTTTGGTGAAGGGGATCTCCGCGCCGTGCACCCGGTGCAAACGCAGGAGCGTGCTGGCCACGCGCACGGGCACGGATTCCTGCCCCATGCAGCGCAGGTCCTGGGCGTCCTTGAGCCGTTCCGTGCACAGGGCGCAGATGCCGCGCACCAGGCCGGGGCTCTTCATGTAGTAGCCCAAAAAAAGGCCGTCCGGAATCCTGAGGGCCGTCACCGGGCCGGACGCCACCGCGGTGCAGGGATAGGTCCGGCCGTTGTTGCCCATGCGGCACAGGGTGCCGAACAATTCCCCGGGCCCCAGGCTCTCGATGGCGAAAGGTTTCCCGCCCTGGGTGTACTTCAGAATCTGGATGCGTCCCTTGTGCAGGACCCACACGCTGTCCGCCGGAGACCCCTCGGAGAAGATCGTCTCCCCCTTGTCGAAGGACTTCTCCCGGGCCGACGCCGCGAGGGCGCGCAGGTCCTCCGGCGGAAGGCCCTTGAAGGGCTGTATGTTCTCTAGGAATTTTCGATGTTCATCCATGGCAAGAGCGCCGCGTGGAGCGGCGCCGAGACGCCCTTTCTGCGGACATTTGTGGAGATTCTACCAATTATTTGGGATGAAAGGCGGACGCTGTTTGATGGCGCCGAAAGCCGGGCCGAGGCCGGTCTTGATGGAGGGCCGACCGCGCCGCCGCTCTCTGTTCGCCCGCCGGGCGCGCGCGGTCCGGCTTCGAATCCACTTTTATAAATTCGGAAAGGGAGGGATTCCTTCTCCCCCGTCGCTTCGCTCCTCCTCCGAAGCCTGCCGCCCTCGCTGCCGCGGCTTTCGGCCGCTTTTCTGCCGCTGGCAGCGCTCGGGTCGGCTTCGAATCCTCTTTTATAAATTCGGAAAGGGAGGGATTCGAACCCTCGGTACAGGTTTTCACCCGTACAACGGATTAGCAATCCGCCGCCTTAAGCCAGCTCGGCCACCTTTCCATAAAATGATCTGTCGCGAACCCCCATTGTACCACCGATCGACGGAAAGGCGCAAGCCGGGATCGCCGAAGATTCACATGGTCTCCGGCGCCGCCGCGGCCAGGGCCTCCCCGGCGCGGGCGCGGATCACGAGGTCCGCGGCGCCGTCCAGGGGCGTTTCGCTCATGTTCACGATGACGAGCTTGGCGCCGGACTCCTTGGCCAGCCGGGGCAGGGACGCGGCGGGCTCCACCACGAGCGTGGACCCCACGCAGAGCATGAGGTCGCAACCCCGGGACCAGGCGTACGCCTTCTGCAGAACCGCGGCGTCCAGGGACTCTCCGAAGGACACGGTGGCGGGCTTTTGCAGGCCGTTGCAGACCCGACACCGGGGGGCTTTTTCGCCCTTCAGCAGGCGGTCATGGGTGGCCTCCCACCCCTCCTCCGCGCCGCAGGACAGGCACAGGGTCCGGCGGTTGTTGCCGTGCAGCTCCAAAATTTTTTCCGAAGGGACGCCGGCCTCCTGGTGCAGGCCGTCGATGTTCTGCGTGATGACGCCCAAAAAACTTTTTCGTTTCGCCAAGCGCGCCACGGCCAGATGCGCGGCGTTGGGGCGGGCCTTTTTGAGCTCCCCGTAAAATTCCTTCTTGCGCGCCCAGTATTCCTCCCGCGCGGATTCGCTGGACAAGAATTCCTGAAAGTACACGGGGCGGAACCGGTCCCACAATCCGCCCTTGCTGCGGTAATCAGACAATCCGCTCTCCGTGGAGATGCCCGCCCCCGTGAACACCACAAGCCGCTCGGCGGCGCGGATCACCTCCGCCAAGCGGGCCAGGGTCTTTGGGTTCGCTCCCGTCACTCCAGGGCCTTCAGCACGACCTGCGGGGTGATGACCTCCGGCAGGAAGCGGGGCCTGTCCTCCCCGGCCTTGTAGTACACGTAAAGGGGCACGCCGTTGCGCCCGTATCCGTGGAGCGCCCGGGTGATTTGATCGTCCTGGCTGGTCCAGTCCGCCTTGAGGGCCGCCACGTTGAGCTCCCGGAACCGCCGCACGACGGCGGGCGAGGACAGGGCCACCCGTTCGTTGACCTGGCAGGTGAGGCACCAGGCCGCGGTGAAATCGATGAACACGGGGCGTCCTTCATGCCGCAGTTCCGCCAACCGCTGGTCGGAGTAGGTCTCCCAGGAGATGGCGGCCCCTTCCGTGGTTTTTTCTCCCTTCGGCAAAACGCCCGTCAAGGCCCAGGCCGCGCCCGCGAGAATCAGAGACGCCGACGCCAGAACGGCCAAGACCCGCGTCCGCCCCGGTTTCTCCGGCCCGGTCCAGCGGCCCCACACCCAGGCGCCCAGCGCCATGATCAAAAACCCCGCCAGCGCGCCGGTCAGGATCTCCGTGTTCGTTTGCAGGCCCAGCACCCACAAGAGCCATACCACGGTGCCGAACAGGAAAAATCCCATGGCCTGCTTGAAGGTGTCCATCCAGGGGCCGGGCCTGGGCAAGACAGACAGGAGGCGCGGCGCGTGGGCCAGGGCCGCGTACGGAAAAGCCATGCCCGCGCCCAGGGCCGTGAAAACACCGAAGGAGGCGGCCGTGGATTGGGTGAGGGCGAACCCCAGCGCCGCGCCCATGAAGGGCGCGGTGCAGGGCGTGGCCACGGTGGTGGCCAGGACGCCGCCCAGGAAAGACCCCCAGGCGCCGCCGGCGCCCGTCAGCAGCCCGCCCGCGCGCGTCAGGGAGGCGCCCACCTCGAACACGCCCGCCATGTTCAGCCCCAGCAGGAAAAACAGGCAGGCCAGGCAGATCACGAAGACGGGAGACTGCAGTTGAAACCCCCAGCCCGCCTGTTTTCCCGCGGCCCGCAAAATCTCCAGAAGACCGGCCAGCGTCCAAAAGGAAACCATCACGCCCGCGCCGAAGAGCAGGCCCTGCCTGCGGATCTGTCCGGAGGACGCCCCGGCCTGCTTCACGAAGCCCAGGACCTTGAGGGACAGCACCGGCAACACGCAGGGCATGAGGTTCAAAAGCAGTCCGCCGGCGAAGGCGAAGGCCAGGGCCGCGCCCAGGCCCATGCGTCCGGATTCCATGGGCGTCACGGGCGCGTCCACGGCCAGGGCCCGCTCGGACCCGGGGCCGCGCCAGCCTTCTTCGCACACCAACACGCCCCTGAGGTCGGCGAGGGGCGCGGCGGCCGTGACCGCGTCAAAAAATTCCAGGACATATGGGCCGCCGGAACGCCGCAAGACCGGACGGGCCGCGGTGTCCAGGAGCCCCGACGTTTCCGGAAAGAACTCCAGGCCGGAAACCGGTTCCGTCACCCAGGCCGGCGGCGACAGGGTGATCCGCAAATCCTTGCCCCCCTGCCGCGCGTCCACCATCCATCCCGTCTCCTCCAGGGGCAGGCGGGAACGGGCCCGGGCGAACACCTGGGCCGTGTCCGGGTCCGCCGGCAGAGCCTCGGCCGTGACGGGGAGACGCAGGCTCAAATCCGCCTTGCCCGGCACGCAGACATCCGCGCATTCCAGCCAGTCCACGCGGGCCGCGATCTCCACCGTTTGGCCGGGCTTGAGGGACGAAGGCGGGGTGATTGGGGCCAGGAAAACGGCCTCCCCATGGTATCCGAAGCTCACCAGCGGCGGGGTTTCGATGCGTTCAGGATAAGGCCACCGCAAAGGCCCGGCCTCAAACCCGGGCGGCAGGCGCCATTGGACCTGTGTGCCCAGGCCCGAATCCCCCGGGTTCTTCCAATAGGTGTGCCAGCCGTCGTCCATGCGCAGGCGCACCGCCACCCAGAAGGGGACGCCGGGCTGCACGGACAAAACCTCCGGGACCAGGCGGGCCTGCACGCGGGGCCGGGGCTCCTCCGCAACGGCGGCCGCCGCCAAGGCCGCGGCGAAGAACAGGCTTGTCCCGGTCCCGAAGAACCGCTTCGCCATCCTCATTTCTCCGAGCATAAATATATGTTAAATTGTCCTTTCGGGCCATGCACGGCCGGTCCGCTCACTGTATAAATTTTCAGCGCACATGGGGAGGGGAAACCCGATGAAAAGGCCTTTGGTCGCCGTCATCATGGGCAGCAAGTCCGATTGGGAAACCATGCAGCACGCGGACGCGGTCCTGTCTCAGTTCGGGGTCCCCCACGAATGCCGGGTGGTGTCGGCCCACCGCACCCCCACGTGGATGGCCCAGTACGCCTCGTCCGCGGACCGCCGAGGCATTGAAGTGATCATCGCCGGGGCGGGCGGCGCGGCCCACCTGCCGGGCATGGCCGCGGCCCACACGACCCTGCCGGTGCTGGGGGTCCCGGTGGAGAGCCACGCCCTCAAGGGGGTGGACTCCCTCCTGTCCATCGTCCAGATGCCGTCCGGCATCCCCGTCGGCACGCTGGCCATCGGCAAGGCCGGGGCCTCCAACGCCGCGCTCCTCGCCGTGGCCATCCTGGCCCTGAAGCGCCCCGACCTGCGCAAGAAGCTGCGCCGGTTCCGGGAGGAGCAATTCCGCAAAGTGAAAAAGGAAAAAATCCCTTGAAGCGCGTCATTCTTCCCGGCGCCGCCATCGGCGTCCTGGGAAGCGGCCAGCTCGGCCGCATGTTCGCCATCGCGGCCCGCCGCATGGGCTACCGCGTCCACACCCTTTCCCCCGACAGAGACACCCCCACCGGCCAGGTGGCGGACAAGGAGGTGACGGCCCCCTATGACGACCTGGCCGCGGTGCGGGCCTTCGCCCGGGAGGTGGACGTGGTGACCTTCGAGTTTGAGAACGTCCCCGCCGCCGCGGCCCAGGCCGCCGCCGAACACGCCCCGGTCCGGCCCGAGGGGCGCGTGCTCCACACCACCCAGAACCGTCTGCGGGAAAAGACCTTCCTCTCCCGGTCCGGCTTCCCGGTCGCCCCCTTCCGCCGCGTCGCCTCTCCGGAGGACCTGCGCGCGGCGCTCAAAGAGCTGGGCCTGCCGGCGGTGCTCAAGACCGCGGGGTTCGGGTACGACGGCAAGGGCCAGGCCAGGATCTCCTCCCCGGAGGAGGCGGAGGGCGCCTTCCGGGGGCTGAAAGGCGCCGAGGGAATCCTGGAGCGGTTCGTGGATTTCGAGAAAGAGGTGTCGGTGGTGGCGGCCCGCGGCCTGGACGGCCGCCCGGCCCATTACAGCGCGGTCGAGAACGTGCATGCCCGGCACATCCTGGACACCTCCGTCGCGCCCGCGGACCTGCCGCCCGCCGTGGCGCGAAAAGCCGCCGAGATGGCCGCGGCCGTCCTGGAAGCCCTGGACGTGGTGGGCGTGATGTGCGTGGAGCTTTTTCTCACGCGGGGCGGCGAGCTTTTGATCAACGAGCTGGCCCCCCGTCCGCACAATTCCGGCCACCTCACGTTCGACGCCTGCGTCACCAGCCAATTCGAACAGCAACTCAGGGCCGTGTGCGGCCTGCCCCTGGGCGCCACGGACCTCCTGTCCCCCGCGGCCATGGCGAACCTGCTGGGAGATCTCTGGCGGGCCGGGCCGCCCGATTGGGGCAGGGCCTGCGCCTTCCCCAACGTCAAGCTGCATCTGTACGGAAAGGCGGAGGCCCGCCCGGGCCGGAAGATGGGCCACCTCACGTGTCTGGCCCCCGCCGCCCGGGAAGCCCTTGAGACGGTGCTGGCCGCGCGCGCGGCCGCGGTCCAGGGGCCGCCGTGAATGTGCGAGGCTGAGGCGGGGCGCTCCGGGCGGCTCTAGCCCTCCGCCGGAAAAATCCCCTCCAACTCGCGGCGTACGTCGTCCGTCAAATTCAAGGAAAGCGCCGCCAGGTTTTCCCGGAGCTGTTCCGGCCGCGTGGCGCCCAGGATCACGCTGGACACGCCGGGCCGGCCCAGCGCCCAGGCCAGCGCCAGTTGGGCCCGCGTGCACCCCAGTCCGTCGGCCACCTTCTTGAACCGCCGCACTTTTTCCAGCCGTTCCTCGCGCAACACCGCCCCCCTGAGCCATCCGATGCGCGAAAGCCGCGTCCCCTTGGGCAGGCCGTCGTCGTATTTGCCCGTGAGGAGGCCCGAGGCCAGGGGGCTCCACACCACCAGGCCCATGCCCGACTCCCGGGCCACGGGCTCAACGTCCTTCTCGAACTTGGTCCGCTCCAAAAGGCTGTACTGGGGCTGTTCCACCTGGGGGCGGTACAGGTTCCGCCCGTCGCAGAGCCGGCGAACCTCCCTCAGTTGCGCGCCGGTCCACTCGCTGGTCCCCCAATAAAGGACCTTCCCTTGATGCACCAGGTCGTCCATGGCCCGGGCCGTCTCCTCCAACGGCGTGTGCTCGTCGAAACGGTGGCAGAAATAGATGTCCAGGTAATCCGTGCCTATGCGCTTGAGGCTTTTGTGCACGGACTCCATGATGTGCTTGCGGGACAGGCCCCGGTCGTTCACCTCCCGGCTCATGGGGAAGAACACCTTGCTGGAAATCACCAGCGTGTGGCGCGGGAACTCCCTGAGGACCCGCCCCATGGCCCGCTCGGACTCGCCTTCGGCGTACACGTCCGCGATGTCGAAAAAGTTCACGCCCGCGGCATAGGCGGCTTTCAAGATCGTCCGCACCGTGCCCGGGCCCTTGACGCTCTCGCCGAAGGTGGTCCATCCGCCGAGGCCGAAGGCGCTCACGTTCGTCCCGCACCGCCCCAGAGGGCGGTAAGGCATTTTGATTTTTTCCATC
>CAZAEL010000064.1:0-9939 GCA_964484135.1 uncultured Elusimicrobia bacterium
CTTCATGGACAGGCCCACGCGGGCCGTGCCGATCTTGATGTTCAGGGCCTTGGACATGATGGGCAGGGCCGCCTCCAGAACGGGTTCCGCGGCGTACACGGTCTCCTGGAACAGCACGTCCTCGGCCTCCAGGGCCTTGAGGTCCGCGGGTTCCGAGAGCACCTTTCCCTGTTCCGGCAGGATGTTGTGGGCGAAAACCTTTCCGTTCGCGTCCACCACCATGGCGTACACCACGCCCGCGCCCTTTTGCAGCTCCTTGATGGCGCCGTACACGCCCAGCTCCTGCTTGGTCAGGAGGCCTTCCTTGCCCACGTTGGAGAGCTGCTGGGCCAGCACCTCGGCCCGCCGCTTCATTTCCGTTTCCAGGATTTTTTTCTGGCGGGAGAAGGTCACCATCCCCAGGGAGGCGATGGCCAGGGCCAGGACCGTGATCAAGGCGCCCGCGATCTTGTACCGGACGCTCATGGACGAAATCAACACCAGGGCCCGCTGCAGCTGCAGGGACGGCATGTGCCGCCGGATGCGGTAAAAGGAGGGGGAGGCGTCCTCTTTTTTGAAGAGCCGGGCGAAGGGGATGACGAAGGAGGGTTTCCAGTCGCGCAGACGGCCGGCCGCGTCGCCCAAACGTCCGCCCAGCCCGCCGGCTTTTTGCCGGACCGCGCCGCCCAGGTTCCGCAGGCCCGGGCGCAGGCGTTCGTTCAAAAGCGCCGCGCCGCGGGTTTTGATGTCCTTGGTCTTTTCAGTCATGACACGGAAAATCTTTTTCCAAAGGTCCTTGAGTTTCTGAAGGGGAGAGGGGGAAGGGGTGGCGTCGGCATTGCCAGGCGTTCCCGGCGGCGTCATTTTTTGTTCAGTTCGTTCAGGGTGTTGATGATCTGGTCCGTCTTCTTGATGTTTTCCCGGGCCTTGTCCGCCAGGGGGGTGTTGGGGCCCAGCCTCACCGCCTGCTCCCAGGCTTTTTTGGCTTCCGCGTAGTTTTCCTCGGCGTAGTGCTTCATGCCCAGATCATATTGGCGCTGTTGGGCCTGGGCGTCCACCGCGGGCTTGGGCTGGGCCGCGGGGACGGCGGTCTTGGACGGCGTCTGTTTCTTGCCGGCCGCGGGCTTGCGCCGCGTGGCCGGCTTTTTGCCCTTTTGGGGCGTGAGGCCGGCGCAACCCGCGGTCAGGAAAACCAGGACCAGGGCGCCCGACCAGAAGCGCTTGAATGAGGAGCGTGTCTCGGCCGTCATTTTGGGAGGTCATTATTATAACAACTGGAAAATGCCCGTCAACACCCTTTTTGGGGTATTTTTGGCAAGCACGTTGCAAACACCGGCGGTTTTTCCGGGGCCTTCGGATTTGCTATTGTTGTTTTTTCCGCCTTCCATGACCAAAGACCTTTTGACCCCATGACCGAACCCGACCCCTTCGACCACTTCAACCGCCTGGCCGACCTCATCGAGGTCGAGCGCGAGGCCGAAAAAGAGGAGAACAAGCGGGAGCTGGACCGCTGGCCCGTGGAGGTCCGCGAGACCCTGGGCAAGACCGTGACCCGCCTGTCCCTGGAGCGCCGGGACCTGGGCGTGGGCGGCCTGCCGCTCCTGGTCCTGTCCCGGCCGCCCGCGGGCGAGAGCCTCTCGCCCTTCCACGCCATGGACCAGGGCGACCTGGTGCGCCTCACCTTCGGCACGGGCCAGGCCGCGGACGGCACCCTGTACGAGGTGGACGAGTACCGCGTCACCGTGGCCGTGAACGCGCCCCTGGGCTTCACCCCCGGCGGCAAGTGCCAGATCGACCTCCTGGGCTCCGACGCCACGTACCGCCGCATGCGCAAGGCGTTGGAGACCGCCTGCGACGCGGGGGGGCAGCTGGGCCGCCTGCGGGACGTGCTCTTGGGCTTCAAGCCGCCCCGGCGGGAGGACCCGCCGCCCCTCACGTTTTTCGACGAGGGGCTCAACGTGTACCAAAAACAGGCCGTGGCCGCGGCCCTGGCCGCCAAGGAGGTGGCCCTGGTGCACGGCCCGCCCGGCACGGGCAAGACCACGGTGCTGGTGGAGATCATCCGGCAGGCCGCGGCCCAGGGACTGCGGGTGCTGGCCTCCGCGCCCTCCAACGTGGCCGTGGACAACATCCTGGAAAAGCTGCTCTTCACGGACCTCAAGGTGGTGCGCATGGGCCACCCCGCAAGGACCCTGGAAAGCCTGCGCCACGCCACGCTCATGGCCCAGGTGGCGGAACACCAGGAGCAGGAGGCCATCCGCCGGCTCGACCGGGAGCGGGAACGCCTCATGCTGGAGCGGGACCGCCCGGCCGGCCGCGGGCCCGGCCCCACCGCGGAGGAGGCCCAGGCCCTCAAGCGCGAGATCAAGGCCCTCTGGAAGGAGGCCCGCAAGATGGAGCGCTCCGTGGAGCGCATCATCCTGGACCGGTCCCAGGTGGTGCTGGCCACCCACGGCGGCCTGTCCCGGCCCCTGTTCTCCGGCGGGTTCGATTTGGCCGTGCTGGACGAGGCCTCCCAGGCCACGGAGCCCTTGTCCTGGGTGCCCATCACCCAGGCGCGCAAGGTGGTCCTGGCCGGGGACCCGCTCCAGCTCCCGCCCACCATCTATTCGCGCGAAGCGGCCCAGGCCGGCCTGTCCCGCACCCTCATGGAGCGTTTGCGGGAGAGCCTGCCGGAAGAATTCAAGACCCTCCTCCGGGTGCAGTACCGCATGCACCGCACCCTCATGGGTTTTTCGTCGGAACGGTTCTACGAAGGCAAGCTGGAGGCCGACGACTCGGTGAAAGAGCACGTGGCCGCGGAGCTCCCCAACGTGCAAAAGACGGACCTCACCTCCGGCCCCCTGGTGTACGTGGACACCGCGGGCACGGGTTTTCAAGAGGTCTGGAACGAGCTTTTGGACAGCCGGGAAAACGAGGGCGAGGCGCGCTTGGCCGTGAAGGTCTTCGAGACCCTGGTCGAATCCGGCCTGGGGTTGGACCAGGTGGCCGTCATTTCGCCGTACGGGGCCCAGGTGCGCATGCTCAAAGGCCTCCTGCCCAAGGGCGTGGAGGTGGGCACCGTGGACGGGTTCCAGGGCCGGGAAAAAGAGGTGGTGGTTTTGTCCCTGGTGCGGTCCAATGAGACGGGCGAGGTGGGGTTTTTGTCCGACACCCGGCGCATGAACGTGGCCATGACCCGGGCCCGGCGGCTCCTCGTGGTGGTGGGGGACTCCGCCACCCTGGGGCGGCATCCCTTTTACGCCGCGTTCCTGGATTACGTGGACCACCACGGGGATTGGCAGAGCGCGTGGGACTGGAAATAAGGAGAAAGTAGGCCTGGCCGGGATTGGGTCCGGACCCCAGGCCCCGGGAACCGGTCCCGGCGGTTCCCCCGTCGGCTGAGCCGACGGGTCCCCCTCCGCTATGGGGTCCTTTGCCCCAACCCCGGCCAGGTCTATGGAGGGGGAGGAGGAGAGAAGGAAGAAAGACCTGCCCCCATCACTCACAAGAACATAGATATCGTCCAAGGTTTTCCTGTCTTTAACCCCGTACAGGCGCCATGAGACGAGGATTTTTTGGGAGCCGAAGGCCCACCTGTTTGATCCCCGGCGTGGGAAGTCGAGCCGGGGGAGTTGGTGGGCCGGCCAAAAAATCCGAGCGAATGCCTGCCTCGGGGTGTCGTTTTTCTTTGTCCAGGGTTTCTTTTTGGACAAGCAAAAAGAAACCCTGGCCGGGTGAAGGGGTGGAACCCCTTCGCGCAAGAAAACCTGTGGAAAAAAGGCCTCAGAAGAAGTAATTTTTGACTATCAAGGGCCGGCCAAAGGCCGGCGAAGCGAGGAAATCCCAATGGACCGAAAAATCTTCTTTATCATCGCGGCTGGATTGATTTTGGGCGGCTGCATGACCATCGGCAAGCCCTTTCCCGTGACGCAGGTACCGCTCATCCGGGTGGGCCTGACCACGCAGAAGGACATGCTGGAAAACTTCGGCAATCCGGACCGCACCGGCCTGGACGACGGCGACGTGACCTGGACGTACATGCACTACAAGCTCAGGCTCCTGGGCGCCCAGGACACCCGCGACCTGTACGTGCGCTTCAACCGGGACGGCACCGTGAAATCCTACTCGTTCAACTCCAGCCTGGAGGAAGACCAGAACCTGCTGCGCCGCGTCGCGCCCTGACCCGCCGGTGAAGAAGAAAACCTGCCGCGTCCTCGTGGTGGACGACGACAGGCCCATGGCCGAGGCGGTCAAGATCGTCCTGGAGACGCGGGGGTTCCGCGTCTGGCAGGCGTACGACGGGCAAAAGGCCCTGGAGATCGTGGCCAAGAAATCGCCGGACCTCCTGGTCATGGACGTGGAAATGCCCGGCGTGTCCGGCCTGGACGTGTGCCGGCACATCAAGGCCCGGCCGGACACCAAACACATCAAGGTGGTCATCCTCTCGGCCCGCAACCTGCGCCCGGACCGGGACAAGGCCGACGACGCGGGCGCGGACGCGTACCTAGCCAAACCCATCGAGCTCGACAAAATTTTGGACACCGTCAACCGCCTGCTGTTCCCGCGCTGAACGGTCCGTCCCGCGGCAAATCAAGGGAGGAAACGCATGAAGATCGGCATTTTGGGCTCGGGCGTGGTGGGCCAACAGCTCGGCAACGGGTTCATCAAGCTGGGCCACAGCGTCACCATCGGCACGCGGGACACGGCCAAGCTGGACGAATGGAAAAAATCCGCGGGCAACAAGGGCGCGGCGGCAAGTTTCGCGGAGACGGCCAAGACCGGAGAACTCCTCGTCCTGGCCACCAAATGGGAAGGCACGGAAGCCGCCATCCGGGCCGCGGGCGCGGCGAACTTTGCGGGCAAGATCGTGATCGACGTCACCAACCCCCTGGACTTCTCCCAGGGCGTGCCGCCCCGGTTCGCGGCCGCGCCGGGCGACTCCGGCGGGGAACGGGTGCAGAAATGGCTGCCCCAATCCCAGGTGGTCAAGGCCTTCAACACCATCAGCGCGTTCATCATGTGCAATCCCCGGCGGCAGGAAGGCGTGCCGGACCTCTTCATCGCGGGCAACGACGCCGCGGCCAAAAAGACGGTGGGGGACTTCGCCCTCAAATGGGGCTGGGCCGGCGTGGTGGACATGGGGGACATCTCCCAGTCCTTCTGGCTCGAAACCTTCGCCATGCTCTGGATCCATTTCGGCTTCAAGCACAACCACTGGACCCACGCGTTCAAGCTTTTGAGGAAGTAAAAGCCTCTGTTCCCCTCTCCCGCGTTCGGGAGAGGGTGGAGCGTAGCGAGGGTGAGGGGGATTCAAGAACTTGGCAACTCAAACGCCCAAACAGATCGCGATGCAGTGGGTGGCCGCGTACAACAGCCACAACCCGGAGGCCGCGGCGGCGCTCTATGACGAAAACGTCACCAACGTTCAGCTTCCCTGGGGCAAACCCGTTCAGGGCCGGGAAGCCATGCGCGACACCTACGTCAAAGTCTTTCAGGCGTTCCCCGACATCCGGGTCGAGGTGGAAAACCTCTTGGAAGAAGGCCCGTGGGTCGCGGTGGAGTGGCGGTTCAGCGGCACCATGCGCGGCGAATTCGCCGGCCGTCCCCCGAACAACCGCGCGTTCAGCATGCGGGGATGCGAAATCTTTCAGGTGGTTGACGGCAAAATCCGCGTCCAGCACGGATATTGGGACAAAGCCACCATGTTCGATCAGCTCGGCCTCAGCGCGGGGTCTTAGGGGAATTCCTCTCAGGAGGGGTTCAGCGAGCCGTCGCGCCGAAGGCGCGTAAAATTTCTCGGGAGGGTCAGCGAAGCGCTAGATAGGGGGGAGCCCAAGAAGGGCTCCCCCACTGGGATGGTCTTGGAGGGGGGTGCCGGGATGGAGTCCTCCCTAGAGGAGCGCCGCGAGGGGCCTCTCGAAACGAAGTGAAGCCGAGCGGGCTTCAGCCCCGAATCGTGGTCCGAGCGAAAGCGAGGCCGATTCGGGCGCGACAGATGGAGGGGTGGCCGAGTGGTTTAAGGCGCTGGTCTTGAAAACCAGTGTGGGGCAACTCACCGTGGGTTCGAATCCTACCCCCTCCGCCAATTTAAAAAGGTGGAACTGACCTTATAAATGTCCTCTACTAGCCATCGAAACGAAGCCTTCTCTCGCGTTCTGATTGACAGGGCGCTTCAAGACAGCGAATGGGATTTGCTGGACTCGCAGCAAGTTCAATTTGAACTTCACACGTCGAATGGCCGAGCGGATTATCTGCTCAAGGACAGTTTGGGCCGCGTGTTATGCGTTCTGGAGGCCAAACGGGAGGACCTTGACCCCTACGACGCCAAGGAACAGGCGCGAGGGTACGCCGAAAACCTTAAAGCCCCCTTTATTCTTCTTTCCAATGGCCGGGAGCATTGGTTTTGGAACTTTGAGCGCTCCGATCAGCGCGACGCCTATCGCATTGAGCGTTTGCCTTCCCGGGAGGATTTGGAGCGCCTGCGGCTTAAGAACCTTCAGCCTCCCCGCCCTCTTTCAAGCGAAGTCATAGCCCCGGAATACCTCCGCGCGCTAAAGCATGACCTCACCTTGCGCCGTTACCAAATCCGCGCCATGGACGAAATAGCCCGGCTTTTTGACGAGCAAGGACTCCGTAAGTTCCTTCTTGAAATGGCCACCGGCACGGGAAAAACGTTGCTTTGCGCCGCCCTCATCCGCCGGTTCCTCCTGACGCGCAACGCGGAACGCGTTTTGTTTGTTGTGGACCGCATCGAACTGGCAAAGCAGACCATGGAAGATTTCGCCGTGGTTTTGCCGGAATATAAGCCGGTCATTTTCAAGAGCGCCCGCCGCACCGGAGAACTGCTGGGTTCTTCCGTTGTCGTGGCCACCATTCAATCTCTCATGACAGATCGGCGTTACCGTGAAGAATTCACGCCGTTTTATTTCGATCTTGTGGTCAACGATGAAGCTCACCGCTCAATCTATGGCGACGCCCGCGAAGTGGTCCAGTTTTTTCAGGCCACCCGGATCGGCCTGACCGCCACGCCCAAGGCTTACCTAAAAAACGTCAATATAGACCAATTGGGCACGGAGAACCCCAAAGCGCTTGAGGCTCGGCAATTGCGCGACACATACCATTATTTCGGCTGTGAACCCGGTCTTCCCACCTACCGTTACGACATCATTGACGCTGTTAAAGATCCGGAAGGGCCATTCCTCTGTCTCCCTAAGATTTTTGACCTTCGGTCTGATATTACGACCAAAGCTCTGGATGAAAAGGGCTGGGCGGTGGTCGTTAACGAGCAGGAAGAAAATTTTAAAATCCAGGACTTGGAACGGAAAATCTTCACGCCCGCCCGTAATCGCGTCATGTGCGAGGCTTTTCTCAAGGAAGCCCAGCGCGATCCGGCCGGGAAGATCGGAAAATCCATCCTCTTTGCTGTGAATCAAACGCACGCCACCGCGCTGACAAAAATCCTGAATGAACTCCAGCCGGGGATTGCCATGACCATCACGTCCCGCATTCCCGAAGCTTCCGCGCTGGCCAAGGAATTTCGGGATGGAAAACGCGGCGAGCGCATCGCGGTTTCCGTGGACATGCTGTCCACCGGCTACAACTGCCGGGACCTTCTGAACATCGGCATCATGCGGCCCATCTTTTCTCCCACCGAATACATCCAAATCAAGGGCCGGGGCACGCGGCGGTTCACTTTCAGGATCGGCCACACCGAATTTGAGAAGAAAAACTTCTTCTTGCTGGATTTTTGCGCGGTGGCGGAATATTTTGAGGAAAAATACGACTATTCCCAGCCGTTAAAAGTCCCGCAGGAGCGCAAGACCAAGACGTACGCCTCCAGCGGGACGGGGGAAGGTGTTGTCGGCGAACCCAAACCGGTTGGGGGAAAACCGGAGCCACCACGGGAGATTCCCACCTGGGAAGGGAAGGACGTTCTCGTCAGCCAGGAAGTGCGAATCGTGGGCCCTAACGGAGAAAAAGTGGACGCCATGACTTTCCGGGGCTCTTTTGAGCGGGACGTCAAGGAATTCGTCAAAAAAGACACCGAATTTAAAAAAGCCATTGATGCGGAAGATGATGATACCGTTGAAATCATCATGAACGAGCGTTTCTACCACAAGCCCAAGATGTTCTACTCGCCGAACAAGCTGGTCATTTCCTACGGGGTTCCCGCGCCCACGCCCGCTTTTGTCTATAACGCCGTCGGCAAGAAACCATTGCCCACCCGGGACGCGATCGTGACGGACACGGTGGATTCCATTGCCGCCCGGTTCAACCTCCGGTACAACGAACAAAAATGGCTGGACGCCACCACGCAACTCCTTGCGGAAGACCCCGCCGTCCTAAAACGCTTTATGTCGGGAGACATGACCATTTTCACGGCCAGCCAGTTCAACCAATTGGGCGGTGTTGCCACCCTCGTCAAATTCGAGGGGCGCGATGAGGTTTTCGAGGCGTTGCGGCAATCCATGCTGGTCCGGCAATCTTTGCTCGGAGCATCGGCGCTATGACCAAGACCATGGAAACCAATCAAAAGACAAACGGTTCCAACTTTCACTCCTCCGGCTTCCGCCAAAAGGTGGACCAGCTCATGAACATCCTCTGGGCCGGCGGGGTCAACAACCCCATGGATTCCATCGAACAGATTTCTTACCTGCTGTTTCTCCGCCTGCTCAGCGCTAAAGACGATACTTTGACCCATCTGGACAGAAAATACGCCCGCATGTTCTCCGGCGAGTGGGCGCGTTTCGCCTGGGGAAACTTCGTTCCCCTGGCCGGCGACCAGCTTTTTAATGCCGTCCGAGACGCCATAGAAAATCTCCACGAACTCCCCGGTCTCACTGAAACCGGAAAGTTGCTCTTCAGCCGCGCCACCCTCAAGATATACGACCGCCCGACGCTTCGCACGGTGGTGCAGGGCATTGACAAGCTTGATTTGGATGACAGCGAAGGGCACGATCTTAAAGGAGATATGTACGAATATCTGCTCTCCAAACTTTCCGCCTCCGGCACCAACGGCCAGTTCCGCACCCCACGCCACATCATTGACCTCATCGTGGCATTGGTGAATCCCCAGCCCGGCCAGCGCATCTGTGATCCTGCCTGCGGCACCGCTGGATTTTTGATCTCTGCTTTTACCCACATTTTGACCAAAAACCGCGGGGCTGGACGAAAAAATTTTCTAGGCGGAAATCTTGCCCCTAGCCAATGGAAATTTCTTCAAGAACAGGCGTTCACTGGCTACGACAATGACGCCAACATGGTGAAAATCGCCATTTTAAATCTCTACCTGCACAAACTGGAAAAAGCTCACCTTGAACTCAGAAATCCCCTCACAATGGGTTTCGGCGGCGTGTATCCGGGCCAACGGTTTGATGTCATCTTGGCGAATCCGCCCTTTTCCGGGAAAATCCAGGACGAAAGCATCCTCTCCGACCTCAACTACAAGCTCAACACCCGTGCGACGGAATTGCTTTTCCTCAAGTGGTTCATCGACCACCTTTCTCCATCGGGCCGGGCGGGGGTCATCGTCCCAAATGGCGTCCTGTTCGGCTCCACCAATGCCGCGACCACCCTGAGAGAGCTTCTATTGACCGAATGCGACTTGCAGGCCGTTGTCAGCTTGCCCAGCGGCGTGTTTAAACCCTATTCGGGAGTCGGCACCGCCGCGTTGATATTCGAAAAGGGCAGTAAAACAAAGTCCGTGTGGTTTTATGACCTCACCGCCGACGGTTTCAGCTTAGACGACAAACGCACGCCCATTGACGCCAACGACATCCCCGACGTGCTCGCCAAATGGCCGAAACGAGTGGAAGGTCCTAACAGTTACCGTGTGCCGATTGAGAAAATTCGAGAGAACGATTGGAGCCTTGCAGCGGGCCGATACAAACCCGTGAAGCTGGAAAGCGTAAACCATGACTCGCCAGTGGAAATTCTCCAGGAAGTCATTCGTCTGGAAGACGAAATCAGCCGACGCGG
>CAZAEL010000065.1:0-9576 GCA_964484135.1 uncultured Elusimicrobia bacterium
CCGTGCTTCTTCCAGACCCGGAAACCCTGCCGGGCCATCTTGACGTACTTCCGCATGTTCTTCTTCGGAACCGGAATGACGAATCCATCAACGTAAGCCATGTCGTCCTCCTCTTGTTTGAAAAGCGCGCCGCGCTTCTTATTGATCCGGAATTTCGGGTTCCACAAGCTTGGCCAGCAGCTCCAGCGACTCCTGCCAGCCCAGATAGCAGGCCTCGGGCGGAATGGCCGCGGGGATGTTTTCCTGCACGATGTTGACCTCCGTGCCGACAAGGACTTTGGTCAGCGTATAGGTGGTCCGCATTTCCCCGGGGAGAGCGGGGTCGTCGAACACGTCGGCCGCGACCACGCGCTCGCCGGGCTTCAGCTCCAGGTACTTGCCGCCGAAGGAGTGGCTTTTCCCGGTGGAGAAGTTCGTGAAGGACATCTTGTAGGTGCCGCCCACCCTGGCGTCGAGGTGGTGGACCGTGCAGGTGAAGCCGTGCGGCGGGAGCCATTTGGAGTTCGCGGCCGGGTCGAGGATCGCCCCATACACGCGTTCCGGCGGCGCCCTGAACACCCGGTGGAGCCGGATGGTGCTTGTGTCCGCCCGTTTGCCGTTCGTTTCCGTCGTTTGGGTTGTCACAGATGGTTGACCTCCCTTGGATTTTCAACCTTTCTTCAAAATCACGTGCAGCGCATCCGTGGTTGCGACGTGTTCCGAGCAAACGAAGCCGAGCTCGGGCAGGCTTATTCCCGCGAACAGGTTCTCCCCCTCGCCCAGCAGCACGGGCGAGATCGCCACGTGCAGTTGGTCGATCAGGCCCGCCTTCAAATACTGCCGGACCGTGGAAACGCCGCCGCCGATGCGGATGTCCTTGGTCCCGGCGGCCTGCTTCGCCTGCCGGAGCGCGGACTCGATCCCGTCCGTGACGAAGAAAAACGTGGTGTCGCCCTCCATTTTCAGCGGCGGCCGGGCGTGGTGCGTCAGCACGTAGACCGGGACGTGGTAGGGAGGGTTGTCGCCCCACCAGCCTTTCCAGGATTCATCGGGCCAAGGGCCGCGCACGGGCCCGAACATGTTCCGGCCCATGATCCAGGCGCCGATGTTCTCCATGGACTTCTCGGCGAAGTCGTTGTCCGCGTCGGTCGTCCCGCCGGTTCCTCCGTGCATCTTGTGGAACATCCGGGTCTTGCGCATCCACGCGTGCAGCCCGGCGCCGCGGATCCCCAGGGGGTTGCTCTTGTCCTGGCGCGGGCCCGCGCCGAATCCGTCGATTGAAACGGCAAAGGCGGAGACTGTTGCTTTGCCCATGAGCGAGACCCTCCTGGAATTATTTCTTCCCGGCCCGGGCGAAGAAGCTCTCGGCGCCTTTTTGAACTTCCGCCTTGGTCAGATCTTTGGCATGCGTGGCGATCATCCACTGATAGCCGAACGGGTCCTTGATGGTGCCGGCGCGGTCGCCCCAGAACATGTCCGCCACCGGCATGACGACCGCCCCCCCGGCGGCCACCGCCTGCTTGAAGACCGCGTCCGCGTCCTTCACATAGACGTAGAGGCTGATGGGGGAGTTCCCGAGGGTCTCGGCGCTCGGACAGCCCATCCCCGGCATTTCGTCGCCCATCATCAGGACGGAATCGCCGACTTGAATCACGGCGTGCATGGTGCCTTTCCCGCTCGGGTTCGGGAATTCATCCAAGATTTTCGCGCCGAACGCCTTTTGGTAAAACGCCATGGCCTTCTTTGAATCTTTCAGGGTCAAGCTCGGTGTCACCGCGTGATACCCGTCAGGAATGGGTTTTGTCATTTGCCGTCTCCTTCTATCATTTTTCCGATCAAGCCCTTGAGAATTCTCAAATCCTTCTCACCCGTTCGCCGTCCGTCTTTTTGATGGCCATGCCCAGGGCCGTCGCCCCTTCGGGGAGGTTTTCCGGGGCTTGGCGGCGAAGTCGCAAACCTCCCGGGGCGTCCACGTTGCGCCGGGAGATGTCCCCGTTCCTCCCCGCGATGTGCCCGTCCAGCGACATCCGGCTGAAAACGCCCGGCCTGCCCATGGGTCTTCTCCTTTCTTAGGACTTGGCGAACAGGGCGGCCATCTTGTCGAGGCACTGCTCCAGCCCGGTCCTGGACAGGTTGACCCACTTCTCCGACGGGTAGCCGTATTCCGAGACGGTCACCTCGGTCCGGCCGTCGCCCAGGTCCTTGAAGGCGATGACGTTGCGCACGTCCGGCGGAAAGTCCGCGGGCAGGCCGAGGGAGGCGGGATCGATCCTTTTGCCGTCCTTGTCCACCAGGTTGTGGATGTACTCGATGCGCTCCCGGGGCGCGATGGCGCGGTATTCCCAGGCGCTGTACATGTCGTGGCCGCCGAACTCCTTGGGCGCGCGCATGCAGACGATGGACGTCCCCCCTTCGCGGAAGTCCATCCGGGCGGACGGGCAGGTGAACTTGTCCGGGCCCCACCAGCGTTTGACCAGCTCCGGCTCAGACCAGGCTTTCCAGACCCGTTCCACGGGCGCGTCGAAGACGCGGGTCACGGTGAGGTCGTGTTTCTCCTCGACCACGGCCCTCAGGCCGGCCAGTCCCTTCTCGAACTGTCCGCCCACCATCTTGTCCATGTCCATGAACAGGCAGACGGCCCTGGCCACGAAGCCGCTTTTTCCGGTCATGCCCCAGGTCACCAGGGTCTGGCCGCCCTCGGGCTTGAACGTGAAGGCCACGTCGTTGACCGCGGACATGGGCTTGAACATCTCCAGCTTGAACCGCACCAGCTCGTTCGGACGGCTTTCCACGATCGTGGAACGGCCCTCGCCGACGTTCTTGTCGCCGGCCCACGCATAGGAGGCCCCGACGCCCGCGGCCGGGCCTTCGTACGCGCGCTTCATGTCCGGGTCCAGCTTCTCCCAGGGGGACCACGCTTCCCATTTGCGCATCTCGTTGACGTGGGCGAAGACCGCCTCCGGCGGCGCGGCCACGGCGATGGAGCGTGAAATGTGGAACTCGGAAGGCTGCATGAGGACGACGACCGCAAACACGGCGACCATCGCCGCGATGGCGATGAGGATTTTGGCAAGCATGACGGTTTTCTCCCTTGAGCGGACCCAGAGGGTGGGTCCTTAAAGATGGAAAGGCCTTGAGACGGTTAGTATTGTACTAAACAGTACAGCTATTGCAAGATATTTTTGGCAAGAATGTCTCATATGCATGTATCAGGTAAACGTCCTCATATTGTACTATATGGTATAATAAAAGCCCATGACGCCCGACACCCGCGAACGCATGATCCAAACCGCGCTGGACCTCTTCCACAGGCAGGGGGTCAACGGCACCAGCATCGACCAGGTGCTGGAGAAATCCGGCACCGGCAAGGGGCAGTTCAGCCACTACTTCAAGACCAAGGACGGCCTGGTGCACGCGGTCCTGCAGTACCTGCACGAGGTGATCCGCAGCGGCAAGGCGCCCACGGGCTACAACGTCCGCACCTGGGAAGACATGGACGCCTGGTTCGACAAATACATCCGCTTCCAGATGGAGGTGGCTTACGAGCTCTCCTGTCCCCTGGGCACCATCGGCAACGACATCGCCGACGACCAGGAGCTCTTGAGACAGGACGTGCGCCTGTTCTTCGAATGGTGCCACGGCCAGCTCGCCCGCTTCTTCGCGGAGCGCAAGGCGGCCGGGGAGATGGTCCCGGCCGCGGACCCGGACGGCCTCGCGGACCTCTGCCTGGCGGTGATGCAGGGCGGCATGCTCATGACCAAGCTCCGGCGGGACCCCGCCTCCTTCAAGAACGCCGCCGCCCAGGCCCTGGCCCACATCAAGTCCCTCAGGCGCTGAACCCCCGCCCCGGCCGGGTCCGAGGGCGGGTCGGGATCAAATATTATGATTTGGATCATTGAAAGGTTTCGGGAGTTCGGGTAGACTTCTGGTTATGGCCCGTAAACCCCTCCGCAAGGCGAGCCGAAAGCCCCTCCGCGCCCCAAGCCCCCCCCGCACCAAGACGAACCGGGAGCCCTATTTCCGGGAGCTGGCCGAAAACATCCATGAGGTCTTCTTCGTCCTGACCCCCGGGAAAGCCGTCCACTACATCAGCCCGGCCTATGAAGAGGTCTGGGGGCGGAGCCGTGAAAGCCTGTACCGCCACCCCAATTCCTGGATCGACGCCGTGCATCCGGAGGACCGGGCCCGCGTCATCGCCGCCGTCAAGAAATCGCCCTTCCACGGCGAAGTGGAGTACCGCATCCTTCGTCCGGACGGGGACGTCCGCTGGATCTCGGCCCGAATCTTCACCGTCCGGAACGCCCGCGGAAGGCCGGTCCGCGTGGCGGGCATCGCCGAGGACGTGACGGCCCAGAGGCAGGAAGAGGATTCCCTGCGCCGGAGCGAGAAGCTCCTGGATTCCTTTTTCCGCGCTTCCAGCGCGGGCATGCTGCTCCTGGACGAGAAGCTCCGCTACGTGCGGGTCAACGAAACCCTGGCGGACATCAACGGCGTGCCGGTGGAAAAACACATCGGGAGGACCGTGTCGGAGGTCCTGCCCAAGCTGGCGCCCGTCATCGTCCCCCTCATGCGGCAGGTCCTCGATGAAAAACGCGTCGTCACGCGCGCCATCTCCGGGGAGGTCCCCCGTTCCCCCGGGACCTACCGCCATTGGATCGCGTCCTACTTCCCGGTGTTCACCAACCCCATCAGCGTCGGCGGGATCGTGGTGGACATCACGGACCAAAAACAGACGGAGGAGGCCCTGCGTCAGAGCGAAAGGCGCTTCCAGGAAACCAACAGCCACCTCAATGCCCTGATCACGGCGGTGCCGGACCTGGTCCTCATCCTGGACGAGGACGGGCGCTACATAGACGTATGGGCGTCCCACGAAATCCTGCTCTACGCGGACCCGTCGAAGATGCTGGGCCGCACCATGCACGAGGTGATGCCCCCGGAATACGCGGACCTGTTCCTGGGCGTGGTGCGCGAAACCATCCGCACGGAAAAATCCCAGACCCTGGAATACCGCCTCCCGGTGGCCGCCGGGGAGCGGTTCTTCGAAGGCCGGACCGCCCTGCTGAAGAGCCGGGACGGCGAAAAGAAGAAGGTCATGTGGATCTCCCGGGACATCACCGCCCGCCACATGGCGGAGCAGGCGCTCAAACAGAGCCAGGCCAACCTGGCCGAGGCCCAGCGCATGACCCACCTGGGGAGCTGGGAGCTGGACCTGACCGACACGAACAACATCAACGCCAACTCCCTCCGCTGGTCGGACGAGGTCTTCCGCATCTTCGGGCACGAGCCGGGGACCGTCACCGTCTCCAACGAGACTTTTTTTCAGGCGGTGCACCCGGACGACCGTGGGCCCATCCAGGAGGCGGTGGCCGAGGCCGTGGCCGGCGGCACAAGCTATTCCATCGACCACCGCATCATCCTGCCCGACGGCTCCGAACGCTGGGTTCATGAGCAGTCCCAGATCGTCCGCGACCCGGCCACGGGCCGGCCGCTCAAGATGCTGGGGACCATCCAGGACATCACCGAGCGCAAGGAATTGGAGGACCGGCTGCGCCAGTCCCAGAGGATGGAGTCCATCGGCCGGCTGGCCGGCGGCGTGGCCCACGACATGAACAACACCCTCACCGTCATCCAGGGGTTCGGCGAGATGCTCCTGCGCGGCCTGCCGGAAAACGACCCCAACCGGCAATACGCGCAGCAGGTCATGGAATCGTCGCAGCACGCCGCGGCCGTGACCAAACAGCTCCTGGCCTTTAGCCGGCGGCAGGTCCTGCGGCCGGAAGTCCTCAACCTCAACCACGTGATCTCCCACATGGAGCGGATGCTCCAAAAGCTCATCGGCGAGGACGTCCTCCTGACCCTGCGGCTCGGCAACGGCCTTTGGTCGGTCCGGGTGGACCCCACCGAAATGCAGCAGGTCATCATGAACCTCGCGGTCAACGCCCGGGACGCCATGCCCCGCGGCGGCGCCATCGCCATCGAAACGGAAAACGTCGAATTCAAGGACCTGTTCAATCCCGACGTGTCGCTCCCCGCCGGACAGTACGTCACCTTGACCGTCACGGACACGGGCACCGGGATGGACGAAACGACCAGGGCCCACATCTTCGAGCCCTTCTTCACGACCAAGGGAAAAGACAAGGGCACGGGGCTGGGCCTGTCCATGGTGTACGGCACGGTGAAACAGAGCGGCGGCGACATCCGCGTCAGAACCGCGCCGGGGAAGGGGTCCTCGTTCCGAATCTACCTGCCGCGCCACGCCGCCGCCCCCGTCGCCGGCCCGGCGCCCGCCCCGGAAAACCCCGTCCGGGGCGGCCAGGAAACCATCCTGCTGGTGGAGGACGAGGACGCCGTGCGCCAAGTGAGCGCCGCCATGCTCGGCCGCCTGGGGTACACCGTCCTGCCGGCCAAAAACCGGGAGGAGGCCATGGACGTCCTGAAGGCGGGGGACCGCCGGGCGGATCTGTTGATCACGGACCTGGTGCTGCCGCGGACGGACGGCAAAAAGGTCGCGGCCGAGGCGCGGACCGCGGTCCCCGGTCTGAAGGTCCTCTTCATGTCGGGTTACCCCCACCACGTCCTGGGGGAACACCTCACCCTGGAGCCGGGCGTCCACTTCCTGCAAAAACCCTTCACCATCGACAAGCTGGCGGCCGCGGTCCGCAGGGCCATTGAAGAGCCCCCTCCCGCCTGACCCCCAGCCCCTCGTCCGCCTCAAAAACAAAAAGCCCCGCCCGAGAGCGGGGCTTCGTTTTTCAAAGAGGGCGGGGCCGCCTACCAGGGCGGCTTTTGGTAATAGGTCACGTACGTCTCGCCGTCCAGGACGATCATGGGGTCGTTGGTCTTGGGGTGGTTCACTTTCTCCAGCCTGTAGGAGCCCTGGCCGCGCGCGGGGGAGTCGTAAAAAAGGCGGTCCTCCTGCACCCACCATCGGCCCCGGTCGCTGTCCTGGGAAGCGGTGCCGCCGTAAAAATCCGCGGTGTTCACGCTCATGGAACGCTCGGCGGAGTAGTCGTACGTGCCGTCCGGGTTCAGCAGAAGGCAGGCGCTGGAGCTGGACCCGCCCGTGTTCGTGCTGTTCACGTTGACCTGGCACCATTTGCCCACCAGCTCCGGCGCCACGCCGCCCTTGGCGGAAGGCGGGGCCGCGGGCACCAATCCGGGGGCCGGGCCCTTGGGCGCGGCCGCGCCGCCCCGGCGGAAGGCCAGGGGAGCGTCAATGTCCCCGCCCGACAACGTGAGCACGTCGTCCTGGAGGCTGTACGCGTACACCATGGCCTCGCCTTCCTCGTAAAAGACCGTGAGGGCTCCTCCCTTGGCCTTGAACTTGAGTCCCTGGCCGTCCAATTGGCCGGTGCCGTCCGGGTTCAACAGGAGGGTCATCTCATAGCCCATGTCCGTGTTGAGCCAAAGGCCGTGGAGCCCGCCGGATTTGGGCTTGGGCGCGGCGTGAAGGGCCGCGGCGCAGAGGAAAGCCGCGGCAAAAAGCAGGAGGGGCGCTTTTTTCATGGGGTTCTCCGAAAAAGACTTATTCCATTATATCACGCGGCATCATAAAAAAGCCGGGCGCGTGGCCGGCCTCGGGGCGATTCGGAGGAATTTAGGCCCGGAACTCCGCGGCCAGGAAGGTGTGGTCCGAGGGGCGCTCCTTGCGGCGGGGTTCTTTGTCGATCCAGATCCGCCTGAGGCGGTCCGCCATGGGTTCGGTGCCCAGGATCAGGTCAATGCGCCAGCCCCGGTTCCGCTCGAAGTTGGTGGGCCAGAGGTAGTCCCAAAAGGTGTAATGGCCCGGGCCCTTTTCCTTTTCCCGAAACAGGTCGATCCACCGGCCCTTGCGGGTCTCCTCAAAGGCCTGCCGGGCCTTGGGATGGAAACAGACGTGCTCCGCGTTGCCCTTGGGGTCCCAGAGGTCAATGTCCGTGGGCGCCACGTTCAAATCCCCCATCCAGAGAGCGGGCTCGCCTTTTTTCACGGTCTTGGCGAAGAGCTTGCGCAGGTTTGCGAAGAATTGGAGCTTTTTGGCGAACTTGGGCGAATCCAGCATGTACCCCTGGGGCACGTACGTGTTCACCAGCAACACATCCCCGATGCGGGCCGAAATGAAGCGGGCCTCCTCGTCGGGATCGTCCGGGTCCATGCGCGTTTGGACGTCTTCCAGCTCTTTCTTGGAGATAAACGCCACGCCGTTGTAGCTCTTCTGGCCCCGCACCACCACATGCCAGCCCGCCTTTTCAAAGTCCTGCCGGGGGAACTGGTCGTCCATGACCTTGGTCTCCTGCAAAGCCAGCACGTCCGGCTTTTCCCGAGCCAGCCAGTCCAGCACAATGGGCAGCCGGGCGCGGACGGAGTTGGCGTTGAAGGTGGCGATCTTGAGGGGTTTCATGGGGTTAAAACAAAAGACGTGGAAACATCATAATAAACCGCACGCCCATTGACCATCGATCAATGAAACGCTGATTCCGCAAACAAAAAGGCCCTGGGAGTTCCTCCCAGGGCCTTTCGTGTCTAAAAGACAGCTCGTTTTTACTTCGCCGCGACGGCCATGGCCGGGATGGCTTCCGCGGCCGCGGCCTGGGTGGCCGTCATGCCGGGCTGTTTGGCCAGGCGTTCCAAGTACGCCCACCGGGCGTCGATGGCCTGCTGGGCCAGGAACAGGGACTGGCCGGTGTGGTCGTCCTTGCCCTTGGTGAGGGTGGCGAAGCGGTTCTCACCGATGAGGTAGTCCCGCAGGGGGATGGTCTTCTTGCTGTCGAGCTGGAAGGGGTTCTTGCCCTGCTTGGCCAGCCGCGGGTCGTACCGGAAGAGCGGCCAGTAGCCGGAGTCCACCGCGGCCTTTTGCTGGCGGATGGAGCCGGAGAGGTCGTACCCGTGCTCGATGCAGGGGCTGTACGCGATGATGAGGGACGGGCCTTCGTACTGCTCCGCCTCCAGGAAGGCCTTGAGGCACTGGTTGTCGTTGCCGCCCATGGCCACCTGGGCCACGTAGATGTTCTGGTACGTCATGGCGATCATGGCCATGTCCTTTTTGGGCTTGCCCTTGCCGCCGGATGCAAATTTCGCAGCCGCGCCGAAGGGCGTGGATTTGGACGCCTGCCCGCCGGTGTTGGAATAGACCTCCGTGTCCATGATCATGACGTTGACGTTTTCGCCCGAGGCCAGGACGTGGTCCAGGCCCGCGTACCCGATGTCGTACGCCCAGCCGTCGCCGCCCACGATCCAGAGGCTCTTGCGGACGAGGTTTTCGGCCAGGCTGACGAGGTCCTTGGCCTTGGGGTTGGAGGCGGCCAGGGGCTTGACCTTCTCGATCAGTTTGGCCACCCGCTCCCGCTGGAGCTCGATCTTTTCGTCCGTGGTCTGGTCTGCGTTCAGGATGGAATCGGCCAGCTCCGCGCCGATGGGGTCCCGCAGGGCGGCCACCAGGTCCCGGGCGTATTTGACCTTTTTCATGTACGAAAGGGTCATGCCGTACCCGAACTCGGCCGCGTCCTCGAAGAGGCTGTTGCTCCAGGCGGGCCCCAGGCCCCTCTGGCTCTTGGACCAGGGCGTGGTGGGCAGGTTGCCGCCGTAGATGGAGGAACAGCCCGTGGCGTTGGCCACGAT
>CAZAEL010000066.1:0-9561 GCA_964484135.1 uncultured Elusimicrobia bacterium
GAACCCGGCGGAGCTCGCCGTGGTTTCTTCCGCGGACGGCGGAGCCTACGACGAAGCGTGGAAAGGCTTCCAATCCGCGCTGCAGGAACAGGGGTTGCCGACCCGGGCCGTTCGCCACAGCCTCAAGGAACAATCGGCCGAAGAGATCCTCCTCGCCTTGCGCCGTGACAAACCCAGGTTGGTCTTGGCGCTGGGCTCCCCGGCGGCCCAGTTCGCCAAGGACAGGCTGCCGGACGTGCCCACGGTTTTCTGCCTGGTCCTGGACCCCAAACGCTTGGAGGCCGCCCACATGACGGGCGTGGGCATGGACATCCCGCTGGAAACCAAGCTGCCCAAGTTGTCGTCCCTGGCGCCCGGCCTCAAAAAAATCGGCGTCCTTCGCACCGACCAGTTCCCGCCCGTCTCAAAAGAGCTGTTCCAGATGTCCCGGTCCCTGGGCTTTGAGGTGTTCGAGCAGACCGTGCCCTCTGAAAAGGAATTCCCGGAAGCCCTCCGGTCGCTCCTCTGGCGCGTGGATCTGTTCGTGATGGTTCCCGACGCCAAACTCTATTCCGCCCAGACCACCAACCACCTGCTGGAGGAAAGCCTGCAAAAACGCGTTCCCGTGCTGGGCCTCTCCGCCGCGTACGCCAAGGCGGGCGCCCTCTTGGCCTTTGATTGCGACTACCAGGAACTGGGACGGCAGGCCGGCGAGATCGCCGCGCGCCTGCTCCGCGGCGCCAAACCTTCGGACGTGCCCTCGGTGGGACCGCGGAAGATACAATATGTACTGAACAAGGCGGCCGCGCGCTTGATGGACATCTCCCTGCCCGAAAAAACGCTCCAAAACGCCGGCGAGGTTTTCGGCCAATGAGGCTCGACATCGGTCCGCGCCTGATCCTGCTGTCCTGCGGCGGCGTCCTCCTGGTGGGCCTGTTCTTGGGCGGATATTTCGTGCGGCACGAGTCCCGCGCCCTCAGCGACGAGCTGGACGTCCGCGCCCGCATGCTGGCCAACCACCTGGCCTTGAGCTGCGAGTTCCCCCTCCTGACGCAGAACCAGGAGGCCCTGGCCAACATCCTTCGTGGGACGCTGAACCAGAAGGACGTCATCTATTGCCTCATTGAGGACAATTCCGGCTGGATCCGGGTCGAAACCGGCGCCAAGGCCGGCAAGCACAGGGAATACGCGGCCCCCATCCTCACCCGCAAGCCGATGGAACCCGGGAGCGAAGAGCTGATCCTGGGCGCCGGCGCGGGGGCGGAGATGGAAAACATCGGCGAAGTCCGTGTGGCCGTTTCCCTGCAAGACCTCCATCGGAGGACCATCGACGTCCTGTGGACGGCCGGCATCTTCGTCCTGGCGGCCATCCTGCTGGGCGCGCTGATCATCGCGTGGGTGGTCCAGGGCGCCATGGTCCGTCCCATCCGGAAGCTCGTGCGCGCCACGGAACGCCTGGCCCGGGGCGACCTGGACGCCCGCGTGGACGTCCCGGGCGACGACACCGTCGGCCGGCTCGCCGCCGCCTTCAACAAAATGACGGGCGACCTGCGCAGCGTGACCGTCTCCAAGGACTACGTGGACAACATCCTCGGCTCCATGGGAGACGCCCTCATCGTCACCGGCCCGGACGGGACCATCCGGACCGTCAACGACTACGCCGTCCGGCTTCTGGGGTTCTCCAAAGACGAGCTCATCGGCAAGCCCCTGGGGCTTTTCTGGAAGGACGCGGGCAAAAGCTCACCGCCGGCGGACAACGTCGAAACCCTCTTCTCCACCCGCGGCGGCGAAACGGTCACGGTGTCCGTGGCCGCGACGCCCATGGCCGTGGGCTCCTCTTCTCCGTCGGGCATGGTGTACGTGGCCCGCGACCTGACGGAAAGGAAAAAAATCGAGGCCCTGATTCTCCGTTCCGAAAAACTGTCCGCCGTGGGGCAGCTGGCCGCGGGCGTGGCCCACGAAATCAACAACCCCCTGGGGGTCATCCTGGGGTTCGCCCAGGGCATGGCGGAACGCCTCCAGCCCCATCATCCCTGGGAGCTGCCGGTCAAATCCATCGAACGGGAGGCCCTGCGGTGCAAGAACCTGGTGCAGGACCTCCTGACCTTCTCCCGCGCCTCCCAGACAGACCGGGAAGCCATCCACCTGAACCAGGCCGTGGACGGCGCGCTGTCCCTGGTCCAGGCCCAGGCGCGCATGTCCAAGGTTCAATTGGTCAAGAAGCTGGCGGAGGACCTGCCCCTCCTCCTGGGAAACAGGACCCAGATCCAGCAGGTGATCATCAACCTGGCCAACAACTCCCTGGACGCCATGCCGGACGGCGGGACCCTGACCGTGGAGACCTCCTTCCTGGAAGACCAGCCCCAATCCTGGGTCCGCCTGAAAATCGCGGACACGGGCGGCGGCATTCCGGAGGAGGTCCTCCCGCGCATCTTCGAGCCTTTTTTCACCACCAAGCCCGTGGGGCAGGGGACCGGGCTGGGCCTCGGACTGGTGCACGAGATCGTCAGCAAGCATTCCGGCATCATCGAGGTCCAAAGCCGGCCCGGCTGCACCGAGTTCACCGTCAAATGGCCCGCCAGGACGCCCCAGGAGATCTCCGAGCGAAAAAACTTTTTCCAGGAAGAGAAGGCCGCGCCCATGCCCCTCCCTCCGGGCGCCCGCCGCGTCTAAATCCCCCCTTCCGCCGGGCTTTCCCGGCGTCCCTCCCTTCTCCGTCCGGGATCTTTTGTCTTTTTCCCCCGGATCGCCTATCTCCCCCCGCGGGATTGAATCCCCGCGTTCGATGAGGTAACATCCCCGAAGACGTCTTATCTGTCGTCCAATCGGGAGGGACCATGACCGTTCCCAAAGACAGGAAAAAGTTCTGGCTGGCGGTGGCGGCGGGCTTCGTGGCTTTGAACATCCTGGAATACGTCCTGAACGGCGTCCTTTTGCGGGACATCTACATGCGGCCCCACTACCTGGCGCTGTGGAACCCGGAAGCCGTGATGCGGAGCCGCATGTGGGCCATGTACCTGGCGTACGCCGCGGCCATGTTCTTCTTCGTGCGCATCTACACGTACGGGTACGAAAGCGGCAGGCCGCCCCTGGCCCAGGGCGCGCACTTCGGCTTCATGGCCGGGGCCCTCATCGCGTCCCTGTACGCCCTCATCAACTACATGGTGTACCCCGTCTCCCTCCGGCTGGCCGGGGCCTGGCTGGTCGGCGGGGTGGTCAACTACACCGTCGTGGGCGCGGTGGTGGGGCTCCTGTACCGGCCCCGCGGGACTTGACGCGCCCTCCTCCGGCCCCTCCGCCCCGCGAAAGGGGCCGGACGCGGCGTGACGGTCCCCGTCGCCCATGACCATCCCCTGGACGCGCACCAAGATCATCGCCACGCTGGGTCCCGCCACCGCCGACCCCGCCACGCTGGGCGCCCTGCTCCGGTCCGGCGCGGACGTGGTGCGGTTCAACTTCGCCCACGGCTCCCACGCCGGGCACGGACGCCTCCTGCGACGGACGCGCCTCTGGGCGCGGCGGCTCGGCCGGCCCGTGGGCGTCCTGCTGGACCTGCCCGGCCCCAAGCTCCGGGTCGGGGCCCTGCCCCCCGACGGCCTCCCTCTCGTCCTCCGGCAGGAGGTGCGCCTGACCGCGGGCCCCGTCGCCCGCGCGGACGGCGACATCCCCATCCCCCATCCCGGCTTGCTGGAAAGCCTGCGCCCCGGGCAGGACGTCTTCATCGCGGACGGCCTCATCCGCCTGCGGGTCCTGGAGGTCCGGGGCCGGACCGCCCTCTGCCGCGTGGCCGCGGGCGGCCGGGTCCGCGCCGGCAACGGCGTCAACCTTCCCCAGACGGCCCTCCCGCTCCGCGCCTTCACCCGGGAGGACGAACGGCACCTGGCCTTCGGGCTGGCGCGGGGCGTGGACTTCGTGGGCCTCTCCTTCGTGGAATCCGCGGACGACGTTCGGCGCGTGCGCGAGTTCGCCCGGCGGCGGGGCCGCGCGCCCTTCCTCATCGCCAAGATCGAACGGCGGCGCGCGCTCAAGAACCTCAAGGCGATCATCGCGGCCGCGGACGGCCTCATGGTGGCCCGGGGCGACCTGGGCGTGGAGGTCCCTTTCTCCGGCCTGCCCGCCCTGCAGGACGAAATCACGGCCCGGGCCCGGGCCGCGGGCAAACCCGTCATCGTGGCCACGCAGGTGCTCGAATCCATGGTGGAGAACCCACGCCCCACCCGGGCGGAGGCCATGGACGCGGCCCACGCGGTGAAAGGCGGGGCCGACGCCATCATGCTCTCCGGGGAGACCTCCGTGGGCAAGCACCCGGTGGAGGCGGTCCGCGCCCTGGGCCGCATCATCGCCGCGGCCGAACGGGACCCCGCCCCCTCCCGCCCGCCGGACTCCGCCGCCGCGCTCTCTCCCTCCGACGCCCTGGTCCGGGAGGCCTGCCGGCTGGCCGAGGACATCCGGGCCCGCGCCCTGGTGGTCCCCACCCGCACCGGCCGCACCGCCGCGCGCCTGTCCCAAAGGCGGCCCCGGGCGCCCATCTGGGTCCTGGGGGAAGACGAAGGCCTGGCCCGCCGGCTGAGCCTCCATTGGGGCGTGGAACCCCTGGCCGCGCGGCCGCCCCGCAGGCTGGACCGGCTGGTGCCTTTCCTCCGGCGGACGCTCCCGCGCCTGCGCCGGGTGCGCCCCGGCCAGCGCGTGGTCCTCATCAGCGGCGGCCCGGGCGTGGCCCCCGGCGAGACCGGCATGATCCAGATCGTCGCGTTCTGAGGCCGAACCCGGCCGCGCGGCCGGGGAGAGACCCCGCCATGAAAATGTCCGAGTTCGAAGGCCTCGTCGACAGGGCCGTCAAAAAAATGCCCCGCAAGTTCCGGGCGATCCTCAAGAAAGAAGGCATTCAGCTGCTGGCCCGGGACAGGGCGCCGGCGGTGCTGCAAGGGCGGTACAGGGGCGGGGTGGTGTTCGGGGTGTTCGCGGGGGTGTCCTACGACAAACGGTCCGTCTTCAACGTGGAGATCGAGCCCACGCGCATCGAGCTATACAAAAAAAGTTTTGAAGCGGCCTTCGCCGACCCGCGGGAGGTGGAAGAACAAATCGTCAAGACCGTGATCCACGAAATCGGCCACTATTTCGGCTTCTCCGAAAAACAACTGCGGAGCCGGGGGCTTTAACCGCCTTCCCGCCCCGGCCCCGTCCTATTGCGGGGCCAGGTTTTCCCGGTTCTCCCGCATGCGCCTTTCCATCTCCTCCCGCCGCCTGTCCATCTCGCCCTGGACGGCCTCCCTGTGGCGGTCCATGTATTCCCGGTTCAGGCGGCGCAACTCCTCCATGTTCTGCCGGATGGCCTCCACGCGCGCGTCGAAAAGGTCGGCCACGGCCCGGCGATAAGCCTCCATCTCCGCGCTCAAAGGGCGCGGCAGGCCCGGCGGCGCCCCGGCCGGCACCTCGGTTTGGCGGCCCGCCTCCACCTCCACCTTGCCGTCCGGCCCCGCGCCCTCCGCCTCCACCTTGCCCTCGTACACCGCGATCGTGGCGGTCCGGGAGCCGCTGTCCGTCACGAACAGGGTGCCGCGGATGGCGGCGGAGCACAGCGGCGTCTTCACGCCGAACTTGGCCCGGCCGTACTTGTTCACCTTGGGCACGCTGCTCAAGAGCCGCCCCTGCAGGACCTCCACGAACATCTCCCGCACCGCCTTCTTGCGTTCGGCCCGGCGCACCGTCAATCGGGTGTTCTTCTCCAGGCGCAGGGCCGAGGCGTCGTCGAAGACCAACTCCGCGCTCCCGTCCGGCCCGGTCTTCACCCGGGCGCCGGCGCCCAGCCGCATGCCCTTTTCCGCGAAATGCCAGGTCTCGGGCGTCACGGTGGACACCTGCACGTCCCCCTGCAGCTCGGTCACGGTGGCGTGCACGGGCAAAGCGGCCCGGGCCCGGCCCGCCAGGGCCAGCGCCGCGCCCGCGATCAGCCAAAAACGCATGCCGGTTTTCATTGGACCTCCTTGCCGCAGTGGGGGCAGGTCTTGCGCGCGCCGCGCTTGTGGAGTTCCTCGATGAAGGCCGACCCCAGGATCCCGGCGGGCAGGGCGAACATGCCGATGCCCAGCAGGGCGGAAAGCCCCCCCAAGAACTTGCCCAGCAGGGTCACGGGGAAAATGTCCCCGTACCCCACGGTGGTCAGGGTGGCCACGCCCCACCACATGGCGGCCGGGATGCTGGTGAACTTGTCCGGCTGGGCCCCGTTCTCGACGTAAAACATCAGGCTCGAAACGATGACCAAAAAGATCAGGGCCACGAACAGCGTGATGGACAGCTCCTCCTTCTTGCTCCGGAACACCGCGCCCAGCACCTGGAGGGAATCGGAATACCGGCCGATCTTGAAAAGCCTCAGCAGGCGCAGGAGCCGGATCGCGCGCACGAACCGCAGGTCCAGCGTGGTGACCATGGGCAGGTAAAAGGGCAGGATGGCGGCCAGATCCACCAGGGTCATGGGCCGCAGCGCCATCCGCACCCGGCCCCACAGGGGGTGGGACAGCTTCGGGTCCGCGGTGCAGGACCACAGCCGCGTCAGGTACTCCAGCGAGAAGATCGCCACGGTGACGACCTCGAACCAGCGGAACGCCGCGCCCAGCCGCGTTTCCAGGGCGGGCACGGTCTCCAGCACCACGGACAAGACGCTCGCCGCGATCAAGGTCATGATGAACACCTTGAAGCGGTGCCCGACCCGGTCGTCGTCCGCGTGCACCTCCAGGACCTCGTAAACCCGCCTCCGCCAGTGGCTCATGGGCAGTCCTCCCGTTTCAGGCCGTCATTTTCCGATTCTGTCAAATTATTTCGAAAAAATCTTGCTGAAAATTTTCTATCCGTGATATAATTTTTTTGCGACGACGCATCACGATAAGGTTCGCGCGAAAAAAATCCCATTGCCGAGGTGGGCCGAAACGCCGTCAGCCATGACCATGACCGCCGAGAAACCCCTCCTGGACGTGCTCCGCGACAGCGGCGCCGGCTTGCGGACCCCCTTCTATTTCCTGGATGAGTCCCGCCTCCTGAAGAATTTAAAGCGCATACAACATGTGCGCGAGCGTTCCGGGGCCAAGTCCGTGCTGGCCCTGAAATGCTTCTCCACCTGGTCCGTGTTCGGCCTCATGAGCCAATACATGGACGGCACCACCTCCAGCTCCCCCTTCGAGGCGCGCCTGGGCCGCGACAAGTTCGGCAAGGAGGTGCACGCGTACAGCGTGGCTTTCTCGGACGAGGACGTGGAGGCGGTGCGGCCCTTCGCCACCAAGTTCATCTTCAACTCCTTCTCCCAGCTCCACCGCTACCACGCCCGCGTCAAGGACGTGCCCGTGGGCCTGCGCATCAACCCCGGCGTCAGCCATTCGGACTTCGACCTGGCCGACCCGGCGCGCCGCCACTCCCGCCTGGGCGAAAGCGACAAGACCGCCATCGAACGGGCCGCGCCCCTCATCTCCGGCGCCATGTTCCACTGCCAGTGCGAAAACGCGGACTTCGACAAATTCTGCGCCATCCTGGACCGCATCGGCGCGGACTTCGGCCCGCTCCTGCGCCGGCTCGACTGGGTCAGCCTGGGCGGCGGCATCTATTTCACCAAGGACGGGTACCCGCTGGACGCCTTCTGCGACAAGCTGGCGGACTTCGCCAAAAAGTACGGCGTGCAGGTGTACCTGGAGCCCGGCGAGACCGCCGTCACCGGCGCGGGCTGGCTGGTGGCCAAGGTGCTGGACATCGTGCGCAACGGCGTGGACGTGGCCGTCGTGGACTGCGCGGTGGAGGCCCACATGCTGGACCTCCTGGTGTACCGCACGCCCGCCAAGGTGGACCTGCCCCAATCCCCCGACGGCCATCCCTACATGGTGGCCAGCCGGTCCTGTCTGGCCGGGGACATCTTCGGCACCTACACTTTCACGGAAAAACTCCAGGTCGGGAGCCTCATCCCCTTCGCCGACGCGGCGGGGTACACCATGGTCAAGAAAAACTGGTTCAACGGCGTCCAGATGCCCTCCATCGTGGTCCGGCGTCTGGACGGGCGCGTCGAAGTGGTCAGACGGTTCGGTTACGAGGATTTCGTCTCGAACCTATCCTAGGCCTATCCTGACAGGCATTCAAGGAGGGACGGAGTGAAAAAGAACGGGAACGGACAAAAAAAGAACGTGCTGATCGTCGGGGCCGGCGGCGTGGCCCACGTCACGGCGCACAAGTGCGCCCAGCACAACGACGTGCTGGGGGACATCTGCATCGCGTCCCGCACCCAGGCCAAGTGCGACAAGATCATCGACAGCATCCGGCGCAAGAAAAACATCAAGGACGCCTCCAAGAAGATCTATTCGCGCCAGGTGGACGCCATGGACGTGCCCGCGCTCATCAAGCTGATCCAGGACACCAACTCCCAGATCGTCATCAACCTGGGCCAGGCCTACGTCAACATGTCGGTGCTGGAAGCCTGCATCGAGGCCGGCGTCACGTACATGGACACCGCCATCCACGAGGTGCCCCACAAGGTCTGCGAGGACCCGCCCTGGTACGGCAACTACGAGTGGAAGCGCAAGGACCGCTGCGCCAAGAAGGGCGTCACCGCCATCCTGGGCGCGGGCTTCGACCCCGGCGTGGTGAACGCGTACTGCGCCCTGGCCGCGAAGCGCCACTTCGACAAGATCGACGTCATCGACATCCTGGACGTGAACGCGGGCAAGCACGGCAAGTACTTCGCCACCAACTTCGACCCGGAGATCAACTTCCGCGAGTTCAAGAAGGTGTGGACGTACATCGACCGCAAGTGGGTCACCAAGCCCGTGCACGGCGTGCGCTGGGAATACGACTTCCCCGTGGTGGGCAAGCAGCCGGTGTACCTCACCGGCCACGACGAGATCCACTCCCTGTACAAAAACCTGGACGTGCCCACCATCCGCTTCTGGATGGGCTTCGGCGACCACTACATCAACGTCTTCAACGTGCTCAAGAACATCGGCATGCTCTCGGAGAAGCCGGTGCGCACCGCGGAGGGCGTGGAGGTGGTCCCGCTCAAGGTGCTCAAGGCGGTCCTGCCCGACCCCTCGTCCCTGGCGCCCACGTACACGGGGTACACCTGCATCGGGAACCTCATCAAGGGGCGGAAGAACGGCGAGCCCAAGGAAATGTTCATCTACAACGTCTGCGACCACGCCGAATGCTACAAGGAGGTGGAGGCCCAGGCCATCAGCTACACCGCGGGCGTCCCCCCGGCGGCCGCGGCCATCCTGGTGGCCCAGGGGGTCTGGAACCCCAGGACCATGGTCAACGTGGAAGAGCTGGACCCGGACCCGTTCCTGAAGCTCCTGGACAAGATGGGCCTGCCCACCAAGATCGAGGACCGCACCCCGGTCGCGGAACCGGCGTAGCTTTACAGACCCGCCTTAAAAACAGACACCCGCCCCCGAAAACGGGGGCGGGTGTTTTGTTTTGCCTGGGAACAAGAAATTGGCTCCCGGACCAGGATCGCGGCCCCCACGCCTTCGTGGAGTGGACGCCCGCTTCACTCTATAAACGGCGAATTTTGTTCGCCGTTCATCCACCGCGAACCCGGCTTCGCCAAGAGTT
>CAZAEL010000067.1:0-9195 GCA_964484135.1 uncultured Elusimicrobia bacterium
TCCGGGCCGCGCCCTGGGTGGTGTTGTCGGGGCGGCCGGAGGACACGGCGCGACGCACCGGCCGGCCCGCGGCCGGCCGGTGGGATTTTCCGGCCCTGGCCGGGCTTTTCCGCCGGGGCCGGGCCC
Source organism: uncultured Elusimicrobia bacterium (assembly GCA_964484135.1). GTDB lineage: Bacteria > Elusimicrobiota > Elusimicrobia > FEN-1173 > FEN-1173 > CAZAEL01. The sequence goes on from CAZAEL010000067.1 coordinate 127, forward strand.
TGGTGTTCGGCGGGGGGGAGCTTTTTCAGACGCGCACGAGCCGGCTGAGCCTGCTTTACTACCTGGCCCTGGCGCTCTGGGCCCGCCTGTGGGGATGCCGTCTTTTCGCTTACGGCGTGGCCCTGGACCCGGACCTGCCGCGCTGGGCGTCTGCGGCCGTGCGTGGGGTCCTGGGGATGGCCCAGGGGCTTTGGGTGCGGGACGAGGCCGGTCTGGAGGGGTTGCAACGCCCCGCCCTGGCCGCGGGCCCCGACGCGGTCTGGTCCTGGCCGGTGGAAGCCGCCGCGCCGTCAACGTCCTTGCGCCGCGTTCTCTGGATCCTTCGGACAGACCGGGACCCTGAGACGGAGGCCGCGGAATGGGCCCGGGCGTTGAACGGGTTGTCCCGGATCGCTCCCCGGGAGCACGGTTTCCTGCCGTTCCACCCGGAGGCGGACGGGCCGCTCCTTTCGCGACTGCGGCTGAAGCTGGAATTTTTTCACCGCCTGGAGCTCTGGGACAGGCCCGAGGAGGTCTTCGACATCATGAAGGGGTACGACGCGGTGGTGAGCATGCGTTTCCACGGACTGCTTTGCGCCCGGCTCCTGGGACGGCCTTGCGTGGCCGTGGCGTCCCACGAAAAGGTGTCCCGTCTGGCGGAGTCGTTGTCCGCCCCGGCGCTTTCCCGGGCCGAGGCCGGACCCGAGCCCCTGGCGCGGGCCCTGGAGCGGGCCTGGGAGGACAAGGGCCGCTTTTCGGGCACCGCGGCGCTGGCGCGACAGGCGCGGACCGCCCTGGCGGGGCTGGAAGAGGCCCTGCTTCGCGGGTGACCGGTTGTCTCTCGGGAGAGGCCGTAATTTGCTAAAATACAAAATGGTCATTCCAAGGTCCTCCGCTTTTTCGGCGGATTCAGGGGAAACCGCTTCCCGCGCGGTCCATTGATGCTTCCGGCCGTCCTTTCCTCTCTCTTCCGCGAAGGGAAGTCCCGTTTTTGGACCTACGCCCAGGTGGGTCTGTTGGGCGGGGCCGTGTCCTTTTCCGCGGCCCTGGCCCTGGACCAGCAGGAGGTCCTGCGCCGGCACGCGGCCCAGGAGGCGGCGGACATCCCCTGGGTGGTGTTCCTTCAACCGCGGGCCGACAGGGGATTTTTGGAAGAATCCATCCGGGCCCTCCCCGGCATCCAGTCTATCCGGTTCATCTCCCCGGAAGAGGCCCTGGAGGAGCTTCAAAAAGACCCGGTCCTGTCCCGCGGATTGACGCTCACCAGCGGGAACCCCTTGCCGGCCTCCTTCGACGTGCGGTGGAACGCCTTTTTTTTGAGGGGGGATTCCCTGGGACACGCCCTCCAGAAGGTGGAAGCCCTGGACGGCGTGGACCACGTGGCCCATGACCGGGCCCGGGTGGCGCGCTTGAACACGCTTCAACGGCAGCTTTACCAGCTGGAACTGGTGCTCGTGGGCCTCCTGTGGGCGGGCGGGTTCCTGGCCCTGCTCGCCGCCGGGCGGTTGCTCTTTTTTCCCCGCGGGCCCCTGCCCGCGCCGCGGTTTTTCCTGTGCCTTTTGGCCGGCGCCGGCGGGGGCGCCCTGGGCCTGGCCGCGTCCCGCGGCCTGGTGACCGTTTTCCAGCCCTGGGCCTTCCTCTCGGGCGCGGTGCTGGGGTTCCTGTGCTTCGGCCTGCAGGACGCCTTCCGGGACCCGCTGGGTTGAGGGATTTCCGACCCCGGCCGTTTTTCCTCCTGGCGGCCGCGTTGGCGGCCGCCTGGCTGTTCCCCGGCGCCGCTTCGCCGGACCAGGCGCTCCGCTCCACCAAGAAGGACCTGGAAAAGATCCAAAGGGAGCTGTCCCGGAAGACCTCGGAACGGGCCGAGGCCGCCCGGAAGGAGAAGGAACTGGCCGAGGAGGTGCGCCGCATCTCCCGGGAGTTGAACGCCTCCCGCCGTTCTTTGAAGGAGATCGAGTCCCGCCTGGACGAAACGGAAGGCCGGCGCAAGGCCACCGAGGAACGGCTTTGGGTCTCCCGCCTGGAAATGGGGCAATGGGGGGACCTGCTGGCCCGCGAACTGCGGTTTTATTACGAAAGGAAGGCGGCCCTGGGCGCGGCCGCGGCCGTGGAGCTGGCTTATCGACGGGCCGCCATGGAGGAGCGGGTGAACGGCCTCTCCTTCGCGCGCCAGCACCACGCGCAGGTGGAAGGGCTGCGGGACGAGCTGATCGGCCTGGAGGTGGAGCTTCAGAAGTTGAGGCTCCGCCGGGAAAAAGAGGAAAAGCGGGTCGCCTCCGCCCAGGAGCAGATGCGGTCCCTCCACAAGACCGTCCAGGGGCGCCGCGCGGTTTTGGAGAACGAGATCCGGGACCTTCGGGCCTCGGCCCGGGCGCTGGAGCGGCTGGTGCAAAAGCTGATCCGGGAGGAGATGGAAAGGGCCAAGGCCGCGGAGGCGGCCGCGGCCAAGGCGAAAAAGCCCAGGCCGGCCGCCGCGCCGTCGACGGCCAGGAAGGGCCGCCTGCCCTGGCCGGTGGAGGGCAAGGTGGTGGAACGGTACGGCCGGTCCCGCCACCCGGAGCTGGACACCTACGTTTTCTCCAACGGCGTCAAGCTCCAGCCCGCGGAGCGCGCCGCGGTGCGGTCGGTGGACAAGGGAGAGGTGCTGTACGCCGGGGAGTTCATGAGCTACGGCCTCATGGCGCTGGTGAGCCACCCCAACAACCTGCACAGCATCTACGCCCATCTGGGGCAGATCAAGGTGGCGAGGGGGCAAAAAGTGTCGGTGGGCGAGGTGGTCGGCTCCTCGGGGCAGGACGGGGCCGGGCGGCCGCTGGTGTACTTTGAACTGCGCGTGGGCGGCGTGGCGGTGGACCCGCTCCTGTGGCTGAAGTGAAACCCGCCGCGCGACGGATTCGCATTCAAGGGTTGCGGAAGGATTTCCTTGAAAGGGGCTCATAGAACATGAAAAAGAATCGTCTGGCGTTCCTGCTTTCCGGGGCCGCGCTGCTTTTGGTCACGCAGCTGCCGCCGGTCCGTTCCAACGTCAACCAAGCCTACGAGCAGATCAAGCTGTTGGTGGACGTGCTCCAGCACGTGCGGGAGCAGTACGTGGAAGACGTGGACCAGAAGAAGCTGATCTACGGCGCGGCCGCGGGCATCGTGCGCACGCTGGACCCCTTCAGCCAGTTCATGGAGCCGGAAGCCCACAAAGAGATGAAGACGGAGACGTCGGGCCAATTCGGCGGCCTGGGCATCCGCATCGCGGTCCGCGACGGCTGGCTCACCGTCATCACGCCCCTGCCCGACACCCCGGCCTACCGCATGGGCGTTCTGCCGGGGGACAAGATCGTCATGATCGAAGGGGAGTCCACCCAGGGCATCAGCTTGAGCGACGCGGTGGAGAAGCTCCGCGGCAAACCCAAGACCAAGGTCACCATCTCGGTGGTGCGGGAGGGGGAGAACGAGCCCCGCGAGTTCACCATCATGCGGGACGTGATCCGGATCGAGAGCGTCAAGGCCCGCATGCTGAACGATTCCGTCGGGTACATCCGCCTCATGGAGTTCATCGAGCCCAGCGTGTCGGACATGCAGAAAAGCCTCAAGTCCCTGCGGGCGCAGGGCATGAAGTCCCTGGTGCTGGACCTGCGCAACAACCCCGGCGGGCTGCTGACTTCCGCCGTGGACGTGGTCAAGCTCTTCATGGGCGACGGCAAGCTCATCGTGTACACCCAGGGCCGGGCCCAGCCCCGTCACGAATTCCGCTCCGACAGCCGGGCCGCGTACGGGGACCTGCCCCTGGCGGTCCTGGTGAACCGGGGCTCCGCCTCGGGCTCCGAGATCGTGGCCGGCGCCTTCCAGGACCAGCGGCGCGCCATCATCATCGGCGGCAACACCTTCGGCAAGGCCAGCGTGCAGTCCATCATCGGGCTGGACGACGGGTCGGCCCTCCGCCTCACCACGGCCAAATACTACACCCCCTCCGGCCGTTCGATCCACCGGGACGAAGGCAAGAAGGAGGGCGGCATCCTCCCGGACATCGTCATCGACGTGCCCCGCGAAATCGAGGCCAAGCTCCAGAGCCAGAGCGAGGAGATCTACGCCAAGGACAAGAGCCCCCAGTCCGCGGTCAAGGAGGATGAGCGGGTGCGGGACGAGGTGCTGGAACGGGCCGTGGAGATCCTCAAGGCCCAGGCCCTGTTCGAAAAGATCCAGAAAGGATAAGCCATGCGCGACCGCCGCGGCGGGATCCTCCTGCGGCTGCTTTTGACCGCGGCCCTGGCGGCGGGCGGGGTTTTTCTGTGGCGGGCCTGGAACCGGGGGCGTCTCGCCCTGCCCCGCGTGGTCCCGTCCGCGGCCCGTGTCCCGCCGCCGCCGTCTTTGGGGGAAAAGAGCGTCTGGGTCCAGAAGGAAGTGCGGGACCTGCTGGCGCGGCACGGCCTGAAAGAGCCGCACGTGTTGAAAACCTACACCCGCGAGCACCGGGAAGGGGGCGTGCAGTGGCTGGAGGACACGCTGGAACTCAGGCTCCCCGCGGGGTTTGACGCGGCCCGGTTTCGGCGGGAATTGGGCGAAACCTTGAAAAAGGAAGGCGTGACGGTCGTCAGCGAATACAAGCAAGAGGGAAAGTGGGCGCTGGAGCTCGGCTTCGGCCGGCGCGTCCTGGAGAGAATCCATTTCTATGAACAGAGGACCCCTTGAACCCTAAAAACATCCGCGTGCTGGGCATCGAAACCTCCTGCGACGAAACCGCGGCCGCGGTGGTGGAAGGCGGCCGCCAGATCCTGTCCAACGTGGTCTCCTCCCAGGTGGCGATCCACCAGCCGTACGACGGCGTGGTCCCGGAGCTGGCGGCCCGCGCGCATCTGGAGAGCATCCAGGGCGTGGTCCAGGCGGCGCTCAAGGGGCTGAACGGCAAGGGCTACCTGCTCTTCCCCAAGACCCTGCCCGTGGACGTGATCGCCGTGACCGCGGGGCCCGGCCTGGTGGGGTCCCTGCTCGTCGGAAAGGTGGTGGCGGAGATGCTGGCCTGGGTGTACCAAAAACCCCTGGTGGCGGTGAACCACCTGGAGGGGCACATCCTGTCGGCCCTGCCGGCTTCGCCGGACCTGGAGCCGCCGTTCCTGGCCCTGGTGGCCTCCGGCGGGCACACGGACCTGATCCACGTGAGGGGTTACGGCGATTTTCAGGTGCTGGGCCGCACCCGCGACGACGCGGCCGGCGAGGCGTTCGACAAGGTGTCCAAGATGCTGGGGCTGGGCTACCCCGGCGGGCCGGCCATCGACAAGCTGGCGGCCAAGGGCAACCCCCGCGCCGTGGACTTCCCCCGGCCCTATTTGAGCGAGGGATGGGACTTTTCCTTTTCGGGCCTGAAGACCGCGGTGGTCTATTACCTGCGGGACAACCCCGCGGTGAAGGGTTCGCGCAAGAAGACCGCGGACGTCTGCGCCAGCTTCCAGGCCGCGGTGCTGGACGTGCTGGTGAAAAAGACCCTGGCCGCGGCGGACAAGCTGGGGCTTCGGCACATCGTGATCTGCGGCGGCGTGGCGGCCAACACGGGCCTCCGGGCCGCCTTCGCCGCCCTGGGCAAGAAACACAAGGTGCACATCGCCGCGCCCATGCTCTGCACGGACAACGCGGTGATGATCGCGGTCACCGGGTACTACAAGTTCTTGAAGTCCTCCTCCCGCCGGTTCGAGCCCCGGCCCGTGACCGTGGACTCCACCCTCCCGGTGCAAAATTGGAAGCGGTAGCCTCCGTCGGTCCCGTTTCCCTCCGCAACCCCTTCGTCCTGGCGCCCATGGCCGGCATCAGCGATCCCCCTTTCCGGCGGCTCTGCCGGCGGGGCGGGGCCGCGCTGGTGTGCGCGGAGATGGTGTCCTCCAACGCCCTCCATTTCAACGACGCGAAGTCCCGCCGCATGCTGACCGTCTTCCCGGACGAGCACCCCGTGAGCATGCAGGTCTTCGGCGCGGAGCCGGACCGCCTGGCCGAGGCGGCCCGCAAGGCGCAGGACGCGGGCGCGGACATCGTGGACCTCAACTGCGGCTGTCCCGTGCCCAAGATCACGCAGACGGGCGCCGGCATCCGCCTCATGGAGGACGAGGCCCTCTTCGGGCGGTGCCTGGAGGCCATGGCCCGGGCGGTCACGGTCCCCGTGACGGTCAAGATGCGGCTGGGCGTTCTGCCGGGAGAAAACAGGGCCTCGCGCCTGGCGCGGGTGGCGGAGTCCGCGGGCGCGGCCGCGGTGTCCGTGCACGCCCGGTTCCGGGGCGCCCGCCATTCGGGCCCCGCGGACTTGGCGGCGCTTAAAGAAGCGGTGGAGGCGGTCAGGATCCCGGTCTTCGGCAACGGCGGTGTGGCCACGTACGCGGACGCCCGCCGCATGATCAAGGAGACCGGCTGCGCCGCGGTGATGATCGGACAGGCCGCGGTGGGGAACCCGCTCATTTTTCAGGAATTTTTGGAGGCCTGGGAAGCGGAACAGGGCAAGGCCGCCGGGGGAAAAGACCCTTCCGCGGACGAACCGCGGCACGTCCGCCGTTTCCGGCTCCTGCGGGAACACGCCCGGATGAACGCGGAATACTTCGGCGAGGAGCGGGGCCTGGTCCGTCTCAGAAAGTGCCTGCCGGCTTACGCCAAGGACCTTCCCCATGCCGCGGAATTCCGGGCCAAGGCCTACACCCTCTCCACCCTGGCCGCGCTCTTCTCCCTGGTGGAGGAATATGAAACTTGGCTGGAAAAGGCATCCCCAAAAGCCGCATAAAAGGGGTATTTTCAGGCTTTACAAACCATCTCAAAAAACCCTTGACAATTTTCCCTTTCGGGGGTATCTTAACAGCGGGATAAAAAAGGCCATTTTTTTTACCCATAAATGAGAAGTTGACAGCGGGGTTTAATTTTTTGTTTTTATGTAATTATTTATTAAGAGGAGAGCGAATCGAAACATGTACCGAAAAGAAGAAGGGCTTCTGAAGATCAGCGAAGTGGCGGAAAAGGCCAGCGTCCTGGCCTCGACGATCCGGCATTACACGGATTTGGGGCTCCTGAAATTCGCGGCCACCACCGAGGGGGGACACCGTCTGTACCACGAGACGGAAACCCTGGCGCAACTGGCCCGCATCAAGCGGCTGGCCGCGCGGGGGCTTTCCCTGCCGCAGATCAAGGAAGAACTCAGCGGCGGCGGCCAAAAACGGCTGATGGTGGTGGACGACGAGCAGGAGGTTTGCGACCTGGTGGTGGACGCGCTCAAGGACCGCTACCCCTTCGAGATCCGGGTGGCGCGGGACGGATTCAGCGCGGGCCGCATCCTGGGCGACTACGTGCCGGACCTGGTGGTGCTGGACCTCATGCTGCCGGGCGTGGACGGGTTCGAGGTCTGCCGGCAGATCCGGGCCGACGAGAACCTCAAGTTCGCCAAGATCCTGGCCGTCACGGGGTACGACACCCCGGAGAACCTGCGCAAGATCATGGACGCGGGCGCGGACATGTACCTGACCAAGCCGCTGGACACGCGGGAGCTGGTCAAGGTGGTCCAGAGCCTGCTGAAGATCGAATTTTCCGCCGTCCCCGTCGCCAAGACGTTATGAGGACGGAGATCTGAAACCGGAGGGGAAATCGTGAAGACCGGGCCGAGGGACATTCGCGAAACCCAAAATCCGACGGACGCGGGACAGGCCGGCCCCAGGGCCGCTTGCCCCGCGTTTTTTCATGCCCGGGAAAAAATTTGCACCGCCGCGTTGACGGCCTCAAAGCCGTCGCGCGGAAAAAACGAGGAGGAACTGCCATGAACGCGAAAGAGAACATGAGCCGGCTCATTGCGGCGCTGGTCCACCAGATCCACCGGGGTCTGGAGATCTGCGTTGTCCTGCCCTCTCTTGTGCTTTCGCGCGCCTTTTCCGAGAAAGGGGGGAGTCTGTTCCGGCTTGTGAAAATTTTCACAAGCAGCGTTTTTGAGCCGTCGTTCAGGCGCTTTAGCTACGCCAAAGCGACTCTTGTTGTTTATCTCAGGTTACTACTTGTGGCGGTTCTGGTGTCCACGTTGGCCACAGGCACCTGGTCCGCGCCCGGCCGGATCAACTACCAGGGCAAGCTGGCCAACTCCAGCGGGAACCCGCTTTCGGGCAGCTACGACTTCGAGTTCCGGATCTACGACGCGGAGAGCGGGGGGAACCTGCTCTGGTCCGAGACCTACGCCGGCGCCAACCAGGTCACGGTGGACAACGGGGTGTTCAACGTGCAGCTGGGCTCCATGTCCGCCGTGTCTCCTTCGGTCTTCAGCGGCGACAACGCGTACCTGGAAGTCTGGGTGAACTCGGAAATGATGAGCCCGCGGGAGCGGCTGGTGACCGCGCCCTACGCCTTCCGCGCCTCCGGCCTGGACGACGACTCCGTCGGCACCCGGCACATCATCGCCTCCACCATCAGCCTCTCGGACATCAACCTGACGAACGTGGACACCCACTACGTCACGACGGGCACGGCGCAGACCATCAACGCGGTCAAGACCTTCACCGCGAACATCTCCATGAACAACAGCGCCATGATCACGGACCTGCCCGCGCCCACGAACGACGGGGACGCGGCCCGCAAGTCCTACGTGGACAGCCAGGTGGGCGGCAGCGGCGGCTGGACGAGGGACAGCGGCAACGGCGAGGTGGAACTGAACACCATCACGGACGAGGTCGGCATCGGCACGGGCGTGGCCCGGGGCAAACTGCACGTGACCGCGACCAACGACCAGCTCCTGCTGGAGGACTCCGACGGCGTGGCGGACAGCCGCCTGTGGGTCATGAAATCCGATTCCGGCAACTTCGAGGTCACGGCGGCCAACGACGGCTGGAGCTCCTGGACCGCCGCGCTCCAGATCAACCGCACCGGCACCACCATCAACCGCGTGCTCTTCCCCAACGGTTCCCTGGGCATCGGCGCGGCCAGCCCGGCCAGCAAACTGCACCTGAGCTCCGGCACCTTCACCCTGGACGGGACCAACCCCTCCATCGTGTTCACGGGCGGCAGCACCGTGGCCGGCGGCATCGACTTCGGTTCCGGCGCCAACGACGACCTGACGGCCGCGGACGTGACGGCCCTGACCGGCGGCGGCACCACGGC
>CAZAEL010000068.1:0-9055 GCA_964484135.1 uncultured Elusimicrobia bacterium
CCCCCCCCCCCCCCCCCCCCCCCCCCCCCCCCCCCCCCCCCCCCCCCCCCCCGGATTACTTCAAGTAACGCCGGACCGTCTCCAGGAATTCGCTCCGGCCGACGGGCTTGGACAGGAAACCGTCGGCCCCCGCCTCCTGCGCCTGCTTGCGGTCCGCGGGAAAGCTCTTCACGGAAACGATGAGGACTTTGGTGCGCGCCAGCGCGGGATCGGACTTGATGCGGTGGCAGACGTCGATGCCGTGGATCTCGGGCAGCATGATGTCCAGCACCACCAGCGCCGGCTTGCGCTCGCGGGCCGACTGAATGGCCGCGGGGCCGCTGTCCGCCCCGATGGCGGGGATCCCGGCGGCGCGCAGGTGGTCCAGGAAAATGTCCCGCAGGCCGGGATCATCCTCCACGACCAGGACGAGGGGTTTCCGCCTCCAGAACATCCCGCCTCCCCCTGCCGGGGACCGCTAAAGGACGGGCGCGGCCGCCCGCCGGCGGAGCCGCTTCAGGGCGTCCCCCGGCCGGGGATCGCCGAAAATGGCGTTCCCCGCCACCAGCGCGTCCGCCCCGGCCTGCACGGCCAGCGACGCGGTGTCCGCGTTGATGCCGCCGTCCACCTCCACCCAGCAGGGCCGCCGCGACGCGTTGATCCACCGCCGCGCGTCCCGCACCTTGGACAACATCTCCGGCATGAAGGCCTGCCCGCCGAACCCGGGCTCCACCGTCATCACCAACACCAGATCCAAATCCTTCAGGAAGGGCCGTATCTTCCCGATCGGCGTCTTGGGGCGCACCGACATCCCGGCCCGGCAGCCGTGTTTCTTGATGAGGCGCAGGACCTCCGCCGGCCGCCGGCAGGCCTCCCAGTGCACGGTCAGGAGCCACCCGCCCGCCTGGGCGAAGGCCGGGATGTATTTTTCCGGCCGCTCGATCATCAGGTGCACGTCCAGGGGCAGGCGCGTGCGTTTCTTGAGCCACTTGACCACCACGGGCCCCACGGTCAGGTTGGGGACGAAATGCCCGTCCATCACGTCCACGTGGAGCCAGTCCGCGCCGGCCCGCTCCACCCGGCGCGTTTCCTCCGCCAACGCGGCGAAGTCCGCGGACAGGATGGAGGGGGCGATGCTCACTCTGCCGGGAGAGGGCGTCATTCCAGCAGCCGCTCCTCGATCAGCACGCCGTTCACGAAGATCCGGGCCCGCGAGGCGCCCCGCACCACCACCGGCACCTCCACCAGGGAGCCGGGGTCCTGATAGCCCTGGAAAATCTCCCGCTCCCCCCGCTCGTCCCGCACCACCAGCCGCACCAGCACCCGGTCCGACCCCTCCGGCACCTCGTACCGGACCACCTGGGCGTTGGCCATGGTCAGGGTGGAACGGCTCACCACAAAGGACAAGGCCGATCCCGGGTCCACCAGGCTGTCGAACGCCGGCGCCTGGGAGACCACCAGGCCCGGCAACAGGTCGGGCCTCAGTTCCTCCCGGACATCCGCCCGCAGGCCTTTCCCCCGGGCCCATTCCAGGGCCCGCGTCAGGGGCTGGTTCGCGAAGTCCGGCATGAGCAGGGTGCCCTCGGGCGGCCGGCCCTTGGACACGCGCAGATCCACCATCTGGCCCCGGTTGATCACGGTGCCGGGCGCGGGGGACTGCTCCATGACCCAGCCGGCCTCGTGCCGTTCCGAATGGGCCTCGGTCAGGGCCCCCAGGAGCAGGCCGCCGGCGCGCATCTGGTTCTGGGCCTCGGGCAGGGGCTTGTTCGTCAGGTCCGGGACGAACACCACCTGCCCGCCGCTGGACAGGGTGACGCGAATGACCTTGCCTTCCCGGACCTTGAGGCCGGGCGGAGGGGACTGGCGGATGATGGCGCCGGGCGGGAAGGATTCGTCGAACTCCACCGATTCCTTGGCCAGGGAAAGCTGCAGGGAAGACATGGCGTCCAGGGCCTGCTCCACGGTCTTGCCCGTGAGGTCCGGGACCAGGATCTCCCGGCGCGTGTGCACCACGGCGCTGAGCACGCTCAAAAGAACGAACAGCCCCAGGCCCAGGACGAAAAGGGAGGACAGGACCCACACCAGGGCCGGCCGTTTTTCCAGGCGGTCCAGGGAGGGCCCGACGCGGCGGGCCAGCGCCGCAAGGCGTTCGCGCGACACCAGGCCCGAAGGTTTGTCCGGGATGGTGTCCGACGGTTTATCGGGAATCATTTCCTGTTCCATCGCTCCTCTCAAGCCGATTCAATCGGCGATGATAAGTTTATAAGTTGACAAGAGGTCCATCAACTTGTCCTCTTGTCAACGTTTTGAAAATGCGCCTTTTGCGGCCGGCCCAGCTGGCCGCAGCCCGCGGAAATGTCCACGCCCTGGGGCTTGCGCACCCGCACGAAGATGCCCCGGTCGGACAGGATCTTCTGGAACCGCTCCACCGCGCCCGCCTCAGGCTTGTGGTAGGGCAGCCCCGGCACGGGGTTGTACGCGATGAGGTTGACCCAGGCGTTCTTCCCCCGCAAAAGGTTCGACAGGCGCTGGGCCGCGCGCCCGGAGTCGTTGATCCCCTTCAGCAGGATATACTCGAAGGTGACCCTCACGTTCCCCATCTTCTTCTGGTACGCCCAGGCCGCCTTGAGCAGCTCCTTGACGGGCCAGGCCGAGGACTTGGGCAGGATCTTGCGCCGCGTCTCGTCGTCCGCCGCGTGCAGGCTCACGGCCAGGTTCACCTTGGGCGATTCCTCGGACAGCTTGAAGATCTGCGGCACCAGGCCCGAGGTGGACACGGTGACGTGCCGCGCCCCGAAGTTCAGGCCCAGGGGCGAGCGCAGGCACCGGAGGGCCCAGAGCAGGTTGTTGTAGTTGGCCAGGGGCTCGCCCATGCCCATGAAGAGCAGGCTGTCCGCCTTCTGTCCCATGGCTTCCTCGGCCCAAAGGACCTGCTCCAGGATCTCCGAGGCCGCCAGGTTCCGCTCGTACCGGACCCGGCCCGACGCGCAGAACACGCAGCCCCAAGCGCAGCCCACCTGGGTGGAGAGGCACAGGGAAAAACGCTCGTCCTCCGGCTCCCGGCTCCGCGACGGCAGGAACACCGTGGAGAAGGTCCGGTTGTCCTTGGTCCGGAAAAAGAGCCGGGTGGTGCCGTCCAGGGCCGAGGTTTCCTTGCCCTCCAGGGACAGGACCCGCAGGGGGAAGAGGCCGTCCAGCCGCTGCCGGAGGGCCTCCGGCAAATTGGTCATGGCCGCGAAGGTCTTGACCCGCCGGACGAAGATCCATTCCTGGATCTGGCGCGCGCGGTAAGCCTCGCCCTCGGAAAGCTCCAAGACCCCGGCCCACTCCCCGAAGGGAATGTCCAACAGGGAGCCGGTTTCGAAACGGACGTTGGCGGCGGGTTTCACGCGGCGCGCCTCAGGCGGGCGATGAAAAAACCGTCGGTGTCGTGCTTGTGGGGCAGGAGCCGCAGGCAGCCCTCCGGCGTCAGGGCGTCCGCAAGGGGCCCCCGCGCCAGCTTCGCCAAGGATTCCACGCGGTACTCCGGCCGGGCCGCCAGAAATTCTTTCAGCACGCCCTCGTTTTCCTCCGGCTCCACGGAGCAGACCGCGTACACCAGCGCGCCGCCCGGCTTCACGCAGCGGGCCGCGCCGTCCAGGATCTCCCGCTGCAGCCGGGGCAGGGCGGCCAGCACGTCCGAAGACCGTTTGTTCCAGCGCAGGTCCGGCCGCCGCCGGAGGATGCCCAGGCCGGAGCAGGGCGCGTCCACCAGCACCCGGTCCGCCCGGACTTTGTGTTTTTTTCCGGCCTCGCGGGCGTCCCGCGAAAACGTCTTCACGATGGAGACCCCCAGCCGCGCGCAGTTGTCCCGCAAAGGCCCGATCCGTTCCGGACGCACGTCCCAGGCCAGCACCTGGCCGCGGTTTTGCATGCGCTGGGCCGCGTGGGTGCTCTTGCCGCCCGGCGCCGCGCACAAATCCAGCACCGTGTCCCCGGGTTGCGGGTCCAGCGCATCGGTCACGACCTGGGCCGCGTCGTCCTGCACCATGAACCACCCCTCCTGAAAGGCCTTCAGCTCCGTCAAGGACGGAAAGGACGCCAGCCGCACCCCGTCCGGGCTCACCGGGGAGGGCTCCGCCTCCACCCCTTCCGCCCGCAAGGCCTCCAGCAGTTCCTCCCGGGTCCGGCGCAGGGTGTTGACGCGCAGGACCAGGGGCGGCGTCTCGTTGTCCTTTTCCAGCAACGCCCGGCACTGGTCCGGGCCCCAACGGTCGAGCCATCGCCGCACCAGCCAGTCCGGGTGCGAATGCCGCAGGGCCAGGGCCTCCGCGCCCTCCCCCGGAGGCCAAGGCAAAGAAGCCCGGCCCCGTTCCAGGGCCCGAAGCACCCCGTTCACGAAGGCGGCCGCCCGCGGCCGGCCCCCGGCCTTCGCCATTTCCACGGATTCGTTCAGGGCCGCGTACGCGGGGACCCGCTCCGACAGGTACAGCAGTTGGTACGCGCCCAGCCGCAGGGCGGACCGGACGCCGGGCGTCCATCGGTGGACGGCCGCGTCCGTGAACCGTTGCAGGGCCCAGTCCAGGGTGTTGCGCCGCCGGACCGCGCCGTACACCAGGTCCCGGCAAAAGGCCCTGTCGCGGCTGGCCAGGCCTGGCGTGCCGCGAAAAATCCCCTCCATCACCTCCCGGAGGGCCCCCCCCTTGGATTCATGGCGCGCCAGCGCCCGCCAAGCCGCTTCCCGCGCCGGGGAAACCTTCAAGAGCGGCCCGCGGCCAGGTCGCTGTAATATTCCCGCAGATCCATCTTCTCCTCGTCCGACAGGGCTTGGGCGTAGGGGTGGGACAGGAGGCCCTTGACCATGCGCTCCAAGAGCGCCTTTTGGTCGGAAACCGGCAGGACCCGGCCCGGAGAGGGCTGCAGCATGTACGCGGCGTACCGCTTCATCATGTCGAACTGGGCCGAGGGAGAAAGCAGCTTGAAATCGGGGTTCGCCCGCAGGCCCGCGAAAGGGTCCTGGTCCGCGGGCGACCGGACAAGGGAGATTTTTTGCTCCACCGATACGGCGGCCGCGGGCGTGGAGCGGTACAACTGTTCGAAATATTTGGCCACGCGGTTTTCCAGCGTGGAGGGCTCCACCGGCTCCCGCAGGCCGTCGCGGATCCGGAACGCGCGCCCCGTGAACCGGTTCACCGCCACCACGGTCTCTCCGTCCCCCAAGAGATGGGACTGGTACACGCCCCGGTGCATGAAAAAACTGGCCGCGGCGCCGACGGCCAGCACCAGCGCCACCGGCCAAAGACCGCGGGACATGTCAGGCGACGTGAAGACCGGAAAGCGGCGGTCGGGCGGGAACGGGGCTCAGATCCGGCCCACCATGGACTCCAGCCGCGCCACCCGGTCCGGGATGGGCGGGTGGGTGGAAAAGAGGGTGACCAGGGTCTGGGCGTTGAGGGGGTTCACGATGAACAGATGGGCGGTGGAGGTGCCGGCCTCCCGCATGGGCAGGGCCCGGGCCCCGGCCTCCAGCTTCTTCAAGGCGCCGGCCAGGGCCAAGGGGTCGCCGCAGGTCTTGGCGCCGGCGGCGTCGGCCGCGTACTCCCGGGACCGGGAGATGGCCGCCTGGATGAGCATGGCGGCCAGGGGCGCCAGGATGGCGGTGACGAGGAGGGCGGCCAGGCCCAGGTAGGGGTTCCGGTTTTCGCCGTCGGAGCGGCGGCCGTATCCCCCGCCGAACATGGCGGCCCAGCGGGCCATGTTGGCCAGCATCATGATGGCGCCGGCCACGGTGGCGGCCACGCTGGAGATCAGGATGTCCCGGTTCTTGACGTGGCCCAGCTCGTGCCCCAGCACCCCGGCCAGCTCGCGCTCGCTCAAAAGGCGCAGGATCCCCTCGGTGCAGGCCACCACCGCGTGCTCCGGGTTGCGGCCCGTGGCGAAGGCGTTGGGGGCCTCGGACGGGATGATGTAGAGCCGGGGCATGGGCAGGCCCGCGATCTGGCACAGGTTCCGCACGGTGGCGTACAGGCGGGGGTGCTGGCTTTCCTCCGCCGGCTTGGCGCGGTAAATCGCCAGTACGATCTTGTCCGAAAACCAGTAGGAGACGAAGTTCATGACCACGGCGAAAAAGAAAGCCGTGATCATGCCCTGTTGTCCGCCCAGCACCTGGCCCACCGCCAGGAACAGCGCGGTCAAGCCGGCCAACAGAAGGAACGTCTTGAAATAATTCATGGTCCCTTACCTCCTAAAAAAGGCGTACTCAGGTCTGCGGATGGAAACGCGGGGGCGGAAAAACGGCTATGTCCCGAACCTGTCCCCCGTCTTCAGCCGGGCGCCGTTCCAAAAATCCCAGGCGTCCGTCTCTTTTTTCCCCTCGGGCTGAATGCGCGATATCCGGAGGGCGCCGGACGCACATTTTATCAAAAAGCCCCGGCCCTTTTCCACGGACACCACCTCGCCCGGCGCGCCCCCCTCCCACGGCGCGGCCTCGGCGCCGCGGATCCTGTGCAAACGGCCCTGCAGGGTGGTGTACGCGCCGGGCCATTCCCAGGTGCCGCGGATCAGGTTCACCGCCTGCGCCGCGCCCAGACGCTCCCAAGCGATGCGGCCGTCCTCTTTTTTGAGGGCCGGCGCCCGGGTGGCTTCGCCCCGCTGGGGCGCGGGCGTCCAAGGCCCCTTCTCGAAACGGGCCAGGGCCTCCTCCAGGAGGCGGATCCCCTCCTCCGCCAAGCGGCCCCGCAACGCCGGGGCGTTGTCCTCCGGCGCCACGGCCACGGCCTTCTGCAAAAAGATCGGGCCGGAATCCAGCCCCTCCTCGATGCGGAACAGCGTCACCCCGGTCTCGGTTTCGCCGTTGATGAGCGCCCACTGCACGGGCGCGGCGCCCCGGTACTTGGGCAGCAGGGAAAAGTGCACGTTCACCAGCCCCTGGGCCGGGTGTGAAAAAATGTTCTTGGGAATCAAATAACCGTACGCCACCACGATGCCCAGGTCCGCAGCGCCCCAGCGTCGGATTTGATCCAAGGCCGCCGGGTCCTTCAAAGACCCGGGCTGAAAAAACGGCAGGCCGAGGGTCTGGGCGGCCCGCTTGACCGCGGGCGCGGCCAGGTCGTGGCCCCGTCCGGCCGGGCGGTCCGGCGCGGTGACCACCCCCAGGACGCGGGACTTTTCCGCCAGCCGCCGCAAAAAGGGGACGGCGGTGTCGGGGGTTCCGAAGAAGAGGGTTTTCAGCAAGGGAGGAGACAGGCGGGCCGTTCAACCCGGCGCAGGCCCGGGGCGATCGGGCGGGCGCCTACCAGAGGCCGGCTTTTTTCCGCTTGCGGATCTCCCACAACACCCGCAGGCGCTGGGTCAGGGGGATCCGGTCGATCATGAGCTTGCCGTCCAGATGGTCCATCTCGTGCAGCAGGCACCGGGCCAGGAGCCCGTCGCCCGAGACCTCGATGGGCAGGCCCTTCTCGTTCAGGGCGGACACCCGCACCCAGGCGGCCCGGGACACGCGCACCACGATGCCGGGGAAAGACAGGCACCCCTCCTCCCCGGACACCCGGCCCCGGGACTCCTCCAGCTTGGGGTTGATGAGCACCAGGGGGTGGTTCTTGCCGCCGGGCAGCACGTCCACCACCATGAGCCGCAGGGAAATGCCCACCTGGGGCGCGGCCAGGCCCACGCCCGGCTCCGCGTACATGGTCTGGAACATGGACCGGATGGTGTCCCGCAAATCGTCGTCAATGGACGCCACGGGCCTGGCCTTTTGGCGCAGGACCGGGTCCCCGTATTTGCGGATGGTCAGGAGGCGCAGGGGTTTTTTGGGTGCGGCGGTGGTCATATTTTCCTCCCGAGAATTATACCAAATTCCAGAAGCTCCGGCCACGGTTGACAAAACATGACAATTCTTGTATACTTTTAGGACAGAGGCTGGTTTTGGAGGATTTCTCAAGGGAGGTGGGGCTCATGATCACGCTGACACAAGGGGCCGTCAAAAAGGTCAAGGAATTTTACGCGGGAGACCCGTCCCTGCAGGGCAAACCTTTGCGCGTGTTCGTGGAAAAAGGCGGCTGCTCCAGCTACCAGTACGGCTTCGCCTTCGACGAAAAACGGGAGGGCGACACGGAGCTCGCCCTGGACGGGCTCAACGTGATCGTGGACGGCCAGAGCGCGGACCTGCTCAAGGGCTCGGTCATCGACTACAAGGAGGACTTCTCCGGCTCCGGCTTCTCCATCGTCAACCCCAACGCCAAAGGCTCCTGCGGCTGCGGCAAGTCCTTCAACGCCTGAACCGGGGTTTCCCCTTGCCCGCGCTGGCCCTCATCGACGTCACGGAAAAGGCGGCCCAAAAGGCCCGGGAGCTCCTGGCCCGGAAGGGCATGCCCGGGGGCGCCATGCGGGTCAAGGTCCTGGCCGGCGGCTGTTCGGGCCTGAGCTACGCCATCGAGCCCACGGACCAACCCCCGCAAAAGGGCGACTCCGTGGTGGAGGCCCACGGCCTCAAAGTTTACCTGGACCCCAAGAGCCTCCTGTACCTGGCCGGCACCAAGCTGGACTACGAGGTCACCCTCATGAGCCAGCGGTTCACCTTCACCAACCCCAACGCCACCGTCACGTGCTCCTGCGGGGAGTCGTTCTCCGCCTGATCCCGCCCCTTTAAAAAACGAAAACCGCGCTTCGTTTGAAGCGCGGTTTTTTTATTCCCCCTCGCCGAAAAATCTATTCCGCGGACCGCCCCGCGGGCAGGCGCGGCCCGCCGGCCGGGGCCTCCATTTCTCCCGCCTGGCCCTCCCCCATGGACGCCAGCTTTTCCTGGAGCCGGCCCAGGCGTTTTTCCGCGTCCTCGTACTTCCCCCGGGTGTTGCTCAGGTGCTTGCCCAAGAGATCGAAATCCTCGGCGAACCGTCGGAAATCCCCCTGCAGCCGCGACAAATGCTGCATGATGAGCCTGGCGTTTTCCTCGATGGCGAACCCCCGCAGGCCCAGGACGATGGCTTGCAAATAGGCGTACAGCGTATTGGGCGAAACCGGGATGATGTTCTTCGACCTGGCATATTCCGCCAGAGAAGGCCCGTCGCCGGACGCATCGTCCCTGATCATGCAGTCGTAA
>CAZAEL010000069.1:0-8951 GCA_964484135.1 uncultured Elusimicrobia bacterium
TCTTTTTGGACAAGCAAAAAGAAACCCTGGCCGGGTGAAGGGGTGGAACCCCTTCAGCGGGCCGGGGGCGCAGGGGGTGGGAAACCCCCGCAATCCGGGTCCAGGGCGGAGCCCCTTCGGTTATTTCCCCCCGCCTTTTTCCGAGGAAGTCAAGAACGTCTTGAAAAGTTCCATGGGCAAAGGGAAGAGGATCGTGGAGTTTTTGTCCGCCGCGATTTCGGAGGCGGTCTGAAGGAACCGGAGCTGGAGGGACACGGGCTGTTCCGCGATGATCTTGGCCGCGTCCGCCAGCTTCTGGGCCGCCTGGTATTCGCCCTCCGCGCCGATGATCTTGGCGCGCCGGTCCCGCTCCGCCTCGGCCTGGTGGGCCATGGCCCGCTGCATCTGCTCCGGCACCTGCACGTCCTTCACCTCCACGATGCTCACCTTGATGCCCCAGGGGTCGGTCTGCTGGTCGATGATCTGCTGGAGCTTGGTGTTGAGCTTTTCCCGCTGGGAGAGCAGTTCGTCGAAGTCCACCTGCCCCAGGATGCTCCGCAGCGTGGTCTGGGCGATCTGGGAGGTGGCCACGATGTAGTCCTGGATCTCGATGACGGCCTTGACCGGGTCCAGCACCCGGAAGTAGCAGACCGCGTTGACCTTGCAGGGCACGTTGTCCTTGGTGATGATCTCCTGCACGGGCACGTCCAGGGTCACGGTGCGCAGGCCCACCTTGATCATCTTGTCCACGATGGGGATGAGGAAAAAAAGACCCGGCCCTTTGGGGCCAATGACCCGGCCCAGGCGGAAGACGACCCCCCGCTCGTACTCCGGCACGATCCGGACCATATTGGCGATGAGGATGATGGCGATGATGATCAGCGGCATGAGACCGAACATGAGCGTTACCTCCTTAAGTTAAAGGCTGAAACTTAAATCTTTTCCACCTTCAGGCGATTGCCCTTTATCTCCGTCACGCGCACCTTGTCGCCGGGAGACAGGGGCTTCTCCGACTCAGCGGTCCAATATTCCCCGTGCAGGAACACCATCCCGCCTTCGCGAACTTCCCCTTCCTGACCCACCAGACCTTCTTTTCCCGTGACCGCGGGCAGTTTGCGCGCCTCCAGGACCTTTTTGATGACCAAAAGGAAGAAAGCCAGGGTGCCAAGGACGGTCCCTCCGATGATCTCCAGGGACACGCGGAAGGCCGGCAAAGCGGTGTCGAACAGCATGAGGGAACCCACGGCCAGGCAGATGATGCCGCCCGCGAACAGGAGCCCGTGGCTGGCCATCAGGAGGTCCAGTCCCATGAGGGCCAGGCCCGTGACCAAAAGCGCCAGCCCCGCGTAGCTCAAGGGCAGCATCTGGAGGGAATAGAAGGCCAGCACCAGGCTCACCACGCCCACGGCCGCGCCCAGGCCGATGCCCGGCGACGCCAATTCATAAATGAGGGCGTAGAACCCCAGCATGAGGAGCAGGTACGCCACGTTGGGGTTGGCCAGGATGTGGAGCCAGCGCAGGGTCCACCCCATGTCAACGGGGACCACAGGCGCGTCTTTTAAATCCAGCCGAAGAATCTTGTCGTTTTTCTCGACCTCGCTCCCGTCCAGGAGCCGCAGGAGGTCCTCCTGGTCCTTGGCCACCGCGTCGATCACGTTGTTCTTGAGCGCCTCCTCCGCGGTCAAAGACAGGCTTTCCCGCACGGCTTTTTCGGCCCAGTCCGCGTTCCGCCCTTTGGAGGCGGCCAGGGTCCGGGCGTACGCCGCCGTGTCGGACACGGCCTTTTCCTCCATCACGGAACCGGCGGGCGCTTTCTCCCCCTTGTCCGTCTTTTTCTCCTCTTTCTCCCCGCCCTCTTTCTTTTCCGGCAGCGCGGGAGAAGGGCTCAAAGGGGAACCCCCGATGGACACGGGATGGGCCGCGCCCAAATGGGTCTCCGGCGCCATGGCCGCCACGTCCGAAGCCAGGGTGATGAACACCCCGGCGGAGGCGGCCCGGGCGCCCCGGGGCGACACGTACACGATCACGGGAAAGGGCGCGTTCAAAATCTCCTGCACGATGTCCCGGGTGGCGTCCAAAAGGCCGCCGGGCGTGTCCAGCCGGATCAGGAGCGCGGCCGCGGACCCGGCCTTGGCCTTGGCCACCCCGTCTTTGATGTACCCGGCCACGGCCGGGTCGATGGTTCCGGTGACGGTCAGGACGTACAGGGCGCCGGGCGCGGCCGGGCCTTGGGCCAGGGCCCAGGACCCCGCGGCCAACAAAACAGCCCCGGCCCAAAGTCGAAGGAATTTCAAGCGCATGGGTCTCTCCTCTGTTACGGGTTCCCTTGTCTCGGCAGCTTCCACTCCAGCCTAACATATCCGCCGTTGGCCCGCGTCTCCTGGCGGTTCCAGGAGATGACCGCGCCGTCGGTGCCGGGCAGGGCGATGCGCCTGTCCCCCTGGGACAGGATGAACCAATAATGCCACAGGCCGCCGGCCTCGATGGACAGGTCCTTCGTGAGCCGGAAACCGGCCCCGCCTTCGCCGTGGAAGATGTGGCCGGCCGAGGCGTCGGTCTTGGCGTCGAAGAGCTGGATGTAGTAATGGGCGTCCGCGGCCCAGCGCAGGAACAGTCGGCCGCCGTGCCGGCCCGCCAGACCGAAGCCCAGTCCTTCCGCGGAAATCTCGTTCACGTCGTCCTGCCCCGTGGCCCGGAAATCCACGCCCTGCACCACGAACCGGCGGCGTTTGAAAATTTCCCGCGCCACGGAAAAACTGGCCCGCGCCTCCACGGGCAGGCGCGCCAGGGGCTTTCGCCAGGTGGCGAAAAAGTTGGTGAACCCCACGTTCAGCTCGTTCACCTGATAGGTCCCGCCCGTGGTCAGGTCCGGCACCCGCTCCACCGCGTAATTTCCCCCGCCGAACACGCCCGTGTGCCACAGGGCGAAGCTCCAGGAACCTTCGGGACGGGGGTCCTGGGAAAACTCCAGGCGGTACAGGGGCGACGTCTCCCCCTCGAACCGGTTCACGTAGCTCTGGGGGATGACCTTGCCTTCGCCCCGGTACTCCACGGACGCGTTGGGAAGGATGGTGAGGGCCGTTTCCCAGGCGCGGACCGGCGACGCGGCCAAAAGAAGGATGAAGGCGGCCCGGCGGATTCCTTTAGTATTCATAACTCACCGCGAGAAGGGGACTGAAAAAATCCGTCTTGTTGATGGGCAGGGAAGCGGCCGCGCCGGTCCCGAAGGTCTTGCCGCCCGGCACCAGCACCTGAAAGAGCTGGCGGACGTACCCCACCCCGGCCCGCCAGGGGCCCTTCCGCCATCCGGCCTCCAGACGGAACATGTACGTGTACCCGTCCCGCCGGATGGAGCCGCCGCCGGTTTGCTGCCGGTTGCTTGTGAGGAACAGGTGGCCCAGCAGCACCTCCCAGCTCCCGTACCAGGACGCGCGCGACGCGCTCCCTTCAAACCCCATGTACGCCCCGGCCGCGTCCAGGGCCTCGGTGGCGCCGCCCGGCTGCGGCGCGCCGTGGAAGAGGACGTCCCGCCGTTCAAAGGTCTCATGCAGCCCCTGCGCGCCCAGCACCGCCCGCACGGGGCTGTTCCACAGGGGATGGCGCAGGTCCGCCATGAGGTGGTTCAGGGTGAGGCGGGTCTGGCCGGTCTGGCGGAGGGTCCCGCTCGCGGAGTTGCCGTCCTCCCGGGCGAAGAACGCCTGGTTGCGCCAGAACTGCGCCTGAAAATCCACGTCCCGGCCCAGGGCGTGCCGCCAGCGCAGGCCCGCTCCGGCGCTCCTGGGTTTGACCTTGAGTTCCCAGCCGGAAGGGACTTGGCGGAATCCCGTGCCTTCATATTCCACCTGGGCGCCGGGAAGGTAATAGAGGGCCAACTCCCCGGCCCGGAGCGTGGGCGCGAAAAAGCACAGGGCCCCGCAAAGGGAAACGGCCCGTTTAAGACGACAAAAGTCTTTCATAAAGCCCCAGGGTCTTTTCCACCATGCTTTCCAGGGAATAGTGGGAGCGCACATTGGCCTGCGCCGCCCGGGCGCAAGCCGAAGCCAGGGGGGCGTCCGTCAAAAGCCGTTGCAGGGCCCGGGCCAGGGCCTCCGCGTCCTTGGGCGGCACCAGGAGACCGGTTTCTCCGTCCTTCACCAGCTCCCGGTTTCCGCCCACGTCCGTGGCCGCCACGGCCACGCCCATGCTCATGGCCTCCCGCAGGACCCCGGAGAACCCCTCGCCGGCCAGGGAGGACACCACGCTGATCTTCAGGAGGGACAACACCTCCGGCATGTCCGTGCGGAAACCCGCCAGGGTCACGTGCTTCTCAATGCCCAGGGACCGCGCCAGCTCCCGCGCCTCGGGCCCGTCCGTGTCCTTGCCCACCAGCAAAAAATGGGCCGGCACGCCCGCGTCCAGCACCTTCCTGGCCGCCTGGAGGAAATAGGCCTGTCCCTTCCACCAGCTGAAATGGGTGAGGTTGCCCACGACCGGGACCCCCGCGGGCAGGCCCAGCTCTTGGCGCACGTTCTCCGCCGGCGGACGGGGCGAAAACTTTCGCACATCCACCCCGCTCTGGATCACCTCCACGCGCTCCCGCGGCACGCCCCCGGCCACGAGGACCCGTTTGATGTCCTCGGACACGGCCACGAACATGCGGATGCGGGAGGTGCGGTACTTCCACTGGCTGAAGAGGTTCCAGCGGTTCAAGGGGAAAGACACCCGGCGGGACACCACGAGGCGCGGGATGGGGACGAACAGCCCGGCCAACAGGGCCAGGGCGTGGGCCCGGGGATGGTGGGCGTGGACCACGTCGGGGCGGAACGACTCGATGGTGCGGGCCAGGCGCCGGGCCGCGGGCAGGTCGTAGTCCTGCCGCATGGGGCAAACCGTGACCTCCACCCCACCACCTGCTTGGTCGCCAACAGGCGACCCTTTTGGGGTCGAAGCGGGTGGTGGGGTCCCCCCGCTGTCGTTGGCGCGCTTCACCAATTCCCCGTCGGGCGGACAGAAGAGCGCGGCCCTGTGTCCCCGGGCGCGGAGGGCGAGGCACAGGTTCCAGAGCTGGACCGTGCCGCCGCTCCAGCCGCGGCTTTCCGTGACGTGCAGGATGTTCATGCGGCGGGGAAGACCTCTTGGGGGACGGGAAAAAGTCCGGTGCGGTTCCGCTACTTCGGCTCGCCCGGTTGGCCGGTGGCCAGCGTTTCCTGCATTTCCTTTATGGCCCGGTCGGCCGTTTCCTTGGCCTCTTCGGCCATGCGCTTGTCCATGGCCAGGGAATCCACGTACTCCGTGGCCGCGTTGGAAGCCGGCTCCGACGGTTTGGAACAGCCCAGGACCAGGGGCAGGAACGCCAGCGCGTAAAAACGTTTCATGGGCCCTCCTAACCTCTCCCGGCGCGGGACAGACGCTCCAGGAGCAGGTTGATCTTGTCCGCCAAAGAGTGGAACTCGTCGTTCTTGCGCAGGGTGATGCGCAACTTTGGATCTCCGGATTCCAGAACCTCCTGGATGTCCTGCTCCAGCCGGTGGATGGGGCCCGCGATCTTGTGGGAGATGAAGATGGACAGGAACGCGGCGCCCACCACGTACACCAGCCCGTTGACCAGCATCCAGTACTGCAGCACCTTGACCTGGCGGCCCAGCAAGCTGGAAAAGAGGTGGGGCATGAGGGACTGGATGGTGATGTACGTGTGGAACTCCACCAGGAGCAGCATGACCATGAGCACCCCGCCGATCATGAAGGCGTACTTGAGCTGGAGGGGGCGGTTGATCAGGTACGTGCGCTTGAAAAAAGAGGGTCTGTGCATGAGCGTTGCCTCCTCTTTAAAGGAAGGGATCAGCGGGACTTCTTTTTGGGTTTTTCCGGCACAGGCACCTGCACCGAGAAGTCGGCGCTGGCGCCCTTGTTCCCCCACAGGTCCTGGGCCGCGGCCCGCAGCCGCACCCTGCCCGGGGGCAGGCGGTCCCGCTTCACGGTGAAGACGTAGGGCGCGCCGTACACCGGGGCCGCGGCCCGGTTCCAGGCCCGGGTGTCCGTGGAGAACTCCACCCAGGCGCTTTCCACGTCCTGCCCGGCCACGGACGCGGACAGGATCAGCTTCTCCGGCATGGGGGCGTCCTGCTCCGGCAGGGGCCCCTCCAGGGTCACGGTCACGGCCCGGTCGTTGGCCGGGACCAGCTTCAGGGCCACGGCCGGCTCAAAGTACGTCACCGCGGTCTTGAGCGCGTCTTCCGCCTGAATGGGCGGCTGGCCCTTGACCGTGGAGTTCAGCCAGGTGTTCTGCTTGGTGTCCCCCCAGCCCGCGGCCAAAATGGGCGCGTGGCGGGCGTCGCTCAAGGCCTCGCTGGGCGAAAAGAGCGCCACGTAGTTGTCCTTTTCAAAAGACACGAACTTCAGGGGGACCTCCACCCAGAACCAGCGGGACTCCCCCACCCCTTCCACCGCGTTTTCCGTGTCCCCCTCCAAGGGGATGTCCTGGGTTTCGGCCAGGAGGAACCGCCGGCTTTGGGGCCACAACGGCTCCCCCGCCACCGCGATGTTGATCTCGCCCCGGATGGGCCGCCGTTCCCAGGAGGGCCTGCCGGGCACGGGCTCGGTCTTCATGCGGCCCAGCTTGGCGCCCAGGAAGGCCCGGCTGTACCGGCCGGCAGGGGCGGGCGGCAGTTTGGACACCCAGCAGGTGTTGTACCCCACGTACCAGTTGCCGTCCCAGCCGCCGTTGCCGAAAAGCACGAAGTCGTTGATGTTGGGCAGCTCGGACAGGAAAACGGGCCTGGCCCCGTCCACCGCTTCCGGCGGGGCGGTTTGCGTCGGCGCCGCCGGCGCGGCGGGCGTCATGACCGGCGAAGGATGGGACGGGGGCGGCGCGGCCGGTTTCTTGCCGCCGGCCCGGGCCGGGGCAACGGCCAAGGCCAACGCAAAAACCAAAAGGACTTTCTTCATCCCTTCTTGATCCCTTTCAACTGCGCCACCAGCGCGTCCAGATCGTCCACGGAATAAAAGGCCAGGCGGAGCCAGCCCTTTTTCTTTCCGCGGGCCTGGATCTCCACCCGCCGGCCCAGGGACTTCTGCAGTTCTTCCTCCAAATGGCGCAGGTCTGGGTCCTTGCGCTTGGCGGGACGCACCGTGCCGTCGCGCCGGGCCGCCTGCCAGTCCGTGACCAAGCGCTCCACGTCGCGCACCGTGAGCTTCTCCCGCAGCACCCGCTGTCCCAGTTCCGCCTGCCGGTCCGCGTCCGACAGGCCCAGGAGCGCCCGGGCGTGGCCTTCGGTGCTCTGCCCGTCCCGCAGGGCCTGGCGCACCGCCTCCGGCAGCTCCAGGAGGCGCAGCTTGTTGGCCACGGCGGGCCGGCTGCGGCCCAGGGCCCGGGCCACCTCCTCCTGCGTGGCGGAGAATTCCTGCATGATCTTTTTGAGCGCCTCCGCCTCTTCCAGGGGGTTCAGGTCCTCCCGCTGGATGTTCTCGATGAGGGACAGCTCGTGGCGCTCCCGCTCCGTGACCTGGCGCACCACGCAGGGCACCTCGGCCAGGCCGGCCAGCTTGGAGGCGCGCAAGCGGCGCTCGCCCGCCACCAGCTCGTACTCCCCCGGCACGGCCGAGGGCGACACCAGCAAAGGCTGGGCCAGGCCGTGGGCCTTGATGGAATCCGCCAGTTCCTGCAAGGACTCCGGGTTGAACTGGGTGCGGGGCTGGTACCGGTTGGGCCGGATCTTATCCACCGGGATCTGAGCCGCGCCGCCCGCGCCCGGCTCCGCCGGGGCCGGTGCCACGGGCTTCAAAAGGGCGTCCAAACCGCGGCCCAAGGCCTTGTGTGCCATCAACGTTCTCCTTTAGGAAAGTTCCGGGATGGAATCCCCGTTGCCGCTCACCACGGCGCCGGGCACGTCCGGCAAGGGCTCTTCCGCCTCCGGCGCGCCCGCCGTCACGGCGGCCCCGCCCCGGCGTTTCAGGAACTCCCGGGCCAGGGCCACGTACGCGGCCGCGCCCGTGGAGTTCTTGTCGTACGCCAGGACCGGCTTGCCGAAGCCCGGGGCCTCGGCCAACCGGACGTTGCGCGGGATCAGGGTGTCGTACACCCTGTCCCCGAAAAATTTCTTGACCTCCGCGTGCACCTGCTGGACCAGATTGGCCCGGCCGTCGAACATGGTCATGAGCACGCCCTCCAGCTCCAGGCGCGGGTTCAGGCTGCCCCGCACGCGCTCGATGGTCTTGACCAGGAGGGACAGCCCCTCCATGGCGTAGTACTCGCACTGCATGGGGATCAGCACCGCGTCCGCCGCGGTGAAGGCGTTCAGCGTCAAAAAGCTCAAAGAGGGCGGGCAGTCGATGAAAATGTATTGGTACACCTTCTGGAACTTCTCCAGGGCCTGGCGCAGGCGGGTCTCCCGGTGCTCCGCGTTCACCAGCTCCACCTCCACGCCGTACAGGTCCACGTGGGAGGGCGCCACGTCCAGCCATTCCAGGCAGGTCTCCTGCAGGATGTCCTCCAAGGGCAGGTCCTGCAGGAGCACGTGGTAGATGTGCTTTTCCACCTTGTCCGCGGTGAGGCCGAGGCCCGAGGACAGGTTGGCCTGGGGGTCCAAATCGATGAGGAGGGTCTCCCGCCCCAAGTGCGCCAGGGAGGCGGCCAGGTTGATGGCGGTGGTGGTCTTGCCCACCCCCCCTTTCTGGTTGGCGACGGCGACGACGTAGGCCACGATGGAGGGTATTTTAGCTCTTGGAGAGGGGGAGGGAAAGGGGCTCCGCCCCTGAAACCCCGGTCCGCCGGTGGCGGCCTTTTGCCGTCATTCCCGCGCCAGTGGGAATCCAGTTCCGGCAGTTTTCTTTATCTTGTCATTGCGAGGCCGTGGGTTGGCCGAAGCAATCTTGCCTTTTTAAGGGGACTCCGTCCCCTTAGACCCCGGCCAGGCGCTCCGCCCTTGACCCGGGTTCCTTCTCTTTTGCTTGTCCAAAAGAGAAGGAACCAAGAGAAAATGAGCCCTTCGGGCCCG
>CAZAEL010000070.1:0-8358 GCA_964484135.1 uncultured Elusimicrobia bacterium
CAGCAGATCGTGATCCCGTCCCTGGACGAGGTCCGGGCCGCGCCGGCTCAGCCGGCGCGCCCCGCCCCGGCGGCGCGCGGCGCCGGGCCGCGCCGGGACAAGGGCGCGCCCGTGGACGTCCTCCAGGAGAACCGCTGGGACGAAAGGCGGGACTTTTCCAAATGGTGACCAAGCGCCTGGCCCTGCAGGACCAGGAGGAGGCCCTGCTCCTTTTCGGCCAGCACGACCGCAACCTCAAGGAGCTGGAGCGGCGCTTCGGGGTGCAGATCTTCGTGCGGCCGTCCGCGCCGGAGAACGGCGGCGGCCTGTCGCTGGCCGTGCGCGGCCGCATGGTGTCCGTGGACCAGACCCTCACCACCCTGCGGGAAATGAAACGGAACGCGGACCGGTTCCGGCGGGAGGCGTCCACCGAGGCCCTGGAGGTGCCGTCCGCCGGGCCCGCGGGGCGGCCCGCCACCGCGGACGAGGTGCTCGTGACGGTCACGGGCCGGTCCATCCGGCCCCAGACGCCCCAGCAGAAGCATTACGTGGAAACCATCCTGTCCCACGACCTGGTGCTGGCCATCGGGCCGGCGGGCACGGGCAAGACCTACCTGGCCGTGGCCTGCGCCCTGGCCGCGTTCCAGGCGGGCAAGGTGTCCCGCATCGTGCTGACCCGGCCCGTGGTGGAGGCCGGCGAGAAGCTGGGGTTTTTGCCCGGGGACTTTTACGAGAAAGTCCATCCCTATTTGAAGCCCCTGTACGACGCCTTCTACGGCATGGTGGGCCCGGACCGGTTCCGCGCCCTGCGGGAGGAGGAGACCATCGAGATCATCCCCCTGGCGTACATGCGCGGCCGCACCATGGACGACGCCTTCATCATCCTGGACGAGGGCCAGAACACCACGCCCGAGCAGATGAAGATGTTCCTGACGCGCCTGGGGAACGGCTCCCGCATGGTGATCACGGGCGACATCACGCAGATCGATTTGGAAAAGAAATCCCACTCCGGCCTGGTGCAGGTGACCGACATCCTGAAGGACGTGGCGGGCGTTTCCTTCGTGTGGTTCACGGAGGAGGACGTGGTGAGGCACGGCCTGGTGAAGAAGATCATCCGGGCGTACAACGATTGGGAAAAAAGGAGCGTTTAAAAGGCCCATGTCCCCCTGGATCCCCGGTTTTCTGAGAAGGGCGTTCCGGAACCTGCTGCTCAAGGCCCTGTCCTGGACGGAGTCCCCGTCCGCCGCCGGGCAGGTGCCCCGCGCCCAGAAGACGCCCCTCCTGCACCGGGAGATCCGGGTGTCCACGGGCCTGGTGGCCGCGGTGGTGTGGGCCATGCTGTTCATCGTGTTGTTCACGGAGCTGGGCCCGGGCTGGGACAAGGCCCTGGCGCTCCTGCTTTTCACCGGGCTCATCCTGGCGCTCTTCGCTTTCTATTTCCGCCACGATCACCCCCAGCTCCTGCACGACGAGGAGGCGGTGGCGCTCCTGGGGGTGCTGGCCTTGGGCGGGGTGTGGCTGGTGGAGCTGTGGTGCGAGATGGGCCGCCTCTTCCCCTGGATCTCGCCCTACGGCCTGCCCCTGGCCGCCACTTCGATTTTGACCGCGCTCCTGATCCAACCCCGGCTGGCCATCATCCTGACCGTGGTGCTGAGCCTGATCTTCGGGGTCATCAACGGCTTCGCCCTGGAGAGCGTGCTGGTGGCCTTCTTCGGGGGCTTGACGGGCGTGGCCGCCTCCCTGCAGGTGCGCAAGCGGCGGGACCTCACGCGCGCGGGCCTGTGGGTGGTGCTGGCCCAGGGGCTCACCGTGACGGTGCTGGCGCTCCTCCAGGACTGGCCGGCGGCCCGGATCGCCTCGGCCCTGACCTGGACGTCCCTGGGCGGGCTCTTTTCGGCGCTCATCGCCTTGAGCCTGCTGCCCTCCCTGGAGAACTTCTTCTCCCGCGTCACCAACATCAAGCTCCTGGAACTGGCGGACGTGAACCACCCCCTGCTGAAGCGCATGAGCCTGGAGGCCCCCGGCACCTACCACCATTCCCTCATCATGGCGTCCCTGGCCGAGTCCGCGGCCGAGGCCATCGGCGCCAACGGCCTGCTCTGCCGCGTGGGCGCGTACTATCACGACATCGGCAAGATGGTGAAGCCCGAATATTTCGTGGAGAACCAGGGGGCCCTGGGCAACCCACACGATCCGCTCCCGCCCAGCATGTCGCGGCTGGTCATCCAGTCCCACGTGAAGGAGGGCCAGGCCCTGGCCCGCCAGCACGGGCTGGACAAGGCCATCGTGGACTTCATCGTCATGCACCACGGCACCTCCCGGATCGAGTATTTTTACCGCCGCGCCATTGAGCGGACCGCCGACCCGGAGGAGGTGGGGGAGGACGATTACCGGTACCCCGGCCCCAAGCCCCATTCCAAGGAGACGGCCATCCTCATGCTGGCCGATTCGGTGGAGGCCTCCGTGCGGACGCTGGAGGACCCCACCCATTCCCGACTCAAGGACCAGGTCCAGGAGATCATCAACGCCAAGATGGGGGACGGGCAGTTCGAGGACGTGCCCCTCACCCTGGCGGACCTGCACAAGATCGCCGAAAGCTTCGTCAACACCCTCACCGGCATCTACCACTCCCGCATCGCCTACCCCGAAGCCGCGGAGGAGGCCCCGGCGGTCTCCTCCCCCGCTCCCTCGGAACGCTGACATTGCGTCCCGCCCGTCCCGCCGCCCCCGGGCCTTCCTCCGGGGCCGTCCTTCCCCGATGAAGATCGTTTTTTTCCGCCAGGGCGCCCGGCCTCCGGACGTGGAACGCGCGGCCCGCCGCGCCGCGGCCCTGGCGCTGCCCCCGGGACGCCGGGCCGCCCGCCGGACCTTGCAGGTGGTCTGGACGTCCCGCGAGAAGGTCCGCGCCCTGAACCGGCGGTTCCGCGGCGTGAACCGTTATACGGACGTTATAGCCTTCCGTTATGAAGAAGGGGGACTGGGGGCCGGGGACTGGGGACTGGCGGGAAAAAACCAGAAGAAAATGCCGTGTGAATTTTTCCAACCCCCAACCCCCAAGCCCCCATCCCTGCCCTTTGGCGACGTCTTCATCGCCGTGCCCCAGGCGCGCCTGAACGCCCGGCGTTTCGGCGTCCCTTTCCGGGAGGAGCTGGTGCGGCTGGTGGTGCACGGCGTCCTGCACCTGTTGGGGTACACGGACTACGTTCCCCGGGAGCGAAAAAAGATGTGGGCCGTGCAGGAGAGAACCCTCAGGGAGGCGCTGCGCCGATGACGCCCCTTTTCGCGGCCGTCGGGTTCCTGCTCCTGAACGTGTTGTTTGTTTTGATGGAGTACGCCCTGGTCCGCATGCCCGCCTCCCGGCTGGAGGTCATGGTCCGGCAGGGCAGTCGCCGCGCCCTGTTGCTCCAGAACATGCTGAACAACTTGGAGAACTACCTGTCCGCTGTCCAGTTGGGCGTCACCATCGCCAGCCTGGGCCTGGGGTGGGTGGGAGAACCCGGGGTCGCGCGCCTGCTGAGGCCGGTGTTCGAGGATCTCCTGCCGGGAACGCTCCTGGGCACGGCCACCCACGTCATCAGCGTGGGCCTGGCCTTCATGCTCCTCACGTTCCTGCAGATCGTCCTGGGGGAGCTGGTGCCGCGGACCATCGTCCTGCAGCACGTGGAGCCCATCGCGCTCTGGGCCGCCTGGCCTTTTGAGATTTTCTACCGCGTCTTCCGCATTCCCATCATGCTGATGGCCAAAACGTCCCAGGTCGTGGTCCGGATGTTGGGGTTCCGGCCCACGGGCCAGCACGAACAGGTGTTCTCGGAGGAGGAAATCCGCATTCTCCTGGGAACCTCCCAGGAAAAGGGATTGCTTCCCCTGGACCGGCTCCTCCTCATCGAAAACCTGTTCGATTTCGGGAGCCTGAAAGCGAAGGACGCCATGGTCCCGCGGGACAGGGTGGTGACGCTTTCCCCGGAGAGGCCCTGGGAGGAGAACCGCCGTCTGATCCGGACCCACCATTTTTCCCGCTACCCGGTGTGCGCAAGCGACGGCCAGGCGATCCAGGGGTTCGTCCACGTCAAGGACATCGTCCTGTCGGAGACCCCGGCGGGCGCGGCGCCGGACCTGAAGCGGCTGGTGCGGGAGCTGACGTCCGCGCGGGAGTCCGACCCTCTTCCCGCGGTGTTCAAGACCATGCTGGCCAAGGGACTGCACATGGTCTGCGTCAAGGACGGCGCGGGCCGCGTGACCGGGCTCCTGACGCTGGAGGACATCGTGGAGGAACTCCTGGGCGAGATCCACGACGAGTTCGACATCCCCCAGGCCTGGTCGCTCCACCAACTGCTGAGCCCCGCGCACCTGGATTTGGACCTGAAGGCCGACACGCCCCAACAGGCCATCCGGGCCCTCCTGGAGAGGCTCAAGGGTGTCCGCCCGGGGTTGAACGTGGAGGCGGTGTTCAAGGCCGTGTGGGAGCGCGAGGCGGGGTTGTCCACCGGCATCGGGAAAGGCGTGGCCGTCCCCCACGCGCGCCTGCCGGAGCTGGACCGGCCCTGCGTGCTGATCGGCCGCAGCGCCAAGCCCATCGCCTTTCCCCATCCGGACAAAGTCCCGGTGCGGTTCGTTTTCCTGCTCCTGACGCCGGCGTCCGCGCCCCGGGACCAGGTCCGCCTCCTGTCCCGCGTGGCGGTTCTCAATTCCCACGAATCCCTGCGCCGCCGCCTCCTCCGGGTCAAAACGCCGGAACAATTTCTGGAAACGCTCCGCACCTCGGAGTCCCTTCTCACGGGATGATTTGTTGACAATCCCGGCGTTTAGGTCTATCCTTTAAAGAATGTCATCAAAACCGTGAGCCCGCACGCCTGACGCCCATGTCCTCCGTCCATTCCTCCGCCCTTTTCATCCCCGAATTGAAGCAGCTCCTCGCCGCCCGCGCTCACCGCGAGCTCAAGAAGGACCTGGCCGAGATCAGCCCCGTGGACCTGGCCGAGGGATGGCGCCACTTTTCCCCGGCGGAACAGACCCTGCTGTTCAAGCTGTTGTCCATCAAGCGGGCGACCGAGCTCTTCGAGGAGCTGGAGGTCAAGGAGCAGATGCACCTCTTGAGCACGCTGGAGCCGGGCAGCCTGGGCCCGGTGCTGGAGGGGATGTCCCCCGCGGAGGCGGAATCCCTGTTCCACAAGCTGCCCGAGCGGGTGGTCAAGAAAATGACGGGTCTCCTGCGGCGGGGCCAGGTGGAGAAAATCAATTGCCAGCAGACCTTCCTGCCCGGAACGGCGGGCAGCCTGATGCACACGGAGATCCTGGAACTCCACCCCCAGCAGACGGTCCGGCAGGCCCTGGAGCACGTGCGCGCCTCCTCCCGGCTGCACCGCATGGGCGAGCTCTACACTTTGTACGTGACGGACGGCCAAGGCCGCCTTTTGGGCGTGGTGTCGCCGCGGGCCCTCATCGCCGCGCCCCAGGACATGAAACTGTCCGAGATCATGAGCCCGGTGCAGCTCATCAAGGTGCGGGCCGACGCGGACCAGGAGGAGGCCGCCAAGGTGTTTTCCAAGTACAAGCTCATCAGCGCGCCGGTGGTGGACGCGGAGAACCGCCTCCTCGGCGTGGTTTCCGTGGACGACATTTTGCGCGTCATCCACCAGGAGGCCACCGAGGACATCGCCAAGATGGCCGGCACCGGCGCCGGGGAACTGGAGACGGGCTCCATCTTCCGCGTGGTCCGTCTGCGCATGCCCTGGCTCTTGGCCTCCTGGGTGGGCGGCCTGGTCGCCAGCCTCGTCATCGCCCGCTTTGAGGCGACTCTGTCCCAGGTGGTGGCCCTGGCGTCCTTCATGCCCGTGATCGCGGGCATGGGGGGCAACGTGGGGACCCAGTCCTCCACCATCGTGGTGCGCGGCCTGGCCACGGGGCACATCCAATTGGGCGAGATCTCCCGGATGATCTGGCGCGAACTGCGCATCGGCCTGGTGCTGGGCCTGGGATACGGCGTGCTCCTGGCCGTTCTGGTCTATTTCCAGTTCGGCGGGAAACTGCCCTTCGTGTTCCCCCTGGTGGTGGGTTGCGGCATCTGCACCTCCATGACCGTGGCCGCGGTCATGGGCGCGGTGACGCCCATGATCGTGAAGCGCCTGAGCGTGGACCCGGCGGTGTGCAGCGCCCCCTTCGTCAGCACGGCCACGGACATCGTGAGCCTCCTGACCTATTTTTCCATCGCCACCTGGCTGTTGATATAATGAATAACAGTGCTGCGGTGCTTCAGTGCTTCTGTGCTGCGGCCAGAAACAGGAAATTTTCTTACAGCAGCACTGCAGCACGGCAGAACGGAGACACGTCTTCATGTATTTGAACGTCCACGCCATCGTCCTGCGGTCGGAAAAGTCGGGGGAGAAGGACAAGCGTCTGTCCCTGTACACCCGCGAGCAGGGGCGGCTTTGGGCCCTGGCCAAGGGCGCGGGCCGGCCCGGCGCCAAGCTGGGCCCGGCCACGGAGCCCGGCGTGGAGACCCGCTTTCGGCTCTGGATGGGCGCGGGCAAGCCCGTGGCGCGGGTGACGGGGGGCGGGGTGGCCGCGTCCTTTGCGGGCCTGCGGCGGGAATGGTCCCGCCTGGCCACGGCCCATTTCCTCTGCGAATGGACGGACCGGCTGACCCCCCTGCACCAGCCCCATCCGGAAAAGTACGATCTTTTGCGGCAGGCCCTGGCCGCCCTGGAGTCCGGTCCTGAGACCGAGGTACGCCTGGCGTTTTTGGCCCAGTTCCTGGCCCAGGCCGGGTACGGCCTATCCCAGGCCGCCCCGGAACTCTTGCGCGGTCATGCGCCGGGACCTCTTTTGGAGATCCTGGACCGGTACGATTTCGAGGCGCCGCGGGCGGTGGAAGGGCTGGAAGACCACGCCCCGCGCCTGGAGGAAAGGCTCCTGCAGTTCGTTTCCCCGCTTTTGAGCCGGCCCCTCAAGGCCCTGGCCCATCACCGGTCCCTGAAAAGCTACATGGCGCGGCATCTTATGGAGACGGCAAAAACATGACATTTCAAGACATCATCATGGCCCTGGAAAAGTTCTGGTCCAGGGAAGGCTGCCTGATCTGGCAGCCCTACGACGTGGAAAAGGGCGCGGGCACCTTCAACCCGGCCACGTTCCTGCGCTGTCTGGGGCCCAAGCCCTGGGCCGCGGCGTACGTGGAACCCTCCCGCCGGCCCACGGACGGCCGGTACGGGGAAAACCCCAACCGGCTCCAGCACTACTACCAGTACCAGGTGCTCATCAAGCCCGCGCCCGCGGACATCCAGGACAAATACCTGGCTTCTCTCAAGGACATCGGCATCGACCCGGCCAAGCACGACATCCGCTTCGTGGAGGACGACTGGGAAAGCCCGACCCTGGGCGCCTGGGGCCTGGGCTGGGAGGTCTGGCTGGACGGCATGGAGATCACTCAGTTCACCTATTTTCAGCAGGTGGGGGGCATCGACCTCAACCCCATCTCCGTGGAGCTCACGTACGGGCTGGAGCGCCTGGCCATGTACTCCCAGAAGAAAAACAACGTGTACGACGTGGTCTGGAAGCCGGGCGTGACCTACGGCCAGGTGCATCTGGAAGATGAAAAGCAATTTTCCCGGTATAACTTCGAGGAAGCGGACGTGGAGGTCCTGCGCCGCCACTTCACCGAATGGGAGACCGAAGCCAAACGGCTCATGGACAAGGGCCTGGTCCTCCCCGGGTACGACGCGGTCATGAAGTGTTCCCACCTGTTCAATTTGCTGGACGCCCGCCGCGCCATTTCCGTGACCGAGCGCGT
This sequence comes from uncultured Elusimicrobia bacterium, assembly GCA_964484135.1. Taxonomy (GTDB): domain Bacteria; phylum Elusimicrobiota; class Elusimicrobia; order FEN-1173; family FEN-1173; genus CAZAEL01. The sequence goes on from CAZAEL010000070.1 coordinate 7,766, forward strand.
GGGGTACATCGCCCGGGTGCGGGGCCTGGCCCGCCGCGCGGCCGAAGGGTACATGGCCATGATCACGGGCAACGGCAACGGGGCGGACAAGAAATGAAGAAAACAAAGGCTTCCGTGGCCACCGCCCAAGACCTGCTTTTGGAAATCGGGGTTGAGGAACTGCCGGCCCGGTTCGTGCCCCAGGCCCTGGCGGATCTGGCGCGTCTGGCCGAGCAACGTTTACATGCCAGGGGTCTTTCCTATAGAGGACTCAAGACCCTGGGGACCCCCCGTCGTCTGGGGTTGTGGGTTGCAGGGCTGGCGGCCAAAGCCCAGGACACGGTTCAAGAAGCCCTGGGCCCCGGCTTGGCCCAGGCCAAGGATGCCCAAGGCAACTGGACCCCTGCGGCCCAGGGTTTTTCCCGGTCCCAGGGGGTTCCCCTGGATAAACTGGAAATCCGCAAGACGGACCGGGGGGAACGGCTCTGCGCGGTCAAACGGACCCAAGGCCTGCCCACCCCGCAAATCCTTCCGGAGCTGCTCACGGAGGTCATCCAAAAAATCCCCTTCCCCAAAAACATGGTGTGGGAGGACAGCCGCTTCGCCTTTGCCCG
>CAZAEL010000071.1:0-8336 GCA_964484135.1 uncultured Elusimicrobia bacterium
TCGCCGGCCAGGCTTTTCAGCTCGTCCAGGCTCAGGGACGCCAGGGAGTAGAGGCTGCCGCTTTTGTCCTGGTACCGGTCGATGATGCGGACGCCGGAGACCATGTTGGAGGTGAAGGTCTTGATGGTGTTCTCCACGTACTGCTCCTCGTTGCCCTTCTGCTCGGCCGGGATGCTGGTGGAGGCCATGTAGTCCCGCATGAGGGAGGTGGAGACCGTGGAAAGCTGCTTGGAGATTTCCGCGATGGCCCGGTTGTCCGCCGTGGCGCGGCGCAGGGCCTCGGACTGGATGCCCTCCGCGATGCCGACGCCGTAGAAGACTTTCTGGTCCTTCTTGAAGGCGCCGCTGCCCTTCATGACCCAGTCCGGCTTTTTGGGCCCGCAGGCGGCGAGCATCAGGGCCGCCGTCAAAACCACACCGCTTTGTGCCAGGAGCTTCCTCATCATGACGTGTTCCTCCTATGTAAGAGTGCGTTTATTCCCCGAAGATATATTGGGAAATTCTGAGCTGGGTCTCCCGCGCCAGCGCCTCTTCTCCCGCTTGGCGCGCCTTCATCCGCGCCTGGCTCTCCGTGATGTGGCCGTCCGAGCCGGTGGGCGCGGAGGAGGCCAGGATCTTGCCGTCGGAAAGCTCGGACATTTCGAAAGAGCCGTTCCATTGGAAAAATTTCCAGGAGGGGTTGCCCCGGTCCATGGGTTCCAGCGTGAGACGGCAGAAGACCTTGAGCACGGGTTTTCCCGGCGCGGGCTCCGCCGCCGCGGGGGTTTTGAGCACCCGGAACCCCATGCCGGAGATTTTTTCCGTGACCGCCTCCTTGAGGCGGGAATCGGGGTCCGCTTCGGCTTCCACCACGAATTGTATTCTGGCCAGGGTGTCCTGGAAGGCGGCCCGCGCGTCGGCCAGGGGGGCCGGGCCGGAAGGGTCCGGGGCGTCCGCCGGGTCCAGAAGCCGCCGCCGGGCCGCGAGGCGGTCCCGTTCCTCCCCGTGTTTGAGGGCCTGGGCGTAGGACCGGGCCTTTTCGATGGGCGCGGCCGCTTCCCGCGCGTAGCGCAGGTCGTTCTGGAAGGCCGCTTCTTCCTCGGCGATGGCGGCGGACAAGGCGGCCCGTGCCTTGGCCTTGTTGAGCACGGCCAGGGCGTAATGTTTTTTGCCCTTCTTGTCGAACCAGGTCCGGGCGATCTCCACCCCTTCCAGGAGCCCTTCCGTGGACACCCGGGTGCGGGTCTCCACGTCCTGGCTCGATTCCACGGGACCGCGCCTTTTGCCCTCGGCTTGGACGCTTTCCGTCTGCCGGTCGGAGACGGTCTGTTCTATCCGGGCCTGGAAGGTCCGGGAGATTTCGGCGCGGGCGTTGGCCCGGGCCGTGTCCAGGTCCTTGCCCACGCCCACGCCCTTGAGATAGACGTTGTCCGGATACTTCGGGTCCGCGCCCGTGATCCAGGCCGGCCGTTTCTCCGCCGACAGCGAAGACGAAAGGCAAATCAACAAGGCGGCCGAAACCAGCCAAGAGGACGTTTTCATAAAAACCTCCGTTTTCTACCGCGCCGTGCGGACGACCAGGAAGGTCCTCCGCCCGGGCCGGATCTGCACGTCCGCTTCCCGCTCGCCCGCCACCGCGCCACCCGCGTCGCGGAAGGTGAGCTTTAAGGCGTGTTTGCCCTCGGGCAGGACCACCCGGGCCACGGCGATCTTGTCCGGCACGGTCTGCCAGCAGCGTTTGTCCGACAGCTCCGTGGCCGTGGAGGCCGCCTGGAGGATCTTTTTCGTGAGCCAGGCCGCGCCCGCCCCCTGCTTTTCCTCCACCTGGGCCGCGATGCGGCGCGAGAGCGCGAACTTGACCACGGCGCGGGCGATGGTCTTGGCCCGGATGCGGCCGATGCGGTCCTGGAGGTTTTTGACCGCGATGGCGCCGATGTCTTCCGCGGTCTGGGCCCGGTGCGCGGTCTGGGCCCCCTCGGCCCGCACTTCCAGGGACTGGATGGAATAGGGCGTGGGCATGTATTTGGGAAAGGCCATGCGCACCATCTCGTCCGCCAGGATGGATTTGGCGATGGCCGCGGCCTGCTCCACCTGCTCCTCCTCCTCGCCTTCGGGGCGGGACGCGTCCACGTACGCCCAGCCGGCGAAAAATCCGATTTCGAAGAAGGAGTCCACCTTGTGGGGGGCCAGGCCGTTGTAGTGCAGCACCACCGCCTCGCCCGCGTCCCGGGGCAGGGGAGACGGCGGCTCGCCGCCCCAGCGTTTCCGGATTTGTTCGATCTCGTCCCGGAACCCCAGGGCCCGGGCCGTCCTCAGGGCGTCCTGGACCAGGGCCGGCGGCGCGGAAACGCCGTAATTCTTTTTATAGACTTCGTACGCCTCCAGCGCCTTGCGGAAGGAGATGAAGGCGTCGTTGACCTCTCCCTGCTCCTCGTACAGCAGGCCCATGAGGTAACGGGCGAAGGCGTCTTCCCGGTACACGTTCTTGTGCCCGTAATCGGTCTCCAGCTTGGTGAGGAGGAAGTCCACCTGCCGGGCCTCCACCAGGGCCTCCTGCCCCTGGCCCAGCAGCATGTAGTTGAGGGCGGAGAACACGTGGATCAGGGCCCGCTCGAAGTCCTCGCCGTAATAGGGCCGGAGGTTGTCGCTCACCAGGAAGGTGGAGGCCTCGGTGGTGACGCTCTTGGTGAAGAGCTCCTTGGCGAGCCGCTTGGCGGACTCAAAGGCCTGGTTGCTCTCCGCGTATTTGCCGTCCAGGTGGAGCAACATGCCCAGGTCCAGGTGATAGAGCAGGGCGTTCTTGGAACCGTAGTGCTTTTGTTTGGCCCCCTGCACCAGGGCGCCGGCCTTGGCGTAGTCTCCCTGGGCCATGAGCAGGTTCAGGTCCCGCACCAGGGCCCGGGGCGAGGCGCAGGCGGCCAGGAGGCCGCACAATATCAAAGAACCGATGAGACGAAGCGGCATGTGCTTCAGTGCGGGGGTGCTGCGGTGAAAGTCTTTAACCGCAGCATGGAAGCACCGCAGCACGCCTTTAGAATTTGTTTTTCCGGTATTTGACCAGCTTCTTGATCTTTTTCTGGCCGATCCAGGCCTTCTCGTTGGTGGCCATGTCCAGGAGCTCCAGCTCCACCTGGTAGTACTTCACCTCCTGCTTGCCCGCCGCGTCCATGATGGTGTTGATCTGGCCCTTGAGCATGTAGTCCGCGCCGTACTCCTGGCCCATGCTCTTGGCCGTGGCCAGGCTGGCGTTCTGGGCCTGGTCCAGGCGCTCCTCCCGGATCTCTCCCCGCTGTTCCTTGGAGGCCACGAACTTGACCCGGCCGGAGTTGATCAGCTCCCGCTCCAGGTCCTTCACGAAGGTCTCGGTGTTGATGTGCTCGTGGCTCTTGTTGAGCACCGCGCCCACGATGACGCGGGGCTTGGCCTTCTTGGCCGCGGAGAATTCGTCCACCCAGGGGCGGGCCAGGGAGTCCCGCACCATCTCCTCCGCCACGAGGCGGGAGTCGGTGTCGTTCCAGTTGCCGCTCAAATCAATGGTTTCGTCCGCCTCCGTGCGCGTGATCTTGGGCGTGGAGGCGCAGGCCGTGAGGGAAAGGGCCAGGGCCGCGGCCGTCAATCGCAAGAAATTCTTGTGGGACGGGAACATAAATGACCTCCTGTTTGTTCTGATGAATGGTGGGGAAAGGGCAGACAAGGGCAACTTAACATTTTTGAAGGGGGATGGCCAGGGGGAAGGCCTTGCCGGGGCCGCGAAAAATATGCTTGCCCCCGCGCCCGGGGGGCCGGGATATGCTATAATAAGGACACAGCGCGCCGGACAAGAGATTCCCACATCCTCATCAAGGGGTGCCCATTATGGAGACCATCGCCGGACAATCCACGGGAGCCGAAAGCTTTCTCCAGCGCATTTCTCTTTTCGAGAAATGCTCCCAGCAGGACATCCACAAGCTGGCGGTCAGCATGCGCAAGCAGACCTACCACAAAGGGGACACCATCCTCTTCCAGGGGATCATCTCCAACCAGCTTTTCCTGATCGCCTCCGGCATGGTGTCCGTGTTCTCCCGCAAGGACAAGGTGACGCGCTTCATCACCAATTTGGAAAAGGGCGCCTTTTTCGGGGAAATCTCCCTGGTGAAAAGCTGCGCCGCCACCGCCACCATCAAGGCGGCGGTGGACGAGACCGAGATTTACACCCTGGAGCACGACGTGATCCACGAGATCCTGGCCAGCCAGCCGGAGCTCAAGGCGGACCTGGAGGAGAAGATCCGGGAACGCAACCGCCGGCGCCTGGAGGCTTTCGAACAGCAGAAAAACGAGGCCCAACAGGCGGCCGCGCCCGCCGCGGCCCAGGCCGCGTCTTAAAAGAAGGGTTGAAATTTTAACCGGGAAGCGGTAAACTGAAAAAAGACATGAATCCGAAACGTCAGCAGCCCAAAGCCATTTACGCCTGCCTTAAGTCCATGACCCGTTGGGTCCATGGACAGGGGGCGCTTTGCGGCCTGACCCCGGAGGGATAAGGGAACAACCGAAACCCAAGTCAGCCGAAGCCCGAACAAAGCGCCCACTGTCCGAGAAGACAGTGGGTTTTTTATTTTTACCCGGATCGGAGGGGTTCAGTGAGGCGTCGCGCTGAAGGCGCGTAAAGCCGAACGACGAAGAACGGGGAGGCAGAGCCTCCCCTTGTGGAGTGCGCGGCCGCATCTCCGATTGGAGGCCGCGTCTTGAGACCCGAGGCTGCCGAGCATCGCGAGGCAACGTAGGGCACGACAGATGAAAGGAGAAGACCATGGAAGTGAACGAGAGGGACCTGCTGGAGCTGCGATTGGCCGAGCAGGCCCTGTACCGACAATCGCTGGAGGACAAGGACGCCCGGCTCCGGGAACTGGAGACCGAGGCGCGTTATCTGCGGCGGCTGTTGAACGAGATGCTGGCCGTGCCCCGGCCCCAACCGCAACCCCTGCCCCAGGCGGTGCCCGCCCGGGCCGGGGGGGACGTTCCCCGGAGGTGGAGGGCATGAACCTCATCCTCAACGCCATGGACCCCGGCCCGTCCGTCCCTTGCCAGGAGGCGAAGGAGCCTTTTTGGGAAGGGGCGGGCGGCGCCTGGGCGGGATGCGTGTTTGCCACCTCCATGTTACTATGGTAAATTACAGCACCGCCATGGTTGAACATCTGGTGCTGTTCAAGATCCGTTCCTCCGCCACCGCGGAAGAGAAGGCCCTTTTGCTCAGGAACCTCCTGGGCCTGAAGGACCGCGTCCCCGGCATCCTGGAGGCCACGGCCGGCCCCAATTTCAGCGACCGCGCCCGCGGGTTCACCCACGGGTTCGCGGTGCGCTTCAAGGACCGCGCCTCCCTGGAGGCGTACCTGGTCCATCCGGAACACCAGGCCGTGGTGGACAAGTTCATCAAACCCATTTCCGAAGGGGTCCTGGTCGTTGACTACGAGCCCGTGTAGAAGGACCGCCTTTTTTAAAACTTCCCGACGCCCGTCCGTCCCGGTTTGAACCCGTCCTTCCGTCCCATCCATTTTCTCCTGCTTCTCTCAGGCCTCGCCGCCTTGCTCGGCCCCTGGTCCGCGTCCGCCAGGGCGGCCGGAAACGGGGCGGTCCCTGCCCCGGTGGCCGTCGAAAAATGGGAAAAACGGCCGGTCCGCCTGCCGCCCCTGTTTTGGTACGAAAAGGACCCGGAGCTGCAGCGCCGCCTCCTCATGCTGGGCCTGCTGTACTGGGATTTCCAGGAGCGAGAAACGGCCCACAAACTGCTCCTGCCGGTCTTTTACCGCTGGCGGGAGGAGGACCGCCGGCTCCTGGTGTCCCTGCCCCTCGTTGTATCGTACCGGCGGCCCGACGAAAGATGGATGCTGGCCGGGCTTTTCTTCCGCCACGCGGACCAGGAGCTGGCGCGCACCGCGGTCTTTCCCCTGTACTGGCAGAAGATCCGGCGGGAGGGCGGCCGGGTGACCCTTCTGCCGCCCTTCCTTTTTTACGACTACCGCAGCCACGACCGGTCCAAGCTGGACCAGGTGTCTTTGGCGGGCTGGCGCCGCCGCCGGGGGGAAAAAAGCGCCGGCATCCTGCTCAATTATTGGTGGAACCGGGACGCGGAGTCCCGCTTCCGCGTCTTCTTCCCCCTGTACTGGCACGCCGCCTCACCCGTGGACCGGTGGGACGTGCTGGGGCTCTTTTATTTGCGGCGGGAATGGGCCGCGCCGGAACCTTCGGCGACCCGGCCCCTGTCGCCGCCCGTCTCTCCCTTTGACCCGTTCCATTCCCTGGGGACCATCCCTCCCCTGGGGGGCGGCGCGCCGGGCCAAGGGCCGCCCAAGCGCCGGGCCGCGGACGTGCGGGCCGGGCTTTTTCCGTTGGTGGGCGCGGGGTGGGGGGAAGACCTGCGGTCCCACCATCTTTTTCCGCTGTACTATTACTCCCGCACCGAGGACCAGCGCGCCTGGATCACCCTCTTGTTCAGCCGCTTCCGGCGGGACGACCAACGCGCCGGGCACGTCGGGCTTTATTTCTATTCCCACGACCCGGACCTGCGGGTGGACGGTATCTTCCCGCTCTGGTCCCGGCGCCAGTCTTCGGACGGGTTCGAGTCCAAGACCCAGGTGCTGAACTTCTACCACCGCCTGGAGAACGAGGAGCGTTTCCACACCCTTTTCCCGCTGTACGGATACTGGTCCACGCCGGAGGAGTCGCGGTTTTTGTCCTGGGGCCTGTGGGGCCGCAAGAGCGCGGATTCCGCCGCGGGCTGGGCCTGGCTGTACCACTGGCGCAGGGAAAAGGAGGACACCACCCGCATCTTCTTCCCGCTGTACTGGCACTTCTGGCGCGCGCCCGACTGGGGGGTGGACGTGCTCTTCCCCCTGTACACCCGGTACCGGGACGGGGACACCACGGTCACGGCCGTGCCGCCCGTGGTGTGGCGGAAGACCGGCGACCGCCGCACCTGGAGCTTTCTCTTCCTGTACTGGCGCGATCAAGACCGGGACCGGGGCTCCACCACCTTCCTGCCTCTGTTCCACGACACGTACGACCCCGGTCGCCGCATGTTCTTCTCGCCCCTGGCCTGGACGCGCCGCAGCGCCTCCTCCCGGGAGGGCATCGTGCCGCCCGTGTACTGGTACAGAAGCGCGGAGGCTCGCCGCACCATCGTGTTCCCGCTCTATTGGGGCGCGTCCGCGCCGGACAAGGGCCTGACCATCCTGCCGCCCTATTACCGGTTCCGCCGGGACGACCTGCGGGCCCACGGCATTTTCCCGCTCTGGGGCCGCCACCATGACAAGGAGGACCGGGGCGGATACCTGTTCCCCTTTTACTGGTATTCCGCCGACGGCAAGGGTGACGGGCTCTGGATCATCCCGCCCATGCTGGGGTACGTGTCCAAGCGGGGCTCGGACACGGAAAACCCCCAGCTCACCGTGCAGTACCTCATCCTGGGCAACGTGTACAAAAGCACCAACACCCTGTCCCACGACTTTTTCCCGCTGTACAAATACATCCGGCAGGACGACTTCCGGAACTTCTGGGCGCCCCGGGGCCTGGCGCTCATGGCCTGGGAACGGGAGGGCCCGCACCGCAAGGGGTACTTCTTCCCGTACGCGTACCGCCGCAGCCCGGCCAAGGACTGGGACCTTTTCGTGCCGCTTTTCTACAAGTCCCGCACCTTCGCCTTGGAGGGCAGCACGGACACGGTGCAGACCCGGGGAGAGCGCACCGGCGGCCTCACCACGGTCTTCCCCTTGTACTGGTCCGGACGGAACCCCCAACGGGCATACCGGTTCTTCTTCCCCTTGTACGGCCGTTATGAAGAAGGGGCCCGCCGGGTGAACGTGTTCGCCCCCTTGTGGACGTCGTACAACAGCCCCACAGGCCGCAAGTTCCGTTTGTTCTTCCCGCTCTATTGGAGGTTCCTGCTCAAAAGCCAGCCCACGGCGGAGGCGGCGGCCCCTGAAACGGCCCCCGCGGCTGTTCCCGCGCCTGAAAAAGAAAAGGCTGTTTCCGAACGGGACATCGTGGTGGTGGGGCCCTGGTACCGGGTGGACACCCGGACCCCGGACCGGCAAAGCCGCACCCTGGGCCTGGCGCCCTTTTTCTCCCGCACCGTGGCCGGGCCGAAGGACCGGTATTTTGAGGTGTTGGGCGGGCTCTTCGCCCGCGATGTGCAGGAGGGCCTCCGGCGGTTTCGATTTTTGTATTTTTTCTATACCAAACCCAAGGCGCTGTGAGTGTGTGGGCCTTCGGCCCATTTGTCATTCCCGTGGAAACGGGAATCCAGACCGGCATTTGATAAAATAACTTTTTGCGGGGGTTTCCCACCCCCCGCACCCCCGGCTCCCTTTCTTTTGGGCGCACAA
>CAZAEL010000072.1:0-7816 GCA_964484135.1 uncultured Elusimicrobia bacterium
ATTTTCTTTCCCTCCCTTTCTTTTGTGCGCCCAAAAGAAAGGGAGCCGGGGGTGCGGGGGGTGGGAAACCCCCGCAATCCGGGGTTTAAGGGGCCGGAGGCCCCTTTAATAGTTAAAGATCAGCGCCGCCGCGGTCAGGGTGTCGTTCTTGCCGAAGCCCGGGGGCGGGAGCGCCACGTGCTTCCAGACGTAGGACACCTTGAGGGACACGTGGGTGGACACCGACGCGGTGAGGGCCGTTTCCGTGTTCACGCGGAAGTCGTCGCCGTCCTCCATGTTGTGCAGGTATTCCGCGTCCTGGGAGAAGACGGACGTGTCGCTGACGTTCCAGAGGTATTTGGAATAGGCCCGTCCGGAGCCGAAATCCACCCGGGGGGAGCGCACCCGCTGCTCGTTGACGTAGCCGCCGCCGAGCTCCAGGAGCAGGCTCTGCCGGGGCGTCTTGACCAGCTCGCGGCCCAGGCCGAGGGAAGAGTCGATGCGGTTGGCCACGCCGGCGAACCGGTTCTTGTCCCAGCCGACCTTTTCGAAGGCGTAGTTGCGGTCGTCCAGCTTCCACTGCAGTTTTTCGTTGGCGAAATACTGCTCGGCCAGGACCACGTTCCGGCTCTGGGAGCCCAGGGCCCCGGCGTTGAGCTCAAAGGCGAGGCGCGTCCAGTCGTAACGGAACTCGTTGGAGGCCCCGATGGTGGTGGACTTGGTGTTGCCGTTGGCGCTCAGGTACGTGACCTGGGCCTTTTCCTTCCATTTTTTCACGGGGGCCTCCTCGGCGCGGAGCGACAGGGCCGGGAACAGGACGAGAAGCGACGCGAAGACGGCTGCGGTTTTCATGGGATTCTCCTCTCCCCTTGAAAGGGTTACGACAGGGGCTGGGCGCAGTGGCCGCAGCGGGTGGCCGCCAGCGGGATGATCAGCTGGCACTCGGGGCATTTCTTTTCCGTCGGGGCGGCGGGCTCCTCCCGCTTGAGGCGGTTCATCAACCGGACCATGAGAAAAACGGCGAAGGCCAGGATGGCGAAATCCACCACCGTGGTCACGAACTTGCCGTACGCCAGGACCACGGGTTTGCCGTCCCGGCCCGCGACGGACAAGGTGAGGGCCAGGTCGGAGAAGTCCGCGTTGCCGAGCAGGAGCCCCAGGGGCGGCATGACCACGTCGTTGATGAAGGACGACACGATCTTGCCGAACGCCCCGCCGATGATCACGCCCACGGCCATGTCCATGACGTTCCCCCGCATGGCGAACTGCTTGAATTCCCGCATGAAGCCCATAGGACCCTCTCTTCTCCCCTTGAAACGCAAGCGGGGGCGGATTCACGCGAACCCGCCCCCGCTTTTGTGGAATCTCCATCCCCGCCGCGCGGGCGGGGAACCGGCGGAAACCGCCTTACTTCGAAGTGTAGCTTTTGCCCGTCTTGGCCTCGATCACGGCCTGGGCCGCGGCCAAACGCGCCACCGGCACCCGGTACGGGCTGGCGGAGACGTAGTTGAGGCCGGTGCGGTGGCAGAACTTGACCGACGCCGGGTCGCCGCCGTGCTCGCCGCAGATGCCGCACTTCAGGTCCTTGCGGACTTTGCGGCCCTCGGCCACGGCCATCTGCATGAGGCGGCCCACCCCGGTTTGGTCCAGGGTCTGGAAGGGGTCGTCCGTGAAGATTTTCTTGTCCAGGTACACCTTGGTGAACTTGCCCGCGTCGTCCCGGGAGAAGCCCAGGGTCATCTGGGTGAGGTCGTTGGTGCCGAAGCTGAAGAACTCCGCCTCGGCGGCGATCTCGCCCGCGGTCAGGGCGGCGCGCGGCACCTCGATCATGGTGCCGAGCATGTATTTCACCTTCACGCCCGTCTCCTTGGCGACCTCGTCGGCCACCCGGCGCACGAGCGCGGTCTGGTCCTTGAGCTCCTTGACGTTCCCCACCAGCGGGATCATGATCTCGGGCATGACGTTCACGCCCTCTTTCTTGAGCTCGGCCGCGGCCAGGAGGATGGCGCGGGCCTGCATCTCCGTGATCTCGGGATACGTGATGCCGAGCCGGCAGCCCCGGTGCCCCAGCATGGGGTTGAACTCGTGCAGCTCGTGGGTCTTCTGCATGATCTTGTCCGCCGGGATGCCGATCTTGCGGGAGAGCTCCTCCGCGTCCTCGTGGGTCTTGGGCAGGAACTCGTGCAGGGGCGGGTCCAGGGTGCGGATGGTCACGCCGTAGCCCTTCATCTCCTTCAAGAGCCCTTTGAAGTCCTCCTTCTGGAAGGGCAGGAGCTTGTCCAGGGCCCGGCGGCGGGAAGCTTCGTCGTCGGCCAGGATCATCTCCTGCATGTAGGGCAGGCGCTCCGGCGCGAAGAACATGTGCTCCGTGCGGCAGAGGCCGATGCCTTCCGCGCCCAGGGCCCGGGCCATCTTGGCGTCCCGCGGGATGTCCGCGTTGGCGCGCACGCCGATTTTCCTGACGGCGTCGGCCCAGCCCATGACGGTCTGGAAATAGTCGTACAGGGGCGCCTCTTTTTTGTCCAGCTCGCCCCGCAGGACGCGCACCACATCGGAAGGAAGGGTCGGGACCTGGCCGGTGATGACCTCGCCGGTGAAGCCGTCGATGGAGAGGTAGTCCCCCTCCCGGAGGGTGGTGCCGTTGACGGACACCGTGCCCCGCTCTTCGTCGATCTTGAGGGCGCCCGCGCCCACCACGCAGGGCTTGCCCATGCCGCGGGCCACCACGGCCGCGTGGCTGGTGCGCCCGCCGATGGCGGTGAGGATGCCTTCGGCCACCACCATGCCCTCGATGTCGTCGGGGTTGGTTTCGGGCCGCACGAGGACCGTGGGGCCGTGCTTGGCCATCTCCACGGCCTTTTCCGCGGTGAAGGCGATCTTGCCCGCGGCCGCGCCGGGGCCCGCGTCGATGCCCTTGGTCAGGAGCCGTCCGCCCTTGACCGCGTTGCCCTTTTCCTTGCCGTCGAACACCGGGGCCAGGAGCTGGGCGATCTGGTCCGGCTCGATGCGGAGCAGGGCCTCTTCCTTGGTGATGAGCTTTTCCTTCACCATGTCCACGGCCACGCGCACGGCCGCGATGCCGGTGCGTTTGCCCGTGCGGGTCTGCAGCATGAAGAGCCGGCCCTTCTCGATGGTGAACTCGAAGTCCTGCATGTCGCGGTAGTGTTTCTCCAGGCGGGAGGTGATGTCCCGGAGCTGTTTGTACACCGCGGGCATGTCCTTGTTCAGCTCGGCGATGGGTTTGGGGGTGCGGATGCCGGCCACCACGTCCTCGCCCTGGGCGTTGGTGAGGTATTCGCCGAAGAAGACCTTCTCGCCGGAGGAGGGGTTGCGGGTGAAGCCCACGCCCGTGCCGGAGTCGTTGCCCATGTTGCCGAACACCATGGCCTGGACGTTGACGGCGGTGCCCAGGTCGTCGGGGATCTTGTTGAGGCGGCGGTAGGTGATGGCGCGGGTGTTGTTCCAGCTCTTGAACACGGCGTCGCGGGCCGCGTCGAGCTGCTTGTGGGGGTCCTGGGGGAAGTCCTGGCCGGTCTTCCGCCGCACCAGGTCCTTGTAGAGCTGGACGACCTCCTTGAGGTCGTTGACGTTGAGGTCCGTGTCCAGGTGCACGCCCTTCTTGTGCTTGACGGACTCCAGCACCTTCTCAAACTCGTTCTTTTCGATCTCAAGCACCACGTTGCTGAACATCTGGATGAAGCGGCGGTACGCGTCCCAGGCGAAACGGTCGTTGCCCGTCTTTTTGGCCAGCCCTTCCACGGCCTGGTCGTTGAGGCCCAGGTTGAGGATGGTGTCCATCATGCCGGGCATGGAGAACTTGGCGCCGGAGCGGACGGAGACGAGGAGCGGGTCCTCGGTGGAGCCGAATCTCTTGCCCAGGGCCTTTTCCAGCTTGGCGATGCCTTCCTTGTATTGGGCCGCGAACTCCTTGGGCAGTTTTTTGCCGTTGGCGTAGTAGTAACGGCAGGTGTCGGTGGTGATGGTGAAGCCCGGAGGCACGGGCACCCCCGCCTTGGACATGCCCGCCAGGCCCGCGCCTTTGCCGCCCAACAGGTCCTTCTGGGTGCCGCTGCCTTCCGCCTTGCCGTTGCCAAAGAAATACACGTATTTCGCCATTTTTGTGGGACTCCTTTTTAAGTTGAATAAAAATGAAGACTTGCGAGGGGGCTGGCTGAACAGGGGAAAAGCCTGAAGCCGGTCCTGCCTGCGGAAGACCCTATTTTACCTTATTTCGGGGGTGTTTGGAACAGGGGGCCGGAAAAAGGGGCGGTTACTGTTCGGCCGGTTTTTCGGCCCCCGGGGGAGGGGTGTTCTTGACGAAGAAGACCACCCGGCGGTTCTGGGAACGGTTTTCCGGGGTGTCGTTGGGCGCGATGGGGCGGTATTCGCCGTACCCCACGGCCGAGATGTGGCGGGGGTTGAACTGGGTGTTTTGCACCAGGTATCGGACCACGCTGGTGGCCCGGGCCGTGGACAGCTCCCAGTTGGAGGCGTAGACCCGGGCGGTGGGGACGTTGTCCGTGTGGCCCTCCACCAGGATTTCGTGCTTGTCGGACAGCTTTTTGAGCGTGGGGCCCACCTTGTCCAAAATGTTCGCCATCTGGGGGCTCAAATCGGCCTTGCCGCTCTCGAAGAAGACCCGCTGGCCCTGCTCGTTGAGGGTGATGTACATCCCCTCCTTGGTCACCTTGACCTCGCCCTTGAGCTTTTCCTCCTGGATGACCCGCTCGATCTCCTTCTTGGCCTGCTGGACCTGCTTGCTGAGGGCCGCGGACAGGGCGTACATGATGACGAAAAAGCAGACCAGCTCCGTCATGAGGTCCGCGTAGTTGACCAGCCAGGGCGGCGCCGGGTGGCCGATCTGGGAGACCCGGGGGTCGTCTTCGTCTATAACGTTGCGGGGTTTGAGGGCCATGCCTTTGGCGAGGCGTCAGCGGACGAGGGGCTGACCTCCGACCCCGGCGCGTTTGGAGGGCTCCAGGTACGCCTTGAGGTTGGCCTCCACCAGGCTGGGGGTGGCGCCGCTCTGGATGAGCAGGACGCCGCGGATGATGATCTCCTTGACCAGAAGTTCTTCCTCGGAACGGCGGTGGAGTTTTCCCGCCATGGGGAGAAAAAGCAAATAACCGGCCCCGAGGCCGAAGAAGGCCGCGGCCAGGGCCAGGGCCATGCGGCGGGGGACCTGCTCCACGTCGGAAATGGTGTTGAGCATGAGGATCATGCCCATGACCGTGCCGATGATGCCGAAGGCCGGCGCGTAGGTGCCCAGGGCGTTGAAGATCTCCCGGCCGACCTTGTGGCGCTCGCGGATGAAGCCGATCTCGGTCTCGAGCATGTTGCGGATGAATTCCTGGTCGGAACCGTCGATGACGAGCTGGAGGGCGCGCTTCAAGAAATCGTCGTTCAGGTTCTTGACGTCGGTCTCCAGGGCCAGGAACCCGTCCCGCTTGGCCTTCTGGCTCAGGGTCACGAAGGTGCCGACCAATTGGGAGGTGTCCTCGCCCGTGGAGGAGAGCACCTTGCGCAGCACGCGGGTCAGGCCCAGGACCTGCTTGAGGTCGTAGTTGACCAGCAGGGCGCAGAAGGTCCCGCCCATGACGATGAGGAAGGCCTCCACGTTGATGAAGGGCGTCAGGCCGGCCAGGCCCTCGTGCCAGGTGATGGCGCGGACGGTCATGCCGATGAACAGGATGATTCCCAGGATGGTGGCTATATCCATTTAGGACTCCTCATTTGCGGACGAACCCCTCGATGGGGTTGGGCGTTTTGCCGCCGGAGTACACCTTTTTGCGGTATTCGATGACCCTCTCGGTCACCTCGTCCACCGATTCCTTGACCACCAGGCGGTTGCCCGTGGCCAGGGAGATGGCGGTGTCCGGGATGGCCTCGACCAGCTCGATCAGCTCCGGGTTGACCGAGATTTCGGCTCCGTTCAGGCGGTGCAGTTTGATCAAAAGAAGGCCTCGTTGAAAATCTTAGCACACATAAAGGGGGCCATCAATCCTTGCCGCCCGAACGCAGGAAGCGGACCTCGTCGCTCAGGGCCGCGTTCTCGGCCGCGAGCCGGTCCACCTCCTCCAGGAGGACGGATGTTTCCGGGTCCGCGGGCGGCGGGGCCGGTTCGGGCCGCGCCGCCAACTCTTCCCTGAGGCGGTCCGCTTCCGCCTTGAGGCGCGCCGCCTCCTGCCGCAGGGCCGCGGCCTCCTCCCGCCAAAGGGCTTTTTCCCTGTCTTGGCCGGCTTCCCGGCGGGCCAGGTCTTCCTGGAGCCGGGCGGCGCGCTCCTCCTGCACCTGGCGGGCCGCCTCCTCTTTCAGGCGGGCGTCCCTTTCCCGGTCCCGCGCCTCCTCCAGCCGTTTGCCCTGCTCCTGCCACTGGGCCCGCTCCGACTCGACGCCGATCCTGAGCGCCTCCAGCTGCCGCGTCAGGGCCGCGGCGCTTTCCTCGGCGGCGCGCCGCGCGGCCCGTTCCAGTTCCAAGGCTTTCTGCGCCTCGGCCAGGAGCCGCTGAACCCCTTCCCGGCTTTCCAGCTCCTGCACCCTTTGGCGCAAATCAATCATTTCCTGGGACAGCGCCGCGGGCTCCAGCGGCTGCGCCTCCTGGGCCATGCGGTGCATGGTCTCCTGCAGGTCCGACACCCGCGACTGCAGGGACGCCTTTTCCTTTTCCAGCTGGGCGGACTTGGCCTGGGCCTGCCACAGGGCGGCCTCCGCGTTCCGCAGTTTTTCCTGGATCTCCGACTGGGAGGCCTCGCGGGCGGCCAGGCGTTTTTCCGCCTCCAGCCGGAGGGCCCTTTCCGTCTCCCGCTTCTGCTCCGCCAGGGAGGACTTCTCCTGCTCCTCCCGCAGCCGTTCCTGGAGCCCCTGCCTTTCCAGGAGCCAGCCCTTTTCCGAGAGGGAAGGCGGCGCCGCGGAGGCCTGGAGCAGAACCGGGGGCGGCCGCTTTTGGAGGTCCTTCAATTTTTCCAAAAGCTCTTCGATGTGGCTTTCATACGCCCGCTGGCGGAGCTGCCGGTCCCGCCCGAGGGATTCCAGGTCCCTGTCCTCGGATTCGTCCGGCCAGGCCGGGCGGTCCAGCCGGCCCCGCCGGTTGTTCAACAGGCCGTTCCAGCGGCGGCGTTCCTCCTCCGCCTTGCGCAGGGAGGATTGGGCGTCCAGCAGAATTTTCTTAAGGGTCTGGAGTTCGGCCTCCTGCTGCTGGAGGAGGAAGGACAGCCGGGCCCGCTCCTGGGATTCGGACGCCGGACGCGCGGGGTCCGCGGCCTCCGGCGCCCAGCGGCTTTTCAAGAAACGCCAAAGTCCCATGAACGATCAGGCGGAACGGCGGGAACGGAGGGCGCGCAGGCGTTCCACCCCCGGCGGCGCGGCGGAAGGCCGCGGTTCCGACGGAGGCGGGGCCGCGCGGCGGAACGAGAAAAATCGGCGAAAACGGGCCCACAACCCCTCCGGGGCGCCGGGAGCCGGAGCGGCCGCCGCCTTGACGGGAGACCGCGACAGATCCGGCGGGATGAGGCGGTACGCCTCCCGCAGGGAGTTTTCCATGCGCTCGATGGTCTGGACGTTCATGACCAGGAGGCGGCTCTGCGTCTCCAGCTCCTGGTTTTTCTGGCGGAGCTGCTCGCAAAGGTCCGCGGTCTTCTTCAGCTCCTCGGATTGCGCCGCGATCCGGCCTTCCAAAGAGGCTTTTTCTTTCTCCAGGGAGGACAGGCGCTCGTCTTTTTCGGCCAGGGCCTTCCGGGCGTGTTCCTCGTTTTGGCGGAGTTTCTCCTCCAGGGCCTTCAGCGCGGACGGGTCCCGCGGGGCCGCGTCCTCCGGGGCCGACGGGGCCGGACCCTGGGGC
>CAZAEL010000073.1:0-7740 GCA_964484135.1 uncultured Elusimicrobia bacterium
CCTTGGACTGGGAGCAATAGCCGCAGTCCTCCGGGCAGAGGCCGCTCTGCAGGTTGGCCAGGAAGTTGAGCTTGACCCGGCGGCCGAAACGGGCCCGCCGCACCCGGTACGCGGCGTTCAGGAGACCCAAAATGTCCGCGTCCGGCCATTCCAGGACGGACCGGGCCTCCCCGCGCGAGAGGGCCTCCCCCCGCAGGCTCTTGTCCGCCAGCGTCTCCGCGGACGCGGGCGGCTGTTCTTCAACGGCGCTGTTCTTTGACGCGCTCATGGGACCCCCCTGGGCGATGGCCCGGAAAACCGGTTTTCGAGACGGTACCAAAGGACAAAAAAAATGTCAACCCTCAAAAACGCGCAAGGGTTGACATTGATCGGCGCGGGGCGCGGGTCAGGCCGCGGCGATCCCCCGGATGAGGCTTTCCACCCGGCTGTGCGATTCGCGCTTGACGCCGTCCCCTTCCACCACCACGAACTGCAGCCCGGTCAGATGGCGGCCCGGCTCGGCGGACGGCCGGGTCCAGACCACGCGGCCCACGGCCGAGAACCTCTCCCGTTTGTCCGGCACGTGGATGGTCAGGGCCACGACGGCGCCCGGCGGGAGTTCCTCCTCCAGGTCCAGGCAAAGGCCGATGGGGCTCAGGTTGGCGCTCCGGGCCAGCAGATAGGGCCGGACCTGGGAAGGCAGGAGGGACGGGCTGTCGCCGATGACTTTATAGAGGATGGGGAGCCGGACGTCGAGCCGGGGATAGCGCCGCTGTTCCGCGGGCGCCGGCACGGCGGGCCGCGGCGGCGGAGGCGCGGCCGCCTCCCGGGGTCTGGCGCGGCGCCGGATGCGCCGGACGCCGCCGGAGGACCAAAGGAAAAAGCTCTCCCTCCAGGGAGACGGAAAGGATCCCTTCTTCATCCAAGCCCTTTCTGTCGGGGGCCGTCAAGAAAAGGGGGCCTTTTCCGGGAGGTCCTTCGGCGGACGGACCCCTGCTCAGAAACTGCCCCGCTTTCGCAAATCCGATGTCCCGCGATGCCCGATGGGATGTCCCTCTTTTTTACCTCCGGTTCTTCACGATTTCAAGGGTTTTCGGGGCCTTCCGGTTCACGCCACGGCCGGATGTTTGAAACAAGCGTTCCGCTGGTCCGCCTCGGTCAGGAGTTCCATGGCCCGGCCCACCAGCTCCACGGGCGCGGGAGGCTTGGCCAGGTACGCGTCCGCCCCGGTTTCCAGGGCGCGCCGGATCACGGCTTCGTCCGCCACGGACGAGAGGAGGAGGATGGGAAGGAACGCCTGGGGCTGGCTCTGCTTGAGCTGGAGGCTCAGGTCCAGGCCGTTGGTGTCCGGCAGGAGCACGTCCAGGACCACCAAATCGAAGAAAGCCTGCCGCATGGCCACGAGGGCCTCCCGGCCGGTCTCAACGGCCTTGACTTCAAACCCCCTCTGTTCCAGGAGCGCGGCCACGTAAGTCCGCATCTCCGGGTCGTCCTCCACCAAAAGAAGCCGTTTCTTCATGCAAATCCCTCCCCGGGTTGTCCGTCGATCATAGTCTAACAGGAGGGGGTTGGCCCCCGCCTCAACGGGGGCTCAATTTTTCCTCTAACGGGGCGGAAAAACGCGGTTTTTCGAGGGAATTCGGGCGGGTTCGCTTGAAAAGGCTGCTTACTCTTCTTGAAATTTGTATCCGGCGCCCGGGACGGTCTGGAGGCTGCCCGCCAGGGGCCCCAGCTTCTCCCGCAGGTGGTTGATGTGCACCTCCAGCGTGTGCTCCGTGACCACCTCGTCGGGCCAGAGGGTCTCGAAGATGAAGGACCGGCTCAGCACGCGGCCTTTCTTTTCCAGAAAAAGGGCCAGGAGCTGGAATTCCTTGGGCCGCAGCGCCGCCGGCTTGCCCTTGACGGACACCTCGTGGCGGTCCAGGTCCACCCTGATCCCGCCCCCCTCCAGCACCCGGTCCGGCACCCCGCCGTATTTCACCCGTCGCAGCAGGGCGTTCACGCGGGCCACCAGCTCCGGCGGCGACGGCGGCTTGACCATGTAGTCGTCGGCCCCGGTGCGCAGGCCCTGGACCTTGGAGCGTTCCGTGTCGTTGGAGGTCAGCATGATGACGGGCAGTTGGGCCGTGGAGGGATCCTGCTTGAGCAGCTCGCACATCTTCATGCCGGACAGCCCCGGCAGGTTCAGGTCCAGGAGCAGAAGGTCGTACAGGGTCCCGCGCAGGACCTCCAGCCCTTTTTCCGCGCTCTCCACGACGCGGACCGAAAACCCCTCCTTCTTCAGGATCTGCGCGAGCAGCTCCTGGACTTCCGGGTCGTCGTCCACCACCAGGACTTTTCCGGCCATGGGCCCTCCTACATCTCGGTCGGCGCGTTGACGCCCAGGAGAGAGAGGCCGCTGTGGATCAGGGTCCGCACCCCGTCCACCAGGGCCAGGCGGAACGCGGTGACCTCCGGCGCCTCCCCCAGGACTTGGCAATTCTCGTAAAAACGGTGGAAGTCCCCGGCCAGGGCCAGCAGGTACGCGGTGAGGTGGTGGGGCGACAGGTCCCGCCCGCAGAGTTGCACGGCGTCCGGGTACGAGGCCAGCCGGATCAGGAGCGCCCTCTCCGCCGGGTGGAGCTTGGCCGGATCGGGAAAATCCTTGACCTCCGGGACCTCCCCCGGCCCGACGAGGGGCTTGTCCGGCCGGACGCCCTTTTCTTCCGCCTTCTTGAAGATCGAATAACACCGGGCGTGGACGTACTGGACGTAGAACACCGGGTTCTCCGGCGCCTGTTTCTTGGCCAGGTCCAGGTCGAATTCCAGGTGGCTGTCCGGGCCGCGCATGGCGAAGAAGAACCGCGCCGCGTCCGGGCGGACCTCCTCCACCACTTCCCGCAACGTCACGAATTCCCCGGACCGCGTGGACATGGCCACGGGCTTCCCCCCCCGAACCAGGCTCACCAGTTGGTAGAGCAGGATGGTGAGCTTGTCCGGGTCGCGGCCCAGGGCCTGGACCGCGGCCTTGACTCGCCGGACGTACCCGTGATGGTCCGTGCCCCAGATGTCGATGAGCCGCCGGAACCCCCTGTCGAACTTCTGGCCGTGGTACGCGATGTCCGAGGCGAAATAGGTGGGGCGCTCGTCCTTGCGCTTGATGACGCGGTCCTTGTCGTCCCCGAAATGGGTGGACAGGAACCAGAGCGCGCCGTCCTCGTCCTTCAGGTGGCCGGCCCGGCGCAGGACGTCCAGGGCCTTGTCCACGGCGCCCTCTTCGTAAAGCCGGGACTCCGAGAACCAGGAATCGATGCGCACGTTGAAGGCGTCCAGGTCCCGCCGGATCAGCCCCAGCATGGCCTCCAGGCCGAGCCGGCGGAAGAAATCCACGCCCCGGGGGCGGTCCTTGCCGGCATAGCGCGCGATCACGTCCCGCGCCACGTCGATCAGGTATTCGCCCTTGTACAGGTCGGCGGCGGGCCAGCCCGCCGCCTCCGCGGTTTCGGCCGCGTCCAGGAAATCCGGCGAGAGCTCCCGGCACCGCCACATCACGGACGCCCCCAGGTTCCGCATCTGGTTGCCCACGTCGTTGACGTAATACTCCGTCTGGACTTCGTGGCCCAGGTGCCGCAGGATCCTGGCCAGGCTGTCCCCCAGGGCGGCGCCGCGTCCGTGGCCCACGTGCAGGGGGCCGTTGGGGTTGGCGGACACGAACTCCAGGAGGATCTTTTCGCGCGCGGAAGGGACGCAGGCGGCGTACGCCTCGCGCTTCTTCAGGATGGCGCGCAGTTCCCCCAGGAGCCAGCCGGACCTGACGATGAAATTCAAGAAGCCGGGCCCCGCCACCTCGGCCCGCTCCACCACCCGGTCGTCCGGGGAAAGGTGTTTGAGGATCTCCTGGGCCACTTCGCGGGGGGGCCGCTGGACTTTCTTGGCCACGGCCAGGGGCAGGTTGGAGGCCAGGTCCCCCGGGACGTTGGCCGGCGGCGGCTCCACCGCGATCACCAGCCCCTCCCGGTCCAGGGAGGCCGCCTGACGGGAAAGCCAGGAATCGCAGGCCCCCTTCAGCGCGGCCCGGACTTCTTCTTTCATCCGCGCCGCGCCTTTTTCCCGGCGCGCCGGGACGGCGCCCGTTTTTTCGGCGCGGCCTTCCGCCCGGCTTTCGCGGGGCGGGCGCGCGGGGGCCGTTTCACGGGAGGTTCTCCGTCCTCGGCCCACTCCACCGGCCGCGCGTCCTCCCACAGGCGCTCCAACTGGTAAAACTCCCGGGCCTGGGGATGCATGAGGTGGATGACCAGCCCGCCGTAGTCCAGCACCGTCCATTGGGCGCTGCCCGCCCCGTCCCGGTGGAGCGGGACGAGGCCGTGGGCGTCCTTCAAATTTTGGGTGATGTGGTGCTGGACCGCCTGCAGATGGGTGGAGGATTCGGCCGTGGCCAGGACGAAATAGTCCGCCAGGCCGGAGGAACGGCGCACGTCCAGGAGACGGATGTCCCGGGCCTTGCGGTCGTCGCAGATGCGGGCCGCCTGCCGGGCCAGGGCCAGGAAATCCCGGGGTTGAAGGGTCACCCCGCCACCTCTTCGGGCCCGCCGCGCCGGCCCTTCCCTGCGCGGGAAGGACGGAAAGAGAGGGTCGTCAAAACGCGGAAGCCGTCACACGCCCGCCGATCGCAGGCCGGGCGGCAGGTCGGAGAGCGGATCGGCCTTGGCGTCCAGGATCCCTTGGGTCTGGAGCTGGATCTTGAGGTCGTTGGGGTTGTTGGAAAAGGTCATGGCCTCCTCCACGCCGATGGCCTTGGCCTTGATCTGGGCGAGCAGCGCCTGGTTGAAGGTCTGCATCTTGTAGAAGGAGGCGGATTCCTCGATGGCCTTGCTGATGGCGCCGATCTTGTTTTCCTCGATGAGCTTCTGGACCGTGGGGGTGTTGATCATGATCTCCTGCACCGCCACGCGGCCCTTGCCGTCGGCGCGCTTCAGGAGCCGCTGGGCCACCACGGCGAGGAGGCACTTGGCCAGCTGCATGCGGACCTGGTGCTGGGCCTCGGGCGGGAAGGTGTCCACCACGCGGTCGATGGTCTGCTTGGCGTCGTTGGTGTGCAGCGTGCCGAACACCAGGTGCCCGGTCTCGGCCGCGTTCATGGCCGTGGTGATGGTCTCCGCGTCGCGCATCTCGCCGATGAGGATCACGTCCGGGTCCTGCCGCAGGGCCCGGCGCAGGCCCTGGGAGAAGCTGCGCGTGTCGGAACCGATCTCCCGCTGGTTGACCACGGCCAGCTTGTCCTGGTACACGAACTCGATGGGGTCCTCCAGGGTGATGACGTGCACGGGCAGGGTGCCGTTCAGGTAATCGATCAAGGCCGCCAGGGTGGTGGACTTGCCCGAGCCCGTCGGGCCCGTGACCAGGAAGAGACCCTGTTTCTTGTTGGCCAGCTCCTTCAAGACCTCCGGCAGGCCCAGCTCCTCCACCGTGGGGATCTTGGCCGGGATGATCCGGAACACCGCGCCCAGGGCGCCCTTCTGGTAGAAGGCGTTGCCGCGGAAACGGGCGATGCCCTGCAAATAAAAGGAAAAGTCCAGCTCCTTTTCCTCCTCCAGGCGGTGCTGCTGTTCCGTGCTGATGACGGAATAGATCAGGGCCTGGATGTCCGCCGGGGACAGGGAGGGGGCGTTCGGGAGGGGCGTCAGGTCCCCCCGCAAACGCATCAGGGGCGGGCGGCCCGACTTCAGGTGAAGGTCGCTGGCCTTTTGCTCGTAAATCGCCTTGAGGAAGTCTTCGATGCTCGGGGCCATGGCGCGTTCCCTCCCTAGTACCCGCCCGCGGTCACGGGGGAGGCCCCGCCGGTGCGGCCGCAGAGCTGTCTGAGTTTTTCCGGATCGGACGACTTGGTGATGGCGTCTTCGAAGGTGATGATGTCGTCGCTCACCAGGTCGGCCAGGGCCCGGTCCAGCGGCACCATGCCGAACTTGCCGCCGGTCTCGATGGAATTGTAGATCATGTGGGTCTTGCCTTCGCGGATGAGGTTGGCGATGGCGGGGGTGACCACCATGATCTCCCGGGCCGCCACGCGCCCGCCCCCTTCCTTGCGGGGGATCAGGGTCTGGCAGACGACCCCTTTGAGCACGGTGGAGAGCTGCACCCGCACCTGCTGCTGCTGGTGGGGCGGGAAAACGTCGATGATGCGGTCCACGGTCTGGGCCGCGTCCGTGGTGTGGAGGGTGCCGAAACAGAGGTGTCCGGTCTCCGCCGCGGTGATGGCCAGGCCGATGGTCTCCAGGTCCCGCATTTCGCCCACCAGGATCACGTCCGGGTCCTGCCGCAAAGCGTGCTTCAAGGCCTCGTTGAAGCTCCGCGTGCTCTGGCCCACCTCGCGCTGCCGGACGATGCACTTGTTGTGCTCGTACACGAACTCGATGGGGTCCTCGATGGTCAGGATGTGTTCCTTGCGCTTGGCGTTGATCAAGTTGATGAGGCAGGCCAGGGTGGTGGACTTGCCGGACCCGGTGGGCCCCGTCACCAGCACCAGGCCGCGGGGCAGTTCCGCGAATTCCAGCACCGCGGGAGGGAGGCGGAGGGTTTCCGGA
The DNA here is from genome assembly GCA_964484135.1 of uncultured Elusimicrobia bacterium. Taxonomy (GTDB): domain Bacteria; phylum Elusimicrobiota; class Elusimicrobia; order FEN-1173; family FEN-1173; genus CAZAEL01. The sequence goes on from CAZAEL010000073.1 coordinate 6,540, forward strand.
TCCGGGATCTTGGAGGAGATGATCCGGAGCACCGACTCCACGCCGGAGCGCTGCATCAGCACGTTCACGCGGAAGCGGGCCAGGTTGGCGATCTGGAAGGAGCAGTCCAACTCCAGGTGCTCCTCGAATTTCTGCTTCTGCTCGTCGTAGAGGATGGAGTAGATCATCCGTTTGGACTCTTCGGCGGTCAGGACCTCGAACCCCGGCAGCTCCAGGACCTCGCCGTTGATGCGGGCCATGGGCGGCTTGCCGATCACCAGATGGATGTCGGACGCCCCCTGTTTGACCGCCAAACGCAAAACGTCTATGAATTCCACGGGAATCCTCCCTTGACTCTTTTATTTACGGCGCGAAAAGGCCTTCAAGGCGCGCCGGCGTAGTCATCGCCCAGGATCACTTCCACGTCCACGCCCAAACGGGGGTTCACGTCGCTGAACACCGATTCCGCGCCGAGGACCCGCGCCACCTCCTGGGCCTTGGGGATGTCCCCCCGGCGGTCCAGCACGCGGGTCCGGGTCTGACGCAGATTATAGTTTCCCCACTCCAACACGTCAAACCCTTCGGTCCGGAGCCGCCGCGTCACCTGGAGCGCCAGCCCGCCCCGGCGCGTCCCGTTCCACACGCGCACCGTCACCGCGTCCGCGGCCGGCGAGGCCTCCTCCGGCGGCGGGGCCTTCTCCCGGCCGCCCACCTGGCGCAGCACCAGGGCGGCCCGGTCCTGGTCCACCTCCCAGTACGCGCCCTTGGGTTGCCCCGGCAGGAGCCAAGGGTTCACCCCGTCCGGGCGGAGGTGTTTGGCCTCCAGGGCCAGGAACACCACGTCCCAAGGGCCCAGGTTGGTGTGCAGGCTCCGGAAGGCCGTGGCCAGGAGCCGCGGCCACTTGAAGCCCAGCGCGGGGGAAGACAGCTTCTCCACCAGGGTGCGCAAGAATTCCATCTGCCGCATGATGCGGCCCCGGTCCCCGCTGCGGCCCCGGAAGCGCACGTACGCCAGGGCCTCCTCGCCGTCCAGGTGGTGCCGCCCCGGTTCCCGATGGAAATGGTAGTTCCCGGCGTTGTCGTCGTAGTGCAGGGGCTCGTCGATCTGGACGTCCACCCCGCCGATCAGGTCCAGGAACCGGCGGAACCCCTGGTAATCCACGTGCACAAAGTAGGGCACTTCGAAGAGTTCGCCGTCCTTCAGGAACAGGGACCGCACCGC
>CAZAEL010000074.1:0-7542 GCA_964484135.1 uncultured Elusimicrobia bacterium
CAGGTGATGGGGTCATGCCAAATGGATGGCGCGTTAAACAAAAAATGGGATCAACAAACGGCCGCATGGGACTTTTTCCTCCCCACCTTTTTCAAAATCTTGGCGGCGACCAAATCGGCGGTCAGGTCAATGCCCTGGGACCCGGTGACGCGGGCCTGGTAAAACCCCGCCTGTTCGGGGTACGCGGAGAGCAAAACCTCGCCGTCCACCTCCGGGGCCTGGTGGCCGGCCCGCGCCGTCCATCGGCCCGCCGCGTCCTGTTCCACCAGCACCGGGATCTCCTTGCCCAGGCGGGCCCGGGCTTTCTTCTCCATGACCCGGGACTGGGCCTCCAGGAGCCGGTGGAACCGTTCCCGGGCGGCCGCCGCGGGCACCTGATCGGAAAACCTATCGGAAGGGGGGCGGGGCTCCGCGGAATAGGGGAAGACGCCCACGTGCTCGAAATACCCGGCCTCCACCGTCTCCAGAACGCGGCGGAAATGTTGTTCGGTCTCGCCGGGGAAGCCCACGATGAAGGTGGTGCGGAGCGCCAGACGGGGCACGCGGGCCCGGAGGCGGTCCAGCAAATCGCGGGTCGGCTTTTCCCCCCAGTCCCGCTTCATGGCCTTCAAGACCGGGTCCGCCATGTGCTGGAGCGGCATGTCCAGGTACCCGCAGAGCTTTTCCTCCTCCGCCAGGAGCCGGATGAGTTCGTCGTCCACCTCGGACGGATAGCTGTACAGGAGCCTGAGCCAGCGGAGGTCGTCCCAGGCCAGGAACCCTTTGAGCAAATCCGCGAGCCCGATGCGGGGGGACCCCACCATCTGCCTCGACTGCGCAGCAGGCGTTCCGCCTGCAGGCAGGTGGTGGGGTGACAGGTCGCGGCCGTAGTCCGTGGTGTCCTGGGAGATGAGCACGATCTCGCGGACGCCGCGGTCCACCAGGCCGCGGGCCTCCTGCCGGATCTCCTCCGGCGCGCGGCTCTTGAGGTTGCCGCGGAGCTGGGGGATGACGCAGAAGGCGCAACGGTGGTTGCAGCCCTCGGACACGCGCAAATAGGCGGAAAGCTGGTGGCGGCGGAGGGGCCGGGGCTGGGCCGGGTCGTGGTAGCCGCCGGGGAAAGCGTGCCGAGTTCCGAGTGCCGAGTGCCGGGTTTTAAGCCCGGACGAATCCTGCGTTTTCCCCTCACTTGAAACGCGGAACGTGGAACTTGGAAATTTTGACATCACTTCCGGCAGCTTGGAAAACTCGCCCGTGCCCAGGAGCGCGTCCACGCCGGAAGGCCTTTTTTCCCCCACGTATTGGGCGAAGCACCCGGTCATGACCAGGAAGGCGCGGGGCGCGGCCTTGCGCAGGTCCGCCACGGTCCGGAGCGCCTCCTGCCGCGCCGCCTCCAGGAACCCGCAGGTGTGCACTATAAGCACGGAGGCGTTGGGGATGTCCGACGTGATGTCCCAGCCCAGGGCCGCCAGGCGGGAGGACATGGTCTCCGCCTCCACCTGGTTCTTGGCGCAGCCAAGGACCACGAAGGAGGCCCGTCCCCGGGTCACCCCGCCACCCGGCTGCCCACCGACGGCGGGCCCGTTCGGGCCCGAGCCAGGTGGCGGGGTCACGGCGCGGAAATCCCCGTGGCCGACGGCTGGAGATCGGTTTTTGCGGGCGCGGGGACCGGCTTCGGCGCGGCCGGTTTGGCCGGGACAAGGGGAGACGCCGCGGGGGCCGCGGCCGAGGGCTGAAGGGGCGGTTTGACCGGGGCGACCACCGGCGGTTTGGGCGCCCTGGGTTTGGGCGCGGGAGGCGGCGGGGCCGGGGCCGCCGGAGCCGGGGGGGCCTCTTCGGCCATGTCCGGGGTCCAAAGGAACTCCGTTCCGGACAGGACCAGCGGCTTCCCGTTGGCCGTGGCCTCCACCAGGTCCGGGTTGGAAGCCTGGACGCGGAAACGGGACTGCGCCGGCCAGGACTTGGACATGCCCGCGCGGAGGGACCCTTCGAACGAAACGTGATCGTCCACCCACACGCGGAGCCAGACCGTGTCCTTGACCCGCACTTGGAACTGCTTGGGGATCTCCCCCGGGTCCCTGACCACGGGCGAAGCCGCATGCCGCTGAAGGGACAACCCCTTCGGCGACAGGTGGCTCAATTTGGTCTTGGACACGAAAAAGAGGGCCAGCACCAGGGCCAGAAGCCCCAGGACAAAAGCCTTGGGCGTGAACGCGAAGGGGGCCGGCTTGGCCTCCGCCGCCGATTCGTCCGAAGAGCGCCGCAGGAAGGCGGGCTTCTCCGTTCTTCCGGCCTCTTCCCGAAAGCGGGAGATGAGCGCCGCCCCGTCCAGCCCCAGCGCGATGGCGTACTGGCGCAGGAACCCTTCCAGGTAAACGCGCGCGGGGAACTCGTCCCACCGTTCTTCCTCCAGGGCCTTGAGATAACGCTGGTGGATGTGGGTCTCCCGGCTCAGGAACTCCAGGGTCAGGTCCCTTTGCCGGCGGCGGGTGCGCAGCGCTTCCCCCACGCCGAGGGTCGGTGAAACGTTCATGGGATGGGCCTCATTTCGTCGGGGAAGAGGGGGCGCCCAGGACCTCCGCGCCCTCCGGGGCCTCGAAGACGAACAGGTCGTCGGCCAGGTCCGGGTTGACGCGGGTCTTGGCGATCTCCGTCACGGTTTTCACGCTCTCCGAGTCCAGCTCGGTCCGAAAAGGGATGCCGGTGGTCCCGTCCACCCAGAGACGGAAGGTGTAGGGCCAGGGGCCGGGCCGGCGGGGCGAGAGCCTCAGGACCGCGCCTTCTCCGCCGGGCGCGCGGACCTTTTTCTCCAAAACCATGTCGTATTTCTCCCGCAGGCCCGCGGTGTCCGTGCCGAAGGGCATGAGCCCCTGGGGAAACCCCGCGGAACGGGTCCAGTTGTCCCAGCGGTCCGTCACCACCTGGTTCTGCGCCGGGTTGTAGAACCACAGGGTCTCGCCGTCCGACACCACGGTCTGGGGGTGGGGCGACTTGTGCTCCACGCGGAACTTGGACGGCTTGCGGAAGAGGGCGGTGCCGCGGATGGTTTCCTTCTGGCCGGTCACGGTCAGGACCGCGGTCTGGGTGAACTGGAAGCTCAGGGACTGCAGTTCCTTGTCGGCCTTTTCCATGCGGGACAGGAACGCCTCCAGTTCGGAGACGGGGGCCGCCCATCCGGCGGCGGAGACGGCCAAGAGCCCGAAGGCGCCGATGAGGCGGTTGATCGCCGGATTTCCCGCCACTTATTCCTCCCCCCCGTCGCCCGCGGCCCGGAGGTGGTCCTCGATCTTGTCGAAATAGATCTCCCAGCGGTTGGTGCCTTCGGGCTTGTGGATGAAGCCGCGCACCTCAAGCAACGAGAGGACGTTGGTGGCGCGGGCCGAGGAGCCGAAATGGGCCTTGAGCAGGTCCTGGGAGACGCGGCGGCGCTCCTGGATGAGCCGCAGGGCCGCGATCAGCTCGTTGTGCGTCTCCGCGTCCTCCTGTTCCGCCTCGGCCGCCGCGATCTTGGCGAAGATGTCCTCGTACTGGGGCCGGGCCTGTTTGCGGGTGTACCCCACCACCGCCTCCACCTCTTTTTCGGAGACGTACGCGCCCTGCAGCCGGATGGGCGCGGGCGCGCCCGCGGGCAGGAACAGCATGTCGCCGGAGCCCACCAGGGACTCGGCGCCGATGGTGTCCAGGATCACTCGGGAATCGATCTGCGACGCCACGCGCAGAGCCAGGCGCGCGGGCAGGTTGGCCTTGATGACGCCCGTGATCACGTCCACGGACGGCCGCTGGGTGGCCAGCACCAGGTGGATGCCCACGGCGCGGGCCATCTGGGCCAGCCGCTGGATGGCGTCCTCCACCTCGCGGGTGGCGACCAGCATCAGGTCGGCCAGCTCATCGATGATGACCACGATGTAATACTCGGGGGGCAGGCCCGCGGCCGCGCGCTTCTCGTTGAAGCCCTCGATGTTGCGGACGTTGGCCTTGGCGAACACCTCGTACCGGTGCTCCATCACCTTGACCAGGCGGGCCAGGGCCTTGGCCGCCTCCTTGGGCTGGGTGATGACCTGGGCCGCCTCCGGGCCCGTGCGCGGGTCATAGATGTGGGGCAGGCCGTCGTACGTGGGCAGCTCCAGGCGCTTGGGGTCGATCAGGAGGAACTTCACCCGGTCCGGGGAGGCCTTGAAAAGGATCGACATGATGAGCGAGTGGATGGCCACGGACTTGCCCGCGCCCGTGGCGCCGGCCACGAGCAGGTGGGGCATGGGGGCCAGGTCCGTGACGTAGGGCTCGCCCGAGGCGGTCTTGCCCAGGGCCACGGTCAAAAGCGAGCGGCTGTTCTGGAAGCCCGGGGCGGAGAGGATCTCCTTGAGCGTCACGGCCACGGACTGGGGGTTGGGAATCTCCACGCCCACCGCCCCCTTGCCGGGGATGGGGGCCAGGACCCGCACGCGCGTGGCCTTCATGGCCAGGGCGATGTCGTCGGCCAGGTTTACGATGGAGCTGATCTTGACGCCGGGCGCGGGCTCCAAATCGTACCGCGTGATGACCGGACCGGGGTGGATGTCCGTGGCCCGGGCCGTCACGCCGAAGTTGGCCAGGGTCTGCTCCAGGAGCTGGGCCTTGGCCACCAATTCCTTTTCCGACTGCTGGGCCGCCTGGGCCTTGGGGTCGCTCAAAAGCTCCAGAGGCGGGAGCTGGTAGGGAACCGGGGCCGGAGCCGGGGCGGCGGCTTCCGCGCCCTTGTCCCCGGAGGGCGCCGCGGGCTTCTCTTCCCTGGCCCGGCGTTCCTTGACCACGGGTTTCTCGCCGTTGGACGGGGCCTGGACCGGAGCGGCCGGCAGGGACGTGGACGAAGGAGAGGCTTCCGCCTTGGCGGCCGCGGGGAGGGACACCTTGGGCGGGCGGAGCGGTTCGGCGGGCGCCGGGGCCAGGGGCCGGGGCTTGACCACGGGCGGCGCGGCCGGCTTGCGGGCCGCGGCTTTCTGCCGGGCCTGCCGCCACTCCTCCAGGTCCTGGCGCAGGCGGGCCGCGGTCTTTTCAAACACCTCCACCGGAGACAGGCGCAAAAGGCCGCAAACGGTCAGGGCCAAACCCGCCAGGGACACCATCCAGGCGCCGGGCGTCCCGAACAGCCGGGAAAAGAACGCGGCGACGGAAAGCCCCAGGGCCCCGCCGTGGTTCGCGCCCAGCGCCGCCTGGCTGAAGAGGGTGATGAGGGCCCCGGACAGCCCGAACCACAGGGCCCAGAAAAGGAGGCGGAGGGAAGCCTGGGGCCAGGGCTTGGACATGGCCACGCGGTAGCCGAGATAGGAGAGCCAGAGCGGGAAGACGAAGCGGTTCCAACCGAAGGCCCAGGCCAGGCCGCCCTTGATGTACCGGCCCCACAGCCCCGCGGGGAAGAGCACGCAATAGAACGCCAGCGCCCCGAGCGTGATCAGCAGGACGCCGGACAGCTCCCGGCGGCGGCGGTTCTGTTTCTGGGTCCGGGACGAAGCCCGGAAATAAATGTTCATGTCCAAGATGGAAGGACCTCCCTCGCGGTTGCGTTCATGGTGCGGAAAAATTCTTGAGCGTCATTTTAGCAATTCGGAAGGAAACGCGCCACGCGGGGAAGGCGGTCCGCCCGCGGAAATGGCCCGCCGACGGCCTTACCGCGTCAAGGCCCAGGTCCCGGCCAGGGCGCAATAGACCGCGAAGGGCCAAAGGCATTTGGCCGAAAGGAACTTCATGAGCAGGAAAAGGGAAAGACAGCCCGCCAGGAAGGCGGCGACCACCCCCGGCCCCACCAGGGCCCAGTCCAGCCCCGCCGCGTCGCGGGCGGTCAGGAGCACGGCCCCGGCCACGGCCGGCGCGGCCATCAAGAAGCTGAAGCGGCCGGCCTCGTCCCACCGCCACCCCAGGATCAGGGCCGTGGCGATGGTGGAGCCGCTGCGGGACAGGCCGGGCCAGACCGCGGCGCCCTGCACCAACCCCAGGAGGACGGCGTTCCACCAAGGGGCCTGTTCCAGGCCCTTGCCCGATCCCCGGCGGAGGAACCGTTCCCCCGCGGCCAAAAAAAGGGCCGAGACGAGGAACCCCGTCCCGGCCGCGGAAAAAGACGCCACCAGCCCTTCGATCGTCGGCTTGAGGGAAAGCCCCACCACGCCCGTGAAAACGGTGGCCACGGCGATGAAACCGATCCGCCGCCGCTCCAGGGCCGCGGCGGGCGACGCCTCGCCGGGCCGGAGGTGGCGGATCATGTTCCAGAAATCCTTCCAGAAAAAAAGGAGGATGGAGGCCAGGGTGCCGCCGTGAAGGGCCGCGTCCAAGGCCAGGGAGGCCTCGGCGAGGTTGAGCTTGGCCTGCAGGAGGGTCAGGTGGCCGTCCGAGGAGATGGGCAGGAATTCGGTGACGCCCTGAACCACCCCCAGCAAGACGGCCTGCCCCCAGGTCAAAAACCGCCCTCCCGTCTGAGGACCGCGCGATAGCCCCGCTCTTCCCGGAGGAGGGTGATCTTGCCCTCGCGGGAAAGCCAGCCCAGGGCCAGGAAAAGCAGGCTTTGGGAGATTTTCAGGTCGGCGCGCAGCTTGAGGGCGGAGGCTTCGCCGTGGCGGTCCAGATACCGCCAGACCTCCCCGGCCGCCTCCCCGACCTCAGGCTGCACGGGGGAGTCGCGGGGAACGGCGGCGCGGGGCCGCGCCGGACGCGGAAACGCTCATGAGGCGGGATCCACCAGGAAGAGGTTTTGCCCCGCGGTCACGGGCTTGCCGTTCTCCACCAGGACTTTGCGGATCACGCAGGGCCGGTCCGCGCGGATCTCGTTCATGACCTTCATGGCCTCCACGATGCACAGCACCGTGCCCAGGGCCACGCGGTCCCCCTCCTTCACGAAAGGGTCCGACTGCGGGGACGGGGAGCGGTAGAAAACCCCGGCCAGGGGCGAGGCCACGGAATGGAACTGGTTTTGCTCGGGCGGCGGGGAAGCCGGAACCGCGGCCGGCGAGGGAGCGGCCGGTGACGCGGGCACCGCCGGCACGGGCCGGTGGGACTCGGCCCTCCGGCGCACGAGGCGGAGGTAGAAATCCTTCTCCTTGACCTCCAGCTCCTGCAGGTCCTGGGAGACCATCAGCTCATAGTAGGGCTGAAGCTCCTCGGGACCCGGGGCCTTGGCCCCGGGCTTGGGCGGGTTCGCGTTGGGTTTCGGCTCGGTCATGGCCTCTCTCTCCGGAAGGTTCGTCGCGCCGAGCGGCTCTTGCGGCTAGCGGTCCCGGCGCCTGCCCCGGAAACCGTCGTCCCGTCGGCCGCGGAAACCGCCGCCCCGGTGGCCGCGGTCGTCGTGGTCGCGGGAGGGCCGGGGGTTCTCCAGCTCGGAGCCCGGCTTCAGGACCGCCTTGCGGGACAGGTTGACGCGGCCCTGGTTGTCGATCTCCACGCACTTGACCTCGATCTCGTCCCCCACCTTCACCACGTCCTCCACGCGGTCCACGTGGTTGACGTCCAGCTGGGAGATGTGGACCAGTCCGTCCTTGCCGGGCATGACCTCCACGAAGGCGCCCAGCCGCGGCATGATGCGGACCACCTTCCCCTTGT
>CAZAEL010000075.1:0-5914 GCA_964484135.1 uncultured Elusimicrobia bacterium
CCGAGCGAATGCCTGCCTCGGGGCGCGTTTTTCTTTCGCCGATTTCTTTTGCGCGCACAAAAGAAATCGGCCCCGGAGGCGCAGGGGGCGGGAAGCCCCCGCAAACCCGAATCGTCGCGACATTCCGACGAATTTTGTATACTGCCTGTCCGGGAACGCCCTGCGTTCCCCGAAGGGATTTCCATGCGCATTTTGTTCATCGGAGACATCATGGGCCGTCCCGGCCGGGAGGCGGTGCGGCATTTTACGCCCCTCTGGCGCCGGGAACGGGGCGCGGACTTCGTCATCGCCAACGCGGAGAACGCGGCGGGCGGGCGGGGCCTCACGCCTTCCGTGGCCGAGGACCTGTTCCAGGCCGGGGTGGACGTGCTCACCATGGGCAACCACACCTGGGACAGGTCCGAGATTGAACCCCTCCTGAACCAGGACCGGGTCCTTCGCCCGGCCAACTATCCGCCCCTCCTGCCCGGCCGCGGCCACGGGGTCTTCCACGTGGGGGGGACGTCCATCGGGGTCATTCAGGTGATGGGGCGGCACAACCTGGCGTCCATCGACTGCCCCTTCCGCACCGCGGACGCGATTTTGAAGGACCTGAAGGCCGACGTGATCGTGGTGGACATGCACGCCGAAGCCTCCAGCGAAAAACAGGCCATGGGGTGGCACCTGAACGGGCGCGTGGCCGCGGTGGTGGGCACCCACACCCACGTGCAGACCGCGGACGAGCGCGTCCTGCCCGGCGGCACGGCGTACCTGGGGGACGTGGGCATGACCGGCCCCCGGGACGGCATCATCGGCGGCAACCGGGAGACCTCCCTGCGGCGCTTCCTGACCGGCATCCCCTCGCGGGTGGAGGTGGCGGAGGAGGGCGACGCCCAGTTCTGCGCCTGCCTGCTGGACCTGGATGAAACCGCGGGCAAGGCCCGGGGCATCGAACGGATTTGCCAAATTTTGGAAAGAAAAAAGGAAAAGGCCCGCGCCTCCTGAAAAGGCCGTGACGACTTCCGCGCCGACGCACGATCTGAAATCCTATCTCCGCCGCCAGAGGGAACGGGTGGACCGGGCCCTGGACCGTTTTCTCCTTTCCGCCCGCGTCCTGCCGCCCGTGCTGCACGAGGCCATGCGTTACTCCATCTTCGCCGGGGGCAAGCGGCTCCGGCCCGTGCTCTGCCTGGCCGCGGCCGAGGTCTGCGGCCGGGATTCCGAACGGGTCATGCCCACGGCCTGCGCCCTGGAGCTGATCCACACCTACTCCCTGATCCACGACGACCTGCCGGCCATGGACGACGACGATTTCCGCCGGGGCCGCCCCACCAGCCACAAGAAGTTCGGGGAGGCGGTGGCCATCCTGGCCGGGGACGCCCTCCTCACCCAGGCCTTCGACCTCATGGCGCAAAACGCCCGGACCGCGGGCGTGCGGCCGGAGGCCGCGCTCAAGGCCGTGGGCGCGGTGTCCCGGGCCGCCGGGTCCCTGGGCATGATCGGCGGGCAGGTCATGGACCTGGCCATGGAAAGGGCCGGCCGCTCCAAGTCCCTGGGCGCGGCCCACGCGTTCTTGAAAAACGGCTCCCGCGCCGCGGCCCTGGACGCCATCCACCGCCGCAAGACCGGCGCCCTCATCCGGGCGAGCCTCCAGGCCGGCGCGCTGCTCTCGGGCGCGTCCCCGGCCCGCGTGCGGGCGCTGGAAACCTACGGCGAGGCCCTGGGCCTGGCCTTCCAGATCGCCGACGACGTCCTGGACATCATCGGCGACAAGAAACTTTTGGGCAAGCGCGGGTCCGACCGGGAGAACGGCAAGCTCACGTACCCGGCGGTGTACGGCCTCGCGGAATCCCAGGCCCGCGCGCGGAAAGAGGCGGCCCGGGCCAAGCGGGCGCTGGCCCCCTTCGGGAGCCGGGCCTGGGCCCTGGAGGCCCTGGCCGACTACGTGGTCCAGCGGCAGAACTGACGGCCCCTTTCGAAAAAACACACCCAAGGAGAACTTCATGTCCGTATTGGAGATGATCGACAAGCCCCAGGACCTGCACAACATCAAGAAGGAGATGCTGCCCGTCCTGGCCAAGGAGATCCGGCAGAAAATTTTGGAGGTGACCTCCCAGACCGGCGGGCACCTGGGCGCGGGGCTGGGCACCGTGGAGCTGGCCATCGCCCTCCATTACTGTTTCCAGTCCCCCAAGGACAAGATCATCTGGGACACCGGCCACCAGGCCTACCCCCACAAGATCATCACGGGACGGCGGGACCGGTTCCACACCCTGCGGCAGTACGGCGGCATCTCCGGGTTTTTGGTGCGGACCGAGTCCGAGCACGACCACTTCGGCGCGGGGCACGCCTCCACCGCCATCTCCGCGGCCGTGGGCTTCGCCGCGGCCCGGGACGTGCAGAAACAGGACCACAAGGTGGTGGCCGTGGTCAACGACGGCTCCCTCACCGGCGGCATGTCTTTCGAGGGGCTCCAGAACGCGGGCATGATGGGGACGGACCTGCTGGTGGTGCTGAACGACAACCAGATGTTCATCTCCCACCGCGTCGGCGCCTTCGGCGCCTTCCTGGCCAAGCTCCTCACCCTGGGCGCGGTCAAGAAGATGGAGAAACGGATCGAAAAGTTCCTCACGCGCACCCACTTCTGGGGGGCGTACCTGCTCCGACTGGCCCGCCGCATCAAGGTCTTCCTGTTCCCGGGCGTGCTCTTCGAGGAGATGGGCTTCGGGTACATCGGCCCGGTGGACGGCCACAACCTCTTCCAGCTCATCGAGGTCGTCAACGCCGTGAAACAGCTCAAGGGGCCGCTGGTCCTGCACGTGGTCACCAAGAAGGGCCGGGGCTACGAGCCCGCGGAGCACGACCCCATCAAGTACCACGGCGTCACCCGCTTCAACCCGGAGACCGGCGAGATGGTCAAGCCCCAGGCCGGGCCGCCCGCGTACACCAAGGTGTTCGGCGAGGCGCTGGTGAAGCTGGCCAAGGAGGACCCCAAGATCGTGGCCATCACCGCGGCCATGCCCGAGGGCACGGGGCTGGACCTCTTCCGCCGGGAGATCCCGGAGCGGTTCTTCGACGTGGGCCTGGGCGAGCAGCACGCCGTCACCTTCGCCGCGGGCCTGGCCTGCGGCGGCCTGAAGCCCGTGGTGGCCATCTACTCCACCTTCCTCCAGCGCGGCTTCGACCAGATGATGCACGACGTGTCCCTGCAGAAGCTCCCCGTGGTCTTCTGCCTGGACCGGGCCGGCCTGGTGGGGGACGACGGCCCCACGCACCACGGCGCCTTCGACCTGTCCTACGCCCGCCTCATCCCGAACTTCACCATCATGGCGCCCAAGGACGAAAACGAGTTCCAGCACATGCTCAAGACCGCCCTCAACCTGCCGGGCCCGTCGGTCATCCGTTATCCCCGCGGCGCGGGCACCGGCGCGGCCCTGGACACGGAGTTCCGCCTGCTGCCCCTGAGCAAGGGGGAGGTCCTGCGCGAGGGGACCGACTTCGCCTTCCTGGCCATCGGCCACCCGGTGCAGGCCTGCCTGGAGGCCGCGGACAAGCTGGCGGCCCAGGGCGTGTCCGCGGGCGTGGTCAACGCCCGTTTCGCCAAGCCTTTGGACAAAGGCTGGCTGCTCTCCCTGGCGCGGAAGGCGCCCCGCTTCGTCACCGTGGAGGAAAACACCGTGGTGGGCGGTTTCGGCAGCGGGGTCCGCGAAGCGCTGGAAGGGGAAAACGTGGACGTCCGCTGCATCGGCCTGCCGGACCAGTACATCGAGCACGGCACCCAGGCCAAACTGCGGGAAAAAGCCGGGCTCACCGCGGACAAGATCGCGGAGAAGGCGCTGGAGTTCCACAAGAAATGGCTGAGCGCCAGGGGCTAGGGGCTGAAGACGGGGACTAGGGGCTCGGGGCCGGGGACCGGGGAACGAATTTGACCAGCCCCCAGCCCCCGGGCCCAAGACCCCGGAAAGTGCGCCTCGACCATCTGATCGTGGAGCGGGGCCTGGCCGAGAGCGGCGCCAAGGCCCAGGCCCTGGTCCTGGCCGGGCTCATCCGTGCGCCGGGCCTGCCCCACACCCTGAAGCCGGGGCTGGCCGTGTCCCCGGACCAGCCGCTGGAGCGCGTGGAAGACCTGAAGTTCGTGTCCCGGGGCGGGGAAAAGCTGGCCGGCGCCCTGAAGGAGTTCGGCGTGAGGCCCGAAGGCCGTTTTTGCCTGGACGTGGGCGCTTCCACCGGCGGGTTCACGGACTGCCTGCTGCAGCACGGCGCGAAAAAAGTCCTGGCCGTGGACGTGGGGACGCGGCAGCTGCATGAAAAATTGCGGCGGGACCCCCGGGTCGTCTCCCTGGAGCGGACGCACGTCCTGAAACTCACGCGGGAGAGGTTGGAGGAGGCTTTTTCGCGTCACCTGTCACTCGCCACCTGTCACGATATTTTGGTCACGGTGGACGTGTCTTTCATCTCCCTGGAAAAGGTCCTGCCCCATCTGGCCGCGCTGGCCCCGGCCGGGACCGAGTTCCTGGCCCTGGTGAAGCCCCAGTTCGAGGCCGGGCCCAAGAACGCGCCCAAGGGCGTGGTGCGGGACCCGAAAGTCCGCCGGCAAGTCCTGGAAAACATCTCCCGCCGCCTGCCGGAGTGGGGCTTTGAAAAAAAGGGGGAGGCCCTTTCCCCGCTCAAGGGCCCCAAGGGGAACGTGGAGCACTTTCTCCATTTCGTGAGGACTCGATGACCGAAGCGTACGACCCCAAGACCGTGGAACCCAAGTGGCAGGGGCGCTGGGAAAAGGAAAACCTTTTCCGCGCCGCCGAGGACCCCGCCCGCCCCAAGCTCTACATCCTGGACATGTTCCCGTACCCGTCCGCCGCGGGCCTGCACGTGGGCCACCCGGAGGGGTACACGGCCACGGACATCCTGGCCCGCATGAAGCGCATGCAGGGCTTCAACGTGCTGCACCCCATGGGCTGGGACGCCTTCGGCCTGCCCGCGGAAAACTACGCCATCCAGAACAAGGTCCACCCGCGCCAGGTCACCCAGGACAACATCGCCAACTTCCGGCGGCAGATCAAGTCCCTCGGGTTCTCCTACGACTGGTCCCGGGAGGTGGACACCACCGACCCCGCGTACTACAAATGGACCCAGTGGATCTTCCTCCAGCTCCACAAGAAGGGGCTGGCGTACGAAGGCGTGATCCCCATCAATTTCTGCCCCAAGTGCAAGACCGGCCTGGCCAACGAGGAGGTGCACCAGGGCGCCTGCGAACGCTGCGGCGCGCCCGTGGAACGGCGGGACATGCGCCAATGGCTGCTCAAGATCACGGCGTACGCGGACCGCCTGCTGGAAGACCTGGACGGCCTGGACTGGCCCGAGTCCACCCTGGCCATGCAACGGAACTGGATCGGCCGTTCCGAGGGCGCGGAGGTGGTCTTTGAAGGCGATTCTCCGGCCCCGGTGAAGGGGGAAAAGGTCACGGTCTTCACCACCCGGCCGGACACGCTCTTCGGCGCGACCTATTTCGTGCTCGCGCCGGAGCACCCGCTCGTGGAGAAGTTCACGACCGCGGACAAAAAGACGGAGGTGGAGGCGTACTGCGCCAGGGCCCGGGCCAAGTCCGACCTGGAGCGAACGGACCTGGCCAAGGACAAAACCGGCGTGTTCACCGGCGGGTACGTCAAGAACCCGGTGAACGGCGCGCAGGCGCCGGTCTGGGTGGCGGACTACGTGCTCATCAGCTACGGCACCGGCGCCATCATGGCGGTGCCGGCCCACGACGACCGCGATTTCGAGTTCGCCACCAAGTTCAAGCTCCCCATCCTCCAGGTGGTCAAGCCCGCAAACGGCTCGTCCGTTCCCGGCAAGACCGCCTTCACGGAGGAAGGCGTGGCCGTCAACTCCGGCCCGTACGACGGCCTGACCACCGCGGAGTTCAAGAAAAAGATCACCG
>CAZAEL010000075.1:6014-7431 GCA_964484135.1 uncultured Elusimicrobia bacterium
AACTCCGGCCCGTACGACGGCCTGACCACCGCGGAGTTCAAGAAAAAGATCACCGCGGACCTGGAGAAACAGGGGAAAGGCAAAAAAGCCGTGAACTACCGTTTGCGGGACTGGGTCTTTTCCCGCCAGCGGTACTGGGGCGAGCCCATCCCCATCGTGCACTGCGGGGGGAAATGCAAGGGCCCGGTGCCCGTGCCCGAGGACCAGCTGCCGGTGCTCCTGCCGGATGTGAAAAATTTCGAGCCCACGGGCACGGGAGACTCGCCCCTGGCCGCCATGGACGCCTGGGTCAACACCACATGCCCGGCCTGCGGCGGCCCCGGCAAACGGGAGACCAACACCATGCCCCAATGGGCCGGCTCCTGCTGGTACTATTTGCGCTTCATCGACCCCCAGAACCCCAAGGCGCCCTGGGACAAAGACAAGGAACGCTATTGGATGGGAGGGGAAGGGGTGGCCCCATCACCTGCCCCGGGCCCAAAAGGGCCCGCCTCCGGCGGGCAGGCAGGTGGTGGGGTGGACCTGTACGTGGGCGGGGCGGAGCACGCGGTCCTGCACCTGCTGTACTCCCGGTTCTGGCACAAGGTCCTCTTCGACCTGGGCTGGGTGTCCACCAAGGAGCCCTTCCAGAAACTCCGCCACCAGGGCATGGTGCTGTCCTACAGTTATCAGGACAAGCTGGGGGCGTACCATTCCTACGATGAGATCGATTTTTCCGGCAAACAGCCGGCCCTGAAATCCGGCGGCGAGCCGCTCAAGGAGCAGGTGGAGAAGATGTCCAAGTCCAAGAAGAACGTGGTCAGCCCGGACGAGGTCATCGGCAAGTACGGCGCGGACGCCATGCGGCTCTACGAAATGTTCATGGGGGACTTCGAACAGCCCAAACCCTGGGACATGCGCGCCATCGAGGGCATCACCCGGTTTTTGCAGAGGGTCTGGCGGGCCGGCGCCCAGCCCGCGGGCGAAAAAAAGGCCGGGCCCGACCCAAAGCTCCGTCACCGGACCATCCAGGCCGTGACGGAACGCATCGAGGGCTTCAAGTTCAACACCGCCATTTCGGCCCTCATGGAATACACCAACGCCCTCACCTCGGGGGCGGCGGACACGGCGGACCGGGAAACCCTGGCCCTGCTCATGGCCCCCTTCGCGCCCCACCTGGCCGAAGAGATCTGGGAAAGCCTGGGGCACAAGGGTTCCATCTTCAAAGAAAAGTGGCCCCAGGCGGACCCCGCCCATCTCAAGCAAGACACGGTGGAGCTGCCCGTGCAGGTCAACGGCAAGCTGCGGGACCGGCTCACCGTGTCCGCGGACGCCTCGGAAAAAGAAATCCTGTCCGCGGCCAGGTCCCTGGACAAGGTGCGGGAACACTTGAAGGGCCAGACCATCGTCAAGGAAATCCTGGTCCCCGGCCGCATGG
>CAZAEL010000076.1:0-6887 GCA_964484135.1 uncultured Elusimicrobia bacterium
AGGGCCGGGAGTTGCCCGGCCGCCGCCAAAACGGCGCGCGCAGGCCACCCGGGGGCGTCATTTTCTCTTGGTTCCTTCTCTTTTGGACGAGCAAAAGAGAAGGAACCCTGGTCCAGGGCGGAGCGCCTGGCCGGGTGAAGGGGCGGAGCCCCTTGAAATAGCTCAGATTTCTATCACAAGGGAATAGAAAGGAAAAATCGATGGCTGAAAGCACACCAATCCCAGAAAAAAAACGCGCCTTCGACACGTACGAGGTCACCGTGGAGCAGGCGGACATGGTCACGCCGCGCAACCGGCATTTGCGCTTCCGCCTGCCCGCGGGCAAGGAGCTGACCTTTAAGGCGGGCCAGTTCATGCAGATCTTCGTCCCCACGCCCGAAGGCAAGCCGCGCCGCACGTCCTATTCCATCGCGTCCGCGCCCACGCACAAGGAGTACTTCGAGCTGTGCGTCACCCTGGTGAACGGGGGGACCTCCTCCGGGTTTTTGCACGCGCTCAAGGTGGGGGACAAGGTCCAGGCCATGGGGCCTTTGGGCACCTTCACCTTCAAGGACGAGGGCCGGGATTCCGTGTTCATTTCAACGGGGAGCGGCATCGCGCCCTTCCGCAGCATGATCAACGATCTGCTGGACAAGAAAACGTCCCTCAACCTGTACCTGGTGTTCGGCAACCGGTACGACCCGGACATCATCTACCAGAAGGAGTGGGAGACGCTGGCCCGGGAGCACCCCAACTTCAAGGCGCTGTTCACCTTGAGCCGGGGGACGGACGCCTGGAAGGGCGAGCGGGGGTACGTGCAGGAGAAGATCGCGGGGTTCGTGCCGGGCTTGGCGGAGAAGAATTTCTACATCTGCGGGCTGGTCAACATGATCAACGCGGTGCAGGAGAAACTGCTGTCCCTGGGCGTGCCCAAGGAGCGGATCCACTTCGAGCGGTACGACTGAGGATGGCCGAAAAAGGTGAAAAAACGCGGTCTTTTGATTATAATAAGGGCTCAAGGGGATCGGTGACATCATCGTCTGAGAGGGTCGCTATGCGCGGGTTCTTCTCCAGGCAGTCCGGTCCAGGGGGTCGTCGGAACCTGGCCCTGTCCGTCCTCTTGTCTTCCTTCCTGTCGGCCCCCGTCCCGGGGGCTTCATCCGTCCAGCCGTACCATGACCCGGAACAGCTCATCTTCGCGGACATCGCCCTGGCCACCAAGAAGCCCCTGGCGCTCCGGAAGTCTCCGGCCATCGTCAGCGTGGTCACGGAGGAGGAGATCCAAAAGTCCGGCGCGCGGGACCTGATCGATGTCCTCCGGCTGGTGCCGGGCTTCGACTTCGGGGTGGACGTGTGGGGCGTCGTGGGCGCTGGGTTCCGCGGGAACTGGGCTCACGAGGGCAAAGTGTCCCTGCAGGTGGACGGGCTGGAGCTCAACGAGCTGCTCTATTCCAACCTGTCTTTCGGGAACGAATTCCCCGTGGACCAGATCGAAAGGATCGAGATCATTCGCGGGCCCGGCTCCGCGCTTCACGGCGGGTTCGCGGAGCTGGCCGTGATCAACGTCATCACCAAGGGCGGCCGGGGACTGGACGGCGGTCTGGCCACGGCCACGTACGGCCGGATGAGGAAGACCTACGGCCGGCGCGGCCTGGGCCTGGCCTACGGCAGGGACCGGGGGGACGCGGCCTTCAGCGCCGCGGTCTCCGCCGGCCAGGGGAACCGGAGCGACCGGGATTTCACGGACCAGAACGGCGCCGCCTACGACATGTCCGACCATTCCCGCCTGGACCCGCGGTACGCCAACCTGGCGCTCCGCGTCAAGGGGCTGGAGGTCCGGGCCATGACGCACCAGCACGACCTGACCCAGCGGGACGACTACGGGGTCATCATCCCGCAGACCGCGGACAACGACTGGCATTCCTATTTCCTCGACGTTCGGTACGGCATCCCCGTCGCCGGGGGCCTCAAGCTGACCCCCCGCGCCCAGTACAAGCGCCAGGCCCCCTGGGCAAGGTCCCAGTCCTTCCCGAGTTTTTCCTCCTACTCGCTGGACAAGACGGCGGAGCGTTTCTCAGGCGGGCTGGATCTGGACTACGAGGCCACCGAGGCGGTGAGCCTCATCGCCGGGGTGGAGGGTTACGAGGATCGGGCCAGGGACAACATGGCGGGGAGCAACTCCTTCCGGGGGAGGGACCGGGTCATTTACTCCGACATCGCGGGGTACGCGCAGGGCATCGCCGCCACCTCCCTGGTGGACGTGACGGCCGGGGTCCGCTACGAGAAGCACTCGGCGTCCGGCGATTCCCTGGTGCCGCGTCTGGGCCTGGTGCGCCAGCTCGGCCGGTTCCACGTCAAGCTTTTGGCCAGCCGCGCGTTCCGGGCCCCGGCCATCGAGAACCTGAACCTCAACCCCGACCTGCGGCCGGAGAAGGCGGACGCCGGCGAGGTGGAGGTGGGGTACGAGGCCGGCCGCCGGCTGTTCGTCTCGGCCAACTTTTTCGACATCCGGGTGGAGCGGCCCATCGTCTATCACGTGGACCCCGCCACCTTCGCGGAGACGTACCTCAACTTCAGCCGGACCCGCACGCGCGGGGCCGAAATCGAGGCCCGGCTGCGGGGCCGCCGGGGATATCTCACCGCGGGCTATTCCCATTACAGGACGGTCAGGAACGGCGCGTCCAACTACGCGGTCCCCGGACACGACGGCGTGGTGCTGGGCCTGCCGGCGCACAAGGCCACGCTGAACGCCTCCTGCAACCTGACCCGGTCCCTCAGCGTGAACCCCTCCCTGGTGGTGGTGGGCGGACGCTACGGGTATTCCTCCCGGGATCCGGCCGGCAACCCGCAGCACAAGAAATACCGCCCGAAGCACCTCTTGAACATCTTCGTCCTGAAGAAAGAGGCCTTTGCGCCGGGGTTGGACCTGGGCGCGGGCGTGTACGACGTCCTGGATTCGGGTTACGAGTTCCTCCAGCCTTACGACGGCGGGCATCCGCCGTTGCCGGGACCGTCGCGGGAGGCGGTGGTGAAGGTCGGCTACCGGTTTTGAGGGGTCCGCCCCGCCGGGGCGGGGGAAGAGGGTCAGCCCTGGAGCGGGGCGGCCTGGTTCAGGAGGTCTTCGAGCTGTTCCTGGCGCTCCTGCGCCAGGGCGTTGAACTCAGGCCGCTGCGCGGCGGGCACGTGCTTGTCCGCGGGGAACTTCAGCTTCAAAAAGTTCACGAACTTTCCGTTCTTGACCACGCGGAAGTCCAGGTGGGGGCCGGTGGCGTGGCCGGTTTGGCCCACGTACCCGATGACCTGGCCCTGGGACACGTGGCTGCCGCGCCGGATGTTTTTGGCGAAGCGGGAGAGGTGGGCGTAGTACGTGGTGTACGTGCCGTTGTGCCGGACCTGCACCAGGTTGCCGTACATGCCTTTCCGGCCCTTGAAGATCACGGTCCCGTTGCCCACGCTCACGACGGGGGTCCCCTGGGGCGCGGCGTAGTCGATGCCCAGGTGGGGCCGGAAATACCGCAAAATGGGGTGGAAGCGCCGGTGCGTGAACCCTGAGGAGATGCGCCGGAAGTTCAGCGGCGCGTGCAGGAAGGCCTTGCGCACGGAGCTGCCGTCCGGGTCGTAGTACTCCCCGCCGAACAGAACGGCCGTCTTCCGGCCCGTGTACTTCCCGTCGTACAGCGCGGCCAAAATTTTCCGCTCCGCCACCTCGCCCGAAGGCGTGCTCTTCCGCTCCCACAGGACCGCGTACCGGTCGCCTTCCCGCAGTTCCGTCAGGAAATCGATGTTCCACGCGAAGATGTCCGCGAACCCCATGATGAGCTCCGCGTCCGCCTCCTGGGCGCTGAGGGACTCCCACAAAGAGCTCTTGAGCCGCCCGGAGAGGGACCGTTCCTCCACGGTGAGGGGGACGTCCTCCGCCAGGACGGACAGGGCGGCCGCGGCGCCGGGCAGGGCGCTGACCGTGTATTTGCGCAGGCCCCGGGTGATGGTCAGCCGGTAGAAGTCCCCGGCCGTGGAATGGGCGACCTCGTACCGGTCGCTGGCTTTGAGGCTGCGGGGGTCCACCAGGCGCTTGAGCGCGTCCCCGATCTCCTGGATCTTGGGCGGGGCCAGGGAGGCGCTCCGGAGGATGTCGTAGAGGGTGGAGCCGCGGGAGAAGGAGCCGGACGTGACCAGGAAGGGCGGCGTTTCCGGCTCCAAGGGGGACAGGGTCGCCAGGGAGCCGCCGGACCGGGACGCCACCAGGAGCAGCAGGAGCCCGGCCAGGGCCAAGCCGCCCGCCCAAAAACCGTATTTGTACCGGGAAGGAAGGGGACGCGGGGCCGAGGGACGAAAATCGGTCATGGAATGTGGGTGAGCCAGGCGTCGCGGGAGGCGCGGTACCGGACGCCCGTGGCCGCGGCGCTGGGGATGGGTCCCAGTTCGTCGAAGAACACCGTGGGTTTTTCGGTGGAAGGCAGGGCCATGCCCATGTGCCCGCCCGAGGCCCAGAAGGACCCCTTTTGCACGAAGGACGTCTTCGCCGCCTGCACGTGGTTGCGGGACGGCGGCACGGTCACTTCTTCGGCCGCCACGCGGCAGTCACCCACCATCAGGTCCACGTTTCCCGTCGCGCGGATCCGTTTGTCCGCGAAAATTTCGAGGGAGTCGGAGGTGATTTCCCATTTTTGGGGAAGGGGCGGCGGTTCGGCGGCGGCGAGGGGGAGCGCCGAGAGCGCCAGCAGGACGGGGAATGTTTTTGCCATGGAGAATAAAAAAACCGAGGGACGGGCCATGTGGAAAACATGGGCTCCTTTTCTCTCGGCGGCACGACGGTTTCATTATAGGGACAAGGGGGCGCTGTTGTCAACTGGTTTTTTCGTCGCGCCCGGCCCGCGGTGATGTTTCGCACACCCTCTTTTCAAAGCGGATTTATTTGGTATAGTAAAAGCAGAGGAAAACCCATGTCGCCCATCGCGCCGTCGGACACCATCAACCGCTGCCCCTGCGGCAACGTCTTCCCCCGCGGCTTCTCCGGCAATTGGGAGCGCGTGACGCGGGACGGCCGCATCTACGCCCGTTGCGCCAACCCGGGCTGCGGCCGGGAGACAGAGGCTTTCTTCCACGAGCGGAAATATTACTGGATCTGGCCCCTGCCGGGACTGCCCGCCGACCCCGCGCTTCTCTAACGACGCCGTTTTCCCGAAAAGAAAAGCCCTCCCCGGAGATCGTCCGGGGAGGGCTTTTGTGTTGAGAAGGTTTACGCGATCCGAACGCTGGAGGCCTGGAGCCCTTTGGGGCCCTTGGTCACCTCGAATTCGACCGCCTGTCCTTCTTCCAGGGATTTGTAGCCCTCGGCCTGGATGGCGGAGTAATGGACGAACACGTCCTCCCCGCTTTCCGGCTTGATAAAGCCGTATCCCTTGGAAGCGTTGAACCACTTCACGGTGCCTTTCATTGAAACAATCACCTTCCTACGTAAGACGATTTTGAAGCTTGCCGCAGCTGGCATAAAAAAACCGCCCGGGAGTGTTTGTTCCCACGCGGCCATGCGTCTTCAGCTCAACCATGCTCGGAAAACAAACTTCAGCCTTACCTTCATAGTATAACAGGCGCCGGGGATGAAGTCAAGGAGAGGGGGGAAGGCGGCCCGGGGTTCGCAAACCTCCTCGAAAAATGCTTTTATATGGGGAAACACGACATTTTCGACCTGAAAGGAAAACCATGTCTTTTTCCCAGTTCAACCTGGCGCCGGACCTGATCAAGGGCGTCCGCGCCATGGGGTTCACGGAACCCCGTCCCGTGCAGTCCCAGGCCATCCCCATCCTGCTGGAGGGGCGGGACCTGCTGATTTCCTCCGAGACCGGCAGCGGCAAGACCGCGGCCTTCCTCCTTCCCATCATGCACCGGCTTCTGGAAAAACAGGAGACCGGCCTGCGGGCCCTGATCCTGGAGCCCACCCGGGAGCTGGCCGCCCAGGTGGAGACCCAGGCCCACGACCTGGGCCGGTTCACCCATTTGAAGTGCGCCGTGATCGTGGGAGGCATGGGTTTCCATTCCCAGCAGGAGACGGTGCGGAAGGGCGCCCAGATCGCGGTGGCCACGCCGGGCCGGCTCCTGGACCATTTGCGGAGCCGGTCCTTTTCCCTGAACCAGGTGCACACGCTTGTGCTGGACGAGGCGGACCGCATGCTGGACATGGGCTTCATCCCGGACGTGCGGGCCATCATCCGGCACATCTCGCCGGAGCGGCAGACCCTGCTCTTTTCCGCCACCCTGCCGCCGGAGATCGAGCGCCTGGCGCAGTTCGCCCTGCGGGACCCCCTGAAGGTCGAGCTCGGCCAGCGGTCCAAGCCGCCCACGAGCATCACCCAGATGCTCTACCCCATCATCCGCCAGCAGAAGGACGAACTCCTCACCGCGCTCCTGAAGCAGGTGCCCATGCAGTCCATCCTGATTTTCTGCCGCACCAAGCGCGGCGCGGACTGGGTGTCCCACTACCTCAAGGCCCACAACTTCGGCGTGGCCACGCTCCATTCGGACCACACCCAGGCGGTGCGCAACCGGGCCCTGCAGGACTTCCGCGACAAGCGCCACCCCATCCTGGTGGCCACGGACATCGCCTCGCGGGGCCTGGACATCGAGGGCATCAGCCACGTCATCAACTACGACGTGCCGAATTCCCCGGAAGACTACGTGCACCGCATCGGCCGCACGGGCCGGGGCGACGCGGTGGGGGACGCCTTCACCCTGGTCTGCCCGGACGAGGAGCGGCAGATCATCGCCATCGAGCACTTCATCGGCCGCACCCTGCCGCGGGGCGTGCTGCCCGATTTCCCGTACAAGATCCCGCCCCGGCTGACCCCCCTGAAGGTCAGCCCCATGTCCAACTTCCGCCCCACGCGCCGCCGCATCGCGTCTTCCCGCGC
>CAZAEL010000077.1:0-6840 GCA_964484135.1 uncultured Elusimicrobia bacterium
TATAGCACTCTTTGGCATCACGCATTAAGTATTAATTGTCTGATAATAATTTTGCGACATGGATAGAAGCGTTGGCAACATCTGCAGCGGTTGTTGTTGCTTTGTTTAAAGACGAACTTCAAAGTCTATGGCGCGCCCCACGTTTGGTACCATCCTTGAAATTAGGAGCACCTGATTGCCATAAGACGGTTTTGTCCGGAACAGACATCGAGGGCCATCATTTTGCAATTCCTTGTTATTATCTTCGGATTTGGGTCGAAAATTTTGGAAAATCGCGGGCGCAAAGCGTTCAGGTTTTTGTATCGGCTCTTCGGAAAAAATACGCTGACGGTAAATTTCAATCGGTTTCTAATTTTCATCCAATGAATTTAAAATGGTCCCATTCGCAGGTGTTATCTGGCCCTGAAATATTTGCAGAAGGTATCTCGTCTGGAATGGGTAAACATTGTGATCTTGGTTTTATCGTAAAACCAGCAGAGCGGTATCGTTTGGGTTTGATAGAAAATATTGTAGATGAAGCTGTGAGGCAAAAAACGATTCTGTCTTTGGATTTAGAGGTCAAACCGAATACACGTAGTCATCTTATTACGCCCGGGGTTTATCAGATTGATCTAAAAATCGCTGCATCGAATAGCAAGCCTGTAAAAGTTACCTATGAGCTAAACATCACTGGCGATTGGTTTGATGATGAAACTAAAATGTTTTCTGAAGGGATAGGAATAAGCAGCATAGAATAAGACTATGAAAATCTTCCTCCACACATTCGGGTGCAAGGCCAACCAGTACGACACGGAACTGCTCCGTACTCGGATGGAGTCCGGCGGGGGGGTGTCCGTGGAGGACCCGGCCCAGGCGGATTTGTGCGTGGTGAATTCCTGCTCCGTGACGGCGCGGGCGGACCAGGAGTGCCGCCAGTTCGTGCGCCGGCTCATGCGCCTGAACCCGCGGGCCCGCATGGTGGTGACGGGCTGTTACGCCACCCAGGCCCCGGCGGAGCTGCGCGCCATCTCGCCCCGCATCGAGGTTTATTCCAACAAGGAAAAGGACGCGCTCCCGGCTTGCGTGGGGTTTGAGGTGGGGCCCGAGGTGTTCGGCCTGTCGCGTTATTCCACCCGGGCCCGGGCCTTCGTCAAGATCCAGGACGGGTGCCAGGCGCCCTGCAAATACTGCATCATTCCCACCACCCGGCCCGACCTGTGGAACAAACCCGCGGCCCAGGTGTTACAGGAAGTGGAGGCCCTGGTCAAGGAAGGCCACGGGGAGATCGTGTTCACCGGCATCCGGCTGGGGCTGTACCGGGGCGCGGCGCCCGAGGGGGGGAAGAAGTGGAGCCTCACGGATCTTCTAAAAAAGGTGACGGCCCTGCCCGGCAAGTTCCGCATCCGGCTTTCTTCCCTGGAAGTCACGGAAGTGGCGGACGGATTGGTGGAGCTGGCCGCGTCCACGCCCAAGATTTGCCGCCATTTCCACATCCCCATGCAGTCCGCGGAAGACGGCGTCTTGAAGGCCATGGGGCGGTGGTACCGGTTCAAGGACTACGCGGAGCGGATCGCCTTCATCCGGGAACGTTTGCCGGACTGCGGCCTGACCGCGGACGTGATGGTGGGGTTCCCGGCGGAGACCGAGGACGCTTTTGAAACCACCTGCCGCCGCGTCGAGGACCTGGGCCTGAGCGGCTTGCACGTGTTTCCGTTTTCGACCCGGCCCGGCACAGAGGCGGCGGAGCTGAAGCCCCTGCCGGCCCAGACCGTCCACGCCCGGTCCCGGCGGCTGGTGGCTTTGGCCGAGGAATTGAAGGCCCGGTTCCGGGCCCGGTTCGCGGGCACCCGGCGGGAGGCGCTGGCCGAGCCCGAGGGGGAAGGCTGGACCGACAACTATATAAGGGTACGCCTGCCCAAGGGAACCCGGCCCGGGGACCTGGTTTCCGCGCTGATTTAGCGCGAAAAAACGGTCTTTTTATGGGTTTTCATGAAAAACCCTTGAAAAACCGGGTTTAATCCGGTAAAATTTGCTGATGGCCGGCTGCATTTTTTGCCGAATCGTGAAGCGAGAGATTCCGGCGGACGTGGTCTATGAGGACCCGTCCGTTTTGGCTTTCAAGGACATCAACCCCCAGGCGCCGGTGCATTTGCTGGTGGTGCCCAAAAAGCACCTGGCGCGGGTCATGGACGTGGGCCCCGCGGACGCGGGCCTGTTCGCGGACATCCACCGCGTCGCCCAGGAGCTGGCCAAGAAGACGGGCGTGGAAGAGGGCGGATTTCGTTTGGTGGTCAACAACGGCGCCAACGCGGGCCAGGCCGTGGACCACCTGCATTACCATTTGTTGGGCGGCCGCAAGCTGGGCTGGCCGCCGGGTTGATCCGCTCTCTCCTCTCGGACCCAACGCCGATAAGCGCTTAGGCGCTCTTGAACGATTTTTTCCACCGCCGCAAACGCCGGCGGAGGGATTTTTCTTGTCTGGTCGTTTTGAAAGGTGGTGTTGAAGACCCATGGTCATCGTCAAAGTCCGCGAAGGGGAAACCATCGAGGAGGCGCTCCGCCGCTTTAAGCGGGAGTGCGAGCGCAACGGCATCATGCAGGAGATCAAGAGGCGCGAGTTCTACGAGCCTCCCTCCGTCCGCCGCAAGCGAAAGCAGGCGGAGGCCCGGCGCAAGATGCGCCGGCGCATGAGCCGGTACCGCTCCTACTAAGTCAGCGCGCGCGGGCCGGGCCGTTTTCGCCCCGCCCGCGGCGATCACCTCCGCCGAGGAGAATTGCCGTCATGGCCGTTTCCCGCCAGGCCCTGGAGCAGATCCGGCAGGCGTTGAACCCGCTGGAGATCATCCGCGAGGCGGTGCCCACGCTGAAGCAGGCGGGCAACCGCTGGCGCGGGCTGTGCCCGTTCCACAACGAGCGCACGCCCTCTTTCTTCTTCATGCCGGAGAAGGGGCTGTGGCACTGCTTCGGGTCCTGCCAGGAAGGCGGGGACGTCTTCAAGTTCGTGATGCGGCTGGAGAACCTGACCTTTCCCGAGACATTGCGGCTCCTGGCCCAGAAGGCCGGCGTGCGGGTGGAATGGGAGAAGTCGGGAGGGGAGGTTTCCCGCGAGACGCGGGAGCGCGAGCGCCTGCTGGAGGTCCTGGAGGAGGCGGCCGCCTTCTACCGGGACGCCCTGCGCAAGTCCGCGGAGGCGGAACCCGCGCGGCGCCACCTGGCCAAGCGCCGCATCAAGCCCGAGACCGCGGAGACGTTCGGTTTGGGATACGCGCCCCAGGGCGCGGGGTTCCTGGACGCGGCCCTCAGGAAAGGCCGGGCCGTGGAGGATTTGGTCAAGGCGGGGCTGGCGGTCCGGTCCGAAAAGACGGGCCGGTACCATGACCCGCTCCGGAACCGCCTGGTCTTTCCCATCGTGGACGCGTACGGCCGCGCCGTGGGCTTCGGCGGACGCACGCTGGAGGAGCCGGCGCCGGGCCAGACGCCGGGCCCCAAGTATTTGAACTCGCCGGAGACCCCGGTGTACACCAAGGGCCGACAGCTTTACGGGTTGTTCCAGGGCCGGTCCGCCCTCCGCGAAAAGGGCCAGGCCCTCCTGGTGGAGGGGTACATGGACGTGGTGGGCCTGCACCAGGCCGGCGCCGACAACGCCGTGGCCCCCCTGGGCACGGCCTTCACCGTGGAGCAGGGCCAGCTCCTGCGGCGTTACGTCCAGGAAGTGATTTTGCTGTTCGACCCGGACGAGGCCGGGGTGCGGGCCTCCTGGCGGAGCGCCGAGGTGCTGTTGCAGGCCGACCTTTTCGTGCGCGTGGGGCGCGTGCCGGACGGACGGGACCCGGACGAGCTGGTCCTGGAAAAGGGCCCCGAGGCCCTGCAGGGCGTGGTGGCCCAGGCCCAGGACATCGTGGATTTTTGGCTGGACCACATCGCCCGCTCTTCCAAGGATTTCGACGGTCTCCACGGGCGGGTGCGGCAGGCCGGGGAGCTGGTTTCTTTCCTCAAGGGCGTGCCCAACGAGATTTTGAAGCGGGAGTGGCTGCGCAAGATCGCGCGCCGACTCTCCCTGGACGAGACGACTCTGTGGCGGCAGCTTGAAAAACAGCCGGCCGCCCGGACGGCCCAGGCCGCTCCCCGCGGGGGCCGCCCGGCGCCGGCGGGCGCGCCGCGCGCCGTTCCGCGGCCCGGAGAAACGCCCTCCCCGGCGCAAAGGGGCGGGGTGCGGAGCCTGGAGGAGGAGATCCTGCAGATCCTCTGCGCCCATCCGGAGGCCTGGCCCGCGGCCGGGATATCCGCTTCGTTGTTCCAGGACATCCGGTGCCGGTGGGTGTTCGAAAAGTTCCAGGAGATGCGGAAAAGCCGCGGCGCGGTGGACGCGGCCGCGGTGGCCGGGGACCTGTCGCCGGAGGACGGCGGCTGGCTGTCCGGTCTGCTCCTGGAAGAGAAGGTGTTCCCGGACCCGGCCGAGACCCTGGCCCAGCGGGTGCGGGAGCTGGAAAGGCTGGCCT
Organism: uncultured Elusimicrobia bacterium; assembly: GCA_964484135.1. GTDB lineage: Bacteria > Elusimicrobiota > Elusimicrobia > FEN-1173 > FEN-1173 > CAZAEL01. Next base: position 4,479 of record CAZAEL010000077.1, read on the forward strand.
CCGAGCGGGAGCGCCGGGCCCTGGAGGGGGAAGTGCTCGGAATGCTGGAAGGCCGCGCCCCCCGGGACGAGAACAAGATTTCGCGATATCAAAACCTGACGCGCGCCCTCAAAGGGGCGGTGCGGACCTAGGTTCAACCGAGGACGGAACGAATGAACTATCAAGACGTGCTGCGCGGGCTCATCGAACACGGCAAGGAGACGGGATACGTCACGTACGAGGAGATCTCGCAGAAGCTGCCGGAGACCCACCTGACCACCGAGGAGCTGGACTCCCTCTTCGGCACCCTGGAGGAACTGGGCATCGACGTGGTGGAGCGGGGGGAGGAGCCCTCCGCCGCCCGCGCCAAGGCCGCGGAGCCCGCGGAGGAGATCGGCGTCCCGGACCTGGAACTGGACACGCAGAATTCCATCCGGATGTACCTGTCCGAGATGGGCAAGGTGCCCCTGCTTTCGCGCGAGCAGGAGGTGTCCCTGGCCCGCAGCATCAAGGAAAACGAGCGGACCCTGAAGCTGGTGGTCTTGGAGTCGCCCATCACCCACCGGGAGATCCGGAACTGGGAGGCCCTGCTGGAACAGCAGGAGATGACGCCCAAGGAGCTCATGCCCCGGGGCCGGCGCACCTCCTCCGAGCTGGCCGGCATGCGGCGGCGGGTCAAGGCCGTGGTCAAGTCCATCAACCAGAGCGAGAAAAAGATCGCGGCCCACGAGCAGCGGCTCAAGGCCCGCCCGCCGGAGGGCAAGAAGCAGCAGCTTCGCCAGGCCATCGAGCGGGAGCGGCGCGACATCGTCAACCGCATCGTGAGCCTCAACCTGAACCAGGACAAGATCAAGCGGCTCATCAACAAGATCAAGAACCTGGGGCAGAAGGTCCACGAGTACCAGGACGAGATCCAGCGGTACGAACGGCGCATCAAGCTGCCTTATCAGGAACTCAAGAAGCTTTACATCCGCACCCTCAACAAGCAGATGTCGCCCGCGGCCTTCCGCCGCGTGACGGGGTACACCCTCACGGGCATCGAGGCCACCATGCAGAACATCGAGAACATCCACCTGCGCCTGACCAAGCTGGCGCGGACCCTGCCGGTGCCGGTGAACGAGCTCCTGGATCTGGACAACCGCATCCGCCACCTGGAGGAGGCCATCCTCAAGGACAAGCTCCAGCTCATCAAGGCCAACCTGCGCCTGGTGGTCTCCATCGCCAAGAAGCACGTGGGCTCCAACCTGGAGCTGTCCGACCTCATCCAGGAGGGCGGCCTGGGCCTGATCAAGGCCGTGGAGAAGTTCGAATGGAAGCGCGGCTTCAAGTTCTCCACGTACGCCACCTGGTGGATCCGGCAGAGCATCAACCGGGCCATCGCGGACCAGGCCCGCACCATCCGCATCCCGGTGCACATGAAGGAGATCATTTCGAAATTGTCCAAGGTGTCGCGGCGCTCCCGGCAGGAACTGGGGCGGGACCCCAGCATCGAGGAGTATTCCCGCTCCCTGAGGCTCTCGCCGGACAAGGTGCGGCAGATCCTCAAGATCATGCAGGAGCCCATCTCGCTCACCACGCCGGTGGGCGAGGAGGAGGATTCCTGCCTGGAGGACTTCCTGGAGGACCGCATGGGGCCTTCGCCCAACCGGTCGGCCACGGAGATGCTCCGCCAGAAGGAGGTGGAGCGGGCCCTGGTGACGCTGTCGGAGCGCGAGGCGGAGATCATCCGCCTGCGGTTCGGCATCGGCACGGGCTACCCCCGCACCCTGGAGGAGCTGGGGCGCATCTTCAACGTCACGCGGGAGCGGGTCCGGCAGATCGAGGCCAAGGCCATCCGCAAGCTGCGCCATCCCTCCCGGAGCCGGTTGCTCAGGGAATATCTGGACTAAGGCCGCCGCAAGGGATAAAATCAGTTCATATCCGCCCTGCGCCCGGTTCTTTTGAGAGATTCGGGGGTTCGGCGGGGGCGCGACAGAACGGCCTTCCGGCGCGCGGTGGTTTTAGAGGAAGCGCCTTCAGGCGGGGCGCTCACGAGTTCGCGCCCGCCCGTAGACGGGCCGAAGTTCCCAAAGGCCCACTGGGCCTTTGACTTCGGCGACGGGCCCTTAGCTCAGGGGTTAGAGCATCCCGCTCATAACGGGCAGGTCGGTGGTTCAAATCCACCAGGGCCCAGATTTGAAAGATGATTTTATACGGCGCGGAACCTCCGGCGCCGTGGGTCGTCCCCCGCGCGGGCGGTTAGCTCAGCGGGTCGCGCCTGCCAGTGGCAGGCGTTTGCGACGGGCCGAATAGGCCCAGGGTCCGAAGGACAGCGTCCGCCTCACCCCGCGCCCAAACTGGGCGGTTAGCTCAGCGGTAGAGCGTCCGCCTCACACGCGGAAGG
>CAZAEL010000078.1:0-6757 GCA_964484135.1 uncultured Elusimicrobia bacterium
CCCCTCGTCGGGCAGGATGTACTTGGAGGCGATGGCGTCCACGTGCTTCTTCACGTCCGCCGCGAACTTTTTCTTGAGGGCCCGGCGCTCCTCCTCGGACTGGGCCTCCAGCAGTCGACGAAAATTTTCCAGGGGGAACTTGGAGTCCACCGGGACCATCTTGTCCCCCAAGCGGATCACGGCGTCCACGATTTGGCCGGTCTTGAAGACGTGCTGGATTTGATGGTGCCGGGGCAGCACCTGGGCCAGGAAATCCCCCAAAAGGTATTCCCCCAAACCGCCGCGCATCTTGGGGGCCCGCAGGATTTCCTGCAGGCCCGCGATGTCCTTGCCCACCTCGAAGATCCGCTCCGAGGCCTGCCCCAGCGTCCCCAGGCTCCGCTGGACCTCCCCCACCACGCGCGCCGCGTTGTCCAGCCGGTCGCCCACGGTCTTCTGGGACTCCATCACCTGGCGCGACACCGCCTCCAGCTGCTGGTTCACCGTCTGGGTCTGGGCGCGCAGGGTCTCCGCCACCTGGGTCCGGATGGCCTCCAACTGCTGCTGGATGAGGCCCAGGCCGTCCCCGGCCGCGGGCCGGGCGTCGCGGCGGAGCCGCCAAAGAAGCGCGGCGGCCAGGGCCGCTCCCAAGGCGATCCAGCCGAGCGTGATCAAGGTTTCCATAAAAGGGGGTGGACGGCGCGGCGCGGGCCGCGCGGGGCTATCGGACGAACCGCTTGCGCAGGAAAACGATCCAGCCGAACAGGCCGTTGCGCAGGTGCAGGGCCTCCCGGAACAGGCGTTGGAACTCCCCCGCCGGCAGGCGGCGGGACGGAAAACGGCTCAGGAGCCCCAGGCAGGCGTCCGCGTGGGACAGGGCCTTCTTGCAGCGGACGATGTTGCCCCAGACCCCGTCGGACTCGTACCCCAGGTCGTGGCCCGCGGCCACGTGGCCGGGCGCCTGCACCGCGTGGGACCGGATGTCCTTCAGAAGGGCCTGGAGACGCCGGTGGCCGGGGCTCCTGTACGGGCGGCGGAGCATGCGGTGGAAGTGCCTCTCCCACAGAACCACCACGCGCCAGGCGAAAGCCTTGGCCTGCCCGTAAATGGGCAACCCCTCGGCCTCGGCCCCGTCCTTCCAAAAAGCCTGATGGGCCGGCGCCGCGCCGCCGTTGTCCGGGTCCGCGGACAGGTCGAACTCCTCGGGCGCGGCCCGGGGGTTGGACGGGTCCATGCCGAACCGCTTCATGACCGCCTGGAAGGACAACGCGGATCGCGAAGACGCGGAACCGGACGGCCCCCCGTCCCTGGAAAACAGGTCCTGGGCCTCGAAGAAGCGCTCCCAGTCCGCCTCGTTCCAGACCTTTTTGTTGAAGTTGACCTTCCTGAAGTACGGATGTTTCTCGTCCATGGCGCTCGAAGGAAATATTATACCACAGCCCGCCTTCAGAACAGCGTATAAATGAACGGCGCCACCGCGGACCCCTGCGCCAGGAAGAGCAGGATGCCGAAGAGCACCAGCACCGTGACCATGGGGATCATCCACCACAGTTTTTCCTTCCAGAGATAGGCCAGAAGTTCTCGAAAGATCCCCAGCTTGCCTTTCAATCCCATGGTTTTTCTCCCTTATTCTCCGATGATCTTGACCACCACGCGCTTCTTGCGCCGGCCATCGAACTCCGCGTAGAAGATCTGCTCCCAGGGCCCCAGGTCCGGCTTGCCGCCGGTCACCGGCACGGTCACCTGGTGGTGCATGAGGGTCCGCTTCAGGTGGGCGTCGCCGTTGTCCTCCCCGGTGCGGTGGTGCCGGTAGTCCGCCACCGGGGCCAGCCGCTCCAGCCAGTCCATGAGGTCCTGTTTGAGGCCGTCCTCCTCGTCGTTCACCCAAATGCCCGAGGTGATGTGCATGGCGGACACCAGGCAGAACCCCTCCTGCACGCCGCTGGCCTCGATACATTTTGCCACATCCGGGGTGATGTTGACCAGCTGCCGCCGGTTCTTGGTGTTGAACCAAAGATATTCCGTGTGACTTTTCATCCCATCACCTCCTTGCCGACAGAAGGTCGGCCTTGCGGGCCGAAAGGAGGTGATGGGATCACTTTGTCTCCTCCTCCGGCTTCTCCGGCGCAACCTCCGCCTTCAAGACATCCTCTCCGATCTCCTCCCCGCTCGCCAAGTTGTAGGAAAGCAGCTCCGTGTTGCGCTTCTCCCCGGCCTCCGTGGCCAGGGTGGTCAGCACCCGCCCCACGCCCGGCGCGTAATAGTCCACCTTCCAGGAAGGCGCGCCCGCCGCCTGTTCCCGCACTTTCAGGCACCCTTGAAATTCCCCCGCCCGCACCTTGACCGCGGCGAACCCCTCCACGGTGTACACCACTTTTCTCCCGTCCCTCTGGCTGGACCAGGTCTGGCCCTTCTCAAAAGGATACTTCAAGACCGCGGTGTAGGAATCCTTCCCCTCGGAATATTCCCGCAGTTCCAGGCCCCTCTTGCGGCACACCCGGTTGATGGAAAGGGTCTTGACGAAACGCCCCCCCGCGTAATAACTGCGGGCCAGGAGCGCGCCCCAGGGATCGTCCTTCAGGGGCCGGCACACGGTCCGCACCAGGGCGTTCTTTCCGCCGGTGTCCGAGTCCCCCTCCTCCCACTCGCCGTTCACGGTGAGCGGGAAATAATTGGGCGTGTTGAACAGGGCCCACTCCGCCCGCGGGCCCCAGTCGCCCTCATCCCCGTACCGGTCGATGATCTTCTGGTACGTTTCCCTCGCCAGGTTTTGGTCCTGAAGCACGCGGGACGCCAGCCGCCCGGCGCGGAAAAGCGCCTTGGGCGCCAGGCCGCTGCCCGGATGGCGGTCCGCCACGCGCAGGAAACCCTTGAGAGACTGCTCGAAGCGTCCCGCCCTTTCCTGCCGCGCGGCCCAACCGTACTCCAGGGGCGCGCAGCCGGACAGGACCCAAAGCCCCGTCAAGGACAAAAGCCCCGTCGCGACGGCCCGTTTCAAACCGTTCCCCCTCCCGCCCTTGACTCCCTTTTCCTCCAAAGACACGCCAGGCCCGCGCCCAGGCCGTCCAGGGCCACGTCAAGCCCCGACGGAACACGCCCCGGCACGAACCCCTGGTGCCATTCGTCGCTCGCCGCGTACAGCACGCAAAACCCCAGGGTCAACCAAAACCGGCGCGGGACGGGCATTCCGCCATGTCCCTCCAGCGCCCGCCAAACAAGCCAAGCCAGCAGGCCGAACTCAAAGGCATGGGCCCCTTTGCGCAGGACCAGGTCCCACATGCCCAGGCCGGTGGACAGGTCCGGAACGGAGGAAAAAAAGAAGATCACCCCGCACCACAGGACCACCGGCCCCCACAGGGACAGGAGCCGCCCCGGGGATGGGGTCACAGCCCGCCGTTTTCCTGAAAGCTGAAATGCGTGGTTCCCGAGACCACCACGTGGTCCAGCACCTCCACGCCCAGGAGCCGTCCCGCCTCCGCCAGACGGTTGGTGAGCCGGCGGTCCTCCTCCGACGGCGAGGGGTCGCCGGAGGGATGGTTATGGACCAAAATCAGGGACGCGGCCGCGTGCCGCAGCGCCGGCTCGAACACCTCCCGCGGATGCACCAGCGACGCGTTCAAGGTCCCCACGGACACCAGCTCCTTGTGCAAAAGCTGGTTCCGCGTGTTCAAATACAGCACCACGAAATTCTCTTTCTTGGAAGCCCGGATGTCCGTCACCTGGGCGCAGACCTCCCGGGGCGTGCGGATGGAGGGCAGGCCGTCGGGGCCGTCCCTGTGCCGCCGGGCCAGCTCCCAGGCGGCCAGGAGCGCGGCGGCCCGGGACTCGCCCACCCCCTTCATCTTGGCCAGTTCCCGGAAGGGGGTCTCGAACAGTTTTTTGCCGGGCAGCTTGCGCGCCAGTTCCCGCGCCAGGGACAGCACGTCTTTGCCCTCGTAGCCCGTGCGCAGGAGGATCGCCAGCAGTTCCTCGTCCCGCAAGGTGGCCGCGCCCCGGCGGGAGAGCTTCTCCCGGGGCTTTTCCACGGGGTGGAGCTTATGGAGGGGAGATTTCGTCGTGTCCATAGGAAGCCTCGCCAGCCGTTCTCAGAACCTGTCAAAAACGGCGGATTCGATCAACTTTTCGCCCACCCGCTCCGCGCACCATTTGTGCACGTAAGCGGGGGGATGGACCTCGTAATACTCAAGGTCGGCCAGATGCGGCAAATTGTCCGGATGATACAACCGGACCTGCTGCTTGATGGGTGAATTCAAAAAAGCCTGCGTACGCCACCAAAAAGGGACCAGGAAAATCGGATGTTTTTCCCCCTGTTTTTGATAAAAATCCGTCAACGCCTTCTCGTTGACGTCTTCGCTGGCGAATCTCGGGTTGTTTTGCGGGACCGCCCCGATGTAATTCAGGCAGATGACAAACACGCGCCAAAATGCCGAACGGCGCAACAAACGCGCTCCCCAGGACGTTTCGTTCCAGGGGATGAATTTCAATTCTTCCCCGAAAAGGTCTTTGTCCTCTTTAAAAAACGCCGCGTACGGCTGTCCGTCCAGGAAGGCCCGCCGTCCGGTGTTGGAATAATGGAAAATGAAAACATCCGGATCGTACTCCTCCAAAACCTTTTCGGCCATGGCGACGTTCTGGGACAGAACGGAACCATTGAGCCCGCAATTCCAGACCTCAACGGTCCTTTTGAGCTTCCTCTTCAAGAACTCTTCCAGATAATACGGAAATGTTTCGTCGTCGTCGACGCCCAGGCCGAAGACGTTCGATCCGCCGAGGCAGATGATGCGGATGACCCCCGGTTTTTTGGCCGCTTCCCGCTCTTTGTCCCGAAAGCCCAGCCGGTTGATGGAAATGCGATAGGAAGGGCCCTCGCCTCGCGCTCCCGGTTTCAGCTCATACCGCAAGCGCGGGTCGGCGGACACCCGGTGCACCTCCACGTGCGCGCTTTGGTAATAGAGCAGAGGCCTCAGCAATTTCAGATCCAAATCCGACAGCCGGGCAAAAATCTCCCCTCCCAGAAAAAGGGCCGAAACCGACAGGGCCGTCTTTAGCAATAGGCCCGGCCACCTTTCAATCAACAACACCGCCTTAAGCCATGGCCTCATCGCGTGTGATTGACCGGGGAACGGGGCTTTCCCCTTTCTTTTGTCGTCCCGGTCATTCGTCGTCTTCGAGCGCCGACAAATTTTTTCCGAACACGGAATATTCCCGCATCTGGGCCTCGAAGGCGCCCACCGCCACCTCGGAGCGCAGGAGCACGGGGATTTTCCTTTTGTCCTTGGTCAGCCACACCTCCAGCTTGCCCTTGTTCTGGAAGAGCCCCTCCCCGGCCAGCACGGGCTCCACGCGGAAACACTCGAAGCTCCCGGCCGGGACCTCCACCCGTTCCACGCCCTTGACCGTGACCTTCAGGGGCCAGACCGCGCCGCCGGAGGCGGCGTCCATGCGGTGCTCCTCCCCCGTCTTGAGGTCCAGGCTCCTCACGTAGTACAGGCTCGACAAAACGTCCTGCACAAAGGGCGGGGCTTCGCCTTCCTTGACATCGTCCCGGGTCTTCCCCTTCCCGTGGTAGGTGAAGGTCCCCCGGGGCTGGTTGACGCGGGTCAGGGTCCATTTCTTGTACCCGCCTTCCCGGATGTTCTGCATGAACTGGAGGGAGCAAAGGCTTTCCACGTCCATCCAGGAGTCGTTGCTGTCCCGCACCATGAAGGCCTGGTCCAGGGTCTTGTTGGTCCGGGCGTGGGACACGATGTGGTAGGCCCGGCGGCCGTCCAGGGTCTCGATCTCCTTCACCTCCAGGGAGGCCCGGCCCGCCAGCACCACGCCGTACTTCAGGGAATATTTGATGGTCTCGCCGACCCTGAAGGCCCGGTTGGGGAGTTGCCGCCACTCGAACGCCCGGTCTTCGGCGCGGACGAGGCCGGCGCCGAAAACCAAGGCCGCCGCGAGCAGGGGCGTCTTCGCGCTCAAGGCGCCTTTGGGGCGATGTCCGCGGGGGCGCGGTGGCGGTCGATCCAGCCCCCCCACCACACCAGGAGCCACAGCCCCAGCGTCACCACCGCGACGCTGGTGGAGTTGGGCGGCGGCGGACCGAAGGCCCCGGCCAGCCAGACCAGGACGAGAAACACGCACAGCCCCCAGAGCGCGAACCGGCCCGTGTTGTCCCTGGCCGTCGTGGATTTCAAATAGAGGAACAACCCGCCGCCGAAGATCAGCGACTCCACCACGATGGTCCCCCACACCGAGTTCCACAGGCCCAGGCCCACGTGCACGTCCTCCCCGAACACGATGGGCAGATCCGGCTTGTGCGAAACGAGGTCCAGCACCCAGTGGCTGACGACCAAAAGCAGGAGCGTGCCCGTGGCCTTCAGGTCCATGTGCCGGGTCAGGTGCAGAAAACAGACCAGGATGGCCCACACCAGGGTCATCATGAGGCTGTGGGACACGGGATAGCTCACGAACTCCAGGGGCGTGAACGCGGTGCTGCCCGGCAGGACGCGGACCTTTTCCCACCCGATCAGGACAAAAACGGGCCAGATCAGGTCCAGGAACTGGGCCGCGAAGAAAAGCAGCCCCAAGGAGGTCTTGGGGGTCACTTTCTTGCACGCCAACGCCACGCCGAAGTGTCCTAGGAACATGATCTACCCCACCACCGGGAGTTCCACGCGGAAGACCGTGCCGCCGGAGGGCGGGCAGTCCACGGACAGCCGTCCGCCCGCGCTCGTCACGATGCCGTAGCAGATGTTCAAGCCCAGGCCCGTGCCCTGGGCCTTGGTGGTGA
>CAZAEL010000079.1:0-6365 GCA_964484135.1 uncultured Elusimicrobia bacterium
TTCTTGAAGATGTTCTTCAAATCCGGCACTTTGGGCTTTTCGCCTGAATCCCCCGACGATGAGCCGGGGATCTGCACGGGCAGGGCCTCCTGGCCCTTCTTCTTCAAATCCTCCTGGAGCTTGTCGAGCTGTTCCTGCAGGGCGGCCACGGCCCCTTCCTTGGAGTTGAGCTTGCCCGCGGCCACGCCGGTCTTGCTCTCGATCAGTTCCGCCAGCTTTTTTCGCTGTTCGTCCACCAGCTCGTTCACCCGGGCTTTGAACTGGGCCTTGAGCTCCTCCAATTCTTTCTTCAGCACCTGGTTCACCGCGTCCTTGATCTGGTTGTCCAGGGTGGTCTGCAAATCGAACTTGGGGCTGCGCAGGGTGTTGGACACCACGATGGTCACGTCCAGCTTGTTGAGCCGGATGAGCACGTCGTGCAGGATGCCGTGCAGGCGGTTGGCGGCCAGCGCCGGGGTGATGGGCTGTTCCAGACGCACCGGGTCCGCCGTGAACTTGATGTCCCCGCGGATGTTGTCGCCCCGCACCTCCAGGTCGGCGGCCACCACGCCCGCGCCGTCGCCGATGGTCACGGGTTCGCCCACTTTGCCCAGGGACGTGCCCGCCAGCTTCATGCCGGAATATTTGGCGGCCAGTTTTTCCCGCGGCGTGTCCTTGGTGTAATCGAACTCCGCGCGCAGGGCCAGCTTTTCCGGGCCCTCGGTCCGTTGGCCCGTGATGTCCAGGGCGATGGGCTTGCCCACCAGCTTGGGGTCGGACGTCACGTCCGTGAGCGTGCCTTTGTATTGGATGGGTTTGTCGCCGGAGGTGACCCCGCTCACCTGGGCTTTTTTCCAGTGGAAGGCGGGCCAGTTGTGTTTGAAAGGGAAATGGATGTCCCGGCCCGTGCGCGGCGGCGGGGGCGGCGGCTTGGCGCCCTCTTTCTTTTTGGGGATCATCCGGCGGACCTTGTGGAACAGGCCCAGGCCCTTCTGGACCTTGGCGAACCATTCCGGGCCGATGAGTCCGCGGGAGATGCCCTCCGCGGAAAAGGCGCCGCTCTTCAGCTGGGCCAGGGACGATTCATAGTCCTGGGTCTTGAGCTTGTCGATCTCCTTCAGGGAGTCCTTGGCCGAGGCGAACTCCTTTTGCAGGGTGGTTTTTAGGTCGCCCACGGCCTGTTTGAGGTTCTTGGCGTCCTCCCGATACTTCTTGGCCTCGTCCAGATAGTCCTTGGCCTTTTTCACGCCCTCCACCCCGGAGAACTTCTCGTTCTTCGCCCGGTCGATGAAATTCTTGATCTGGTCCGCCTTGTCGCTGACCTGCAGGCCGTCCACCTTCTTTTCCCATTCCGCGGACAGGGTGGTGATGCGCGTCTGTTCTTCCTGGATTTTTTTGTAGGAGGCCAAATTTTCCGGCTGGATGAGTTTTTTCGGGTCGTACTGTTCCTTCAAATTCGCCATGGCGAAGGAGGCCGCTTCCTTGGCCATCTCCGCGGCCTTGGACGGGGCCGTGGACTCGGCCACTTCTTCCTCGTCCTCTTCCTTGGGGGCCCGGGGGACGGCGCCGCTGGTCTTGCGCGGGGTGCCGGTGCGGATGCCGTTGATTTCGCCCGTCTCGATGATGATCTTCTTCCAGGTGAGGGGCTTGGCCGCCACGTCGAACTTGAGGGACTCCACCTCCAGGGCGTTGGTCATGGGGTTGTCCTTGTCCGTCACCTGCAGGCGTTTCAGGGTCACGGACAGGCCGGCCAGCTTCACGTCCACGCCGTCCAGCTCCACCTTGGCGCCGTTGGCCTTGGTGCCCACGCTCTCGATGGCGCGCTCCACGAACCCGTCCAAAAAGAACACCGTGAACGCGGCCAGGGCCGCCAGGATCAGGACCGTGGGGATGAGGGCTTTCCAGCGCATGGTTAGGAATAGCTCTGGTACAGGCCGAAGAGTTTGGAGGCCTTGAGCACCTGGACGATCTTCAGTTTGTTCACCCACACCAGGACCTTTTCCCGGTACTTGGCCACGGACCAGGCCAGCAGGAAATAGAGGGGCCAGAAGGCGGCCAAGGCGCAGACCAGGCTGCCCAGGACCAGGGTGTTGTTGAACCGCGTCCAGGGCACGATGGGGGTGTTGTACATCGCGGTCCACAGGGGGGTGAGGGCCGGCACCCCGGTCAAGAGGTGATAGCCTACTTTATTGAAGAGGGGGTCCAGGGCGTACGCGAACAGGGCGAAGAGCCCCCAGGAGAAGATGGCGGAGGTGACGTTGACCTTGAGCATCAGCACCAGGACCAGCACCCCCAAATTGTGCAGGCTGGCCGCGGGGGTCAGGCCCGCGATGGCGCCCAGGGCCATGCCGCCCGCGATCTGCCGGGGGGAGGCGTCCTTGTTCAGGATGTTGATGAGCTTCAGGATGAGTTTGATGGTGATCATGGGAAAATGGCGGCTTGTGGGACTATTCTAGAACTACTTTCGGAAGGTCGTCAACCGGGGCAGGGAGGGGCGAGCCGGGTCAGGCGGGGTGGAAATAGCGCGAATCGGCGCGCCGGCGTTCGTCGTTTTCCACCAGACAGGGGGACAGCGCGGCGCAGGTGCAGTGCTTGCTGGGGCAGGGGCGCGGCCCGTCCAGCAGGTCCAGGTCGCCGTCCGTCACGCGGCCCAGGAGCGCTTTGCCGTAGGAACAACGCCGGATCTCTCCGTTGTAGGAGATGTGGAAACCCTTCTGTCCGGCGCGGCAGGGCTTGCCCAGGGTCCGGACGTCCCACACCTGGTACGCGACGGACTCCGCGTGCCCGGTCCGGCGGAGAAAGGCCTTTTCCTCCTCGGAATAGGCGGATGGGTACGGCCGGCCCGCGTACAGGCCGCGGAAGGGCTTGATCAGGCAGGTGACGCCGTTGTCCTGGAACGTCCGCCGCCACTCCTCCAGCCTGTGGAACAGGCTGGGGTGGGCCACGATGGAAGTCACCACCGGGACGCCGCGTTCCCGCAGGACCAGGAGTTTTTGCAGGAAGGTCCCGAACACAGCGAACTGGGGGTGGAAGCTGGCGTGCAGGCGGAGCCGAAGGCCCGCGAAAACGTCCAAAAAATCGTCTGGCCGCCAGGACAGGTTGGTGGTGATGTCCACGCAGTGGCGGCCCTTCAGCAGGTTCAGCACCGCGCGCACGTCCGGATGCCAAAGCGGCTCCCCCACCCCCGCCATGCCGATGTGGATGCGGCCGTATCGCTCATGCAGCCGGGTCCAGAACCGCTCCCAGACGGCCGGGGGCAGGCGCACCGACTCCTTTTGGGCCTCGTTTTGGACCTCGTCCCAAAGGCCGTCGTAAGAACAATAGGAACAGCGGTAGTTGCAGCCCATGGCGAAATCCCACAGGCAGAAGAGGTGTTCGTGGGAAACCGCGGGCCGGGGCGGGGAGGAGGGGTCTGTTTGCAACGCGTACGCCATAAAATCGGGTCCTTTAGTCTAACATATCACAGGGCGTTTTCAAGGTTTTCCGCCCCTTGGGGGCGGGGGGGGGCGGTAAAGCTTTCCCAGCCCCTGTTTTGAAGGGACGGCCGGAAAAAGGGCCCGCGCCCGGATCAATCTTGACATAAACGGTCACGTTTAGTAAACTTATGGGGTATCCAGAGGCCGCTGACATCCTCAGCCGCAGAGCCTCTCCCAAAACCGGCGTTTCGGCCGGGAATGGGGTTTTGGGAAAGGCTCTCACCCGCCCCGGCAGTTCGTGACAAGGAAGTCCGCTCCCAGGCGCTCGCAGCACCCAAATTTCGGTCGTTTTTAACTGCTCTCAAGAGGAGAAAATGATGTCCAAAAAAATGGTCACCATCGACGGCAACGAGGGCGTCTGCCACGTCGCCTATAAACTGAACGAAGTCATCGCCATTTACCCCATCACCCCCTCGTCCACCCTGGGTGAAAAGGCCGACCTGATGGCCGCCAAAGGGGAGAAGAACCTCTGGGGACAGGTCCCCACCGTGGTCGAGATGCAGTCCGAGGGCGGGGCCGCGGGCGCGGTCCACGGCGCGCTCCAGACCGGGTCCCTCTCCACCACCTTTACCTCCTCCCAGGGCCTCCTGCTCATGATCCCCAACATGTACAAGATCGCGGGCGAGCTCACCTCCACCGTGTTCCAGGTGGCGGCCCGGTCCATCGCGGCCCAGGGCCTCTCCATCTTCAACGACCACCAGGACGTCATGGCCGTGCGGCAGACCGGCTGGGCGCTCCTGGCCTCCAACTCCGTGCAGGAGGGCATGGACATGGCGACCATCGCCCAGGCCTCCACGCTCCGGGCGCGGGTGCCTTTCATCCACTTCTACGACGGTTTCCGGACCTCCCACGAGATCCAGAAGGTGGAGATGGTGTCCGACGACGTTTTGAACGCCATGATGGACCTGGACCTCATCAACGAACACCGCAAACGGGGCCTGTCCCCCGACAACCCCTTCATCCGCGGCACGGCCCAGAACCCGGACGTGTACTTCCAGGCCCGGGAAACGGTCAACCCCTATTATTTGAAGGTCCCCGGCATCGTGCAGGCCGAAATGGACAGGTACGCCAAGCTCACGGGCCGGCAGTACAAGCTGTATGAATATTACGGCCACCCCGAGGCCGAGCGCGTCATCGTCCTGATGTGTTCCGGCGCGGAGTCGGCCTCCGCCGTGGCGGACAAGCTCGTCGCCTCGGGCGAGAAGGTCGGCGTGCTCAAGGTGCGCCTGTTCCGGCCCTTCGCCGGCCAAATCTTCGTGGATTCCCTGCCCAAGACCGTCAAGACCCTCGCGGTGCTGGACAAGACCAAGGAGCCCGGCTCCCAGGGCGAGCCCCTGTACCTGGACGTGCTCACCGCCATCACCGAGTCGGCCCAGAACAACAAGCTGCCCTTCGCCATGCCCAGGATCGTGGGCGGCCGGTACGGCCTCTCCTCCAAGGAATTCAACGCGGGCATGATCAAGGGCGTGTTCGACAGCATGAAGAACGGCGCCATGAAGAACCACTTCACCGTGGGCATCAAGGACGACGTCACCCATTCCAGCATCGACTACGACCCCGGCTTCACCGTGTCGGGCGACGACATGGTCCGGGCCGTGTTCTGGGGCCTGGGCGGCGACGGCACCGTGTCCGCCAACAAGAACTCCATCAAGATCATCGGCGAAAGCACGGACAACTGGGCCCAGGGCTACTTCTTCTACGACTCCAAGAAGGCCGGCGCCGTCACCATCTCGCACCTGCGCTTCGGCCCCAAGCCCATCCGCACCGCGTACCTCATCACCAAGGCCACCTTCGTGGCCTGCCACGACTACAACTTCATGTCCACCCTGGACGTGCTCAAGTACGCCACCGAGGGCGCGACTTTCCTGCTCAACAGCCCCCACTCCCCGGAGGACACCTGGAACGACCTCCCCATGGAGGCCCAGGACCAGATCATCCGCAAGAAGCTCAAGTTCTACGTCATGGACGGGTACAAGATCGCCAAGGACGTGGGCCTGGGCCGGCGGTTCAACACCCCGCTCCAGGTGGGGTTCTTCGTCTTGTCCAACGTGCTCCCCAAGGACAAGGCGGTCAAGCTCATCAAGGAGCACATCGTCCAGACCTACAGCCGCAAGGGCGAAGAGGTCGTGAACATGAACCTCAAGGCGGTGGACGTCTCCCTGGACAAGCTGCACGAGGTCAAATACCCGGCGCAGGTCACGTCCCAGAAGCGCATGCGGGCCGCGGTCCTGGGCGACAACGTGCCGGACTTCGTGCAAAAGGTCACGGCCATGATGATCAAGGGCGAAGGCGACAAGCTGCCCGTGTCCGCCCTGCCCGCGGACGGCACCTACCCCTCCGGCACCACCCAGTATGAGAAGCGCAACCTGGCCCTGGAGATGCCCGTGTGGGACGAAAAGCTCTGCATCCAGTGCGGCAAGTGCGTCATCGTCTGCCCCCACGCCTGCATCCGGGGCAAGGTGTACGACGCCGGCCAGCTGGAGCACGCGCCCGTGGAGTTCCTTTCCGCGCCGGCCATGTTCCCCGGCTGGAAGGAGAAAAAATACACCATCCAGGTGGCGCCCGAAGACTGCACCGGCTGCACCCTCTGCGTGCAGGTCTGCCCGGCCAAGTCCAAGACCGACCCCGACTACCGGGCCATCAACATGCGGCCCCAGCCGCCCATCCGCGAGCGGGAAGTGGCCAAGTGGGACTTCTTCGACAAACTGCCGGACATCAATTCTTTCTCCCTGGACATGAAGTCCGTCAAGAACGTCCAGCTCCGGGACCCGCTGTTCGAGTTCTCCGGCGCCTGCGCGGGCTGCGGCGAGACGCCCTATCTCAAGCTCATCACCCAGCTCTACGGCGAGCGGGCCATCGTGGCCAACGCCACGGGCTGTTCCTCCATCTACGGCGGCAACCTGCCCACCA
>CAZAEL010000080.1:0-6303 GCA_964484135.1 uncultured Elusimicrobia bacterium
CGATGGGGATCATGGCGTCGATGGCCTTGATGCCGGTCTGGAGCGGCTCCTTCACGGGCTGGCGCTCCACCACGCCGGAGGCGATCACCTCCACGGGCCGGGCGCCCGTGGTCTTGATGGGCCCCTTGCCGTCGATGGGCTGGCCCAGGGGGTTCACCACGCGGCCCACCAGGGCGTCGCCCACCGGCACCTCCATGATGCGGCCCGTGCGCTGGACCTCGTCGCCCTCCTTGATGAGCTTGTCTTCGCCCATGAGCACGCAGCCC
Organism: uncultured Elusimicrobia bacterium; assembly: GCA_964484135.1. Lineage (GTDB taxonomy): Bacteria > Elusimicrobiota > Elusimicrobia > FEN-1173 > FEN-1173 > CAZAEL01. Next base: position 267 of record CAZAEL010000080.1, read on the forward strand.
ACGCTCTCTTTTTCCAAATTCAGCACCATGCCCGAGACGCCGTGGGGGAAGCGCAGGAGCTCCCCGGCCAGGGCGTTCTGCAGGCCGTACACCCGGGCGATGCCGTCGCCCACCTGCAGGACGTACCCCACCTCCTTCATCTCTGTGTCGGGCGTGAACCCCTCGATCTGATCCTTCAACACGCGCGTGATTTCTTCCGGTTTGATGGCCATGAATCCCTCTTTAGCGTAAGTTGTTGAAAACGTCTCCCGCGCCCGTCAGCGGGCCGCGGCCTCGAGCATCTCTTCCTTCAGGCGCTGGAGCCGGCCCCTGAGGCTCCCGTCCCACAGTTTGTCGCCCACCCGCAGCACCAGGCCGCCGATGAGTCCCTCGTCCACCGAGGCTTCCACGGTCACGGTCCCGGCCCACAATTGGCCCAGGCGCTTTTCCAGGTCCTTCACCTGGGCCGGAGTCAGGGGCGCCGCGCTCCGCACGTGGACCTTTTTCACGCCCCGCGCTTCGTCCGCCAAGCCGTCGAAAAAAGCGGCCGCCAGGGGCAGCAGGTCCAGGCGCTTCTTGGACAGGAGGAGCGTCGCAAAACGCTCCAGCAGGGGGGAGAAGGACCGGCCCAGGGCCTTGGACAACCGCTTCTTCTTTTCGGCCAGGGACAGGAGCGGATGGCGCAGGGCCCCTTCCAGGGCCGCGTCCGTCCTCAGGGCCTGGACGAGCCGCCCCAGGTCCTGACGCAGGGCCTCCTCCGCCTTGGCCGTCCTCTCGGCACCCGGGCTAGCGCCCTTGGCGGCCTTGGCCGCCTCGAAAAGTGCCCGGCCGTACCGGGCCGCGATCACGCCGTCCTTCATGCCTTCCCTTTGTGGGGTTCCTTCTCCAGGTCCTTCAGGGCCTCCTGCAGGATCTTCTCCTGCAGGGCCTTGTCCGCGGACACGGAGCGCTGCAGGAGCTTCTCCGCGGCCTTGACGGACAGCCCCACCGCCTCGCTGCGCAGTTCCTGCACCAGCCGCCGCTGGTCCTCGGCCAGCTCCCGGCGGGTCTTTTCCGCCAGGCGCGCCGATTCCTCCTTGGCGGCCTTGAGGGTCTCCTCCCGCAGGCGCTGGGCTTCCTTCTGGGTCTGGCTCAAGAGCTCCCGGGTCCGGGCCTCGGCCTCGGACATCTGGCGCTCGTACTCCTGCTTCATCTTTTCCGACGCCAGGCGGGACTCCTCCGCGGCCTTCAAGTCCTGCCGGATCCGCTCCTCCCGGGCCTCCAGGGCGGCCAGGATGGGCTTCCAGGCGAAACGGCCCAGCACGAAGACCACCACCGAAAAGGTGATGATGGTCCAGATCATGAGCCCCACGTCGGGGTTCAGTAGTTTGTCCATGTCGTCCTCAGAAGCGTGTCAAGTGACAGGTGGCAAGCGACAGGCATCCTGCCGTTTCTGTGGTTTTCACCCGCCACTTCCCACTTGCCACGCCTTTTCTGTTTAGTGCGCCGCCGCCGCGTGCGTCCCGCCTTCCGCCGGACCCGCGCCCTTGGGCAGGCCCATGTTCAGGGCCACCAGGAGGCAGATCACCAGGGCGAAAAAGCCCAGGCCTTCGATGAGCGCGGCCGGGATGATCATGGAGGTCCGCAGGTTGCCCGCGGCCTCCGGCTGGCGCGCCGTGCCTTCCAGAGCGGCGCTGGCCAGGCGCGCGATGCCGAAGGCGGCCGCGAAGAGACAGAGCCCCGCGCCGATGCCGGCGCCCAAGTAACCCAAACCCAGATACAGCATGCTGTTCATGAACGTTATTCCTCCCGTGGATGTGTCCGCCGCGGTTTTCCGCCGGAGCGTTTTTTCGGAGACCGGTGAACAACGGGCCCAAAAAGGGGAAACATCCCCTCCGGGCAAGCCGGGAGCGACCCGGGCCGGCACGACCTCGATTCCGAAAAATTCCTCGCGGATGTCCGCGCGGACTTCTTTAAAAAATCAGTGCTGCGGGTGGACGGCGCCGCCGATGAAGATGGCGGACAGCAGCGTGAAGATGTAGGCCTGCAGGAACGCCACGAACAGCTCCAGCATGTTCATGCCCACGGCCGCGGCCACGGACACCGGCGCCACCAGGACCGAACCGAAAAGGAAGATCAACGCCAAAAACGCCAGGATCACGATGTGCCCGGCGATCATGTTGGCGAAAAGACGGATGCAGAGGGCGAAGCTCTTGGTGAAGAGGCCCAGGACCTCGATGGGGAACATGAGGGGCAGGAGCCAGGCGGGCAGGCCGTGGGGCACCAGGTTCTTGACGTAGGGCCCCAGGCCCTGCTCGCGGATGCCCAGCAGGTTGATCATGCCGAAGGTGGTGAGGGCCAGGGCGGCCGTGACCGCGATGTTGCCCGTGGCCGTGGCGCCGAAGGGGATCAGCCCCAGCAGGTTGCAGAACAGGATGAAAAAGAACGTGGACAGGAAGTAGGGCACGTACCGCCGGCCGTGCTCGCCCAGGTTCGGCAGAACGATCTCGTCCCGGATGAAGACCGCGAAGCCCTCCGCCAGGCCCACGGCCAGGTTGCGCCGCCCGGACCGGGCCGCCAGGCCCAGGGGCACGAACAGCAGGATGGCCAACCCGCCCGCGATCCACATCATGAGCACGTGCTTGGACAGGGGGAGGGAGAAGCCCTCCCACAGCGTGATCCGCCCGAAGGTGTGGTCCAAAAGGTGATGTTCCAGGGTTTCGATGAAGTTCACGTCAGGTCCCGACTCTCCCGATGAAGAAAATAAATTTCCACGAACGACAACAGGAACAAGGCACCCACCAGGGCCAGCAGGGTCGCGGCCAGGTTCAGGCCGGGTTTCCGGTAAACCGCGTACGCGGTCGCGGCCAATCCGGCCAGGCGCAAAAAGATGCCGCCCGCGAACACCCCGTAAAAAATCCGGTCCGCCCGGCGCAGGGCCCAGGCCAGGCTCCCGTAGCTGGGCAGGGCCAGGGCCCAGGCGACCAGCGCGCCCGTCAGCACCGACGGGCGCAGGTCCCCGAACCCCAGGGACAGTCCGCTCAGGGCCGCGCCGCAGGCGCAAAGGGCCGCGAGGCCCCGGCGCCTACTTGGATTCATCACGGAAAAAGGGTTTCAAAAAACTGTAGAGCCCCGCGGCCAGTCCCAGGGCCGCGCCCAGGAGCGTCAGCCAGGGAGACGTGCCCCACCGCCCGTCGAGCCAATACCCGGCGTACAGGCCCAGCAGCACGGAGACCGCCAACTGGGTGCCGCTGTACGCGTGTTGCAGGAGCGCTGGTTTGAGGGAGGAAGCGGGGCGCTGTCGGTCTTCCTTGTCCCTTGATGGAGGATGGGGGGAAGCGTCAGACACCGGGGTGATGTTACCAAAGCCGCAGGAGGGTGTCAACGACGGCGCGGGACGGGTCCGCGGCTCTTAAAGGGGTTTAAAAGCGCGATGCGGCCATGATAAAATGAGGGGGAATCCGCACCCCCTCAGATGAAAACCATTTTTTCCCGAAAAACGCGGGGCGAGGTCCGGCCCCTCCGCCGGACCGCCCGGCTTTTCCTCTTTCCGGCCCTGGCGGCCCTCTGCCTGGGCAACGCCTCCGCGGACGCGGCCCGTCCGGAGAAAAAAGAAGGGCCGCCTTCCCCGCGGGAGGCCCGGGCCAAAACCGCGGAACAGGCGCCCGGCCCCGGCGTGGACATCGTGTTCAGCGCGGGCCAGGACCCGGCCGCGGTCCTTCCGTCCTTCCCCTGCTCGGAGCGGGTCTACGCGCACCTCTCCTTTCCGGATTCCTTCCAGGGGCAACACCGGATCGAAGGCCTCTGGTTCCGGCCCGACGGCGAGCTTCAGGAGCGGACCAAGATCACCCTGGATTTCCCGGCGCAGGGCCGGAAAACCGCGTACCTATGGCTCAATTTCGGGAAGGAGAACAAAACCCTTCTGGACGACTTCGTCTTGGGCGGGGACTACGGACAGCGGGGCAACCCCTTTCACGGGACATGGACCCTGCAAATCCTGGCGGACGGGCGGGCCGCGGGGCAGGCGTCCTTCAAGGTCGCCTGCGGGAAATAGGCCGCGCCGGGGTCAGGGGTTTTCCCGGTCTCCCTTTGATTCACGCCCTTCTTTCTTGAGCAGTTCCTCCAGCTCCTTCTCTTTCCGCGCCAGCATCTCCCGGCAGGAATCCAGGATCCTCTTGGCGTAGGTCCACTCCAGCTCGCCCTCCTTGTAAAAGGTGAGCTGGCCCTCCATGTTGTCGATGGAATACCGAAGCATTTCCACGTTCCGCTCCAGCTTGTCGCGCTCGTCGTCCGCCATGGCGTCCCCCTTGAATGCCTCTTCGAATCAAAAAATAAAATGTGCTAGAATGTCCGCCGCAGGCCGAAACACGGAAGGAGCTTCCATGACCCGAAAAAGACGCCCGACCGAACGACGTCGGGTGGAGCGCCGCCGGGAGCGGCGCCGCACCCAGGCCATCCCCGTGACCGTGGAACGCCGCCAGCACCAGGACCGCCGGCAGGACCACCGGCGCAAGGGCGTGCGCCGCGCCTCCGACACCTTCAGCTTCAAAAAGCGGCACTTCGCGAAAAAACCCCGGCGCCGCCGCTAGGGCGGCCGCCCCTGACCCGCCGCCGATCTTCCCCTTCCACCGGCCGCGGTGCCGACGGAGTTCCCGCCAGACCTTCAGCTTTTCCCACAAATCCGGCCCCAGGAGCAGCAAAAAATTGGCCAGGGCCGCGGCCACGGCCAGCCGCGTCAAAACGTCCCCGATCAGGAACCGCCAAACCATCCAGGCCGCGGTGCCGTACCCCAGGTACTTCACCTTCAACGGCAGCACGAAAAACAGCAGAAGCTCGAAGTCCGGGAACAGCCAGGCAAAGGCCAAAAACAGGCTGGCGTTCAAATACACGTTGGGCACCACGCCGGGCGCGGGCCAGAGCCCGGCGGCCGCGGTGAGCAGCGCCCCGCCCAGATAAAACACCGTGAACCGCAGGGCGCCCCACTCCGTTTCCAGGGCGTCCGCGTACACGTACAGCAGGTACAGCCAGAAGAACAGGAACAGGGGCGACAGGGCCGGCGGCACGAACAGGAAGGTGAGCAGCCGCCAGAACTCCCCGGCGTACACCGCCCCCGGCGCCAGCCACAGATAGGGCGTGAGCCCGGGCCGCGCCAGCTCGAACAGCGCCACCAGCGCGTGGGACGACACCAAAATCAGGGGCAGGCCTTCGACCTCGGGCCTGAACCAACGGGGCAGACGCCTCATGAAAGGGCCCTCTCGACCTCCGACGGGAAAAAAGAATCCCCCGCCCAAAAGACCGACGGGGGACTCTTTGTTTAAACGTTATTAGGCCTTGACGACGTTGGCCGCGGCCGGGCCTTTCGGACCGGAGGTGACTTCGAACTCCACCGCCTGGCCCTCGTCCAGGGACTTATAACCCTCCCCTTGGATGGCCGAGTAGTGGACGAACACGTCCTTGCCTTCCTCCGTCGTGATGAAGCCGTACCCCTTGCTGGCGTTGAACCACTTGACTTTGCCTTTCACTGATGGATCACCTTCCTCTGTAAGAGAACTTTGAAGTACCCCGCCGCCACAAAAAAAACCGCGCCGGCTGGAAATCCAGCCTCCGCGGTTTCTCTGTTTTGAATTTAGCTATGGAGCATTGGTGCTGTACTTTCAAGCTTACCCTTCAAGTGTACCAGGGGGAGGGGAAAAAATCAAGGGTTTTTGGAAAGCCCCTTTTCCGCCGCCCGGACCGTGTTCCAGAGCAGCATGGCCACGGTCATGGGGCCCACGCCGCCGGGCACGGGCGTGACGGCGCCGGCCGTTTCCTTGACCGCGGCAAAGTCCACGTCCCCGATCAGGCCCGCGTCCGTGCGGGAAATGCCCACGTCCACCACCGCGGCCCCGGGTTTCACCATGTCGGCCTTGATGTACCGGGGCACGCCCATGGCCGCCACCAGAATGTCCGCGCCGCGGCACACCGCCCCCGCGTCCTTGGTGCGGGAATGGGCCAGGGTCACGGTGGCGTCCGCTGCGAGCAGCATGAGGGCCAGGGGCTTGCCCACCAAAGGCGAGCGGCCCATGACCACGGCCTGCTT
>CAZAEL010000081.1:0-6036 GCA_964484135.1 uncultured Elusimicrobia bacterium
GGGGCACCGTTTTCTTTGCCTACTTTCTTTTGGGTGCGCAAAAGAAAGTAGGCTGCCGCCGGTCAGCCACCGGCGAAGTCCGGGTGAAGGGGCGGAGCCCCTTCGGCGGGCCGGGGGCATGGGGGCGGGAAACCCCCGCAAAAGAGAGTTCCCATCTGGATTCCCGCTTTCGCGGGAATGACGAAACAACCGATACTGGGTCCCCGCTAGCGCGAGGATGACGATCAAAGATCAAGGGAGACCACCCATGAAACTTCCATCACACATAGAACAAAAAATGAAAACCTACCCCCCGTTCTACCAGGCCGTCTGGCGCGCCTGCGCCCGGATCCCCAAGGGGAAAGTGTCCACGTACGGCGACATCGCCAAAAAAATCGGAAACCCGGGCGCGGCCCGGGCCGTGGGCATGGCGCTGGCGGCCAACCCCTTCGCGCCCATTGTGCCCTGCCACCGGGTGGTCAGGTCCGACGGGGCCTTGGGCGGGTACTCGGGCCGGGGCGGGGTGGCCGCGAAAAAGCGCATGCTGGAACGGGAGGGCGCGCGCTGACCCCCCGCGCCCCGGGCGAAATTGCCTTTGCGGGCGGTTTTATAGTAAATTTCAAACCTGCGGGGAACGGAACCCGGCCCGGCCGGGAAAACCGGCGCGTGGGCGGCGTTGTCGCGAGAGAGAAAGGGCCCCATGGCCAAGACGGTGCTGGTGGCCGACGATTCCCGGTTGATCCGCCTGCTGGCGCGGGCCGCCCTGTCCGCGGCGGGCTTCGACGTGGTGGGGGAGGCCCAGGACGGGCGCGAAGCGGTGGACAAATTTTTCCAGCTCAGGCCGGACCTGGTGGCCATGGACCTGAACATGCCCCGCGTGGACGGGCTGGCGGCCATGCGGGAAATCCTGGCGCGGGAGCCGGGGGCGCGGATCCTGGCGCTGACGTCGCCGGCCCAGAAACCCGCGGCCGAGGACGCCTTCCGCAGCGGGGCGCGCGCCTCCATCGCCAAGCCGTTCCAGGGGGCGGAGCTGGTGGCCGCGGTCAACGGGCTCCTGGAAAGCCCGGCCTGATTGACAGGACCGACGGGGTTTTTGTAACCTCAAACAGCTTTTCAGCGGCGCGACCGGGGGGTGGCGCCGCAATACATGGCCGCAAGGCAAGAAAGAGGTGGCTCAGTTGCGTGGAAAAGTGAAGTGGTTCAATGACCAGAAGGGGTTCGGGTTCATCGCCCGGGAGGACGGTTCCGGGGACGTGTTCGTGCATTATTCTTCCATCAAGAGCGACGGTTTCAAAAGCCTCGCCGAAGGCGACGCCGTGGAGTTCGAGGTGATCCAGTCGGACAAGGGCCCCAAGGCCGCCAACGTCACGAAGGTTTCCGCCTAACCTCAAAAACCGCCTTATCCCAGCCATTCCCGTCGTCCGGCGACAAAACCGCCCCCTCGCGGGGGAGGATTTTCCTTTGCCTTTTGCGAGAAGGCGGCCCGCGCCCCCAAGGACCTCTCAATATCTGATAAAATAACCCTCCCATGATCCAATCCGTCCTCAAAATCTTTTTCGGCACCCAGAACCAGCGGACCTTGAAGAAGCTGGATCCCCTGGTGCGCGCCGTGAACGAGCGGGCCGCGGCCGCGGAGGCGCTGGACGACGCCGCCCTAAAGGCCAAGACCGCGGAGTTCCGCGACCGCCTGGCCGGGGGGGAGGCGCTGGACGGCCTCCTGCCCGAGGCCTTCGCCGTGGTGCGGGAGGCGGCCAAGCGCACCATCGGCCTGCGCCATTACGACGTCCAATTGGTGGGCGGCATCGTGCTGCACCAGGGCAAGATCGCGGAGATGAAGACGGGCGAGGGCAAGACCCTGGTGGCCACCCTGGCCGCGTACCTGAACGCCCTGGAGGGCAAGGGCGTGCACGTGGTCACGGTGAACGACTACCTGGCCAAGCGCGACCGCAACTGGATGGGGCCGGTCTTCGAATTTTTGGGCCTGTCCGTGGGCTTCGTCCAGCACGACATGCCCAACGACGAGCGCCGCCAAGCCTACCTGTCGGACATCACGTACGTCACCAACAACGAGATCGGCTTCGACTATTTGCGGGACAACCTGGTGCGCGACAAGGCGGACCGGGTCCTGCGTCCTTTCCACTACGCCATCGTGGACGAGGTGGACTCCATCCTGATCGACGAGGCGCGGACGCCGCTCATCATCTCCGGCCCGGGCGAGGCCTCCAGCCAGCGGTACCACATCGTGAACCGGATCGTGCCACAGCTCAAAGGGCGGATCATCACCGAGGCCGAGGAGATCCAGGCCAAGTACAAGGGCATCGACCTGGGCGCGGGGTTCGACTACATCGTGGACGAGAAGGCCCACACCGCCACCCTGACGGACCAGGGCATCAGCAAGTGCGAGAAGCTGCTGGGCGTGAAGAGCCTGTACGACGACATCTCCGGGGAGTGGGTGCACCACATCAGCCAGGCCATCCGGGCCCACAAGCTCTACCAGAAGGACGTGGAGTACGTGGTGAAGGACGGAGAGGTCATCATCGTGGACGAGTTCACGGGCCGCCTGATGCCGGGCCGCCGCTGGTCCGAGGGCCTGCACCAGGCCGTGGAGGCCAAGGAGGGCATCCGCGTCCAGGAGGAGAACCAGACCCTGGCCACCATCACCTTCCAGAACTTCTTCAAGCTGTACAAGAAGCTGGCCGGCATGACGGGCACGGCCCTGACCGAGGCGGAGGAGTTTTGGAAGATCTACAAGCTGGACGTGGTGGAGATCCCGCCCAACCGGCCCCTGGCCCGCCTGGACGAGGCGGACCGGGTGTTCCGCACGGAGCGGGAGAAGTTCGACGCCATCGTGGCGGAGATCGAGGAGCTGTGGAAGAAGGGCCAGCCCGTGCTGGTGGGCACGCGCTCCATCGAGAAGTCCGAGCGGCTCTCGGCCATGCTGCGGCGCAAGGGCATCCCCCACAACGTTTTGAACGCCAAGTACCACGAGCAGGAGGCCCAGATCATCGCGCAGGCGGGCCGCCGGGCCGCGGTGACCATCGCCACCAACATGGCGGGCCGCGGCACGGACATCGTCCTGGGCGGGAACCCGCCGCAGGAGGCCGAGGCCGCGCAGGTGCGGGAGCTGGGCGGCCTGCACATCCTGGGCACGGAGCGGCACGAGGCCCGGCGCATCGACAACCAGCTCCGGGGCCGGTCGGGCCGCCAGGGCGACCCCGGCTCCTCCCGGTTCTACCTGGCCCTGGACGACGAGCTGATGCGGCTCTTCGGGTCGGAGCGGATCTCCAACATCATGGGCAAGCTGGGCATGCAGGAGGGGGAGGACATCCAGCACCCGTGGGTGAACAAGGCCATCGAGAACGCCCAGCGCAAGGTCGAGGCCATGAACTTCGACATCCGCAAACAGCTTTTGGACTTCGACAACGTGATGAACAAGCAGCGCGAGGCGGTGTACGCCCTGCGCAACGCCATCCTGGACGGGGAGAACCTGGCCCCCCGCTTCAACGACATGATGAAGGAGTCCCTGGAGGAGAAGATCGCCTCCTGGGCGCCGGAAAAGGCCCTGCCCGAGCAGTGGGACGGCCAGAGCCTGGCGGCCTGGCTCCAGCGGAGCTTCGGGCTGGCCTTCACCTTCAAGTTCGAGGACTACCGGACGCCGGAGAACCTGAAGGACGAGCTGTCCGAACGGCTGGACCGGGCCTTTGAGAAGCGCCGGGAGGAGCTGGGGCCGGACACCTTCGAGCGGCTGGGCCGGCTGGTCCTCCTGCAGGTGATGGACACGGCCTGGGTGGAGCACCTGACGTACCTGGAGCAGCTGCGAAAAGGCATTTTCCTCAGGGCCTACGGCCAGAAGGACCCTTTGATCGAGTTCCAGAAGGAAGGCTTCCACCTGTTCGAGGCCATGATGCAGCGCATCCGGGAGGAGACCCTGGAGTATCTGTTCCGCATCCAGGTGGCGCCGGAGCCGGCGCGCCGTCCGCCGCGCGTCATGAGCGCGGAGAAGCCCGAGGCCGGGACGCCCGCGCCCGCCGGAGAACCCGCGGCGCCGGCCGCCCCGCCCCTGATCCGCACCGCGGCCCTGCCCGCCGCCGGCGCCAAGACCGCGGTCCTGCCCGAGGTCAAGAAGATCGGCCGCAACGACCCCTGCCCCTGCGGGAGCGGGAAGAAATACAAGAAGTGCTGCGGCAAGTAACAAAGTGCCGCTGTTCGGGCGTGCTGCGGTGCTGCCGTCAAGGCCAAAAACCGAACAATCAACCCTTTCGTTTTTAACCGTAGCACCGAAGCACTGCAGCACGGCAGCACCTGTCCTCCTTTCCTCAATTCTCTATATATTGTGTTTCCCGGAATGGAACGCCTGGTTCCTGGCCTGGGTCTGCCTGGCGCCCCTGCTCGTCCTCCTGCCCGGCCTTTCCTTCAAGGACGCCGGCCTTTGGTCCCTGGCCGCGGGGTTCGCCGCCAACCTGGGGACCCTGTACTGGGTCTATCCCACCTGCCGCGCCGCCCAGGTCAACGTTTTCGTCAGCGGCCTGGCCCTGGTTTCCCTGTCCGCGTACATGGCCCTGTACTGGGGCGCCTTCGGCCTGCTGGTCCGGCTGTTTCAAGGGGTCCCGGACATGGCCCGCCCCCTGCTGGCCGCCGCGGCCTGGGCCGCGCTGGAGTGGGGCCGGAGCCATTGGTTCACGGGCTTTCCCTGGCTGCTCCTGGCGAGCTCCCAGTGGAACCGACCCGCCTTGCTGGCCCCGGCGGAAGTCGGGGGGGCGTACCTCGTCTCTTTTTTCATTGTCCTGGCCAACGCCTGCCTGGCCCTGCTGGCCCGGGACTTCCGGGAGAAACATTGGGACAAGGGGCGGCGGCTGGCGCCCGCTTTGATCTTATTGACCCTTTTCTTCGTGTCCGCCCGGCAACTGGACCGCCGGCCCCTGCAGGCCGCGGGACCGGCCCTGTCCGTGGCCGTGGCCCAGGGGAACATCGACCAATACAAGAAATGGGACCAGACGTACGAGGAGGACATCCGGCGCGCGTACGAGGCCCTGACCCACGAGGCGGCCGCGGGCGGGGCCAAGCTCATCGTCTGGCCCGAGACCTCGGTGCCGGGATGGGTGCCCAACGAACCGCAATACCTGGGCTGGCTGCAGGGGTTGGCCCGCGACGCCGGCGTTCCGCTCCTGGCCGGGGCGGCCAGCCACCAGGGGACCTCCGATTACAACGCGGCCTTCCTGTTTTCGCCCGACGGACAGCTCCTGGGCCAGTACCGCAAGCGCCACCTGGTGCCCTTCGGCGAGTTCGTGCCCCTGCCAAAAGTGTTCGCCCGCTGGATCCAGGTCCTGAACGAGCTGGGGGACTTCGCCGGCTCCCAGGACTGGACCGTGTTCGAGATGCCGGGGTTCCCTTTCAGCGCCAACATCTGTTTTGAATCCTTGTTTCCGGACATCGTGTCCGGGTTCGTGCAACGGGGGGCCCAGGCCACCGTGAACATGACCAACGACGGCTGGTACCTGGACACGGCCGCGCCCCGCCAGCACTTCATCGCGAGCGTCCTGCGGGCCGTGGAAACGCGCACCTGGGTGGTCCGGGCCGCCAACACCGGGATTTCCGGGTTCATCGACCCCCGGGGCCGCGTGTCCGCGGAGAGCCGCCTCCTGGAGCGGACCGTGTTGTGGGGGACCCCCCGGCCCATGGCCGAGGAAACGTTTTACGTGCGGCACGGGGACCTTTTCGCCCGCGCCTGCGGGGCGTTCGTCCTCCTGGGCGTCGGTTTCACCCTCTGGCCCAGGAACCTCCGGTGGAGGCGTATTTTTTTCAGCGTCCCCTCGCTGTTTTCCCGCAAGTCTAAATAGCAATCGGGGGTTTCCCACCCCCATGCCCCCGGGTCCCTTTTCTTTGGTCGCGCAAAGAAAAGGGACGAAAAAGAAACGCGCCCCGAGGGGGCCATTCGGTCGGCGTTTTTGGGGCGGCGACCCAACTCCCCTCCCTGGACTTCCCACGGGAGGGATCAGACAGGCGTCGCCTCCGTCTCCCCAAAAACGCCTCCTCTCATGACGGCCCCACGGGGAGAAA
>CAZAEL010000082.1:0-5725 GCA_964484135.1 uncultured Elusimicrobia bacterium
TCGGGCCGGGGATTCCCCTGTTCGGCCCGTTGCCGCAGGACATCCGGCTGAACCCTGGGGCCACCCGGCCCTATCCGGGCGGCATGGTCCAAAGCGAATATCACGTGGTTGCCCGGAAGGCCGCCGGGGAGCCATAAGGGGCCTTCCATGTTCTGCAAAAACAGCGTCCGCTGGCTCTACAAACTGGACCGCAACTTCACCTGGGATTCACAACACCCCGTGCCGGAGGACCTCTTTTTCCGGGACAAGACCGGCGTCATCCGCCTGGTCGTGGAAAAGGACGGGAAGATCACGGTCACCGAGGGGTACACCTGGAACGGGTGCAGCCCCAAGTTCTGCCTGTTCGATATCTTGGTGGGAACGCCCGAGGGCGTGGTGAGCGCGGCCACGGGCCGGCCCAAGACCTATTACGCCTCCCTGGTGCACGACGCGCTCTATCAATTCCTGCCGGACGGCCTGCCGCTCAAACGGCGGGACGCGGACCGGTTCTTCCTGCGGCTGATGGCGGCGTCGGAGTTCGCCCCGAAGTGGATTTATTGGCTGGTGGTGCGGGGGGCGGGGTGGGTCATCTGGCGGGCGACCCGGCGGGCGCGGCAAAACCGGGGCGTGAAGCAGTCCGTGGCGGAATTCCTTCCAGCGAAAGACTAACGCCCCCCCAAAAAAATGATGTCATTGCGAGGAGCGATGTCGCGCGACGAAGCAATCCGGCTTTAAGGCAAGATCGCCACGGCCCACAAATACCGCGGGCCTCGCGATGACAAAGAATTCGTTGGATTTGTACTAGGCTTTTTTCGCCTTCCGCTTTTCGTAATCCTCCAAGGCGGCCTTCAACGCCTGCTCCGCCAGCACCGAGCAGTGCATCTTGATGGGCGGCAGGCCCCCCAGGGCGTCGGCCACCTGCTGGTTGGTGATCTTCTTCACCTCGTCCAGGGTTTTCCCCTTCACCATCTCGGTCAAAAGCGACGACGTGGCGATGGCCGCGCCGCAGCCGAAGGTCTTGAAGCTGGCCTTGACCACCTTGTCCCCTTCGATCTTCAGGTAAAGCTGGAGCACGTCCCCGTGGATGCCCGAGGCCGCGCGCCCCACGGCGCTGGCGTCCGCCATCTCGCCCGCGTTGCGGGGGTTTTGAAAATGGTCCATGACTTTCGGCGTGTACATGATGTCTCCTCTTCCGTTTGCCGGTCCCTAGTCCCTGGCCCCTAATCCCTGTATTTTGTCCTCCCACAGGGGCGAAAGGTCCCTCAGCCGTTCCACCACCTTGGGCAGCACCTCCAAAGCCTGGTCCACGTCCTCCTCCGTGTTGTAGAGCCCCAGGGAAAAACGCACGCTGCCGTGGATCATCTCCGGCGGCACGCGGATGGCCCGGAGCACGTGGGAAGGCTCCAAAATCCCGGAGGCGCAGGCCGAGCCCGTGGACACCTCCAGCCCCGGCAGTTTGGCCTTGTGCAGGGTGAAGCCGGCTTGGTCCAGGGCCAGCAAGAGCCCCTCCCCCTCCACGCACTCAAAGGTCCGGTGGGTGGTGTTGGAGAGCCTCTCCGTGGGGTGTCCGTTCACGCGCACGTACGACACGCGCTTCAAAATCCCTTTTTCGAGCCGGTCCCTCAATTTCCGCAGGCGGGGCTCCTCCCGCGCCATCTCCTTTTGGGCCAGCTCGCAGGCCGCGCCCAGCGCCACCGCGCCGGGCAGGTTCTCGGTGCCGGCCCGGCGGTTCTTTTCGTGGGCCCCGCCGTGCAGCAGGGAATGGATGCGCACCCCCTGGCGGATGTACAGCGCGCCCACGCCCTTGGGCGCGTACAGCTTGTGTCCCGAAATCGACAGCATGTCCACGGGCAGTTTCTTGAGGTCCAGCGGGATTTTGCCCGCGGCCTGCACCGCGTCCGTGTGGAACAGCACGCGCCGCTCCCGGCAGATCTTTCCCAGCGCCTCGATGGGCTCCACGGTCCCGATCTCGTTGTTGGCCGCCATGACGCTGACGATGATGGTGTCGTCCCGCAGGACCTTTTTGAGGTCCGCGGGGTCCACCAGGCCGTGGTCGTCCACGGGAAGGTACGTGACCTGGAAGCCGTGTTCTTCCTCAAGATACTTGCAGGTGTTGAGCACGGCGTGGTGCTCCACGGCGCTGGTGACGATGTGCCGGCCCTTGTCCTTGTGGGCCAGGGCCGCGCCCTTGATGGCCCAGTTGTCTGACTCCGTGCCGCAGGAGGTGAAGACGATCTCCGACGGGTCGGCCGCGCCCAGGAGCGCCGCCACCTGCTCGCGGGCCCGTTCCAGGGCGGCGCGGGCCTGCTGGCCCGTGGTGTGGATGCTGGAAGGGTTGCCGAAGACGCCGTGGGCGTCCAAAAAGGGCCGCATGGCCTCCAGGACCTCCCGGCGCACGGGCGTGGTGGCGTTGTAGTCGAAATAGATCATCTCAGCACATCTCCACCCGCGTACCGCGGGACGGCACCCGCGCCCACAGCGCGTACCCCAGCCAGACCAGCGCGGCCAGCACCCACAGGCCCGCGGCGTTGTGAAGCAGCGCCTTGATGTGCGCCGGAAAAAGGTCCGCGGACGCGCGCAGGGCCGCCGCCCCCAGGGTCAGGAACCCCGCGGCCTTGAGCGGGCGCAAAGGGCCGTTCAAAAGCGCGGCCCGGCCCGTGTGGCTGAAGGTCACCAAGAGGCCGAAGGAAAAGATCATGAGGCTGAACCCGCCCACGAACGTGACGTGCAGGGCCGCCACGCGGTACGCGGGCCAGAGCGCCGCGGCCCACAGGCCCAGGGGCGTCAGCCAGCAGGAAAGCCAGAAAAAGAGGATGACGGCGGTCCGCTTCGCGGGCAGGCGGCCGATGCGGGCGTACGTCAGAAGGTGGGCCGTGGCCAGAAAGGCCCGCGCCAGGGCCGAGGCCCGGGGCCAATGGGGCTCCGTGAAGAAACCGGCGAAGATCAAAAGCCCGGTGAGCACGTGGGGCGCGGCCAGCTTCAGGGGCGGAAACCCGGGGGGGGCCTGTTCCTCCCGGGGGTCCCCGGCGTATCCCATGAGGAAGGGCGCCAGCTTGCCGGTCACCCCCAGCACCATGCACAACAGGAAACCCAGCTGGACCATCTGCCGCCCCACCAGGAACAGGTCGAAATTCACCTGGCCCATTTGTGTGAAGGCCAGGATCAGGGACCCGGCAAAGGCGTGGAGCATGCCCAGCCCCAGCAGGGGAAAGGACGGCGGGATGGCCTTGGTGCTCCGGACGAGCCTCCTGAGGGCGAACACCCACACCGATCCCTGCATAAAGAGAAAACCCGCCTGGGCCAGCGTCCAGGACCGGGCCAGGGACCCGCCCAAAAACGTCAAGGCCCCGGCCAGGGCGGCCAGGGTTTCCCAGGGCTCCGCGTACCCCGCGCCGGAAAACCGCGGCAGGGCCGTGAGCAGGAACCCGAACACGAAGAGCGCCAGGAAGCCCTGGCTCTGCAGGGTGGTGTGCAGGAACCCGATCATGTCCACGGGCCGGCCCACGGTCCAGAAGAGCCATTCCCCCACGCCGACAACGCCGGCCAGCGCGCCCAGCGGAAAGAACAGGCGGAACGGGTCCGCGCGCAGGACCTTGTGCGTCCAGGAAAGGGACTCGGGCGTGGGGGCGTGGGCGGCCATCGTCACGCCGGGGAGGAAACCGCGTTCTCCAGGACGCTGAAGTAATGGGCTTCCGGATGGTGGAACACCAGGGCCGACACGCTGGCCTCGGGCTCCATCATGTTGTTTTCCGTGAGGCGCACGTCCAGGGACTTTTCCGGCTCCAGGAGCCGGAAGAGCTTGACCTGGTCCTCCATGTTGGGGCAGGCGGGATAGCCGAAGCTCACCCGGATGCCCCGGTACTTGGTCTGGAGCTTGTCCTGGATGGTCATGTCCGGCGGGTCGCCGATGCCCCACATGGTGCGGATGCGGTCGTGCAGAAGCTCCGCGAACCCCTCGGCGGACTCGATGGCGATGGCCTGGATGGCATGGGACTTGAAGTAGTCCCCCTTTTCCCGGTATTCCGCGGAAATCTCCTTGACCTGGTCGCCGCAGGTCACCACGAACATGGCCAAATAATCCATCTTGCCCCCGGACTTGGGCAGGACGTAGTCGCTCAGGCAGAGGAATTCCCCGCCGGACTGCCGCGGAAACTCAAAGGTGTCCAAAAGTTTCTTCCCCGCGGGCGAGTCGTACACCAAGACCCGGTCTCCGTCGGACTGCGCCGCGAAGAACTTCCAGGTGGCGCGGGGCTTGAGCAGTTTTTTGGCCACGATCTCGGCCTGCAGCTCGGTCACGGCCCGGTGGAGTTTTTCGGCCTTCTCGTCCTTGCGGGTCAGGAGCCGCTGGAGCTGGCCCCGCAGGCCCAGGTGCTTGCCGTACAGCATCACCGGGTTGATGTACTTGAAAATTTCGTCCACGGAAAAATCCTTCAGCACGTGCAGCTTCAGGTCGGGCGGCTGGGGCGGGGTGTAGTTCCGTTTCACCTTGGAAACGCCCGGCGCCGCGGCCGGGGCGGACGCGGCCGGCGCCAGGCCCGCGGCCCGCAGGCGCGCCTGTGTCTCGGCGTTCTTCTTGAGCAGGGCGTCCCTTTCCATGGGGTCCATGAACCGGTTGGCCAGGTCCAGGCCGGACATGGCGTCCTTGGCGTAGAACACCGTCTTGCCGTACTGCACCGCGATCTTGGAGGCCGTGAACTTTTCGGACAAGGCGGCCCCGCCCACCAGCACGGGCAGGTCGATGCCCGCCGTTTTCAAATCTTCCACGGTCACCACCATCTGCTGGGCGGACTTCACCAGGAGCCCGGACAGCCCGATCATGTCGGGGTCGTGCTGCCGGACGGCCTTGATGAGCTCCTCGGGCGGGCACTTGATGCCCAGGTCGACGATCTCATAGCCGTTGTTCTTCAAAATGATGTGCACCAGGTTCTTGCCGATGTCGTGCACGTCCCCCTTCACCGTGGCCAGCAGGATCTTCCCCCGGCTGGCCGCGTCGCTCTTGTCCATGTGGGGCTCCAGGTGCGCCACCGCGGCCTTCATGACCTCCGCGGACTGCAAGACTTCGGCCACGATCATCTCGTTCTTGCCGAAGAGCCGCCCCACCTCGTCCATGCCCTTCATCAGGGGGCCGTTGATGATGTCCAGGGGCCTCCTCCCCTGCTTCAGCAGGGCGTCCAGGTCTTCGGTCAGGCCTTCTTTCGAGCCTTCGATCACGTTCCGCGGCAGGCGCTCGTCGATGGGAAGGGCCGAGCGGTTGTCCGCTTTCTTCGTGGCCTGCTTGGCGCGGAAATGGTTGGCGAAGGCCGCCACCGCCGCCTCGGAGGTCTCCCGCGTGGAGAAGAGCAGGTCGTTGGCCAGCTTTTTCTCGTTCTCCGGGATGGAGGGGTACCGGGCCAGCTTCTCGGAGTTGACGATGGCCATGTCCAGGCCGGCCTGCACGTTGTGGTACAGGTACACCGCGTTCAGCACCTCGCGGCCCGCCTCCGGCAGGCCGAAGGACACGTTGCTGATGCCCAAAATGGTCTTGCACCGGGGAAAGGCCCGCTTGATGAGCCGCACCCCTTCGATGGTCTCCTGCGCCGAGCCGATGTAGTTCACGTCTCCCGTGGCGATGGGAAAAACCAGGGGGTCGAAGATCAAGTCTTCCGGCGCCAGGCCGTACTTTTCGGTCAGGAGCTTGTAGCTCCGCTCCGCGATGGCCAGCTTGCGCTGGCGCGTCACGGCCATGCCCTGCTGCTTGTTCTCATCG
>CAZAEL010000083.1:0-1564 GCA_964484135.1 uncultured Elusimicrobia bacterium
GGTTTGCTTCCACCGCCACCCTGACCTATAATGTCAAGTACTCCCCGGACAACGGCCAGACGTGGAAGTTCGTCCAAGACAACATGACCGCCCAGGCCGGCGTCAAGGACACGGGCTTCGGGCACGGCGCCACGAGCCCCGTGACGTGGAGCGTGTCGGGCCTGGGCGAGGGCAACTACCTCTTGCGCGTGGAAGGATACCGTGAAGATTTCCCCCTGCACTACGCCTACCATCAACGGCAGATCTACATCAAGCGGTAGCGTCTTCCCCGCCGCGGACCGCCGCGGCATCACCATGGTGGAGCTGCTCATCACCTCCGCCATCCTGGCCATCCTGGTGCTGGCCGTGGTGCCGGTCTTCACCGTGACCCAGCGGGGGCTCACCTCCTCCGAGGCCCATTCCTCCCTCAAGAACGGGGCACAGAAAGCGGTCAACCAGGTCCAGCACGACCTGCTGGAGAGCAAGCGCATCTTCGAGAACACCGCCAACGACACGGCCTTCCTCGCGCGGGTCCAGCTCTCCGGCGCGCCCGCGGCGCTGGCCGGCAGCAAGCTGCCCGTCATGGAGGAGAACGGCTCCCTTTCTCCCGGGACCACGGTGTTCTTTTCCACCAGCGTGGGCAACAGCCTTTTCTTCGCCAGCGTGGACACCCCTCTGGACCTGGCGGTCGCGGACAGCCTGGGCGCCACCTCCACCGTCCGCATCGACCGGTACCATTTCCACTATTACTACCTGGCCCCGGACACGGCCGGCGGCGCCATCGCCGACAAGGTCAAGCGGCAGCTCTGGCACTGGGAGAGCGTCCCGTACGCGGACCACGAACAGCTCGCCAACATCACGGACGGGGTCAAACGTTCCAGCGCGGCCGCGGGTCTGTACGGCAACAACGTCCTGTACGCCTGGAACGCCTCCGCCACGTCGGTCAACGCCGCCTTCTACGACCTGTCGTCCGGGGGGAACATCACGGCCAACGCCGGCCACAACATCCCCAAGCAATCCGCCGAACGGATCATGGACTTCAAGACCGGCCTCACCGCGGGCGGGTACCGCTATTCCGTCTGCCCCAACACCGGCGGGACCTTCAACCCAACGCACGCGGTCCCGGTCTTCGGCACGGCCGCGGGGGACTTCCCTTCCGGCTTTGAAATCGTGGCCGTGGGGCCCAACAGCGCCCGACAGGTGTTCATCCGGCTGGTCATGGTGGCCCAGGGCAGCTTCAAGGGGTTCGTGTCCCACGAGCAGGTGGTCCTGGCCACGGCCCGGGACATCTGGTAGCGGTCCCCCTTTTATCCGACTTTCCCGCTTCCGCCCTGTTTGACCCTCCCCGCCCTTTTTGCTTCAATACCCTCGTTCCGTCTTCACGCCTGAACTGAAAAAATTCTCGTCAAAATCTCTCCGATGACAAAAGGTTTCTTCATCCCCTTGGAAGGCCCGGATGGGCGCCTGTCGCGGCGAATAGGCCGCGACGCGTCCAGGCACGGGCGAGCGTCGGCGCGAGCCCCGGCTCCCTGGAGGACCGGTTATGCCTAAGGGATTTTTTATCACCTTGGAAGGTCCGGAAGGG
>CAZAEL010000083.1:1664-5237 GCA_964484135.1 uncultured Elusimicrobia bacterium
CGCCTGCTCTGCGGCTGGCTGCGGCGCCGAGGCCTGGACGTGGTCCGTACCCGGGAGCCCGGCGGCACCCGCATCGCCGAGACGGTGCGGCGCGTCCTGCTCCACCCCCGGAGCCGGGTCCATCCCGTCGCGGAGCTGTTCCTGTACGAGGCGGCCCGGGCCCAGCACATGGCCGAAGTGGTGCGTCCGGCGCTCTCCCGGGGCCGCGTGGTGGTGTGCGAACGCTTCACCGACGCCACGGAGGCGTACCAGGGCTGGGGCCGGGGCCTTCCCTTGTCCGTGATCCGGGCCCTCAACCGCGTGGCCGCGGGCGGCCTTAAACCCCATCTCACTTTGCTTTTGGACGCGCCCGCCCGGCAAGGCCTGGGCCGGGCCCGGGCCCTCAAGAAAAGACTGGCGGCCCACGCCCGCCGCAGCCGCGGCGGGGACCGGTTGGAACGGGAGCCCCTGTCCTTCCACCAGCGGGTCCGGCGGGGGTACCATGCCCTGGCCCGCCGCGAACCGGGCCGCATCCGCCTCATCCCCTGGGAATCCGGCGTGGCCAGGGTCCACGCCCGCGTGATCGCCGCCGTGCAAAACCGCCTCGCCGCGGCCCGCCAGGGAAAACCCTCCTGATGGCGGAGAGCCTTTTTTCTCCGGCGGCCCAGCCCACGGACGCGGCCCTGGCCGGCACCGGCTTCGAGACCATCCGCGGCCAGGACCAGGCCTGCCAAATCCTGCTTTCCGCCTTCCGGTCCGGCCGGGTGCCCCACGCGTACCTGTTCGTGGGCCCGGAGGGCGTGGGCAAACGCGCCACGGCCCTGCAGTGGGCCAAGGCCCTCAACTGCGCGTCGCCCGCGACGCCCGGCGGGGCCTGCGAGACCTGCGCCGCCTGCCGCAAGATCCAGGCCCGCAACCACCCGGACGTTTTGTGGATCGGCTTCGAGCACCAGGCCCGGCTCCTGAACGAGCCCGTGGACAAACAGCGGTCCATCAAAATCGACACGGTGCGGGACATGGAGCATATGCTGCGGCTCAAACCCCTGGAGGGCCGGGCCAAGATCGCGTTCCTGGAGCCGGCGGACAAACTGGTGGAGGCCGCGGCCCACGCGCTCCTGAAAATCCTGGAAGAGCCCCCGCCCCGGACCCACCTGGTCCTCCTGGCCCTGGACGCGGGCCAGCTCCTGGACACCATCCGGTCCCGCTGCCAGTGGGTGCGGTTCCGGCCCCTGCCCGCCGCCGCGGTGGCCGAACTCCTGCAACAGGGCCCCACGGGCGTGACGGACGAAGAAGCCGGGCGGATCGCCCGCCTGGCCGAAGGCTCCTTGAGCCGGGCCCGGACCCTTCTGGAGGGGGGAGAAGGGATGGACTTCGACTGGGAGGCGGCGCCCCTGAGCGAGCTGTTGTCCTGGACCGAGCAGTTCCACAACCCCCGCGGCGGCCGGGCCGCGGCCCAGGATTTCCTGCGCCGCCTCTTGGCCCAATTCCAGGAAGATCTGCGCCAGGGCCGGCGGGAGGAGGCGGAGGTCCGCCGGGTCCTGGACGCCCTTCACCAGATCCAGCAAAACGTGTCGTCCCAACTCGTCCTGGAAACCCTGCTCCTGCGGCTGCGGTGGGAAGCGAAAAAACAACGGGGATGATATGTCGCTAAAAGGAAAGGCGCGACGTCATCAACTTATCAACCCGTCATCTTATCAACGTCCCTCTCTTTTCCCATGAGCAAGCTTTTCTACCTCACCACGCCCCTCTACTACGTCAACGACGTGCCCCACATCGGGCACGCGTACACCACCATCGCCGCGGACGTGCTGGCCCGGTGGAAGCGCCTGCGGGGGGAACCGGTCTTCTTTTTGACCGGCACCGACGAGCACGGCTCCAAGATCGCCCAGGCCGCCGCGGACCGGGGCCAGACCCCGCAGGCGTACGCCGACCGCGTCGTGGCGGAGTTCCGGCGTTTGTGGGAACGGCTGGGCATCACGCACGACGACTTCATCCGCACCACGGAGGACCGCCACGAAAAAGTGGTGCAAGCGGTCTTCGACGCGCTCCGGCAAAAGGGGGACATCTACAAGGGCGCGTACGAAGGCTGGTACTGCGTGCCGGACGAAACCTTCTGGTCCGAGACGGAGCTCAAGGACGGCAAATGCCCGGACTGCGGCCGTCCCGTGGAAAAACTCAAAGAGGAAAGCTATTTCTTCAAGCTCTCCGCGTACGAAAAACCCCTCCTGGCGCATTTCGAAAAAAACCCGGACTTCCTCCAGCCTTCGCACCGGGCCCAGGAGATCATCAATTTCGTCAAGGACGGGTTGAAGGATTTGTCCGTGTCCCGCACCAAGGTCAAGTGGGGCGTGCCCGTGCCCGGAGACGCCGGCCACACCGTGTACGTCTGGTTCGACGCCCTCCTGAACTACATCACCGCGGCGGGTTACCCGTTCAAAACGGGCGAAGGCCCGTGGCCCGCGGACGTGCATTTGGTGGGCAAGGAGATCTTCCGTTTCCACACGGTTATTTGGCCCGCCATGCTCCTGGCCCTGGGCCTGCCCCTGCCGCGCCGGGTCTTCGCCCACGGCTGGTGGACCGTGGAGGGGGACAAGATGTCCAAGTCCAAGGGCAACGTGGTGGACCCCCACCGGGTCATGGACGAATACGGCGGGGACGGGATCGGCGCGGACGCGCTGCGCTACTTCGTCCTGCGGGAGGTGCCCTTCGGCGGGGACGGGGACTTCTCCCGCAAGGCCCTCCTGGGCCGGTACAACGCGGAGCTGGCCAACGCGCTGGGAAATTTGCTCAACCGGACGCTGAACCTGGTGGAAAAAAACTGCGAAGGCAAAATTCCATCCCTG
Source organism: uncultured Elusimicrobia bacterium (assembly GCA_964484135.1). Lineage (GTDB taxonomy): Bacteria > Elusimicrobiota > Elusimicrobia > FEN-1173 > FEN-1173 > CAZAEL01. Next base: position 4,487 of record CAZAEL010000083.1, read on the forward strand.
CGGTCCGGCCACGACCTCTTGAGCGAAAAAATGCTGAGCCCCTGGCTGGACAAGCTGGACAAGGCCATGGACCGGCTGGCCTTCCACGAGGCGTTGCAGCAGGTCTTCCACCTGGTGGACGCGGGCAACAAATACATCGATGAAAAGGCTCCCTGGAAGACGGCCAAGACCGATCCCCTGCAGACCCGCCACACCCTGCACGACGTGCTGCGGGTGCTGAAGCTGGCGGCCGTGGCGCTCCATCCCTTCATGCCCAACGTCACCGCGGAGATGTGGCGGCAACTGGGCGAAACCGAACCCATCGCCGCGGCCGCGTCCGAAATCCTCCGCGGCGGAGCCTTCGGGTTCCGCGACGACCAGCCCGTTCAGAAAGGCGCGCCGCTCTTCCCGCGCAAAGAGCCCAAGCCCTGATGTTGGTGGACACCCACTGCCATCTGGCGGACGCCAAGTTCGACCAGGACAGGCCCCAGGCCCTGGAACGGGCCTGGGCCGCGGGCTTGGCCGCCATCGTGGAAATTGCCGACCAGGAATCCGAATGGGCCCGGGCCCGCGAACTCGCCGAGCAAAACCCGGGCCGGGTGTTCTGGACCGCGGGCTGCCACCCGCATCACGCGGACAAGGCGGACAAGGACCTGCCCTGGCGGCTCCGGGAGGTCCTCAAACACCCGCAGGCCGTGGCCTTGGGCGAGATCGGGCTGGACTATTACCGCAACCCCGTGTCCCCCTACGACCAGCAACGGGTGTTCTTTGA
>CAZAEL010000084.1:0-5195 GCA_964484135.1 uncultured Elusimicrobia bacterium
CCTCCTCGCCGAGGACCCGGACTCCCAGGTGCGGCAGTCCGCCGCCGTGGCGCTGGGGTTTTTGGGCGATCCGGCCAGCGCCGAAGGCTTGGCCAAGGCCTTGAAAGACAAGGATCCGGGGACCCGTTTTTCCGCCTGCCAGGCGCTCTCTTCCGTGCGGTCGCCCCTGGCGGTCCCGGCCCTGATCGAGGCGCTGAACGCCGATCCTTCGCCGTCCTTCCGGAAGGCCGCGGCCCACGCCCTGGGCGAGGCCGGCGACCCCGCGGCCGCGCCGGCCCTGCGGCCCCTGCTCAAGGACAAGGACGTGTCGGTCCAGGTGGCCGGGGTGCAGGCCCTGGGCAAGCTGAAGGACGAGGCTTCGGCGTCCGCGTTCAAGAAATTCCTGAAAGAAAAGTCGCCGGCGGAGCTGCGCGTGGCCGCGGCCCATGCCCTGGCCCGGCAGGGGAGCAAGGCCGGACGGGACGCCGCCCTGCAGGTTTTGGAAAACAAGGCCGCGGACGGCGGGGCGCGGGTGGCGGCGGTGCAGGCCCTGGGGGACATGGCGGACAAACCTTTGGCATCGCCGTTGCGTGAAATCGAAAAACAGGAACCGGAGGGGTATGTGAAGACCGCGATCAAGTCCCTTTTGGACCGGGTGGAGGCCCTGCCGTGAGACGCCTGGCGAACGCGGCTCTTTGCGGCCTGCTCTTGGCGGGCCCGGCCCTGGCCCGGGCCGCGGGCCCGGCCACGTACCTGATCGACATCCCCACCGCCGACACGGTGGACCACTACGGGTACGACCTGTCCTTCCGGCTCTACTCCGGCGGCGGGGTGCTCACCAAGGCGGCTTTCGGGGTGTTCCCGCGCCTCAACGTGGGGTTCGGCCTGGACGCGGAGCGGTTCATCGGCGCGGACACGGTGGACCTCAACCGCCCGACCCTGAACGTGAAGTTCCGGCTTTTCGACGGCAAGCGCCACCTGCCCGCCCTGGCCCTGGGGTACGACGGGCAGGGCTATTTCTTCGACGAGAAGACGGACAAGTATTCCCAGCGGGAGAAGGGCCTGTACCTGGCGGGGAGCGGGGAAATCCTGGTGCCGCACCTGACCCTCCACGGCGGCGGCAACATCTACGATTTCTCGGACGACAAGGTCTTCGCCTTCGCGGGCGTCAACTACCTGTATGAGGACGCGCTGGGCCTGACCTTCGAGGTGGACAACGTCCGCGTCGCGCGGCGGAACCGGATGAACCTGGGCGGGCGGTACTTCATCACCCCCAGCGTGTCCGTGGACGTGGCCGGTCGGGACCTCTGGGCCGCGGGCCGCAAGGCCGAACGCATCGTGCGCGTGAACTATTTCGGGAGCTTCTGAAGCCCGGACCAGGACCGAGCCCGTGGAAGAAAAGACCGCCACCGTCGAGACCCCGACCTTCCGGGGGTATGATTTCGAGAAGCCCGTGCTGGACCTGGAGGACCACATCCGCCAGCTCCAGGAGATGGTCAAGTCCAACGGCGTGACCCAGATGACGGACGAGGTGCGGGCGCTCCTGGACCGGTGCGAGGAGCTCAAGAAAGAGATTTACGGCAGCCTGACGCCCTGGCAGCGCGTGCAGATGGCGCGCCACCCGCGCCGGCCCTACGCCCTGGACTACGTGGAGCGGGTCTTCACCGACTTCACGGAGCTGCACGGGGACCGGCACTTCGCCGAGGACAAGGCCGTGGTGGGCGGGCTGGCGTACCTGGACGGGGACCCGGTCCTGGTCCTGGGGCATCAGAAGGGCCGCACCCTGCAGGAGTCCATGGCCCGCAACTTCGGCATGCCGCACCCCGAAGGCTACCGCAAGGCCCTGCGCCTCATGCGACTGGCCGAGCGTTTCGGCCTTCCGATCCTGTGCTTCATCGACACCGCGGGCGCGTACCCGGGCATCGGGGCCGAGGAACGGGGCCAGGCCACGGCCATCGCGGAAAATTTAAGAGAGATGGCCCAACTCACCGTGCCCATCGTGTGCTGCGTGATCGGGGAGGGGGGGTCGGGCGGGGCCCTGGCCATCGGCGTGGGGGACCGGCTCCTGATGCTGGAGAACGCCTGGTACTCGGTGATCTCGCCGGAAGGCTGCGCCTCCATCCTGTACCGGGACGCGGCCAAGGCGCCGGACGCGGCCCAGGCCCTGAAGCTCACCGCGCCGGACCTGAAGGAGCTGGGCCTGGTGGACGAGGTGGTGCCCGAGCCCCTGGGCGGGGCCCACCGCGACCCGGACGTTGCCGCCGCGGCCGTCAAGAACGCTTTCAAGAAACACCTGAAGCAGCTGCAGGAACTTCCGCCCGAGCGGCTCCTGGAGGAGCGGTACCAAAAATACCGCGCCGTGGGCCACTTCGAGGAGGAACAAAAGAAACGTCTGAAGCCGGTTCGGCGCAAACTCAAGAGTTGAGAAGGCAAAGCCGCTAAGGGGCCCGGATTTCACGTTGACCACGGAGGGAATCATGCTGATGAACAAGAAGGTGATGGAACTGCTGGGCAAGGAGGCGGACTCCTTGCTGAACCACAAGGCCAAGGTGCCGGCGAAAGATTTGCACCTGCCCGGGCCGGATTTCGTGGACCGGGTCTGGACGGGCTCGGACCGCTCCCCCCAGGTGCTGCGGAGCCTCCAGGCCCTGTTCAACACGGGCCGCCTGGCCGGCACCGGGTACGTTTCCATCCTGCCGGTGGACCAGGGCATCGAACACTCGGCCGGCGCCTCCTTCGCGCCGAACCCCGCGTACTTCGACCCGGAGAACATCGTGAAGCTCGCCATCGAGGGCGGCTGCAACGCGGTGGCCTCCACCTACGGCGTGCTGGGCGCGGTGGCCCGCAAGTACGCCCACAGGATCCCCTTCCTGGTCAAGATCAACCACAACGAGTTCCTGTCCTACCCGAACAAGTTCGACCAGATCCTGTTCGGCACCATCCGCCAGGCCTGGGACATGGGCGCCACGGCCGTGGGGGCCACGATCTACTTCGGCTCCGCGGAATCGGGCCGGCAGATCATCGAGGTCAGCCAGGCCTTCAAGATGGCCCACGACCTCGGCATGGCCACGGTGCTCTGGTGCTACACCCGCAACAACGCCTTCAAGACCCCGGAGAAGGACTTCCACACCTCCGCCGACCTGACGGGCCAGGCCAACCACCTGGGCGTCACCATCGAGGCCGACATCATCAAGCAGAAGCTGCCCACCAACAACGGCGGGTACAAGGCCCTCAAGTTCGGCAAGACCCACGACAAGGTGTACACGGAGCTCACCACGGACCACCCCATCGACCTGGCCCGCTACCAGGTGCTCAACTGCTACATGGGCCGGGCCGGACTCATCAACTCCGGCGGCGAGTCCAAGGGCGCCTCGGACATGGCGGAGGCGGTCGTCACCGCGGTCATCAACAAGCGGGCGGGCGGCATGGGCCTCATCTCCGGACGCAAGGCCTTCCAGCGTCCCATGAAAGAGGGCGCGGAGCTCCTCAACGTCATCCAGGACGTGTACCTGGACAAAAGCATCACCATCGCCTAAATTCGAAAAGCGTTTTGCGGTGCGGCAGTGCTGCCGTGCTGCGGTTAAGGGCCGTTTGGGTCCTTGACCGCAGCACCGAAGCACCGCAGGACATTTTTTGAAAAAACAACCATGACGAAAACCGGCCGGTCCGAACTCCAAATCGAACGTTCCCAATTCAAACCCGTCCTCCCGGACATCTTGAAAGGCGGCCCTGCCGCGGTGGTTCCGCGGTTCGGGAAGCCTACCCAGAGCGTGGCCGACCAAGACGCGGTGAAAAGGCTGTTTCCGGCCCTGTACGGCAAGCCCATCGTCTCTTTCGCCCGCGGCAGGAACGCGGCCCTTTCAAAGAAGGCCGCCCGGGTGGGGGTGGTGTTGTCGGGCGGGCAGGCGCCCGGCGGGCACAACGTGATCGCCGGCCTCTTCGACGCCCTCAGGAAGGCCAACCCCAAGAACCGCCTCATCGGGTTTTTGGGCGGGCCCTCCGGCATCCTGGACAACAAATGGAAGGAGATCACCGCCCCCCTGGTGGACGCGTACCGCAACACCGGCGGTTTCGACATGATCCAGTCGGGCCGCACCAAGATCGAGACGCCGGAGCAGTTCGCGGCCACAAAGAAGACCCTGGAGGAGAACCGGCTCGACGCCCTGGTGGTGGTGGGCGGCGACGATTCCAACACCAACGCCGCGCTCCTGGCCGAGTCTTTCAAGGCCCAGGGCATGGCCGCGAGCGTCATCGGCGTGCCCAAGACCATCGACGGCGATCTGAAAAACAGCCACATCGAGACGTCCTTCGGGTTCGACACCGCCACCAAGATTTACGCCGAGCTGGTCGGCAACATCTGTCGCGACGTGCTGTCCGCGCGCAAATACTGGCACTTCATCCGGCTCATGGGCCGCAGCGCCTCCCACATCGCGCTGGAGGTGGCCCTGAAGACCCGGCCCAACGTCGCCCTGGTGGGCGAAGAGGTGCTGGCCAAGAGGATGACGCTGGCCCAGGTGGTGGATTCCATCGCCGGGATCGCGGCGCGCCGGACCGCGCAGGGCAAACATTACGGCGTCCTGCTGGTGCCCGAGGGGCTCATCGAGTTCATCCCGGAGATCAAGGAGCTGATCTCCGCCATCAACGACAAGCTGGCCGGCAACCCCGGCCTCGGCGGACAGGCGGACGCCGTCGTTTCCGCGTTGCCCCCGCACCTGGCCGCCCTCATGCGGTCCCTGCCGGCCGGCATCCAGAAACAGCTCCTCCTGGACCGCGACCCGCACGGCAACGTGACCGTGTCCCAGATCGAAACGGAGCGGATGCTGGCGGAGATGGTCCAGGCGCGCCTGTCGGAGATGAAGAAGGCCGGCTCTTTCGCCGGCAAGTTCTCCGCCATCACCCATTTCTTCGGGTACGAGGGGCGCTGCGGCGCGCCCTCCAACTTCGACGCCAACTACTGCTACGCGCTGGGGTACAACGCCGCGGTGCTCGCCCTGAACGGGCTCACCGGGTACCTGTCGTCCGTCCGGCGGCTGGTCCGGCCGCCGGCCCGATGGGAATGCGGCGGCGTGCCTTTGACCCTGATGATGAACATGGAGCGCCGCAAGGGCAAGGAAAAACCCGTGATCCAGAAGGCCCTGGTGGACCTGGGGGGCGTCCCCTTCCGAGCGCTCGAGAAGCACCGGGAGGACTGGGCCCTGGAGGACGCGTACTCCTTC
>CAZAEL010000085.1:0-4882 GCA_964484135.1 uncultured Elusimicrobia bacterium
GGTGGTGTCCACGCCCATCGCCAAGTTCGACGACGACAACGTGGAGGGGACGGCGACGGATGGGACCAATGTGCATGCCAATGGGTCGGGGACGCCTCTTTGGATGGCGCAGGGCTTTTTCTCAACAGAAACGGCCCACATCGGGAAGGTAAGTTTTTTCCTGACGGACATGGGAGCTTCGGATGAGATACGGCTGGAGGTCCGCAAAACCCTGGAAATCAGCACTCCGGTCCCCTCCCCTTCCTCTTCGGACCTTCTGAGGACCGTTTCGGTTGACAGCGTTTTTTCCAGCACCAGCACGAATATGCAAGCCAACTATGGCTGGCAGGATTTTGTCTCCACCAGTCCCATTACGCTGTCCGCCAACACCACCCACTGGTTTTGCCTGGAAAATTTCAATACCGTGTCCTCCACCAACGGGTACGCGGTTTGGAGGGCGACCTCTACCTCGGTCAACCAAGTGGCCTTCAGCGGCAACGGCGGCATCAGTTGGCGGGATAGCGTGGACAACGGCACCGGTAAGAGACGGGTTTTTCACCGGGTCTACCGCCCCCAGGACACCGTCGTGCGCCTTTACCAGGGCGACCCGGATGCGGGGGGGACGCTGATTTCCGTGTCCACCATTTCCCTGCCTTTGACGGCCAACGGCGCGGCCACGGTCTCCGCCACTTGGAGCGTCGCGGCGGCGGGCGCCTACGACATCTACGTGCAGGTGGACGGCCCCGGCCTCATCAATGAATCCGACGAGACCAACAACAAGGTTTTCCGTTCCGTGACCGTGGCCCAGACCCAGGCCCGGGTGGCGTCCGCCTCCGCGCCGGACGGGGCCCTGGGCGTTGACCCCGCCGCGCCGTTGACCTTCACCTTCAACAAGGCGATGGACGGTTCCACCCTGAGCGGGGCCTTCGGTCTGCGGTTGGTGCGGGACGACCAGGGCCAATCCCTGGACGAGGCGGTGAGCGGGACCCTTTCCTACGACGCCGCCTCCAGGACCGCGACGTTCACGCCCGCCGCCGCGCTGGAACACAACCACCGGTACGAGGCCCGGTGGAGCGCCTCGGCCAAGGACTATCTGGGTTTCGCGCTTTCTGCGTACACGGCGGCTTTCCAAACCGCGGTCCAAAAGACCGCGCAGAGCCTCATCATCGGGTCGGACCAGCGGACCAAAATCCAGATTGCCCGCGACGCGGTTTCGTTCCCCACGTACTTCGTGGACTTGGAGGTTTCGCCGTCGGCCAACGCCGCGGTGCGGTCCGCCAACGCCAAGGCCGGCACGGACCGGGACGCCTTCACCGCGCCGGTGGCGTCTTCCCTGCGGCGGGCCGTGCTGTACGAGGGCACGTACCCGGGCACGGAGGTTTCTTCGCCCCGGTTTTCCGGGGAGGTCTCTTTGACCATTCCCTATTCGGACGACGGACAGGGGTTCGTGGCCGGCACCACCCCGCGTGTGCGGGAGGACACCCTTTCCCTCTACTGGCTGAATGAAACGGACGGCCTGTGGGTGCGCCTGCCGGATTCCACGGTGGACACGGACCAGAACACGGTGACCGCCCGGGTGCCCCATTTGTCCTATTTCGTGATCATGGGGCAGAACGCCGCGGACCTGTCCCGGGCGTACGCGTACCCCGTGCCGTTCCGGCCCAACGCGGGGCTGGGGCACCGACGGATCAAGTTCACCAACCTGTCGCCCCAGTGCGTGATCAAGGTGTACACCGTGGCGGGCGAGCTGGTCAAAACCATCGAGGAGACGGACGGCGACGGGTTCAACGATTCCTGGGACGGGTCGGAGGCGGCCAGCGGCGCGTACCTGTACATCATCGACAACGGCACGGACCGCAAGACCGGACAGCTCGTGATCATCCGATGAGCAAAGGCGTGACAAGTTCAAAGTGGGAGGTGGGAGGGGGAAAGACACGGGTTTTCGCCATTTCCCTGGTTTTGACCTCTTACCTTTCACTTCTCGCTTCCCACGCCTTTGCCTCTGAAAGGGCCGCTTTGCAATTCCTCACCCTGGGCGCGGGGGTGCGGTCCCTGGGCATGGGCGGGGCCGGGGCCGCCTCCCACGACAGCGCGTCCCCCCATTGGAACCCGGCCGGCATCGGCGCCCTGGACCATCACGAGGTGTCTTTGATGAACGGCCGCTGGCTGGAGGATTTTCGGTACCAGACGTTCGCGTACGCGGGGCCGCTCACGCGGACCTGGAGCGCGGGGCTGGGCGTGGCCCGTTTGTCCCGTTCCGACGTGGCGGCGTACGACGACGGCGGCCAGGCCGCCGGTTCCTTCGGCGTGTCGGACACCGCCGCGTCGCTGACCCTGGCCGCGGACACGGGCTCCTGGGCCCGGTCGCCGGACCGTTTCTACGCGGGGTTGAGCGCCAAATACGTGGGGGAAGACCTGGGCGCCAAGAAGGTGTCCGGGTACGCGGCGGACGGGGGCGTGGTCCTGGTGCCGTACCGCCGGGCCGCGTCCCGGTTCCTGGACCGCTTCGAGGTGGGGGCCTCTTTCCACAACCTGGGGCCGGCCGTGAAATACGACAAGGAAAAGAGCCGCCTGCCCGCGCTCTACCGCGTGGGTTTCTCCGCCCGGGGCTGGTCCCGCGGCCTTCTCTTGGCCGCGGACTATGAAAAGCCCGCGGATGACCCCGGGTCCGTCCGGTCCGGCGTGGAGGTGGAGGTTTTGGACGCGCTGGCGTTCCGGGGCGGGTACCGCTGGGCGCTCAAGGACAATCAACGGACCCTCCAGGCCGGTTATCACGTGGGCGTGGGTTTTCAACTGGGCGCGGTGGCCGTGGACTACGCCTTCGCGCCGTACCTGAAAACCGAGGACGCCCATTTTCTGGGAATCCGCTGGTCCTTCGGGTCGTCCCTGCGGCTGGAGCAGGTGGAACGGCGGATGTCCGAGCATTTCCGGGCGGCGGAGAAGGCGTACAAGCGGAAGGATTTCGCCCGCGCGCAGAAGGAATTGGGTTATGTGCTGGCCGTGGACCCCAGCCACGACGGGGCCCGCCGCTTGCAGGCGGAAAACCAGAAACAGCTCGCTTCCCTGCGGGTGGAGCGGCAGCTGGCCTTGGGCAAGCGGCAGCTGGCGTCCGCCGATTATTCCCTGGCGCGGGAGCAGTTCCAGTCCGTGTTGGACGCGTTCCCGTCCCACGCGGAAGCGGCCCAACTCCTGGTTGAGGCGGACCGCCGCATTCAGGACCAGGTGAAGGAGCGCCGCGACGCGCTCTCCGGCCAGGCGGAGGAGTTTTACAAGCAGAACAACTTCCAGGACGCCATCGACCTGTGGGAAAAGGTCCTGTTGCTGGACCCGGGAAACGCGGCGGTGACCGCTTCTTTGGAGAAAGCCCGGGCCAAACTGGAGGAGCAGAAACGCCTCCTGGCCGCGGCGGAAGAAAGCCGCAATCTGGAGAAGGGTTGGGCCGCGTTGAACCAGAAGAAGGCGGACAAGGCCCGGGAGGTGGCTGAGGAGGTGCTGAAGCAGAACCCGTCCAGCGAGGGCGCACAGACCCTCTTGGCCCAGGCCAACAGCCGCCTGGCGGACGACCGCTTGGCGGAGGCGCGCCGGTTCTTGCAGAAGGGGGACCGCCGGCGGGCTTTTGCAGCCCTTCGGGAAGCCCAAACCCTGGACCCCCGCAACAAGATCGTGCAGGACCTCTTGGGCGAAACGCGCAAGGCCGTGGTGCAGGCCGGGCGGGAGGAGGCCTTGAACCTGTACGAGCAGAAAAAGTACAAGGAGGCGCTGGCGAAGCTCAACGACCTGCTGGAGGTGGACCCCTCCGCCTCGGATCTGGCGGGTTATCGGGACGAGACGCGCCGGCGGCTGGCCGAGCTCAACCAGGCCGAGGTGGAGCGGCTGAACCGGGAGGGCCTGAAGGCCTACGACGAAGGGCGCCTCAAGGACGCGGTCCGGTATTGGAAAGAGGTCCTGGAGATCGCGCCGGACCACGTCAACGCCAGGCGGAACCTGGAGCGGGCGCAGCAACAGATCAAGGAATAGGAGCGTCCATGAAGATCGGCACCAAGGTCAGCCTTTTGACGAGCCTGGTCGTCCTGTTGGTGGTGGTGGGCATCAGCGCCGTGCTTTTTTATTCCGAAAGAAAAGTCCTGATCGGGGAGATCGAGAACCGCCACTTGGACCTGGTGAAGACCCTCCGCCAGGCCGCGGAGGAATCCCGCTTGATCAAGGACGACATCCTCCTTTTAAACTACTTGAAGCTGGTGCGCAAGACCGAAGGGGTCAACTACGGCATGGTGCTGGACCGGTCCGGCCGGGTGCTTTTCCACACGGACACGGCCCTGTGGGGCCTGCAGCTGGACGACCGGCCCACCAAGGAAATCCTCGCGACCAAGACCCTGACGCGGCGCGAGATCGCCGACGCGGGGCAAGGGCCCGCCTTGGACATCGTCCTGCCGGTGGGGGAGGTGGCGCCGGAACTCCTGGTGCGGGTGGGGTTTTCCAAGGAACACGTCGACCGGCAGATCGGCGCGGCCATCGCCGCCCACCAGAAGCGGTTCGCGTACATCGCGGTGGCGGCGCTGGTCCTGGGGCTGGTCCTCTCCCTGGCGCTGGCGCAAACGTTTTTGAGGCCCATCCGGCACCTGGCCGAGGCCGCGGCCATCATCGGCAAAGGGAAGCTGGACCACACCATCCCCGTGACGTCCAAGGACGAGCTGGGCCGTCTGGCGCACGACTTCAACGCCATGGCCGAAAAACTCAAGGAGCTGGACCAGTTGAAGAAAGACTTCGTCTCCAGCGTGACCCACGAATTGCGGAGCCCCCTCCACTCCACCCGCATGTACCTGGGCCTGTTCCACAAGGGCGGCGCCGGCGAGCTGACGGACAAACAGAAGTCCTACCTGAAGGTCATCGAGGACAACACCAC
>CAZAEL010000086.1:0-4781 GCA_964484135.1 uncultured Elusimicrobia bacterium
ATGCCCGACCCGCCGATGCCTATAAAATGGATGTGTTGGATTTTTTTGAACATTATATTCGAGGAGCTATTTTTTCTGTACAGATTTAATAGTTCTTAGGCTATAGCGAATTCTCTCCCCGGACATATCTTCAACAAGGATTTCATTAAAAGAATAATCAAGTTCTCGGAAAGTCACTTCAACTGTCGTGCCATCAAGTAAATGAAGCAACACCTTGTCTCCTTTTGTGATGTTGGCCCATAGAGGGTCAGAGCGAGTTAGTTTTTGCCTTGGTTCCGGCGTTACGGTTTTTTGTTTTTTAAACATTTCGTCTTCATAGCGAATAAGAGTCCCCCAAACTGTGGTTGTCATCTTTTTAAATACGAACGGAAACTCAAGAATCTTTCTGTCTACAAATACATTTACCATTGTATCAACATTGCCAGATTTCTCATTGGAGACGGCATTTTTTATGGCGGCTTCAAGAGAGTCATCTCCAAATGGACCCAAAAAGAGAAAATAGAAAGCAGAAGCCGAACCCGCAGAGGTTTTTACTGGGATCTCTTTAGGCCCAAGGCTAGTTGTTGAAACTTGGAATGGTCTGTGATAAATGCATCCAAGCAACGCTGTAAATACGAATATGGATAATATTCTCGATGCCGCCAGGGCGAGTTTGTTCGTCATTCCCGCGCTAGTGGGAATCCAGTCAGATTGTTGTATAAATCTTTCCATTCAGGGTTCTCCTTTTTAATCAATTCCAACTTGAGCGCGCGATACCATTTTTTGATTTCTTTCTCCCGAGTGATGGCCCTTTCCATGGTTTCGTGAGGCTCGTACCAAACCAGCGTATGAACCCCGTATCGCTTTGTGAAGCCGTCTGCCAAATCGTTCTTGTGCTCCCAGACCCGTTTCACCAAATCGGATGTAACCCCCACATACAAAGTCCCATTGCGGCGGCTGGCCAGGATGTAGACACATGGGCGTTTCTTCATGCTAAAAGCCGTTTTGGTTCCCCACTAGCGCGGGGATGACGACGCTCAACTCACATGCAGAATCGCGAACTTTAAGTATTCCGTCTCGGGCATGGAGAGGCGCAAGGGGTGGTCCTTGGCCTGGCCGCCGGAGAAGACCTGTCGGACCCGCCGGCCGGATTCATAGGCCGCCCGGGACAAAATTTGCCGGAAGGTGTCGCGCTCGATGTGCTGGGAACAGGAGGCTGTGGCCAGGAACCCACCGGCCGTGACGCGCCGCAGGGCCAGGGCGTTGAGACGGGCATAGGCCTGGATGGCGGCCGGCACGTTCTTACGGCTCGGCGCGAACTTGGGCGGGTCCAGGACGATGATATCAAATTTGTCCTTGCCCCCTCCCAGCCACTGGAAGGCGTTCATCTGCTCGGCATGGAAGGCGCTGTCCAGGCCGTTTGCCTTGAAGATTTCCCCGGCCATGGCCAAAGCGGGGCCGGATTCGTCCACCCCCGTCACCGACGACGCGCCGGCCTTGGCCGCGTACAGGCCGAAAGCGCCGGTGTGACAGAACACGTCCGCCACCCGTTTGCCGCGGCAGAAGGGCGCCACCGCGTTGCGGTTGTCCCGCTGGTCAAAGAAGAACCCGGTTTTTTGCCCGGCCTTCAGGTCCGCCGCGAACTGGAGGCCGTCCTGCTCGAACCAGTGGGGCGTGTCCACCTCGCCCAGGGCCATGTCCACGGACAGGGGGAGCTTTTCCAGGCGGCGCGTTTCCACGTCGTTGCGCAGCACGATGGCTTTCCAAGGGTGGAGGGCCTTGAGCGCCTCCAAAATGGCGGGCATGAGCTTGTCCATGCCCGCGGCGTAGGATTCGATGACGCAGGCGTCGCCGTACCGGTCAATGACCAGGCCGGGCAGGTCGTCGGCCTCGCCGAAGACCCAGCGGTACGCGGTCCCGCCATACACGGCTTCCCGCAGTTGCCAGGCCCTCTGCAAACGGTTCTGGAAGAAGAGCGCGTCCGGCGTGACGGCGTGCCGGTCCAGCACCCGGCCCGCGATGAGGGAGTGGGGGTTGTAGAAACCCGTGCCCAAGAGCTCCTTGCGCGCGGTTTCAAAATACACCAGGTCCCCGGCGTGGATCTCCGGCGGCGCGGCCTGCACCTCGTTGGAGAAAATCCACAGGTGTCCACGCCGCACGCGGCGGTCTTCGTGGGGCTTGAGGATGACGCGGGGCAGGTCTCCGTCCGGCGGGGCGGAAGGGGCGGGTTCCGAGGCCGTCTCGGGCGAAGAAGGCTCCGCCTGTTCTAGGAGGTCCGTTTCCGGCATCGGCGCGGGCGCAGGCGGACGCTGTCCCGTCTTGGGCCGCGGCCCTGTTTTTGGCCGAAACGTTTTTTTCCGGCCCGGCGTTCTTTTGGTTTTTGCCTTCATGGGGTCATGTCCTTTTTAAGAAAGTTTTTCGTTGAGCCAGCGCCGGACCTTGTCTTTGGTTTCCGGAAAATTCTCCCGCGTCAGGCGCACCAGCTCCGAATCCGCCAATTGTCTCGCGTGGTCCATGAAGGGCCGGCTGTTCCACCGCAGCGTGGCCAGCACCGGATGGGGCGATTGCAGGCAGTCCAGGAGCGTTTTTTGAAAAATGTCCGACAGGGCCTCCATGGACCCCATTTCGTCAATGACCAGGAGCCGGCCCGGCGCGGCGAGGCCCGATGCCAGCGAGGCCGCCCCCAGGGTTTCCAAAACCCGCAGGTCCACGCCGTACTTGCCCAGCTTGTGGGGGCTCTTGAGCCCCTTTTGGGCCAGGAGCCCTTCGCGTTGCGGCGTTCCGAAGGTTTTGAGCCGGAACCCCAGCCGCGCGCGTCCTTCCAAAATCTCTTCCGTGTAGAAACCGGACACCCGGTCCCGAAAGGGGAGCGTGGCCTCCTTGATCAGCGTGGTCTTGCCCACGCCGGGGGTGCCGGCGATGAAAAAATTTTTCGCCATCAACGGCGCGCCCGCCCGCGGTTTTTTACGGCATCCCCCAGAGCGGGTGCAGTTGGGGGATGAGGCGCACGTCCGGCAGGCGCTGGCGGGCCCCTTCCCACAGCGTGACCAAGCGGTGGGGCGGGGGCGGGACCAGGGGGGCGTCGCCGTTGGGCGACAGCCCGGCCAGACGTTTTTCCAGCTCCCGCACGGGCGTCACGGGCTGGAGCACCAGCACGGGCACGGGCTTGGCCGCGGCCACGAGCTTCACGGCTTCTTCCAGCTCCTGCTCCGTGGTGTCGCAGGTGAGCACCGCTTTCACGAAGGCCCTGTCCCCGGCCACGGCCAGGAACTCTTCGTGCTCCTTCCAGAAGGCCCGGCCCACGGCCGAAGGGAATTTCACGTCCATGGCCACCACGTCGCAGTGCTCCACCACCCGCCGGAGAAGGTCGGGATGGGTGCCGCTGGTTTCCAGGTACGTGCGCAGGCCCAGCCGCCGGAGCGCGGGCAGGAGGGCCTCCAGGAAGTCCGTCTGGATCAGGGGCTCGCCGCCCGTGAGGCTTACGGTGCGGTGCGGCCGTTCCTCCTGCAAATGGTGGGTCCTGTCCAGCACCTGCTCCACGGACAGGGTCTCATGGCCGTCCCGGGACAGGCTGGCCGGGGTGTCGCAGTACCGGCACCGCCAGGGACAGCCGGCCAGCCGGATGAAGATCTGGCGTTCGCCCGCGTAAAGGCCCTCGCCCTGGAGCGTGGAAAAGATTTCCGAGACCACGCCTTGGGAAGAGGAAAGATGTTTGCCGTTGTCCGTCATTCGGGTTTTCCTTTTGAACCTTCAAATCCGTTGAAGCGGGTCCCGCAGGCCCGCCTCTTCAAAGCCTTTTTCGCGGAGCCGGCAGGAATCGCACTTGCCGCAGGGCCGCCGGCCGCCGGAATAGCAGGACCAGGTCAACTCGTACGGCACACCCAGCCGCAGGCCCAGGCGGATGATCTGCGTCTTGCTCAGCCGCAGGAGCGGCGCCCACACCCGCGGCGGCCGTTTCTTTTCCGCGCCCAGCCGCGTGCCCAGACGCGCCACCTGTTGGACCGCGCCGTAGTACCGGGGCCGGCAGTCCGGGTACCCGGAATAGTCCAGGGCGTTGGCGCCGATCACGATGTTCCCCGCGCCCGCCGCGTCCGCCCAGGACAGGGCGAAGGACAAAAACACCGTGTTCCGGGCCGGCACGTACGTGGACGGGATGGGCCCTTGCCCGATCTTCGCGGGCGCGTGCACAGGCAGGGGCGCCCCGCCCGAAAGCAGGCTGGAGCCGCCCCAGGGCAGGCGGAAGCGCACCAACTCCACGGGGCAGCCCGCGGCCCGGGCCAGCCTCCGGGCCGAAACCAATTCCCGCCGGTGGCGCTGGCCGTAGTCGAAAAGGAGGCAGCGGCACCGCCATTTCTTCACCTTGAGCGCCCAATAGAGCGCGGTGGCGGAATCCAGCCCCCCGGACAGGAGCACGATGGCCTGTTTTTTGCTCAAACGGATATTTTAGCAAGGAAAAGGATGAAATAGTTTAATACCATGTACGGAGCGGAGGAGTACCGGTTTTTCCTTGGGAGGACGTTATGAACCCATTTGTGCTGGGCGTGGATCTGGACGGCGTGTGCGCGGACTTCTTCGAAGGCCTGCGGCCCATCGCCGCGGAATGGCTCGGCGTGCCGGAGAAGGCCCTGCCGCGCGAGATCAGCTACGACATGCCGGAGTGGGGGATCAAGGACCAGGAGCACTACGTCAAACTCCACCGTTTCGCCGTGACCCAGCGCAAGCTCTTCAACATCCTGAAGCCCATGAGAGGGGCGCCCCAGGTGTTGCGGCGGCTGTCGGACCGGGGCGTCCGCATCCGCATC
>CAZAEL010000087.1:0-4630 GCA_964484135.1 uncultured Elusimicrobia bacterium
CAGGTGGGCCTTCGGCTCCCAAAAAATCCTCGTCTCATAGCGCCTGCACGGGGATTAAAAAGACAATGCCCAAAATCTTTCCCAAGCAGACCCTACTTCCCCTCAATCAATTTATATGCCAAGGCAAAAGCTTTCCCCATTCGTTTGATATCTGTTTTTTCATCTATTCGAACATTGAGATTTTTCCACCGATCATCGTATTGCGCCTTATATGGAATGAGCCTCAATAATGCACGAACGTTCGGGGGCTGTGCTTTAATAAAAATTTCCATGGATTTTGATCCCACCCAATGCACGCCAAAAACATTTGGAAATCCATATTTAAATCCGACATAATACTTGTTAAATTTTTTCTCTAAATTCCACCTCGCTTTTTTTGCCATTTTCTCAATCTCACCTGCAAGGGCAAAAAACAAATCGACACTTTTGTGGTTTCTATGTTGGCGATAAAACGCTTTGTCATAAATTTCCAACCCTTTAACTGGCCTTTTCTTGTCTTCCTTTGAACTTTCAAGTTTGTTTAGCAATACGAACTCTTCCTTGCCGACTTGGAATCTCTTGACCTCAATCAGCTCAACAACATAGCCCAACCGTTCAACAAAATGAGCCGCTGAAACGTTGATCTTCGGTGCCAAAACCAAAACACGCACATTCACATGATCCCAATCAGGCTGTAGATCATCTGGCTTATCCTCAGCCTCAAGCCAAAGGGCTCTGATCGAATCCGGATTTTTTTCTGCCCAAATAGCATAACGAAGAATTTGAGGAACGATTTCTTCGTCCACCACATCATTTTTGTTCTCAATAATTACGATGTTATTGTCTCGATCAACGCCGACCAGGTCCGGAATATCATGACCAGTTCTTACTTGGCGACTTAACAAAAAAATATCCCCTAATGCATCCCTACATTCACTCACAATATATTTTTCGAACGCTTCCTCTGAAGGAAAAGGGACTTCCGGTACAGCGACGACCTTTCTTGCTTTTTTACGCCAGAATAGGCTGTTCATTTAATGTCTCCAATATAAGAATTAAGTCCCCACAGAGCGCCTATAGTAATGGTTTGGCTTCTTCGGGGAGGAGGACGGGGATGTCTTCGCGGATGTCGTAGGCCAGGCGGCATTTGTGGCATAGCAGACGGTTTTCGGCCTCGCGGTATTCCAACGTCCCCTTGCATTGGGGGCAGGCCAGGATTTCCAAAAGCTCGGGGTTCAGTCCCATGACGTCTTTCTCCTTTTTTATCCTCGAGGGTGGAAGCGTTTGTGGGCTCTTTTCAATTCGTCCTTTTCCACGTGGGTGTAAATTTGCGTTGTGGAGATGTCCGCGTGGCCCAGCATCTCCTGCAGGGCCCTGAGGTCCGCGCCGCCGGAGAGCAGGTGCGTGGCGAAGGAGTGCCGGAGCATGTGGGGGTGCAGGGGTTTGCGGATGCCCGCGGCCAGGGCCCGCTTTTTGACGTGCTGCCAGAAGGCCACGCGGGACAGGGGCTTGCCCCGGTTCCCCGGGAAAAGCCATTTGCTCCCCTGCGGGTATTTCTTGCGCTTGATCTCCTGGTACGCCCGCACCGCGGCCAGGGCCCGCCGGTTCACGGGCACCAGCCGTTCCTTCCCCCCCTTGCCGAAGGCCCGCACGCAACCCACGTCCATGTCCAGCTGGGCCTCCTCCAAATTCAACAGCTCGCTCACCCGCAGGCCCGCCGCGTACATCAATTCCAGCATGGCCCTGAGGCGCACGGTGATTTCCCGCCCGTCCGGCGCGAAGTTGAGCAGCCGTTCCATCTCGTCCACGGTGAGGTAGCGGGGCAGTTTGTGCTGGATCTTGGGCGCGGTCATGACCGCGGCGGGGTCCTGGGAAATTTTTCCCTCCAGGGCCAGGAAGCGGTAGAACTGCTTGATGGCTTCGGCCTGGCGGTACAGGGTGGCGGGCTTGAGGTTTTGGGAACGGCGGTGCCAGAGGAAGTCGCTGATCTGGCCGTGGTCCACGGCCAAGGGGTCCTGGCGCTTCTTGGCCAGGTGGCCCAGGAAGGATTTGAGGTCGAAGCTGTACGCCTGGAGCGTGTTGGGGGACAGCCCTTTTTCGACCCGGAGGTGCTTGAGGAACTCCTCCAGCAGGTCAGCGGATGCCAACGACGTTGGGCTCCCTTTCCAAGATGAAGGCCTCTCGATTTCCCCTCCTTTGTAAGGAGGGGATGGAGGGGAGGCAGAGAGTTTGCCGCTGAAACCTATTTTCTACCCCACCCTGACCCTCCCCTTATAAAAGGGAGGGCATTAAAAACGTGCTGAGGGCCGGAAAGTCTTAGGACTTTCCCGCTTTGGCCGCGGCGCGGGCCGGCTCTTTTTCCTTGGCCGGAGCCTTGGCCTCTTTGCCGTTGGCGGCTTCGGCCGCGGAGGCGTCGCCGTTGGTCGCGAAATACTTGGCGCGGATGGCCTTTTCCAGGTCCTCGGCCGTGGCCGGGGTCTGTTTCAGGAAAGTGACGGCGTTCTCCCGGCCCTGGCCCAGGCGCTCGGTCTTGTACAGGAACCAGGTGCCGGTCTTTTCCACGATGCCGGCGTTGACGCCCATGTCCAGGAGGCAGCCTTCGCGGGAGATGCCTTCTCCGAAGATCATCTCGAACTCGGCCTGCTGGAAGGGCGGGGCCACCTTGTTCTTCACCACCTTGACGCGGGTGCGGTTGCCGATGACCTTGTCGCCCTGCTTGATGGACTCGATGCGCCGGATGTCCAGCCGCACCGAGGCGTAGAACTTGAGGGCCAGTCCGCCGGGCGTGGTCTCGGGGTTGCCGTACATGACCCCGATCTTCTGCCGGAGCTGGTTGATGAAGATGATGCAGGTCTTGGACTTGGAGATGGAGCCCGTGAGCTTGCGCAGGGCCTGGCTCATGAGCCGGGCCTGGAGCCCCACCTGGGCCTCGCCCATCTCGCCCTCGATCTCGGCCCGCGGCACCAGGGCCGCCACCGAGTCCACCACGATGATGTCCAGGGCGCCGGACCGGATGAGCTGGTCCGCGATCTCCAGCGCCTGCTCGCCCGAGTCGGGCTGGGAGATGAGCAAATTCTCGATGTCCACGCCGACCTTCTTGGCGTACTCCGGGTCCATGGCGTGCTCCGCGTCGATGTACGCGGCCGTGCCGCCCAGCTTCTGGGCCTGGGCCACCACGTGCAGGGACAGGGTCGTCTTGCCGGAGGATTCCGGGCCGTAGATCTCCACCACGCGGCCGCGGGGCAGGCCGCCCACGCCCAGGGCGATGTCCAGGGGCAGGGCGCCGGTGGGGATGTATTCCACCTTCACCTTGGCGTGCTTCTCCCCCAGCTTCATGATGGATTCCTTGCCGTACTGCTTCTCGATCTGGGACAGGGCGAGGGACAGGGCTTTCAGCTTTTCCGGATTGCTCATGGGTTTCCTCCGAAAGAAATTTAAGACGCGAGAGAGAAAAAGCGGCGGTGTCCGGCTTCCTTGATGCTGTCCATCCTACAACCTGCCGAAGGGGGTGTCAACGGAAAACTTTCCCCCCATTCAAAGCAATCAAATCAAACGCGTCACGGCGTCATCTTCAGGGCCATCAGCAGCCTGACGACGCCGTTGGCCAGGAGGCCGGCCAAAAGGTCGTCCGCCACCACGCCCGCCCCGCCCGGCGCCCGCGCCGCCCAGCGGCCCCAGGGGCCCTTCCAGACGTCCAGCACGCGGAAGAAGAAGAGGGCCAGGACCATGGGCCAGAAGGCCCGGGGCAGGCCGGCCCCGGCCAGGCACACGCCGGCCACCTCGTCGATGATGATGCGGGGGTCGTCGTGATGGCCCAGCCACTTTTCCGCGTAATGGCTGACGGGCACGGAGAGCGCGGCCAGGGCCAGGACGCAGAGCCAAAGGCCCCACCCCCCTTCGGGCAGGCCCCACAACAGGCCCCACCCGGCCAGGCTGCCCAAAAGCCCGCCCCCGGTCCACTTGGCCCAGGGGGACAGGCGGCGGGGCAGGTAGCTGATGAAACCCACGCTGGCCAGGGCCAACACCGCGCCGCGAAAGGCACTCATCAGGCGCTCTTCAACAAAAGGTTTTTGTGTTTCCGCAGATAACTGACGCCGGTGATGAGGGAGAAGAGGGTGGCGGTGAACATCATCCAATAGGGGATCCACTCCAGAAGGCGGGCCGCCTCGGCGCGCCAGCCCACGCTGCGGTGCAGCTGGGGCACGGAGATGCCCCAGAAATGGCCCAAGACCGAATTGACGATCAGCACCACCAGGATGGTGATGATGGCCGTGGTTTGGACCACGGTCTTGAACTTGCCCCCCTCGTCCGCGGCCACGATCTCGCCCTGGGCCGCGGCCAGGGACCTCAGGCCCGTGATGAGGAACTCGCGCCCCACGATCAGCACCACCATCCAGGCCGGCACGTGGATTTCCTGCAGTTCCACGAAGGAGATGAAGGCCGCGGTGATGATGAGCTTGTCCGCCAACGGGTCCAGGAAAACGCCCAGGGACGTGATCATGTTGTACTTGCGCGCCAGGTACCCGTCGTACAGGTCCGTCACGCCCGCGCCGATGAAGATCAGGAGCGCCAGGAGGCGGGTGTACACGTTGTCCGTGTACGTGAAGATCATGAACGCGGGCACGCAGAGGAGCCTTCCGATGGTGAGGCG
>CAZAEL010000088.1:0-4211 GCA_964484135.1 uncultured Elusimicrobia bacterium
CTTCGGGACGCCGCCGCGGCGAATGAGCCTCAGGCATTCACGGCCCATGTGCACTTCGCCGTACGCCACGGCTTCCCGACGCGTGACCGGTTTTCCCCCCACGTCCACCATGCGGGCCCGGCCCTTATGGTCCAGGTGCGTGAACTTTTTCACCGGTTTTCCTCCCCAATAAAAAACCCCGTTCCGCGACGGAAAGGGAACGGGGGCGCAATCAATGTGCCCGGACGATCTCCTTTCCAATGGCGGGAGGTCGGCCCTTTTCAAGGCCGGCCCAGCGGCCCCTTTTCCATGACCGAAGCTTTAGGAAGAGGGGCTCGGAGCGGATTTACGCTTTGCCTTGGGTCTTTTTGGCTTCTTCTTTCACCTCGTGGACGTCATCGGAGACCTCCTTCAACCCCTGCTTGAAGGCGTTGAAGGACTTCCCGATGGATTTGGCCACCTCCGGGATGCGTTTGGCCCCGAACAACAGGACCGCCACCCCCAGGATGACCAACAGCTCCGCCGTGCCCAGTCCGAACATGACCCCTCACCTCCTCTTCAATAGCCCCTCGGTCGCCGCACCATCGCGGGCAGAGGCCCGCGATCGCTCACGGCTCTCCGCTTGCCCCCTAACGCCTCGCTCACCATTCCTCGCTCTTGGGGGCCAGGGTCCAGAGGTACTTCACCAAGTCGTGGATTTCCTGCTCGTCCATCACCTGGCCCCAATTGTTCATGCGGAGCGGGGGAAGGGGACCGTTCACGTCCTCCGGCACGGATCGGCGCCCCAATCGGATCACCTGTTCCACCTCGGCCTCGGTGAAGCCGTCCCGGACCTTGTTGATGGGCGGCACTTGGCCGCCATGCGCGTTCAGGTTCTTCACGCCGCCGGTGCCGCCCGGACCGTGGCAGGTCGCGCAACCGTACCGGCTGAAGATCCGCTGGCCCTTCTCCTCCGGCGTTTTCAGCCCGGGCAAAACCCCGTTTCCCAGGGTCAGCGTCTGCCACAGGGACAAGGATTTGGCGCCGTTGCGTTCCTGGTCTTCCCCGTCCCACACCGCGAACGCCACGGGGATGGCGGCGTTTTTCTTAAAGGCAGTCCCTTCCCGGGACGCTAGGGCCCGCTTGAACACCACGGCCCAGCGGCCATTTTTCCAGACCGACGCGGCCTGCACGTCCTGGACCGCGCCCGGCGTGAGCGTGCCGAAACCCTCGGCGAAAAGACTCTGGGCCGTGCCGGCCGGGAAAGAAACTTGCTCGTGGATGGCGCCGGGACGGTAATAGTCGGAGTAGGCCTTCTCGTAACGGACGCTTTCCGTTTCCGCGCCGGCGGCGCGCCAGTGCCAAATGTTGACGGGGGCGCCTTTCTCGCCCATGAACGGGGAGGGGAGTGTCCCTTCCCGAAAGGGAAATTGCAGGGCGCAGGCGTCGGAAAACCGGCCGCCCGTATCGAACGTGCCGTTCCGCGTGGGATCCTCCCAGCTGAGACGAACATACACATCCTCGCCGGTGAAGAGGCTTTTGACCTCCACGGTCTTCACCGAACCGCCGCCATGAGGCACGGTGAAGACCTGCGGGATGAGGGGCACCACCGACGCGGGGGCTTTCTTCCAGACCTTGTCGAAAGGATCCAGCGCGCCTTTTTTAACCTCCCGCGATGTCAGGAGGATTTCGGCGCCGCCCGCCAGAGAAACGGCGAAGACGCCTACCGCGAAAACCGTTTTAAAGCTCCGCATGTCATCTCTCCTTCTTCCGCCTCTTCGGGCCGAGGCTCCCACCGGGAGACGGCCTGCGCCGGAGGCGCGTGGATGTTGAATATCTCCCGGCGGAGCCGCTCCGCCAGGGCCGAATAAAAGGCGTTCGACGTCAGGGCGGCGAGCTTTCCGGAAAAGGCCGCCACACCCGGGGACACGAATTCCCGAACCAAGTCCGCGACGGCCTGGGCCGTCACCCGCCCTGCCTCCTCCAGCCCCTTCTCGGCGGCGTTCCGCTCCTTCAGGGTCAAAAAGGACAGGAACGACAAAACCACCGATAGATTGTCGGGCCGCTCGCCCGCCTCCGGGTCCAGGCCGAAGGCCCTATAGAAGCCCGCGATGTGCGCCATGATGCGGGCCTGCTCAAAGGGGTTCTCGGCGAGGTGAAACGCCAGTTCAAGAGGGCAGGCGGGCGCCGGACCGAAGAGCCGGAAATGTTCCTCCGCCAGCACCTCCGCGGGGAAAACGGGCAGGGAGATCCCTTGCCCGGACGCGGCCGGCCGCAGGGCGGCGAACCGCTCCTTCCAAAGAGGATCGGGGGACCGGAAACCCTCCGAGAGGAGGTGCAAGACAAAGGCCCGCCTCAGAGCCGGGTCGGCGTCCGGCGGCGTTGAGGGACGCATCATGTGACGCTCTGCCTCACCACGTTCAGGGCTTTGTCTTTCAGAGCCCGGAAAACCACGGGTTCCTTCAAGGGAACCGTGACCAGCTCCCGGCCGTTTTGGTAGCCCGTGGCCCTGCCGTTCTGTACCTTGAACTCGTCCACCCAATGGTCCGTGGAGCCGAACACGGAGAGCAGGCCCACCAGCTTCTCATCGCGTTTCTTGTAGGTTTCCACGGCCGCGTCCGCGCCCGGACCGAAGAGTTGACGCAGGTAGCCCGGATCCACGTGGATGGGCGGGATGTAGTACACGTTGGGGCCTGTGCCGAACTGGGGATACAGAGGCAGCGCCACTTTGGCCACGTGCACCAGGTAGTCCATGGGGTTGTCGGCCCGGGCCTTGTCCGGGGGGTTGATGAAACCGGTCATGCGGATCTTGCCGATGCAGGTCTGCACGCAGCGGGGCGCGATGCCCTTTTCGATCAAAGGGTAGCAGGCGATGCACTTTTCCGACCTGCCCGTGTGGGGATTGAACATGGGCTTCTTGTACGGACAGGCGGCCACGCATTTCTGATACCCTCGGCAGCGCTCCTGGTCGATGAGCACGATGCCGTCCTCCGGACGCTTATAGATGGCCTGCCGCGGGCATGCCGCCAAGCAGGCGGGGGTGGTGCAGTGGTTGCAGATGCGCGCCAGGTAAAACATCCAGGACTTGTGCGGCAGTTCGTACGCGGCCCGATCCTCGATCTTGTGCGCCACCTCGTCTTCTCCCAGGTTGGGGTGGGACCAATCCTCCTCGTGGGGCAGGTACCCGGCCACGTCCTCCCCTTCCGGCGCGGTCTCGAAGACCGTCCGGCCCAGATACACGCCGTTCTTCCAGGCGCCGGGGCCGGTTTTGCCCAGGGTGTTCACGTCCCAACCCAGAGGATAGAAACCGTAGGGTTTCGTCTCCACGTTGTTCCAGAACATATATTCCTCGCCCTTGCCCGATGTCCAGGTGGTCTTGCAAGCCACGGTGCAGGTCTGGCAGGCGATGCATTTGTTGGTGTCGAAGACGTACGCGATCTGGCGTTTGGGCTTTTTACCCTCGTACTTGTAGAACTGCTCGCGACCGATCTGCCAGTTGAAGACCCTAGGCATAGAAGCCCCCCTTCATGTACCGTTTCATCACGTCGCTTTCGTAGCCCGGACGGAAGCCCAATTCCGCCGGCCGCCAGAGCGCGTGGGCCGCGCCGCCCGGCTCGGCCTTGGTGATCTTCACGTAAGACTCCTTGGGCGCGCCCGTGGTGCAATGGATGTCGGCCGCGAAGCCCTTGCCGATGGTCTGGCCGAACATGTCTTTGCGCGCCAAACTGTCCGTCTGGAGCGTGGGCTTCAGCCAGGCCCGGGTGGCGGATTGGTGGGACCCGTATCGGAACATGGCCTGGTACCCCGTGCGCGGGTTCCGCGCCAGCTTGTCCGCGTTCCTTTCATGGCCCTCCACCGAACCGTACGTGGCCACGTACATGTGGAACCAGCTCCGCGCGATGCCGTGGGGCAACCCCTGGTAATAGCGGATGCGCATCAGCGACCTGTGGACATGATAGTCCTCGGGCTTTTTCTGCCAGCCGCGGAAGGGCCGGTCCGAAGGGTCCGCGTCCACGTGCACATAATCGCCGTCCTCCAGGCCCAGGGCCTTGGCGTCGTCCGGATTCAGATCCACGTAGCCTTCCCCCACCCAGGGCATGCGCTTGTCCCGGCGGTGAAAATCCCCGAAAGGCCCGAACCAGACCGAGATCAGGTCCACGTCCACGGGCGTGGTGTGCACGCCGTGGCGGAACTTGGGGGTGATGTAGATGTGGGTGAAACCCTGGGCTCGGAGCGGGTGGGCCGTTTTGATC
>CAZAEL010000089.1:0-4093 GCA_964484135.1 uncultured Elusimicrobia bacterium
ATGAGACGAGGATTTTTTGGGAGCCGAAGGCCCACCTGTTTGATCCCCGGCGTGGGAAGTCAAGCCGGGGGAGTTGGTGGGCCGGCCAAAAAATCCGAGCGAATGCCTGCCTCGGGGCGCGTTTTTCTTTCGCCGATTTCTTTTGCGCGAACAAAAGAAATCGGCCCAGGTGAAGGGGCGGAGCCCCTTCGGCGGGAGAGGGTGGGAGGGGGCGGGAAGCCCCCGTGAAGGCGGGTTTACCAAGAAATCTTCTGGAGGCGGGAGAGCGCCTCTTGAAGGCGCTTGACCGGCACGGTCAAAGCAAAACGGACATACCCTTCGCCCGAAGGGCCGAAACCGTTCCCCGGCGTGCACACGATGTGGGCCTCTTCCAAAAGACGCTCCGCGGTCTTGGCGGAAGTCTGGCCGGCCGGCACCTTGGCCCACACGTAAAAGGTCGCGGGCGGCGGGAACACCTGCCAGCCGAGCTTCTGCAGGCCGCCCACGAACAGGTCCCGCCGTTCCTTGTACACTCGCCGCATGTCCGCCACGCACTGTTGGGGCCCGGTGAGCGCGGCCACGGCCGCCTCCTGCACGGCCTGGAACACGCCGGAATCGTAGTTGTCCTTCAACCGGCCCAGGGTGCGCACCGCCTCGGCCTGGCCGCAGACCCAGGCCACGCGCCAGCCCGTCATGTTGTAGGTCTTGGAGCAGGAGTGGAACTCGATGCCGACTTCTTTGGCGCCGGGAATCTCCAAAAAAGACAGGGGCGGCTCCTCGTAGTACATCTCCGAATACGCGGCGTCGTGCACGATGAGGAAGCCGTAGTCGCGCGCCAGCTTCACCGCCTTTTCGTAGAAGGCCCGGTCCGCCGCGGCGGAGAGCGGGTTGCTGGGGTAATTGAGGTACAGCAGTTTGGCCTTGCGCAGGACGTCCGGGGGCAGGGCCTGCAGGTCCGGGAGAAACTTGTTTTTTTCCAGCAGAGGCACGAACTGGACGATGCCGCCGGCCAGGATCACGGAGGCGTTGTACGCGGGGTACGCGGGTTCCGGGATCAGGGCCAGGTCGCCCGGGTTCAAAAAGGCCAGGGGCAGGTGCGTGAGTCCGTCCTTGGAGCCCAGGAGGGAATGGATTTCGCTGTCCGGGTCCAGCTCCACGTTGAAGCGGGCCTTGTACCAGGACGCCACCGCGTTGCGGAAGTTTTTCAGCCCCGCGCCGAAGGGATACTGGTGGTTGGCCGGGTCGGCCAGGGCCTTTTGCCCGGCGGCCACGATGTGGGCCGGGGTGGGCAGGTCCGGGTCGCCCACGCCCAGGGAAATGATGTCCGCGCCCCTGGCCAGGGCGGCCTTCTTTTTTTCGTCGATGGCCACGAAGAGATAGGGCGGCAGTTTCTGCAGACGGTCCGACGGGGTCGCTTTCACCCCACCACCTGCCTTGGGCCCGAAGGGGCCCTGTTTTTTATCGCTGTGACGGATTGAGGATATTTCAAAACGTTCCTCCTGTGTTGTAAGCCCACCATTGGTGGGCAGGCGGGTGGTGGGGTCACCTTTTGCCTTCCTTTTTGTCGTTGGGCTGAAAGAGATACCAAATTCCGACGAGCAGCGCCAGGGAGATGACCAGGGCCGCCAGGTTCACGATCCAGCCTTCGAAGATGCCCAGCTGGTAGGGATAGCCTTCGTACCCGAAGTCTTGGAGGGTCTTGGCCGTGAAGACCACCTGCAAAAAGGGGCCGATTTTGGTGAAGATCCCGCCTTCGCACACCAGCAAAGACCACAAAAGCCAGTACAGCACGCCCGCGCCCGTCAGGCACCCCACGATGACGCCGGCCAGGTCCACGGGGTCGTACACGGGCTCGTCCGAGGGGGCGTCGTCGAAAAGCCCCAGGAACGATTTCCAGGCCCGCCGGAGCCGGTTCAAGGGGGGATTGGCTTGTTTCATGGGGGAATTTTACCACATTCGGGGAAGGCCGGACTTTTCCCCAAGGGGCCTCCGGCCCCTTATTCCGGATGGAATGTTTTCCGGGCCTCGTCCGCGCCGATGAAGCGCCAGTGCCAGGGTTCATAACCGACGCCCTGGGGGTTGTCCTTGGGGAAGGACAGCTCGAAGCCGAAGCGGGCCGCGTTTTTCTTGAGCCAGGCGGAGGCTTTCGTCGTTTCGAAGGACGTGTCCACGTCCGTGTCCGGTTGGGAGGCGTCGCCCAGGTCCAGGGTCCAGCCCGTGTGGTGTTCCGAATGGCCCGGAGGCGCCACCCAGCGGGCCGCGGCCTCCTCGGAGCCGTGTTTCTTCACGGCGCGGGAGAAAAGGCCCCTTTGATACTTCACGGTCCGGAACCCGGAGATGGGGATGATCTCCACCCCCTCGGCCCGGGCCGCGGCCGCCATGTCCTGAAAGGCCCCGGCCGCGGCGGTCCGCAGTTGCACCACGCGCCCCGTGTCCCGATATGTCCCCGCGTCTTTCAGGTCCGCCTTGGGCGCCTCCTTGTACGGGCGGTGGCCGAACTTGGTTTTCCCTTCGGCTCCAAGAGGAAGGGTCAGGGTCAGCGCAAAAGCAGTTGCAACCAAACGAGTTTTAACTCGACAGCGGTTTTTTACAAGCATTTTTTCCCTGTGTTTTTATTCCCCGTGCAGGCGCTATGAGACGAGGATCTCCAATGGGCCGGCCACTTCTCCGGGAGGGTCAGCGGAGCGTCTAGGGAGGGCAGAGCCCTCTCTAGAGGAGCGTCGATGGCGACCTTTCAGGCCAAGTCGGCCTGCGCCATCGGCCATCAGGCCCAAGGCTGCCGACTGAAAGGAGGCAACGCAGGGCGCGACAGATCGGGGCGCGTTTCTTTTCCGCCCCTTTTCTTTGCGCGACCAAAAGAAATCGGCCCGGGTGGAAGGGGTGGAACCCCTTAACACATTCATGGGAACGTCGCCTGGAACTGCAACGTCCCTCCGTCGAAATAGGAAAACCGCCCCACGTCCCGCCCGTCCAATTCCCAACCCGTGACAAGGCGGAAGGAAGCGTTGTCCCCGATGTCCCGCTGCAGGGCCAGTTTGCCGCGGTTCTGGGAGCGTCGGGAAGAGAGGCGCGTTCCGTTGGCCAGCACGTCCTGCCCCTGCCGGTCGTACACGTACCCGATCTCCCCGGTCAGGCGCGGGGTGAAGTCATGGTACACGAAGAGGAACCCCAGGGCGTCGTTGACTTTGTGGGACCGGTGGGAAGCGGGCTGGTTGAAATACCGCTCCACGCCCCGGGACGTCACGAAACCGCCGCCCACGCGCGCGCGCCAATCGTGCGCCAGGGCCCGTTCCAGGGAGCCGCGCAGGGACGACCGTTCCTCCGTGACCGCCCTGTCCCGGGCCGGGACCGCGGGTTCGAAGGCGATGGATTCTTGGGAACGCCATGTTTCGCCTTCCGCGGCCGCGCTCCAGAGGGACCAGCGGTACCGGAGGTCCAGCGCGGCCTCGGATTGGCTGCCTTCCTGCACGTATCGTGTGCCGGGCTTCGGCAGGGTTTCCTGGGTCCGTTCCCAGGGCCGGGCCAGCCGGCCTTTAAGAAACAGGCTCAGGCTTTGGCCCACCCAGACGATCCGCAAACGGGCCTCCTGGGGCAGGCGGCGGTAGAACCGTTCAAACCCCTCGTTCACGGATTGGTTGTGGAAGGCGTAGTTGGCGTCGAAGTCCGGCCAGAGGTAAGACAGCTTGACGGACCGGCCTTCTTCCAAGCCCCAGCGGACCGCCGCGCCCGCGTCGGATTCGGCCTTGTGGAAGGTGGGCTCTCCCAGGAAGGAAAAGAACCAGCGTTTCCAGGGGCTGTATTCAAATTCGAGCTCGTTTCTGGAGTCGTTTCTTTCAAGGCCCAGTATCCATTACCTCTGGAAGCGGAACCAGAACCGGTCCGGCCCCAGGGGGAACCGGACCTTGAGCTCTTCCTCTATATAGAGGTGGCGGATGTTCAGGGAGCCGCCTGTGATGAAAAATCCCGTGGCCTGGGACCGGAACCGGTCCCGCCAGGCCCAGGGCGCGTCCCCCATGTAACGATCCACCTCATATTCGCCGCCCAGGTTGGGGACGTCGTAAAAATCCGGGCCCAGGGCCCGCAGGGGGACGGACCCCCCCAGGGTTGAAACCAG
>CAZAEL010000090.1:0-4040 GCA_964484135.1 uncultured Elusimicrobia bacterium
CCAGCCTGTTTGGGTCCGTTCAAGGAAATGGGGCGTCCTGCGTTGGGGCGTCTGGACGGAGGAGCTTCGGGAGGAACGGATGCGACACGGCAAGCGGCTGTTGTTGGCGTGGGCCTGGGCCGCGTTGGTGGGGGGCGTGGCGGTTTGTCTTTTTCTGAGGAAGGATCCGTCCGGGGCGTAAAAAAACCGGCCATGAGACTTGGCCGGGCCGACCGCTTTTGAAATCCTTAATTAAAACTTCGCGGTGAAGGAGAGGCGCTGGGTGTTGCCCAGCTCCCCGAAGGGCAGGACCGCGTAGTCCAGTTGGTAATCCTTCCCCAGGGCCAGGCCGAAGCCGCCCTGGAAACCCGCCATTTTTCCCAAGGAACCCTCCACGTCAGCGGGCCCGTTGAGCATGGGCAAGCGGTACCCGGCGCGCAGGGCCAGGGCCTGCACGGCCCGGAACTCCGCGCCCCAGGCCAGGTCCATCTCGCCGGGGCGGATCTGGTATTTGACGTCCACCGCCGTGGTGAAGGCTTTCGACGGGGAGTAGCCGACGCCGGCCTTGAGCAGGGCGGGCAGGTCGTAGGAGCGTTCGTTTCCGTACGCCAGGCGCGGGCCCAGGTTTTGGGCGGCCAGACCCAGGGACAGGGCCCGAAGGGGCAAGGGGTGGATGAGGCCCAGGTCCAGGGCCGCGCCCTGGGCGCGGCGGGCCCCCAGCCGCTGTTCGATGAATTTGACGCTCATCCCGAGCCTGGCGTCGCCCTGGGTCTTGCCGTAGGACAGGGTGACGGCGGTGTCCGCGGACGTGAAGGAACCGGCGGCCCGCCGCGCCGCGTCGCGGCCTTCGATTTGTCCGGACCTGAGGGACGTGACGCTCACCGCCGCGTTGCCCCCGAACAGGCGGGGGTGGAGGTACGCGGCGTGCTCGTGGGACAGGCCCGCGAACCAATCCGCGTGGCTGGCCGTGGCCTGCCGGCGGTCCGCCGCGGCCACGCCCGCGGGGTTCCAGTGGGGGGCGTTGACGTCGTCCGCCAGGGCGGTGTGCGCGCCGCCCATGCCGATGGCCCGGGCCCCCACGTCGATCTTCAAGAAGGCGGCGCCATCTTCGTTGGCGCCGCAGTTAAGAGTGAGAAGTGAGAAGTTCAAAGCAAAAAACAGGGCCACCACCGCCCTTGTCTCCTTCCCGCCTCCCACTTGCCGCTTCTCACGCCGTTTCATCGCAGCACCGCCACCTTGCCGCTCGCGGTCAAATCGTTGTATCCACGCCGTTTCGCCCGCACCGTGTAGAGGTACAAGCCCGGCGCCGCGTCCCCGGTGTTCCACAAATATTCGTACGCGTACGCGCCGTCGATGAGGACGGGCGCGCCGGAGAGCACGGCCTCATGCACGGGTTTGCCGGAAACGTCGTACACGTGGATCCGCACCTCGTCCGCCAGCCCGACCTCCACGTGCAGGGTGGGGGGGACGTCCGCGGCCGGGTTGGGGAAGGCGTACACCTGGCCCAGGAAGAAGCCGGGGTCCGCGGGGCCGGTGGTGTTGTCCTGGGGTTGCTGCGGCTCAACGGCCGCGAGCTCCTCGACCAGGAGGACGCGGTAGTGGGAGAAGTGGGAAACGGAGGCGCTCACCGTGCGGTTGTCCCGGTCCAGGCGGGACTTGAGTTCTTCCCAATCGTTGCGGGCCGGGTTCCAGTAGTGGACGCGGAGCCGCTCTTCCTGCTCCGGGGTCAGGCCCGCCGGGTCGTAGGGCAGGGTGATCTCCACGGGTTTCTGGAACCGGGTTCCCTCCGGGCCGAAGTCGTACCCGGGGCCCGCGGGCTTGAGGCCTTTGCGGAGGCAGGCGTCTTCGCGGTCCGGGTCCGGGGCGGGGTCTTTTTGGACCGTGACCGGCAGGTCTTCCTTGGCCGCGCCGTCGTCCACCTTGACCTGGGCCCGGCCTTCCGGCTCAAGCACGGTTTTGCGGCCCTTGGAGCGGACCAAAATCTGCGTGTATTCCGTGCTGAAGGATTCGCCGGTGGAGAGGCGCCCCTCCAGCGTGAATTGGCTGGAATCGGTCCCGGTGAGATGGGGTTTGAGGCGGCTGAACCGGAACTTGAGCATGAGCTCCGGGACGCCGTCCTCGTCCGAGTCCTCGAAGGCGAAGGCCTGAGGGGAGGAAAGCACCGGCGGGTCGACGACCGCGCCGTCGATCTTGGTGAGCCCCACGGTGATGCGGCTGACGGCGTGGGGGTCGTACCCGGCCGGGAGCTCCAAATGGGCGGTGATGAACTGCCGCTGGCTGTTGACGTTGAGCGCGGCGGGGTCGAAGCGGACCTCCACGGGGAGCTGGACCGCGGCCCCGTCCTGGGCCCGGAGCACCGGCTGTCGGTACGCCAGGTGCAGAACCACCTCATCGCGGGCGTCGGGCCGGCAGGTGAGGACCAGCTGGAATTCCTGGATGCCGCCCAGCCAGGAGGCGTCCACCAGGGGCAGGAGGTCCAGGGTGTGGACGTTGTCCGCCGGCGTTTCTTCCTCCGGCGTTTCCTGGTCGTCATCGCCGCCGTGGCGCCCTCCGTGTTTGCCGCCGCCCTTGCCGTGTTTGGCCTTCTTGCCTTTGTCGCCTCCCCGATATCCCTGGTATTTTCCGTACCGGCCGCGGGGGTCCCTTTTGTAGTTTCCTTTATCCTTCCCTTTGGCGTCCCGCCAGCTTTTTACGTATTTGACGTACCGGCCCCAGAACCATTTGAACCACTGGCGGTCCCGCGGGCCCTGGACCCAGGGGGCGTGGTGGCCCGGGTTGTGGTTGTCCTTGAGGCAGGGCCTGCCGAAATCTTTGAGGGCCTCCTGCAGGGCGTTGTCGTCGTAGGAGATGCCGGCCCAGTCCAGGAACTTTTTGAGCTCGGGGTGGAACGGCCCGTGTTTTTCGAACTGGAAGGTGACGGTGGCGTCCTGGAGTTCCAGGTGGGGCGGCGGGGTCTGCATGGTGAGGGTGAGGCTGTCGGCGCGGCCTTCCAGTTCGGCGGTGATCACGCAGTCGCCCGCCTGGGTGGCGTTATACAGCCCGGTCACGGCGTCAATGACCCCGCAGGCGGCGCTCCAGGCCGGGTTCACCGGGCGGGTCACGCCGTCCGAATAGTCGCCTTCCGCGTCGAAGTCGAAGCTTTCTCCCACCTGGAAGTGGAGGCTGGGGGGCGGAACGATGTGCAAGGCCAGCAGGGTGGGCGGCGGGGGCGCCTGCACCGTGAGGGTGACGGAGTCGCTCAAGCCTTCCAGGGAGGCGGTGACGGCGCAGGTCCCTTCCTGGGTGGCGTTGTACAGGCCCGTGACCGGGTCGATGTCGCCGCAGGTGGCGGTCCAGGCGGGGCTGACGGGCTGGGTGCTGTTGTCCGAGTACGCGCCCGTGGCGTTGAAGTCGAAGGTGTCGCCCACCTGCAGGGTGAGGCTGGCCGGCGGCACGATGGCGATGCTCTGAAGGGTGGGGACCGGGTCCACGATGATGATGGGGTCCGGGTCCACGATGACGTCCTCGGCAAAAGCCGGCCGCCCCGCCGTGACCAGCAGGAGGGCCGACATCGCCACGCGCGCCATGGATTTGACCGGATGACCCATCTTCACGCTCCTTAGAAAAGAAAAACCGGGTTACCGAAAACCCCCTCCAAGTCAATAGGAAGGGTCTTCATTTTCGGTAACCCGGCGAGCATGGCCTGTCGGTCAGATGTCGAGCGTGTCGGCAACCCAGCCGGCTTGCCTGCGTGCGGCAGGCGTTAGCCCCGTGGCTTTGCGTCCCACCCTTTCGGTCCGCCCGGTTTCGGCGGATTTCCGGCACCCTCCCGGAAAGTGGTTTGCCCAGTGGCCCCCGGAATCTTCGGGAGCCATGTCCCCTTGTGCGGGGATTTGTCGTGGTGCTTTATATTTACCCCCGGGAAGAGTTTTTGTCAAGGATTTTTACATTCATAAAAAATCAGACCCCCCTTGCGAAAAGTGGATTTAACATTACACTTCTTATTATGAAGCGGATTTTAGCGGTATTTTTCCTCTGCGGGGGGATTTCTTTACCGTCGGTTTGGGCCCTGCCGGACCTCA
>CAZAEL010000091.1:0-3854 GCA_964484135.1 uncultured Elusimicrobia bacterium
GCCTCCAACTCCCACTCCGCCAAACTCTTCATCACATACGAGTACGACGACACCTCCGCCACCCGGCTGCGGACCGTCCGGTTCCCGCTCTACTCCGCCGGCGGCACCGCCACCAAAACGACCATCTCCAACGCGGGCACGTACGGGCTCACGTACAACGCGGACCTGGGGGAGGGAGGGAGCGCCACGGTGCGCCAGTCCTGGTTCGAGATCCATGGGTACCAGCAAAACGACGGCAACACAACGGACGCCACGGTGCGGGCCGAGATCAGCGGGCAAGCCGCCGGGAACCTCATGGCCGTGGACATGGCCCTGCAGACGGACCGGTGGTTCCAATACATCGCGCCCAACCTGCCCGGTTTCGCCCTCAACACCAACCAGACCCTCAACGTCACCCTGTCCAAACAAGTTTACATGCTGGGGGGAGAGTTGGTGGTCACGTACGAGGCGCCGGAAACGGCCCCGGTCAAAACCAAGACCATCAAATACTTCTACGGCCAGGACACGACCTTCGGGGGCAGTTCCTACCCGTCCCGGACGCTTTCCTTCGAGGAAGGCGGCTTTTCTCCCAAAGAGATCTACGCGCGCTACACGGGGACCCTCGTTTCCAACACCACGGTCCGGACCATCACGGTCGCCTCCAGCCTGGACGGCAACGCCGTCCCCAACGTGGATTACCAGATCGGCCGCGAGGCCGCCGCGTACCTCAGCCACTTCACCCTGTTCCACAGCCTCACGCCCCAAATCGCCTCCCTCCACGATGGGACCGTCATCGACGTCAACCACACCTGCGGCACCCAGTTCGGGGCCATCGGCGTGGAACTCATCATCACGTACCAGTACTCCGAGGAGACGAACTACACCATCTCTTACGAAGTCTTCGGCGGGCAGAAGGACCGCGCAAACACCGTCTCCTTTTCCGACAACTTCACCACCTATTTTCCGGAAACCGTCACCAAGAGCACCAAGTCCGTGTGGATGGACGCCTGCATGTTCTCCCACACCGCCGTGGCCGACAAGACCACCGTCACCGGCGTGGGGTCCCAGACGGCCCAGACCGTCCCGCACCAAAACCTGGGCGAGTCCAACTATTTCCGGCACCTCCGCCAGGCGGACGACCAGGTGGGGGTCACGCCCAACACCTACGCCACCAGCCAGGCCAACGGCACCACCAACACCAACGCCGCGTACAACTTCACGGCCAAGGTGACCTACGGGGTCCAGGTGGTGGTGGCCGGCGCGAACGCCACCGTCACGCCCATCGCGGGACTGTACGCCAACGACGGGAAGAAGACGGGGATGTTCAAAATCAACATCGTCAACGAGGACACGGTCAACGCCGCCGAGGCGGCGGGGTTCCAGGTCCGTCTCACGGACGGCAATGACACCGCGCTCACCGCGGGCCAGGCCCAGGGCCTTTTCCAGAACATCCACCTGTACACGGACAACGCCTCCGCCGGCACCGTGGGTTCCTATGACCCGGATTTCGACACCTCGGGCGTCGGAACGGTCACCAACGCCCAACTGGGCAACGCCTCGGTCTTCTCCGGCGGCCTGTTGGCCATCAACAACGCCAACGGCACCCTCTCCAACCCGGACACCACGCCCGCCCTGCAGTTGGCGCCCGGCGGCGCCACCTACTATTTCCTGGTGGCGGAACTGGCCTCCAACGCCGCGGCCCAGACCCCCAACGCCCTTGACTTTCGCCTGGACGCGGACGGCGACACCGTGAACGGCGGGAGCGTCACCGTGCGGCGGGCTTCCAACAACCAGCCCCTGGTCCTGGACCCCACCGCCAACAAAATCACCAGCAAGGTGACCGCCGTGGCCCCGGCCTCCACTGCGGCCGGGTTCACCTCCCCGGATTTCGGGTCCCCCATCGAAACCGTGGCCGTGGCGGCGGACGACGGCCGGGTGTACGTGGCCGTGTCCAACGGGACGATCTACGGCATCAATGCCGGCACGGGGGCGGTCGAGTGGAGCTTCGCCTCCAGCGGCCCCATCTACTCCACCCCCTGGGCGGACGGCGGATCCGATCCGCCGCCGCCCTATTCCGACCTTTACTTCGGGAACGATTCCGGCGACCTGTACCGCATCAACGGCGCCAACCCCGCCGCCCCGACCTGGACCCAATCCTTCGCCGGTCTCCAGATCCGCTCCGCCCCCGCCGTGGACGGAACGTCCGTCTACGTCGGGCTTTCCGACGGCCGGGTGCGGCAGCGCAGGGTCACCAACGGCAACGGCACCGGCGTGATCAACATCGGGGCCGGCAGCCCCGTCACCTCGTCGCCGTCCCTGTTTTCCAGCATCAGCGCCCTGTACGTGGGCGTGGAGGCCGCCGGGAACAGCTTTTTCTCCATCAACACCGGCAACATGAGCGTGACCAACAGCCTGAACGTGGGCCAGGTGAGTTCCTCGCCCTTCACGGACGTGGACACCGGGTACATTTATTTCGGCTCCCAGAACGGGGTCTTCTACGCGCGCAACGGCTCCACCCTGGCGTCCATCGCCGGCTGGAGCGATTACAACACGGGCTCCTCCATCCGGTCCTCGCCCTTCGTCACCACGGAGGGGGGCGCGAAGTTCGTGTATTTCGGCGCGGACAACGGAAAGCTGTACAAGCTCAACGCGGCCACCGGCGCCCTGATCTGGACCTTCCCGCCCGGAAGCGACGCCCTCGGCCCCATCGCGTCCTCGCCCGTGCCGGACAACACCACAAACCCGGCCTTCCTGACCTTCGGTTCGGACGACGGCGGCTTCTACATCCTGGAGAATCTGTCCGCCCCGGCCCCCGCGCTGAGGAGCGGGTTTCCCGTGTTCACGGGGGCCCAGGTCCGCTCCGGCGCCACCATCAACTGGGTGACCTCCGCCGGCCCCAAACAGATCTTCGTGGTGTCCAGGGACGGCAAGGTGTACCGGTGGGACATCCCGTGAAATACAGGGATAAGAGATAGGGGATAAGGGATGAGACAAAAGACAGCCGTCAAGAAAAAATCGTCCTCAGTGAGAAAGGGAATGGTCTGGGCCCTTGTCCTATCCCTTTCGGTCTTATCTCCCATCCCTGGCATTCAAGGCGCCGACTGGCCCATGCTGGGCCGAGACGCCAAACGCACGGGAGCCAGCCGCGACCTGGCCCGTCCCCCCTTGACGCACAAATGGACCGCCCTGGACACGGGATCGGCGTTTTACTCGTCCCCCGTGGTTTATGACGGGCTGGTGTACATCGGCGGGGGGGACGGAAAGATCCACGCCTTGGACGCGTACACGGGAGAGACCTTGTGGTCCCATGAAACCGGCGATGAGGTGCGCGCCACGCCCTGCGTGGTCCGGGGCGCGCTGTACGTGGGCTCCCTGGACGGCCACATCTACGCGCTCAACGCCAAGACGGGGGAGCTCCTCTGGAAAGCCCACACCGGGGCCCAGGAAGCCTCCTCCCCCATGGTGGTCAACCGGGCGCTGTATTCTGGCTCCGGCTTCCCGCACAAGCTCATCCGGGCCACGGACATCGGGACCGGAGAGTCCCTGTGGGAAGAGGACACGGGCCAGTACGTGTCCGCCGCCCCGGCGTCGGACGGGGACTTGGTGGTGAGCGGAGCCGGCGACGGAAAGCTTTACTTTCTGGACGCCGCGGACGGCGAAAACCGGTTTTCACCCTATGCCACGGGGGCCAAGATGACGTTCGTCGCCCCGGTCATGGCGCCGGGCGTCGTGTACGCGGCTTCGGGCGATTATCAAAGGACCCTGTACGCCTTCTCTCCCGAGACCGGGCAGGTGAAATGGTCGGCGGTCTTCCCCCATCACGGGGCCCAGGTGTCCTCCCCCGTCCTGACACCCGCCGGCGTGTACGTGGCCGT
>CAZAEL010000092.1:0-3407 GCA_964484135.1 uncultured Elusimicrobia bacterium
CCGTGATGAAGCTGTTGAAGTTGCCGCCGGAGGCGGTGGTGGCCTCCACGATGTACGCCGTCTGCCCGACGGGGTTGCTGTTGTGGTTCCACTGCAGGGCCGCGCTGGAGGAGTGCATCTCCGTGATGGAACCGCCCGTGGGCACGGCGGCCAGGGTCCGGACCGTGGTGTTGGTGGGGCTCGTGATCTGATCCGCCGCCGCGTTGTACGGGTGCACGTGGCGGGAGTACTGGGTGTTGGGGGTCAGCCCGGTTTCGGTCACGGAAACCTGGTCCACGCTCAGGAGCACCGCCGTGCTGTGACCCACGCTGGTGTGCAGGCCGAGGCTGGTTTCCTCGCCGAAGGATTCGTTGGCATCGTTCCAGGACCAGGCGATGGAGGTCACGTAAACCGTGGCCGAGAGCGTGGGCTGGACCGTGGGGGAGGAGTATTCCACCTCCAGGGTGGGCCGGGGGTTGGCGGTGGACACCTCCACGGAACGGATCAGGTTGCGGCTGAAATCCGCGTCCGTCGCCACCGTGGCCAAGCCCACGGCGAACCAGTTGGCGGAAAGGGCGCTGGTCAGGTCCGAGACCGCGGTGCCGCCGAGGGTGAACAACTGCTGGGTCCCCACCGCCACGTTGGTGGAGGCCACGTAGGTGGTCCCCCCGTAGGCCTGGCTCTGGATGGTGCTCGCCGCGGTGCCGTTGGAGGAGGGCTGGCTGGTCAGCCGGGTGATCTTGAAATCTTTGCCGGTGTCCGTCTGCCAGCCGTCATAGCGGATCCAGACGTTGAAGATATAGGCCGTGTCGGGCAGGGAGGTGATGTTCCATTCCAGATACCCGACCCGGCCGCCGTAGTACACGCCCCGGGAGCAGGGGAAGTCCACGACGCCGTCGTCGTCGTAGTCCCGTTCGTCCGGATCGTCGCATTCGGGACGGGTCGCGCCGCTGGTGCCGATTTCCGCGTAGTGAAGGGCGTTCTGCTTGGTCATGGTCCCTTCGCCGGTCATCTCCACGTAACCGTCCCCGCTGCTGTAGGAAACCGCGAATTGGCCGGTGGCCCGGGCCCAAAGTTTTCCGCCCCACGGCGACAACACCGTCGCCGCGAGGACCAGGAACATCGAGCCGGATCGGGCCATTTTCTTCATCGTCATTTCTCAGCGCGCCATTGTTTTTTCTTGTTCTGGCTTCCCACTCTTCTTGTACAAGAAACAACCCAAAGGAACGTTAAAGACACCTCAAGGTTTTCTCAAATCTCCAAGTTTCCATTATCATAAAGTTCATATTAAGCTTCTCACTTCCTATTTATGACGCAAAAAATAACTTTCTCCCATCTTGAAAAGGCATTTTAAAGGGGTTTCCTTCTCCCCCATTTAAGTTTCTCTCAAATTAAAGCGCTTGTCAAGGCTTTTTTGAGGATTCTTTAAGATACTAGGGAGAGGGGAATGGGGGGTGGGTTTGGGGCGGTTGGGTGCTTCCAATCCACAGCCGGGAGCAGGGGGATCAGCGATTTTCCCCCAGTCGTTCCAGGCCCCGCTTGGCGTCCAGGTTTTCCGGATCCAGCTCCACGGCTTTCTGCCACATTTCCTTGGCTTTCTCCGCGTTTCCGGCAAGGAAGGTTTCCAGCCCCATCTTGTAGAGCCTTTGGGATTCGGCCTTGTTCTGTTCCCCCAGCTGGGAGCGGACCCGGTTCAGGGCCTCCTGCGCCTCGGGCATGTTCGGCTTGAACTCCAGGGCCCGTCGGAAGCCCGCCCCCGCCCGGGGCCAGTCCCCTTGTCGGGCGGCGACGTTGCCCTGGTCAAAAGCCTCCTTGGCCAGGAGTTCCCGGCAGAGGAGCTGGTACCGTTTGGCCTCGGTGTTGTCCGGGTCCAACTGCAGCATCTCCTCGAATTTGCGCAGGGCCTCCTCGTAGTTCTGCTTCTCGAAGGAGGACAGGGCCGCGTGGTACACGGGCCGGAGGGATTCCAGCTTGGCCCTGTCCTGCGACGCTTTTTTGGTGTCGCTGAGCAGTTTGTCCGTGCGGGTCAATTGTTCCCGGGCCTCGAAGTTGTTGGGGTCCTCCAGGAGGATTTTCTCGAAGTATTCCTTGGCCTTCTTGTAGTCCCCGGCCGCGAAGTACCGCATGCCGGTTTCGTAGAAATTCTGCACGACCCCGCCGAAACGCTCCTCGATGCGGACCAGGTAGGTGCGGGCGCCGATGTGGTTGGGCTGCACCGCGGCGATGGCCTTGAACTCCCGCCGGGCCGAGATCAGGTTGTCCACCTGGAAGTAGGACTCCCCGCGCGCGAAGTGGTCGCTCACCTGCACCTGCATCTGTTCTTTCTTGTAGATGTCCCGCACCTCCTCGAAATCCCGCTGGATGCGGCGCATGAGCGTGCGGGAGGGCCTGTGCCAGGGGGCCACGTCCGTGATGACCGAGGCCTGGATGTACGCGTCCATGAGCGCCCCCTGGGCGTAGCGCGCCTCGGCCTTCTCGTAGGCCCGGTGGATCTGGCTCTGCACCTGTTCCCGACGGTAAGCGCCGCCGAAACGGAAGCCGAAGCTGATGCGGTGGTTGTCCCCCAGGGTGCCGAAGGGGACGAAGCTGTAGTCCAGGTGCAGCCGCTCGTTCCCGAAGCTGACGCCGTAGGCCAGGTCCCCGGCCAGGTCCGATTGGGAGGTGTACCCCAGGCGGAAGGCCATGATGTTCCAGAGGCGGTAATCCAGGCCCAGGGAGACGTAAACGTCGCGGCCCGAAGGCTGGGCCACGTCCGCGGCCAGGGTCAGGTTCTCCTGGAAGAAGGGCCGGGCGAAACCCAGTTTTACCGTCATGGGCGGGGAGGCGGACTCGGACAGGAAGGTCAGGGACGTGCCGAGGTTCTGCACGACCACTCCGGTCCGCACGTCGCGGAAAAAACCCCGCGGCGCCACGCGGAAGAACCCCACGTCCGCCAGCATGCCGGAGGCCCCGTCGTCCCCCAGCTTCTTCTGCAGGTATTTGAGGTTCACCCCGGTGTGGAGGCCCGGCAGGAACGGAACATTGTCCCAGGGCCGGCCCCAGCCCAGGGTCAGGAGGGTGTCCGAGGCCGTGAGGGTCTCGGTGGGGACGCCGGCCACGTCGTATCCATCGATCTTTCCCGCCCGCAGCAGGGAGAGGCCGCCGCCGAACACGCCATACCGGCCCACGGGCTGGGCGTAATAAAGGACGTCGTGGTCCACCGCCTGCAGGACGTTGTTGTGCATGAAGGCGGCCTCCTGGTACGGGAGGCGGCCCAGGACCGCCGGGTTCCAGTGCAGGGCCGTGACCCCGTTCACGGCCGCGGTCTGGGCGCCGGCCATGGCCACGCCGCGGCCGTCCACCCCCATCTCCAGGAATTGGGCCGAGCGGGAGCCGGCGAAACAGTTCCAAGCGCCGAGCGCCAAGTGCCAAGCCAAAACCGCCAAGAC
>CAZAEL010000093.1:0-3137 GCA_964484135.1 uncultured Elusimicrobia bacterium
TGGGGCGGCGACCCAACTCCCCTCCCTGGACTTCCCACGGGAGGGATCAGACAGGAGTCGCCTCCGTCTTCCCAAAAACGCCTCCTCTCATGACGGCCCCACGGGGAGAGGAAAACCGGGACAAATCTTTATTGCTTTTAACCCCCGTGCAGGCGCTATGAGACGAGGATTACCGATGGACGAGCTGCCTCTCCGGGAGGGTCAGCGAAGCGTCTAGGGAGGGCAGAGCCCTTTCTGGAGGAGCGCCGATGGCGACCTCTCAGGCCCAGTCGGCCTGCGCCATCGGCCATCAGGCCCAAGGCAGCCGACCAAAAGGAGGCAACGCAGGGCGCGACAGAGCGGAGGCCCCTGACAAAATATGACACCAGCGTCACAACACACATCACAAAAACTCGTCCGCCACGTGGGGTCCGTGTCCTCGGCCACCCTGGTGTCCCGCGTTTTGGGTTACGCGCGGGACGCGCTGGTGGCGTACATGTTCGGCGGCGGCATGCTCACGGACGCTTTTTACGCGGCCTTCCGCATCCCCAATTTGTTCCGCCGGCTCCTGGGCGAAGGCTCCCTGACCGCGGCCTTCGTGCCCGTGTTCACGGACCGCCTCACCCAGAGCAAGGAAAAGGCGGTGGAGTGCTTCCGCGTCATCTTCACCCTCTTGTTCACCCTGCTGGCGGCCCTGGTGGTCCTGGGCATCTTCTTCGCCCCGGCCCTCACGCACCTCATCGCCTGGGGCTTCAAGGTGGACCCGGACAAGTTCGCCCTCACCGTGGACCTCACCCGCACCATGTTCCCGTTCCTGCTCTTCGTGTGTTTGGCGGCGCTGGCCTCGGGCGCCCTGAACAGCCTGGGGCATTTCTTTCTGCCGTCCCTGGCCCCGGCCATGCTGTCCGTGGCCGAGATCGGCTTCGTGCTCCTCTTGGCGTCGCGGTTCGAGAACGCCCTGTACGGCCTGGCCGTGAGCGCGGTGGCGGGGGGGATGCTCCACTTCGGCATCCTGGTGCCCCTGCTTTTCCGGGAAGGGCTGGCCCCCCGCTGGCGATGGGACCTGAAACACCCGGACGTGGGCCGCGTGGGCAAGGCGGTCCTGCCCGCGCTCTGGGGCCTCTCCGTGGACCAGATCAACGCCTTTTTGGACACCATCTGCGCCTCTTTCCTGGTCCACGGCTCGGTCACGGCGCTGTACAACTCCAACCGGCTCATGCAGTTCCCCTTGGCGCTCTTCGGCATCGCCATGTCCACCGCGGCCCTGCCCGCCTTGTCCGCCAGCGCGGCGCGCCAGGACTGGTCCGGCCTGAAGCAGACCCTCAACCTGTCGCTGAGGCTCATCCTGTTCACCGTGTTGCCGGCCATGGCGGGGTTGATCGTCCTGGGGATCCCGTCCGTCGAACTGCTCTTTGAGCACGGCCGCTTCACCCACCGGGAAACGCTCCTGACCAACCAGGCCCTGGTGGCGTACTGCCTGGGCCTGCCCGCCTTTTCCACGGTCAAGGTGCTGGCCGGCGCTTTCTATTCCCTGAAGGACACCCGCACCCCCGTGCGCGTGGCGAGCTGGTGTCTCTTGATCAACATGGCCGGGAACCTGGCTTTCATGTGGCGGTGGGGCGTGGGCGGGCTGGCCTTCGCCACCTCCCTGGCCTCCGTGGCCAACGCCGCGGTGCTGTTGCACATGCTCC
Organism: uncultured Elusimicrobia bacterium; assembly: GCA_964484135.1. GTDB lineage: Bacteria > Elusimicrobiota > Elusimicrobia > FEN-1173 > FEN-1173 > CAZAEL01. The sequence continues at coordinate 1,671 of CAZAEL010000093.1, forward strand.
GCAAACGGCTGGGCCTTTTGGGCGGGCGGCGCCTCCTCAAAACCTTTTTGCAATCCGGGCTGGCCTGCGTGGTCATGGCGCTGGTGGCGGCCGGGGCCGCGTACGGGCTGGAAGGCAGCCTCTTCTGGCGCGTGCCTTTGGCCGTGACCGGCGGCGCGGTCACGTACTGGCTCCTGGCCCGGGCCATGCGCATGGAAGAATACGGCCATTTGCGCCATTTGCTGGCGTCCCGGGGGAACGTCCCCGCCGAATAAAGCCCGTGGACGAGCCAAAGAAACAGCCCACTCCCTTCGTCTCCACCCTGCCCCACAAGCCCGGCGTGTACATCATGCGGGACCGCGCCGGGGCCATCCTGTACATCGGCAAGGCCGTGGACCTGGCCAAACGCGTGGCCAACTACTTCCGCGCCAACGCGGAGCCCAAGATCCGGGCCCTGGCCTCCGAAATCCGCCACGTGGACTTCATCACCGCGGAGAGCGAGCGCGAGGCCCTCATCATCGAGCAACGGCTCATCAACCGCCACCAGCCCCTGTACAACACCATGTTCCGGGACGACAAAACGTACCCGTACGTCAAAATTTCGACGAACGAGGACTTCCCGCGCATCTATCTGACCCGCCAACGCCGCAAAGACGGCGGCCTGTACTACGGCCCGTACCCCCACGTGTCCACGGTCAAGAAGATGCTCCACTGGATCTGGAAGAAAAAGCTCTTCCCTTTGCGGCCCTGCAAGCTGGAGTTCACGGAAAAAGTGCTGCCGCCTTTCCGCAAGGTGCAATCCTGCCTGTACCTGCACACCGGCGAATGTCCCGCCCCCTGCGTGGGGAAAATCTCAAAGAAAGACTACGGGCGCATCGCGGAACGGGCCGCCCTGTTCTTTGAGGGCAAGCACGACCGGTTGCGCGCCTTTTGGAAAAAAGAAATGAAGGCCGCGGCCAAACGCATGGAATTCGAAAAAGCCGCCCAATGGCGGAACCAGTTGGAGGCGCTGGAACACATCCAGCAACGGGTCACGTTCCGGGCGCTGCGGCCCGAGGACGTGCAAAGCCGCATCCAAAGCTCCCAGGCCCTGCAGGAGCTCCAAAAGGCCCTGGAACTGCCCCGCCCCCCCGTGCGCATCGAGGCCTTCGACATCTCCCACGTGCAGGGCGCGGAAACCGTGGCCTCCCTGGTGGTGTTCGAAAAAGGCAAGCCCGCCAAGAACCATTACCGCAAGTTCAAGATCAGGACCGTGCAGGGGGTGGACGACTTCGCCAGCATGCGGGAGGTGGTGGGGCGGCGGTACAAGCGGGTGCGGGAGGAAGGACTGCCCTGGCCGGACTTGATCCTGATCGACGGCGGGGCCGGCCAACTCTCCGCCGCGCTGGAAGCCTTAAAAGCGTTGGGGGGAAGAAGACCCCCCGTGGCCTCCCTGGCCAAACAAGAGGAAGAAATCTATCTACCGGACCAGCAGGAGCCCCTCAAATT
>CAZAEL010000094.1:0-2978 GCA_964484135.1 uncultured Elusimicrobia bacterium
CCGGGAAGGCGGCCACACCGTGGGCGCCGGCGTCGTCACAGAGATCCTCCAGTAATCCGCCATGGCCAAGGAACGATTCGTATACATGCTGGCTTGCACCGCCTGCGACAACCGCAACTACCACTATGTCCGGGGCCGGCGGCGGGAGAAAAAGATCGAGATGAAGAAGTTCTGCCGCGCCTGCGGCAAGCACACCCTCCACAAAGAAACGAAATAGTCAACAAATTTCCGGGGAGGGTTCAGCCGTCCTGGCCGGCGGAGCCGGCCGACGGCGACGAAGGGAGGGGCAAAGCCCCGCCCTTGTGGAGCACGGACGCCGACCTTTCGAAACGTATTTGTTCGCGGCGTCCGCCTTCAGGCCCGAATTTCCTTCACGAAGAGAAGGAAATTCGGGCGCGACAGAGGGGGAGTAGGTCAACGGTAGACTAGCGGTCTCCAAAACCGCTGATGAGGGTTCGATTCCTTCCTCCCCTGCCATTTTGGGCACCGGTAAGGCTTAGAGGTAGAGGGCGAATGAGCTTCTCGACTTCGTCCCTCGACAGGATCGAGACTTCGCTCGAAGAGTCTTGTCGTTCGAGCGGAGCGAAGCGGAGTCGAGACCCCTAAATTGACCAGCGCCCCATTTTGAAATGTCTTGCGGTTGTCCCGGGGATAAGGTATAATAAAACATTCTTTCCGTTGTGCCTCTCTTGTTGAACCCCCACCATCGCATGGTTGAACGCTCGATCTCCCCGACGGAGGGCGTTTTCGGGGCGGCGGGGGCGGTCCGTCGGGAAAGGGAAGCGTTTTATGGCGAGCCTCATTGAATTTTTTAAAGAAGCCTACGAAGAGCTCAAGAAAGTCACCTGGCTCTCGCGCAAGCAGATGATCGCCTCCACCTGGCTGGTGATCCTGCTGGTGATCGTGTTCGCCCTGTACGTGGGCGTGGTGGATTTCATCATCGCCAAGACGTTCGGCCTGCTGATTTGAGCGCCGGGCCGTCCGACGGCGCCATCCTGAAAGGGGTTTTCGAAGCATGAGCCACAGCTGGTACGTGATCCACACCTATTCCGGCCACGAGGACAAGGTCAAGGCGTCCATCGAGAAGACGATCGCCTCCCAGGGCCTCAACCACCTGATCCGCCAGGTCCTCATCCCGACCGAGGACGTGGTGGAGCTCCGCCGCAACAAGAAACAGGTCAAGAAGCGCAAGTTTTTCCCCGGGTACGTGCTGGTGGACATGCAGGTGGACAACGAAACCTACTGGCTCATCCGCAACACCCAGGGGGTGACGGGGTTCCTGGGCGGCGTCAAGCCGGTGCCGCTCCCCGAGTCGGAAATCCAGCACCTGCTTCAGCTGGCCACGGCCCCGGCCGCCTCCAAGCCGCGGCCCGCGGTCCTTTTCGACAAGGGCGAGAACGTCCGGATCAACGACGGCCCCTTCCGCCACTTCATCGGCATCGTGGAGGAGGTCAACGAGGACCGGGCCAAGCTCAAGGTCACCGTCTCCATCTTCGGCCGCGCCACCCCGGTGGAATTGGACTACCTGCAGGTCGAGAAACTCTAAAGTTTAAGGAAAACCCATGGCCAAAAAAGTCAAGACACAGATCAAAATCCAGATCCCCGCGGGGGCGGCCAACCCGGCCCCGCCCGTCGGCCCCGCTTTGGGCCAGCACGGCGTGAACATCATGGATTTCTGCAAGCAGTTCAACGAGCGGACCAAGACCATGGAGGCGGGCATGACCATCCCCGCCGTCATCACCGTGTACGAGGACCGCTCCTTCACCTTCATCACCAAGATGCCGCCGGTCTCGGCGTTGCTCAAGAAGGCCGCGGGCCTGGCCAAGGCCAGCTCCGAGCCCAACAAAAACAAGGTGGGCAAGATCACCCGCGCCCAGGCCGAGGCCGTGGCCAAGACCAAAATGCCGGATTTGAACGCCCGCTCGCTGGAAGCCGCCGTCCAGATGGTGAAGGGCACGGCCCGCAGCATGGGCATCGAAGTGGAGGACTAGCCGTGAGCCGACGTTTGACGGAGCTTTCCAAGAAAGTGGCGCCGGGCAAAAAGCATTCCCTGTCCGAGGCCGTGGCGATCGTGAAACAGGCCGCCACCGCCAAGTTCGACGAGTCGGTCGAGGTGCACGTGCGCCTCGGCATCGACCCCAAAAAGTCCGACCAGAACGTGCGCGGCGTGGTGGTCATGCCCCACGGCCTGGGCAAGACCAAGAAGGTCGTGGTGGTGGCCAAGGGCGAGAAATTGAAGGAGGCCCAGGCCGCCGGCGCGGACGAGGCGGGGGAGGCGGACGTCATCGAGAAGATTTCAAAGGGGTGGATGGACTTCGACGTGCTCGTGGCCACGCCGGACGTCATGAAGGACCTCACCCGGCTGGGCAAGGTGCTGGGCCCCAAGGGGCTCATGCCCAACCCCAAGTCCGGCACCGTCACCTTCGAGGTGGGCCGGGCCGTGAAGGAGCTGAAGGCCGGCCGCATCGAGTTCAAGGCCGACGACTACGGCATCATCCACGCGGTGGTGGGCAAGGCCTCCTTCCCGGAGAAGAACCTGGAGGAGAACGCCCAGTCCCTCATCGCCGCCATCCAGGCGGCCAAGCCGGCCACGGCCAAGGGCCAGTACATCCGGAGCCTCACGTTGTGCTCCACCATGGGGCCGGGCGTGCCGGTGCAGGCGGAGGCGGCCGCCTCCAAGTAGCGTTCCCGTTTGTCCGCACCGAGGGCCCCTCTTCCGACGACGGGAAGGGGGGCCTTTTTTATCGGCCGGCGGGCCGGCCCGGCAGGACGCGCGCCCGCTCGGCGCACTTGTTGCAGCGTCCGCAGGGGCGCCGGCCGCGGGGGGCCAGGCAGGAAAAGGTCAGGTGGAGGGGCAGCGCGCGCGAGCATCGGGCCAGGCTCCGGAGCGGGCGCTGATGCTAACGCACCGACCGGCGCCGGTCCCGGCTGGCGTGGATTGCCCTGGCGCGGGCGGCCGGGTAGGCACGGGGGCTCCC
>CAZAEL010000095.1:0-2811 GCA_964484135.1 uncultured Elusimicrobia bacterium
TCCTGCTGGAAGGGCTCCGGTCCCGTCCGGACCTGGAGGCGAAAATGGACTGGAAGAACTTCGGGCGCGTCCTGGTGCTGGAGCGGCCGGGCGCATGAGCTACGAGCTGGTCGTCACCTCGCACCTCAACCCCAACCTTTCGGGCGTGGCGAAGTTCAACGTCATGCTCGCGGATTTGTTGGGGGTGGATTGCGCCGGCTACGCGGCGGCCCAAGGACGGGCGGCGAAGGGGGCCGTGCTCTTGTCCGTCAAGCTGGTGGATGGGTCCGCCGCCGAAACCGCCGCGTTGCGCGAATTGGTGGCGGGTTACAGGGCCGCAAAGGCGCCGTTCGATCTTTTCCTGCATACGTTCGACGGGCTGGAAATCGAATATGAGCTCATAGAGTCCTGCCGGAAGGTGTACGCCGGCAACGCCGAAATCGCCCATGCCCTGGAAGGGATCGATCGCCCCGTCTATACGGCCTGGGCTCCGGCCTTGCTCAACACCGAGCACCCCATCCATGACAGCCGGCTGAATCTTTTTTCATTCGGGATGGCGCACAAAATCCAGGTGAAACACTACCGACACCTCAAGGATCTGCTCGCCGAGCGAAAGGAGGACTATTCGCTCTGGGTGTCCACCGCGTTCCATGAAAAATCGAACTTCGGCGACTTTAACTCGATCAGCCGGCAGATGGCGGATATTTTTGGGGGACGCATCCAGTTCTTGGGCTTCCTGTCGGACGAGGTGGTGACCTACTTTTTGAAGAAATCGCACCTCTTCGTGTCTTTTTTCAGCAAGGGCGTGAGGGCCAACAACACCAGCGTCTGCGCGGCGATGCTGCAGGGCTGCGCCGTGTTGACGAACATGGACGACTACTCCCCTTACTGGATGCGGCACGGAGAGAACGTGCTTGATATCCATCGGCTGGAAGCCTCCGACCTCCGGCCGGAGCGGCTGCGCGCCGTGGGGGAGGCCGCCAAAAGGGACGCCTCGCGCCGCGCCAGCTGGGACGCTTTGTTGGAAATGCTGCGAGGCCCTGGGGAGGCTTCACGCAAGGCGGCCTCCGCCCAGGGGCGTCGTTGATTTCGCAGTTTTAACACACTAAAGGAGTCGACAATGGCGAGAGAAATGAAGATTGAGAACGCGGTCATCAACGATCAAAGCGATTGTTACGTCATCGCGGAGATCGGACACAATCATCAGGGCAAAGTCGAGACATGCAAGGAAATGATCAAGGCGGCCAAGGACAGCGGCGCGCACGCCGCGAAGCTCCAAAAGCGCGACAACCGCTCCTTGTACACCAAGGCCATGTTCGACCAGCCGTACGACAACGAGAACAGCTACGGCCCGACCTACGGCACGCACCGCGAGGCGCTGGAGTTCGGCAAGGACGAATACCAAGAACTGCAGAAATACTGCAAGGAGATCGGCATCACGTTCTTCGCCACGGCGTTCGACTTCAAGAGCGCGGATTTCCTTGAAAGCCTCGGCGTGCCGGCCTACAAGATCGCTTCGGGCGACCTGAAGAGCCTGCCGCTCGTGGAATATGTGGCTTCTTTCGGTAAGCCGGTGATCGTGAGCACGGGCGGGGGCAGCCTTGAGGACGTGCGCCGCATGTACGAGGCCATCATCCCCATCAACAAGCAGCTGGCCATCCTGCAGTGCACCGCGGGCTATCCGCCGGACTGGGAGCAGTTGGATCTCCGCGTCATAGAGACCTTTCGGAAAGAGTTTCCGGAGGCGGTCATCGGGTTCTCCAGCCACGACAACGGCATCGCCATGGCCGTCGCGTCCTATGTGCTGGGGGCGCGCATCGTGGAGAAGCATTTCACGTTGAACCGGGCCATGAAAGGGACGGACCATGCCTTCTCCCTCGAGCCCGTGGGGATGCGCAAGATGTGCCGCGATCTGAAACGGTTGCGCATCGCGCTGGGAGACGGACAAAAGAAAGTTTATCCTTCCGAGATCAAGCCCCTGACGAAGATGGGCAAGAAACTGGTGGCGGCGCGGGACCTTCCGGCCGGGCACGTGTTGCGGCGCGAGGATGTGGCCCTCAAGTCCCCCGGCGACGGCCTGCCGCCCTATGAACTGCCCAAGCTGATCGGGCGTAAATTGTCGGAGCCCGTCGCGCAGGACGAGGAATTTACGTTCGAAATGCTGGCGGAGGGGGTCAAGGCGTGAGCAAACGCCAAGGAGCGGATGTCGGGGGGCGGGGCCCGGCCGGCCTGTTCGCCCTGAGGGGGCGGGTCGCCCTCGTCACGGGGGGGCTGGGGAAGTTGGGGCTCCTTTGGAACCAAACTCTGCTCGAGGCCGGCGCGTCGGTGGCGGCCCTGGATCGCCCCGGGATCGGGCCTTCGGAGGACTTCCGGCGGCTCCAGAAAATGTTCCCCGGGCGGCTCCTGCCGGTGGGAGCGGACATCACGCGCCGGGCGGACCTGCTCAAGGCCCGCCGGACCGTGCAGGGGCGGCTGGGGCGGGTCTCCGTGATCGTGAACAACGCCGGCATCGATCAGCCGCCGCAAAAGCAAAAGGCTTCGCGGCTTTTCCGGGACATCCCGCTGGAAGACGTGCGCGGGACCTTCGAGGTCAACTTCCTGGGCGCCCTGCAGGTCCTGCAGGTTTTCGGAGACGACCTGGCCGCGTCCGGACGAGGCTCCGTCATCAACATCGGCTCCCTCTATTCGGTCGTGTCTCCGGACCAGCGCCTGTACGACCACATCCCCAGCCGGCCTCCTTTCCTGAAACCGCCGGCCTACGGGGCGTCGAAAGCGGCGCTCATGAACCTCACCAAGTTCCTGGCGACGCTTTGGGCGCCGAGGAAGGTTCGG
>CAZAEL010000096.1:0-2529 GCA_964484135.1 uncultured Elusimicrobia bacterium
CCACGGCCAAGACCGGCGTGGAGATGGAAGCCCTCACCGCCGTGACCGTGGCCTGCCTGACCCTCTACGACATGGCCAAGGCCGCGGGCAAAACCATGACCATCGGCCCGATCTATCTGCTGGAGAAAAAAGGGGGCAGGTCCGGGCATTACCGGAGGAAAAGCCATGTCCGTTAAGATCCTCTTTTTCGCCCAGGCGGCCGGCTGGATGGGGCGCCGGTCCCTCGAATGGCAGTTGCCCGCATCCACGCCGCTGGGCGCGCTGCTGGAGGACCCGGCCTTCGGGGCCTTGCGCGGGCGTCTGCACGGCACCCGCTTCGCCGTGAACCACGAATTCGCGGACCTCTCCACCCGCCTTTACGACGGCGACGAGGTGGCCGTTCTGCCGCCCGTGAGCGGAGGATGACATGTGCGGAATCGCATTGACCCAGGAGACGTTGACCCTTGACGACGTGATAGAGAATCTTTTGGATTCTTCCCGCGGCGCCCTGGTGCTCTTCGCCGGCTGCGTGCGCGGCGAGGAGAACGGCCAGACCATCTCCGCCATCCGCTACGAGGCCTATAAGCCCATGGCCCTCAAGCTCCTGACGGAAATCGCCGAAGAGGCCGAGCAAAAATTCGGCGCGCGGGTCGCCGTGTCGCATCGCTTCGGGGAGGTCCCCGTTGAAGGCGTGAGCCTCTTGGTGGCCTGCGCGGCCCCGCACCGGGCCGAGGCCTTCCAGGCCGCTCAATGGATCGTGGAGAGGATCAAGCAGGATGTGCCGATTTGGAAGGTGGACTTTGCGCGGGCGGGGGCCGGCCTATGATCACGGCGGAAGAAGCGCTGCAAAAAATCTTCGCTAACACGCCAAAGCTTCCTTCGGAGCGAGCGCCCCTGGCCGAGGCCGTGGAGCGCGTCCTGGCGGAGGACCTTGTCGCCCGCCAGGACCTGCCCTCCTTCGACAACGCCGCCATGGACGGCTATGCGGTCAAGCTCGCTGACGGCGCGGCTGTCTTCCGCGTGCGGGACGTCGTCCGCGCCGGCGCGCCCGCCGGCGCGCCCCTGGCTCCCGGCGAGGCCGTGAAGATCATGACCGGAGCCCCCGTGCCCGAGGGGACCGATGCCGTGGTCATGCGGGAATTAACGGAAACAGCGGAGGGGGGTCGTGTGCGCGTTCTTCAGGCGCCCAAGCCCGGCGAGAACCTCCGGCGGCGCGGCGAGGACGTGCGCGCGGGGGATCCGCTTCTTCAGAAAGGCGCCCTGATCCGTCCCTACGAAGTGGGCCTTTTGGCGTCGCAGGGCTTCTCCACCATTCCGGTGATCCGGCGGCCGCGCGTGTCCGTCCTTTCCACGGGCGATGAACTCGTGGCCGTGGAAAGGACACCGGGGCCGGGACAAATCCGCGGTTCCAACGGCCCGGCCTTGGCCGCGGCGGTCGGGCGGTGGGGAGCGGAGGTGGCGACGCACCCGCCGCTGCCGGACGACCCCGCCCTTTTGCGCGCGGCCTTCGCGTCCGCCTTGGAGAGGTCGGACGTGCTGCTGGTGAGCGGCGGGGTTTCCGTGGGGGACTTCGACCACACCAAAAAGCTCCTGGAGGAATTGGGCCTGCGGACGGTTTTCTGGAAAGCGGCCATCAAGCCCGGCAAACCCCTTCTCTTCGGCCGGATGGGAGAGAAGATCGTCTTCGGGTTGCCGGGGAACCCGGTGGCGGCCCTGATCTGCGCCGAGGAATTCGTCCGCCCGGCTTTGGAGAAGATGGGGGGCCATCGGCCGGTCCACCCGTCCTATCATCTGGAAGGCGTCGTGGAAAATGATTACCCCAAGGATGAAAAACGCCAGCAGTACGTGTTCTGTCGGGCCGCGGAGTTCCCCGACGGATTCCGCCTCCACATTATCCGGCCCCAGGGTTCGGCCATGATGGGCATGGCCGTCCGCGCCAACGCCCTGGCGCTGGGGCCCATCGGGGTGTCCCGGATGGCGAAAGGCATGCGGGTCAAATTTCGATGGCTGAAATGACCCCGTCGTCTTTTTGGGCCACGCCGAAGTCGCTTAAGCCCGCTTCGTCCGGCTTAGGCCAGCCCGCCTTCGGCGGGCTGGAGGCCCAAAGAGACGGTGAGGTGACCGCTTTCATCCTGGCCGGAGGCCTGAGCTCCCGGTTCGGAAGCGACAAGGCCCTGGCCCCCTGGAACGGAAAGCCGCTCCTGGTCCATATGGTCGAATCGCTGAAGCCGTTGTTCCCTCGACGGTTCGTTCTGGCCAAACGGCCGGAGGATTACGCGTCTTTGGGCTTGGACGTGCCCGTCCTGGCCGACGGCGTGGAAACACGCCACCCCATGGCGGGCGTGCTTTCGGCTTTGGGGGCGTCGGGCACGGAATGGGTCTTCGTGTGCGCCTGCGACATGCCGTTGTTGCGGCCGGGTCTGGTCGAGGGCATGATCGCGGTCTCCGCCGGATACGACGCGGTGGTGCCTCGCTGGCGGGGAAAGGTCCAACCCCTCTGCGGCCTGTACAGCCGCCGTTGCCTGAAACCCGTGGAAAAACTGCTGGCCG
>CAZAEL010000097.1:0-2415 GCA_964484135.1 uncultured Elusimicrobia bacterium
GCCGGCGAGGTGAAGGGCCTGAGCGAGTCCGTGCGGGAGCACATCAAGGCCAACGCGGAGAAGGCCTTCGACAAGCTGGCCGAAGAGGAGATGAAGCGGGCCGAGTAGTTTTTCCCCTTCTCAAACAAAAAAGGCGGGGCCATCACGGCCTCGCCTTTTTTGTTTGTACGGGGGCCCGCTCATGACGGCCCCCACGGGCAAAAACACCAAACACAAAACAAATTCCTCTTGTCTTTGACCCCCGTGCAGGCGTCATGAGACGAGGATTTTTTGGGAGCCGAAGGCCCTTGCACCCTCCAAAATGAACACCCCCGGCTCCCCTGAAAGGCTCTTCAGGGAAACCGGGGGTGCGAGGAGGAACTGCTTTAAGACCGGTTACGCCTGGATGTTGAGCACCGCCAGGGCCTTGAGATACTCCGCGATGTCCGCGGGCTTGGCCTTGAAAGACACGTCCTGGGCGATCCAGAGCACGAACTCCACCATTTCCTGCTGGGTCTGGGGCAGGCCGCCCAACCACCATTGGGAGGGATCGGCGGTCAGGATGCGGGTCGCGGCGTTGGCCGCGGCCGCCCCTTTCACCGCCTCGGCCGCGAGGAAGGCCGCCACGTTGACGACCGGCCGTCCTTGCTCATTCTCCTGCAGGACGCCGGCCCGCTCCATGTCTTCCTCGGTCCACACCTGGATCTGATCCCAATTGTCCAGGATCTTCCGGACCGCGATCTGGACGGGCTGCGCCTGGGTCCGGGACTCCAACTGGGTCAGGGTCTCGAACAGCGCGTCCCGGCCCTGGTCGGCCACGATCACGGTCATGTCTTTCAGGGTCTCGCCCGCCTCGGAACGGCCCAGGCCCCGGGCGACCTGCACCAGGAACCCCTCGTTCTCGGCCAGGGGGCGGCCCCGCAGGTCCGCGAAGGACACGTACGGCACGTCGGCCCGGGGCGCGGTATCGGCCTGTTGCGCCAGGCGCGCTCCCAAAAGGCCCAGGTCCGCCAGGGCTTGTTCCTGCGCGGGCTGATGGGATTGGTCCGACAACCGGGCCCGCAGGGCCAGGAGCTGCCCCCGCAAGGCCAGGGAGAAGGGAACAAACCCGCCGTCGGAGACGTGCACGGCCGCGCCGGCCAGCGCCCCCATGCGGGCGGCATAGTCTCCATATTGCCGCTGGGCCTCCGGAAGATTCGTCCTATAGAGTTCGGCGAACCGCCGGGTCTCGCGGGACATCCCTTCCATGATCCGGGTCAATTCTTCCCGGGCGGCGCGCACGCGGACGACATCATCCCCGGCCTGGACGGCCAACCGCGCCAGTGAAGCCTCCCGGATGACTTGGGCGTACTTCCGCGCCTCACCCGCGCCGCCTTCTTCGGCGGAGGAATCCGTCCGGCCCGGCGCGGCCCAAAAGGCCTCCACCGCCGCCAGGAAACCGATCTTCTGGGACAGGCTTTCGATGGTCTCTTTCCGCTGTCCCGCGGCGGGGACGCCCCGCAGGGCGATGTCCAGCAGGCCGGCGTTCAATTGCCAGGCCTCCGCCGGGACGCCCTTGTCGAGCATGTCCTGGGCGCGGGAGAGAGATTCCGGGTCCAAGTCCCGCGGGAGGGAACGCTCCGCGCGGGGATGCAGCATGGCGTGGGCCTCCTCCGGAGAGACGCCGTGGTACGCGTGGAAGGCGATTTCGCCGAGCTCCTCCAGGAGCACGGAGGCGAGCAGGGCGGGGTTTTGCAGGACGGCGGGATGAAGGACGACGGTGTAGGAGTCGTCGCTTTTGGGCAGGAACCACCTGAAGACCGGCCAGTCGCGCAGGAAGGCGAACCGTCCGGCGGACGGCCCTTGCCAGGTGGCGCCCGCGTGGGCCCCCGTCTTTTGGTCAAAGGCCGGGGCCTCCAGCCCCTTGGCCGCCCGGACGCGGACTTGGACTTCCCGTCCGTCCCGTGAGATGACGTACAACACGTCCCGGTTGTCCGGGCTCACGCCGCGATGGTTGACGGCCAGATCATCGAACCGGCGGCCTTCCTCCCCCATTCCCGCCAGGACGCCCGGCACGTCGGCCAGGGCGACCGCGGCCTGCACGGCGTTGACGTCGGAACGGCCCAGCTCCTCGACGAAGAGGCCGCCGACGATGTGGAACACGGACAGGACCGCCTCTTCCGTGGCCGCGTCCAGCGTCTCACCCAACCCCCGCTCCGCCAGCCGGGCGAGCAGGTCCACGACCTCCTTCGGCAAACCGCCTTTAACCCGCGCCCCCGGCTGTCGGAAGGCGTCAAGGTCGGCCAACAAGGGGTGATCGGTCAAGCCGGCCCGCGCCGCCAGCGCCCGCAGAGACGCCGCGGCCGCGTCCGGCAGCAACTCGAACACCCCCGGCGCGCCGAAGAGATCCAACAACAGTTTTGCGGTGGCTTGAGGGTTCCGACCGAACTCATGGTA
>CAZAEL010000098.1:0-2290 GCA_964484135.1 uncultured Elusimicrobia bacterium
GGCCGCATGGTGAGCTTCGTCACAAAACCGTCCACAAACGGAGGCTCCAAATGATGAAAAAAGGCGTCCGTGGTCTATGGTCCATGGTCCACGATATTCCCAAGATTTTTCTATGGACCTCGGTCTACGGACTGCTGGCCGCCTTCTTGGGCGGCTGCGCGGGGGAGGGGCTGTACACCTCGGCGCCGACCCTGATCCTGCCGTCCCACATCCGCAGCATCGCGGTGCGGCCCATCGTGAACAGGACCCAGTTCTTCGGGCTGGAGGAAAAACTGCGCCTCCGCGTGGAGGAGGAGTTCATCGTGGACGGCCGCCTGCCCTACGTCAACAAAGAGTCCGACGCGGACGGGGTGGTGGTGGGGGAGATCGTGCGGTACATCAAGGAGCCCATTTCCTATGATTCCAACCACGTCGTGGAGGAGTACAAGCTCTGGGTCATCATCAACCTGAGCTTCATCGACCGGGTGAACAACGTCCGTTTGTGGGAAGAGCCGCGCCTGGAGCAGGAATACCGGTACTTCGTGGAGACCAAGCCCGGCGGCGTCACCGAGGAGGAGGCCCGGGAGCTGCTGTGGGACCTTTTCGCCCGGGACATCGTGAAGCGCACCATCGAAGGGTTCGGCACCGTCTCGGGCGCCAGCCAGCGGGAAATCTCGGACGCGCCGCCGCCCGCGGACGTGCGAAAATCCACGGCCCCGGCCGGTCCGCCGCCCATCCGGGTCCCGCCGCCGTCGCCTTACTGAGCCCCGCTTTCCCTCCCCATGGCTGAACGCGTCTCCCTCGAACAGGCGGCGGCCCAGTGGGACAAGGGCCGCTTCCACCCCGTGTACCTCTTCGCCGGGCCCGACGCCCTGCAGAAGGAGGACGCGCTGAAGCGCCTCCGGGAGAAGCTCCTGGGGCCGGACGAGTCCGGCCTGAACGTGGACCGCTTCGACGGGGACGCCGCCTCGGCCGGGGAGATCCTCACCGCGGTCCAGACCCTGCCCTTCCTGGGCGGCCGGCGTCTGGTGCTGGTGCGCCGGGCCCACGATATGCCCGCGGCCGAGACCAACCGCCTGGCCGACGCCCTCCCGTCCCTGCCCCCGACCAACTGCCTGGTGCTTCTGTGGGACGAAAAGGCCGACGCGCGCCACGCCCTGGTCCAGGCCGTGAACGGCGCGGGCCTGGTGCTGACCTTCTGGACCCCTTTCGAGAACCAGCTCCCCCGCTGGGCCCGCGACCGGGCCCGCGCCCTGGGCAAGGCCCTGAGCTGGGAGGCCGCCCAGGCCCTGGTGGAGGCGGTGGGCGGCAACACCCAGGACCTGTCCCAGGAGCTGGAAAAGCTGGCGCTCTACGTGGGGGACAGGGCCGAGATCGGGGTGGACGATCTGGAAGGCGTGACCTCGGAGGGCCGGCCCCTGCAGTTCATGGAGCTGGACCGGGCCCTGTGGCGGCGGGACCGCCTGAAGACGCTGGAGCTGGCGGAAATCCTCCGGGCCCAGGGCGAGGGGCCCGAGGCGCTCCTGCCCCAGATCGCGCGGTCCTACCGGCGGCTTTTGCTGGGCAAGGCCCTGCTGGCGGAAAAAAAGACGGACGTGCCGGAACTCTGGAACCAGTTGCGCATCCGCAGCCGGGACACCCAGGCCGAATTTTTGGAGGCGACGCGGTCCCGCTCCTGGGAGGAGCTTCTGGAGGTTTTGGAGAGGCTTTTGAGGGCGGAGCAGGACCTCAAGACCGGCCGGGGGGACCCCGACGCGAACTTGACGCTCCTGCTGTCCTGGCTGACCGAGGAAAGAAGAGGGGGTTTAGCGGGCGGCGGCCGGCGCGAGCCGGTGCACGGCGCGTGAGAGCCGCGCGATCTTGCGCGACGCGGTGGCGTGGTGCACGATGTTGCGGCGGCCGACGCGGGCCCACACGGAAACCACTTTGGGGAGCAGCTCCTTCGCCTTGGCCGCGTCCTTCTTGGTCAGGGCTTCCAGGAGCTGTTTGGTCAGATCTTTGGCTTCTTCCTTCGCCGACAAATTGGCCCAGCGGCGCCTGGCGTTCTGGCGCGTGGTCTTGATGGCGGAGGTATGACGTCCGGTCTTGAGTTTCATAGGGCACAAATTTTAGCTTTTGTGTTTGAGAGGTGTCAAGGAAAAGATGGATGAAGGGGCTCCACCCCTTCACCCGGCCAGGCGCTCCGCCCTGTACCGGGGCCGGTGGCTGACCGGCGGCAGGTTTTAGAGGGACCTCCGGCCCCTCTTACCCCGGATTTCGGGGGTTTCCCACCCCCATGCCCCCGGGTCCCTTTTCTTTGGTCGCGCAAAGA
>CAZAEL010000099.1:0-2135 GCA_964484135.1 uncultured Elusimicrobia bacterium
CGTCCGCCTCACCCGCGGAAGGCCACAGGTTCAAACCATGTACCGCCCAGTTTGGGCGCGGAAAAAAGATGCGGAAGGCTGCGGTTCACTCATCGCCGCTCTATCGGTATGAAAGGAAAGCGGCGATGAGCCTGGGCGTTCACGAACTCACACCCGCGCTTGGACCGGCCAAAGTTACCAAAGGCCCACCGGGCCTTTGACTTTGGCCAAGCGCCCTGTACCGCCCACGCGGGGGATGAGAAACAGCATCGGCAAGGAGCCGTTGGAGTGGACGAAAAAATCGCTTCTTTGGTGCGCCTTCAGGAGTTGGACGCCCATCTGGACGGGCTGCGGCAGGCCAGGTCCCGCCTCGCCCCCCGGCGGGAGGAGCTCAAGGCCGAAATCCAGGGCCTGGCCTCGCGCCAGGAGGAGGCCAAGAAGGCCCTGACCCAGGCCCAGGTGGACCGCAAGAACCTGGAACTGGACATCGACGCCAAGGAACAGGCCGTCCGCAAGGCCTCCTCGGACCTGAACACCGTCAAGAACAACGACGCGTACAAGACCCTCCTGGCCCAGATCGAGGACTCCAAGAAGGCCAAGGCCGCCATCGAGGACCAGGTCCTCGAGCTCATGGAAAAGATCGACAGGCTGCAGAAGTCCTTCAAGGAAGACGACAAGCGCTCTTTGGAAGCCAAGGCGGGGCTGGAGGCGAAGATCGCGGAGGTGGACGCCGAGGAAAAGCGCCTGGAGGGGGAGTGGACCCAGGCCAAGGCGGAGCGGGACGCCTTCGCGCGATCTTTGCCGCCCGCCGTGCTCCAGGCGTACGAGAACATCCAGCGGGGCCGCCCCGGCGCGGTGGTGGTCGTGCCCATCAAGGGGTCCATCTGCGGCGGCTGCCGCACCACCCTGCCGCCCAACGTGATCAACCAGGTCATGAAGGGCAAGGAACTGATTTCCTGCGACACCTGCTCGCGCCTCCTCTACATCCCTTCCGCCCCGGTGCCGTCCGCGTGACCGAAGCCCGTCGGGGGCCGTCCGTCGCCCCGGCCCAACGGCATTTGCGTTTTGAACCTTCGCCAGCCCCCGCCGTCTGGGAGGCCTATTGCGACGGCGCCTCCCGGGGAAACCCGGGGCCCGCCGCCTACGGCGTCCTGGTGTGCGACCCTTCCGGCCGCGTGGTCAAGGAGGCCAGGGCCCGGCTGGGGACCCACACCAACCAAGTCGCGGAGTACGAGGGGCTCATCCGCGCGCTGGAGGAGCTCAAGGCCCTCGGCGCCCGGCGGGCCCGGGTGTACACCGATTCGGAGTTCGTGGTCAAACAGTTCAACGGGATCTATAAAGTCCGGGACGAGCGGATGAAGTCCCTCATGGCCCGGGTCCGCGCCCTGGAGGGCGGCTTCGATTCCGTGGAGCTCAAGCACGTCCGGCGCTCCAGCCACCCCCACAACAGCCGGGTGGACCGGCTGGCGAACATGGCGCTGGACGAAACGGACTCAAAAAGTCCGCAGTCCACGGTCCGCGGTCCACGGAAAGAACCGGACCGGTCTTTTTAGTTTTTTCTGTCGACTGTTGACCGTGGACCGTCGACATGTTCTATTTACGACAACCGCAGGATCGCCCCGCCGAACACGGGCGGGGAGGAAAGTCCGAGCTCCCAGGGCACGGTGCTCCGTAACGCGGAGGGCCTGTTGGCGTTGGCAGGCACGGACAGTGCCACAGAAAACAGACCGCCTTGCGTCCGCTTCACGGCGGGCGCGGGTAAGGGTGAAAACGTGAGGTAAGAGCTCACGCGCCCCCGCCGCGAGGCGGGGGTCGGGCAACCCCCACCGGGAGCATGGCCAAGGCGGGGCGTTCCGCCCTTCGGGGCGGAGCCGTACCGGTCCGGTCCGCGTTCCCCGGGTGGGCCGCTGGATCCCACCACCCGCTTGGGCGCCGACAGGCGACCCCTTCGGAGTCGAAGCGGGTGGTGGGACCGGAAGCCGAAAGGCTTCCAGAGAAATGATCCAATCCGGCACCCAGAGGGGTGACGGACACAGAACTCGGTGTACAGGTTGTCGCAAACGCCCGCGGGGCCATCGAATCCAAAAATTCGATGGCCCCTGTTTTGTTCCCTCCGCCCGCTCCCCGCTTAAGGCCCCGTCGGAAAACGGCGGGAA
>CAZAEL010000100.1:0-2053 GCA_964484135.1 uncultured Elusimicrobia bacterium
TGATGGCTTCGGATCCTCTTTTCGCCCTCCTCAAACCCATCGTTTCCACCGACAACCCTCTGGACCATTACCCCAACCGGGGCTGGGAAAAGATTTATCGCGACATGGCGGATTATGACGAATGGTTCACCTTCCTCTGCGCGCCCAACGACACCCACAACTGCCTGCTGAAGGCTTACGTCAAGAACGGCGTGGTCATCTATCTGGGGCCCTCCTACGGGTACGGGGAAGCCAAGGACATCTATGGCAACAAGGCCTCCCACCGATGGGACCCCCGGTGCTGCCAGAAGGGCCTGGCCCTCATCCGCCGCATCTACGGGCCCCGCCGGGTGAAATACCCGGCCATCCGACAGGGCTTCAAGGCCTGGGTGGACGCGGGTTTCCCCCGCAACAAAGACGGCCGGGTGGACCCCAAATACCTGCAACGAGGCAAGGAGCCTTTCGTTCGGGTGAGTTGGGACGAAGCCTTTAAGATCGTCGCCAAGTCCCTGGACAATATCGCCCGCGCTTACAGCGGCGAGGAGGGCGCGAAGAAGCTTTTAGAGCAGGGCTACGACCCTGACATGGTGGAATCCATGCACGGCGCGGGCGTACAGGCGCTGAAGCACCGGGGCGGCATGCCGCTCCTGGGAGCCACCCGCATCTTCGGCATGAACCGTTTCACCAATTCCCTGGCGCTCCTTGACGCCAAGATCCGGGGCGTGGATCCGGACAAGGCCCTGGGCGGCCGCGTCTGGGACAGCTACTCCTGGCACACGGACCTGCCGCCGGGCCACACCATGACCTGCGGCCACCAGACCATCGAGTTCGACCTGGCCAACGCGGAGAACGCCAACATGGTGGTCTGCTGGGGCATGAACTGGATCTCCACCAAGATGCCCGATGGCCACTGGCTCACCGAGGCGCGGCTCAAAGGCACCAACATCGTGACCGTGGCCTGCGAGTACCAGTCCACCTCCAACAAGGCGGACAAGGTCATCGTGGTGCGGCCCGGCTCCGACCCGGCCCTGGCCCTGGGCTTGGCCCACATCATCATGTCCGAGAAACTCTATGACGCGGATTTCGTCAAGGGACACACGGACCTGCCGCTTTTGGTCCGAATGGACACGTTGAAGCTCCTGAAGCCCCAGGACGTCGTCGCCGGGTACAAAAACAAACCTCTGACCAAAACGCGGGTGCTGAAGGAAGGAGAAAAGGCCGGACTGCCCATCACCCAGGAAAAGCAGGTGGTGGCGGGGGCGCTGCGGGATGAGTGGGGGGATTTCGTGGCCTGGAACGCGGCCCAGAATGCGCCGGAGCCTGTCACCCGGGACGACGCGGCCACGGCCAAGGACTGGGCCCTGGAAGGAACCTTCACGGTGAAGACCGTGGATGGAAAAGAGGTGAAGGTGCGGCCCGTCTTCGACCTCATGAAGGAGCACGCCGGGCATTTCACGCCGGAGGTGGTGAGCGAGCTCTGCCACGTGGACAAGGACGCGGTGCTCTGGCTGGCCCGGGAGATGGCCAAGAACAAGAGCAAGACCCTGGTGCCCGTGGGCATGGGGCCCAACCACTTCTACAACAACGACCTGAAGGACCGCCTGATCTTCCTGGTCTGCGCCCTCACAAAGAACATCGGGTTTCCTGGCGGCAACATCGGTTCCTACGCGGGCAATTACCGGGGCGCGTATTTCAACGGGCTGCCGACCTATCTGCTGGAAGACCCGTTCCATCCGGAGCTGGACCCGGACAAGACGCCCAAGACCAAATACTACGCCAAGTACGAGTCCGCCCATTATTTCAACTACGGCGACAGGCCCCTGCGCGTGGGCAACAAGAACTTCACGGGCAAATCCCATATGCCCACCCCCACCAAGTCCATGTGGTTTTCCAACGGCAACTCCATTCTGGGAAACCTCAAGTGGCATCACGACGTGGTCATGAACACCCTGCCCAAGATCGACATGATCATCGCCACCGACTGGTGGTGGACCGCCTCCTGCGAGTACTCGGACATCGCCTTCGGCGTGGACTCCTGGGGGGAGGTCGGCAGCGCCGCCGTGGTCCACTGGAA
>CAZAEL010000101.1:0-2017 GCA_964484135.1 uncultured Elusimicrobia bacterium
GTCATTTTCTCTTGGTTCCTTCTCTTTTGGACAAGCAAAAGAGAAGGAACCCGGGTCAAGGGCTGGAAGTCCTTGGAAAATCCCGGGGTGAAGGGACCGGAGGTCCCTTCATGCTGACCCGCGGCGCGCTATGTATGATCACCGCGGGTTTGCTGTTCGCGACCGTGGGGACCGTGGTCAAGGCCGCCTCCGCCACCCTGCCCACAGAGATGGTGGTTTTTTTTCGCAACGCCTTCGGCCTGCTGGCCCTGGTGCCCTGGCTGTTCCGCCTGGGCCTGAAAAACCTGCCCACGCGCAACTGGAAGGGACACTTCACCCGCAGCCTCTGGGGCCTTTTGGCCATGTACTGCTCGTTTTACTCCATCGCGCACATGCGCCTGGCCGACGCCCTGCTTCTCAACTACACCTCGCCCTTTTTCATCCCCCTTGTGGCGAAAATTTGGCTCAAAGAACCCGTGCCCAAGGGCATGAACGGCATCCTGCTTCTGGGCTTCGCGGGCGTGGCCCTCATCCTCAAGCCCGGCACGGACCTGTTCCAGCCCGTGGCCCTGGTGGCCCTGCTCACGGGCGTGCTGGCGGCCATCGCCCAGGTCAACATCCGCAAACTGGCCGTGCATGAGCCCACCATCCGCATCGTGTTCTACTTCGCGCTGATTTCCAGCCCGCTGTCCGCGCCGCCGCTGGCGCGCGTGTGGCAAAACCCCACGCTTCCCGTGTGGGGCCTGGCCCTGCTGTTGGGGAGCTTGGCCACGGCGGCCCAGCTTTTCCTGACGAAATCATACTCTTTGGCGCCGGCGGCGCGGGTGGGGCCCTTCATCTATTCCACGGTGGTGTTCGGGGGCGTGCTGGACTGGATTTTCTGGGGGCAATTGCCGGACCTGCTGTCCGTTCTGGGCGCGGCCCTGGTCATCGCGGCGGGCGTCCTGGCCATGGGCAAGGCGTCCCAGGCCGAAGCCACTCCCACCTAAACGGCTTTCTCGCGGCGGCCTTCCGGGCGCCGTCCCCCCCCGATCTCTCCCACAATCACGGACGTCATGGAAAGGGAACCCCACACCCGGCTGTTGAAAAACTCCAGGGGCTCGTCCGGGCCGCGCAGGGCCGCGGCATAGAGCAAAGGCAAATAATGTTCCAGGGTCGGGACGGCCAGCTTGGCGTCCGGCCCCAACGCGTGGGGCTCCAGGAGGGACTTCACGTCGCCCCGCGTGAGCCGTTGCCTGACCTCCGCGTCGAAACGCAGGGCCCAATCCAGGGGTTTGGGGTCATGGAAAGAAAACAGCCCCAGGTTGTGCACGATGTTGCCGCTGGCCAGGATGAGCACGCCTTCCCGCCGGAGCGGCGCCAGCTTTTCCGCCGCGGCGAGGTGGAATTCCCCCGGCTCTCCCGTGTCCAGGCTCAACTGGACCACGGGCACGTCGGCCTCGGGATACATGGCCGCGAGCACGCTCCAGGCGCCGTGGTCCAGCCCGCGCGCCGGATCCAACCGCACCCGCTTTTCCCCCAGCAACGCGGCCACGCGCCGGGCCAGGTCCGGGTCGCCGGGCGCGGGATATCGCACGTCGAAAAGCGCCCGGGGGAACCCGTAGAAATCGTGGATGGTCTCGGGCCGGGCCGAAGCGGTGACGAAAAGCCCGCGGGTCTCCCAATGGGCGGACACGCAAAGCACGGCCTTGGGTCTGGGCAGGCGGCGGGCGGCGTCTTGCCAGCCGAGGTGGAACGCGTTGCGCTCGATGGCGTTCATGGGGTTGCCGTGCCCCACGAACAGCGCCGGGACGTTGTGGGAAGGGCTACCTTTTGGCAAAGATGAAGAGGAAGGCGATGTACAGGAACGGCACGGAAGAAATCAGCGCCGGGCCCAGCACCGCGGCGACGGGTTTCATCTCCCGCCGCCAGTGAAGCACCAGCACGGACCCGGCGATGCTGAACAAAAAGCTCAGCCCCACGGCCATGACCAAAAACCGGTCCGACCACCCCAGGGTCTGCACGCTCGCGCCGGACGCCAGCATCCGCGACACCCCCA
>CAZAEL010000102.1:0-1947 GCA_964484135.1 uncultured Elusimicrobia bacterium
GCCATGGGCTTCCCGGTCACGGACACAAGCACGGCGGGACTTCCTGCGTGAGTCTGTTCGACCGGGTGAAAACCCGGTTTTTCCGGGAAGAAGAAGTGGTGGAACTGGACCCGGAGGGCCGCACGTTCCTGGACGTGGACACGCGGGAGGATTTTAAACAGGCCCAGGAGAAGGCCCTGTGATCAGGCTGCGGGACCCTTTCGGTCGGCGGGTGGACTACCTGCGGCTCTCCGTCACGGACCGCTGCAATCTGCGCTGCGTCTATTGCCTGCCGGCGAGCGGCCACCCCTTTGTTCAACAGACCGGCCTGTTGACGGACGACGAAATCGTCCGCCTGGCTTCCGCCGCGGTGTCCTGCGGGATCGCCAAAATCCGTCTGACGGGCGGAGAGCCCCTGTCCCGGCCCGGTATCGCCGGGCTTGCGGCGCGGCTGGCCGCCCTGCCGGGGATGCGGGACCTGTCCCTGTCCACGAACGGCATGCTCTTGGGCGGTCTCGCACGGGAGTTGCGCCGCGCCGGCGTGGGACGGGTCAACATCAGCCTGGACACGCTGCGGCCCCGCCGTTTCGCGCGGATCACGCGGCTGGGCGGAATCGAACGGGTGCTGGAGGGGGTTGACGCGGCCCTGGCCGCCGGGCTCTCCCCGGTCAAGATCAACGTGGTCGTGATGAAGGGCATCAACGACGACGAGGTGCCGGACTTCGTGGCTCTTTCGCGCGAAAGGCCGTTGCATGTGCGGTTCATCGAGCTCATTCCCGTCGGCGAGACGGGGTTCTTCGGCCCCGATCGTTGGCTGCCCCTGGCCAAGATTCGAAGCCGCTGCGGTTTCTTGGAGCCGGTCCCGCCCGACGACGCGCCCCGCGGCCACGGTCCGGCCGTCTATGGCCGGGCGCCGGGTGCGCGCGGCACGGTGGGTTTTATCGGCGCTCTGAGTTGCAACTTTTGCGGCCGTTGCAACAGGCTCCGCCTCACTTCGCGGGGGCGTCTGGCGCCCTGCCTGGCGTCGGACAGGGGCGTGGACCTCAGGGCCCTTTTGCGCGCCGGCGCCGACCGCGGCCGGATCGAGGAAGCTTTCCGCCGGGCCGTCGCCATGAAGCCGGAAAGGCACCATATGGGGTCGGAGGGACCCCTGGTGCAGGAATCCTTCATGTGCGGCCTGGGGGGATGACGTGGGCATGGAAACCTGGATGTTGATCCCCGCCGTGTTCATCGTGGCGGCCCTTTACTCCTCCGTGGGACATGGCGGCGCTTCGGGATATTTGGCCGTTATGGCGCTTTTGGCGATCCCCAAAGAGACGGCGGTGCCCGGCGCCCTGCTGTTGAACCTGGTGGTGGCCGGGCTGTCTTGGAGGTCTTTTCATCGGGCGGGGCATTTCCGTTGGGGCCTGGTGGCACCCTTTCTCGCGGGATCCGTTCCCGCCGCCCTCCTGGGCGGGAGCTTGCGGGTTTCCGTGGCCTTGTATAACGCCCTTTTGTCCGCGGCCCTGGCTTTTGCCGCCTTCCGCCTGATCTGGTCGCCGTCCGCGGACGTCGACGCCCGGCACCGGCCTCCTTCCGCGGGTCTGGCCGTGGCTGCGGGCGCGGGACTGGGGTTCGTCTCCGGGATCATCGGGGTCGGTGGCGGGATCTTCTTAAGCCCGCTCCTTCTCTTGGCCGGATGGGCGACGGCCAAGCCCACCTGCGCCGCCTCGGCGTTCTTCATCCTGGTCAATTCCGCCGCCGGTCTGGCCGGGCGCTGGCCGCAATTGACGGCGAACCTCCTGCCCGGCATCGCGGCCCCGGCCTTGGCGGCCTTCTTGGGAGGGACTTTGGGCGCCCGCCTGGGTTCGGAGAGGCTTTCGCCCCTTTCTCTGCGCCGTGTCCTGGGCGGGGTCCTGGCCGCGGCCAGCGTCAAATTGTTGATGGCCGTTCTGTAATTTCAGCTTCCCTGCTTTTTCCCGCCCTTTC
>CAZAEL010000103.1:0-1936 GCA_964484135.1 uncultured Elusimicrobia bacterium
CTTCCAGCTTCATCCACACCCAGGACTTGACCGGGTCCCGGTCCACGCGGATGCGAAGGTCCGGGATGGAGACGTGCCGCGGGATGTTCTCCCACAGATGGAAGGACCCCCAGCGCTCCCGGGGCATGCGATAGGCCGTGCGGGTCAAACCGGGGTGCTGGAAGAGGTTGAACTTTAAAGTGAACCCGGTCCAGAGCGCCAAACCCAGGACCATGACGGACCGGCATCGCTCCGCGAACGACGGGAGGCCCAACTCCCCGTACGCTCTCTCGGCCAGCTCCTTGATCCATCGCCGGACGGCCCGGTTGGGGCCGAACAGCCGCCCGGCCAGGAAGATGGGGTAGGCTTTCCGGACGTCCTGCGCGTAGGAGGCGGCTTTGCGGCGGAGCAGCGGGTTGGGCGAACCCTTGAGTTTCAGGTGTCCCAGCAGCCAGGTCTCGACCACGCGGAAGATGCTGGGCCCCAGGCGCTGGTAATCCTGCTCAAAGCACCATTGCTGCAGCCCCTCGATCTGGGCGGCCGAGAGCGTCGGGTGCTTGATCATGGTGGTGAACCCGTCGGCCCGGCGATAGAATTTTTCGGGCTGTCCCTTGTACGCGTCCTGCAAAAGCCCCTGCGCCATGATGCGGTCGTGGAAAGGCGTGCCCGGCACCGGCCCGTAGATCAGAAACTGGGCGAGGGCCGGCTTTAAGCTCATGAACTTGGCCAATTCCTCGGCCACGACCTTGTGGTCTTGGTAGTCGAAACCGATGATCATGGAAGCCAGGACCGTGATCCCGTGCTCCCGGAACTCCGTGAAAATCTCCTCCACGGGCCGGCCCTGCTGTTTCGCGTACCCGGACTTGGCCCCGCCCTCGTACCCCATCCAAAAACCGTCTATCCCCATCTCCAGGATTTCCTCGACGGTGTATTGGCTGATGGCCTTGACGCTGGAGAAGACGAAAATGGAAGGCTGCCGGCCGCTTTTTTTGACGCAATCCCGGAACTCCAGGGCCCGCTTCTTGTTCAGGAGGAAATCCTCGTCGAAGATGATGAAGACCAAATTCGGGTCCATGTCCAGGTAGCGCTCCACCACGGCGAAGATGTCCTTGCCCTCGGGCAGGAGCTTCACGTGGCGCCGCTTGAAGAAATGGGACGTGCAGCAAAAGTCGCAGCCGTTGGGACAGCCCAGACCGGCGAAGATCTTGCCGGTGCGGGACACCGGCACCGAAAAGATCTTGAGGTCGCTGACGATGAGGGGGTGCTTGTAGGGCTTGGGGATTTCAGGCTCGCCCAGGAGCCGCCGGAAAAATCCCACGCCTTCCTCGCGGCAAATAAAATCGCCGTAGGGCTTCAAAACGTCGTCTTCCAGGACGGTGCCGTACCCGCCGAGCACGATCTTGCTTTGGGGCGAGTAACGGCGGATCAGCTCCACCGCGTCCTTCATCTTGTGGAAAACCGCCATGAGGAAGGAAACGCCGACGTAATCGTATCCCTTCTTCAACTCGCGGATGAGCTCCTCGCGCGAGGGGTACTGCAGGACCACGGTGGGCGCCTCCAGGTTGGCGGCGATGTACTCCAGGGAAAAATGCAGATGGAGCGCCCGGGGGCTGAAGATGCCCTGCGCCCGGGTGACCTGCTTGTGGAGCAGTTCATAACCGACGGAAGCCGCGTCTCCGTGCTCCGGCCCGAAAGGCCGGCACACGCTGGTCAACAACACTTTTTTCATGAACGGCCCGTTCCGCTTCGGCGCTTTTTACGCATCTTCAGGCCCTCCAAAAGGGCGTCCGGTCGTTCTTTGTCAGGCCGGATGACATCTTTGATCGTAAGTCAAACCCCAGGGCGCTTCGTCAATGCCGCCCGAACCGGCGGCGGAAGCGGTTTCGGCGCGGGTTGGGCCGGCCGTGGCCGTACCCGCCGGAATAAAAGAAACCGTCGTTCCGGGGCGCGGGCTTGT
>CAZAEL010000104.1:0-1896 GCA_964484135.1 uncultured Elusimicrobia bacterium
CAAAGTAGGGCACTTCGAAGAGTTCGCCGTCCTTCAGGAACAGGGACCGCACCGCGGCCAGGACCTCGCGCGCCGCCTCATCGAAGTTCCTCTTGAGGCCGTAGTGGTACGCGAATACCTCATTTATACGCCGAAAACGGTATCCTGGCAAGCTGATTTTTGTGTCCCGCGGGATGGACAGAACGTTGAGCCGCCCCGCCGCCGGGTTGTAATGGCACAACATCAGCGTGTCGGAATGGCGGGCGTAATCCACCAGGTCCGTGCCCATGAGCACGCCGGCCAAAGGCCGCCCTTGCCGCAGGGCCGCGGCCACCGGAGACCGCAGGGAAGCGGCCGCGCTGACCAGAACCAGCAGGACGCCGGTCAGGGCCGCCATGCGCATGGCGAGAAAATTTTTCATGGGATCCTCCGTCTCTCCCGTTCCAAAGTTTCACGGTCTGGGGATGCAGGACCTGGCCGGTCTGAAGCACGTGCAAAAGCTTGAGCCGCACCGCTTCGCGAAAAGCCTTGTCCAAATCCTTGCGCGCCAGACGGCGCACACGGGCCCCGGCCGCGAAGCCCCGCTCCGGGGCGGAAAAATCCGCGATGTACAAAATCTTGTCCAGCCGACTCATCCGGTCCGCGCCCAGGGTATGTTTGGCGATGGCCGAGAGAACCGCCCGGTCCCGCACCTTGAAACGGGTCCGCGCCACCCAGGCGGACACATGCGCGTGCAAAAGGCCGAAGCGCCGGTGTTGAAAGATGAAGGCCCTTCCCGGCACCGGCAGTCTGTATCGCCTGGCCGCGGTGGCCAGGCGGGGCTTGGGCCATTCCTTGGCGCAGTCATGCAACAAGCCGGCCCAGGCGGCCCGCTCCGAATCTTCCCCGTGGATTCCGGCCAGGGCTCGTGCCCAACGGGTCACGCTCAGGGTGTGCCGGAACCGGGCCCGGGACAGCGTCTGCTTCAGACGGCGAGAAATGTCCTTCCGCTTACCGTTCTTCACCTGTACAAATCCTTGTGCTCAATGTATCGCGCCACCGCAACAGGCACCAGGGAACGGACAGAACGGCCTTGCCGCAACCTCTCCCGGATGTCGGAAGAGGAAACCTCGGGCAATCGGGCCCTCAGGAAACAAACCCGGGATTGCACGGCTGCGGGGACGGAGCCGAGGCCCACGCCCCGCCGGAGGCCGACGGTCACACGGCCGGTCTTGAGAAGTTCCTTCCACCGGCGCCAGCGCGTGAAATATTGGAGAGAATCCCCCCCCACCAGCAAGTGCCATTGGGCCCTGGGGAACCGCCGCTGAAAAAGCCGCAACGTTTTATAGGTATAGGACGGCCCTGGACGGCGCAGTTCCCAGTCCGCGACCCGGAACCTTGGTTCGCCCCGCAGGGCTTGCCGCAACATGGCCACCCGGTGCCGGGCCGCGGCGGACGGCAAACCCTTTTTTAAGGGAGAGCGCCTGGCCGGGACAAAATAGACGCGGTCCAACCTGAGCTCCCGGAGCGCGGCCCGAGCCAGGGCCAGGTGGCCGTTGTGCACGGGATCAAAGGAGCCGCCAAAAAGACCGAACTTCAACTGTTTTTAAACGCCCAGCGCCAAAGAAATCCAATAATAGACAGGTCAACCACGGTCGAAACAGCTATATAAGTCTTTGGCAGGTAAATATCAGGCAGAAACATCCAGGGCAAACCAATCCAAGGATCAAAAACGATCAAACCTAAAGGCCAAAAATCACTCATTTCCCAAACTATTAAACTGGTAATAAACAGTCGGTGGATTGTCAGTAAAATTAAAGCGACCCAAAACCAATTTTTCTTCTCGACAATGGAGAGTGGGCTCATTCCCTGATCTGTCCCGTGCCCCGCACCACGTACTTGGTGGTGGTCAGCTCCCGCAGGCCCATGGTGCCCCGG
>CAZAEL010000105.1:0-1802 GCA_964484135.1 uncultured Elusimicrobia bacterium
AGTTGGTGGGCCGGCCAAAAAATCCGAGCGAATGCCTGCCTCGGGGTGTCGTTTTCTTCTGGTGACTCTTCTTTTGGACAAGCAAAAGAAGAGTCACCCGGGTCAAGGGCTGGAAGCCCTTGGGCGGGAGGGGTTAAAGGGGACGAAGTCCCCTTAAGATAGAGGGGGAAACCGCAGGATTTTCAGAAAAAGCTGACAGGCGGAAGAACGCCTGTCAGCTTTTGTATCTCTCCACGATCATGGCGCCGCCGAGCCCGCCGGAGGCGCAGGCCGTGGCCAGGCCCAGGCGGGCCTTGGGGTCCTGTTTCATGGCGTGGATCAGATTGAGGAGCAGGCGCACGCCCGTGGCCGCGAGCGGGTGGCCCAGGGGGATGGTGCCGCCGTTGGGGTTGATGCGGCCCTGGTTCCACATCCCTTCCCAGTCCTGTTTGTACTTTTCCTTGCCCACCTTGAAGATGGAGAGACAGGTGGCGGCGAAGGCCTCATGCAGTTCGATGTGGTCCAGGTCCGAAAACTTGATCCCGGCCCGCTCCAGGGCCACGTTCGTGGCGAACACGGGCGATATGCCCATGTGCGCGGGGTTGCTGCCCCAGAAGCCCCAGGATTTCACCTCCGCCAAAATTTCCAGGCCCAGGTCCTTGGCCCGTTCTTCGGACGTGACCACCACCACGGCCGCGCCGTCGCTCCGGGCGCAGGCGTTGAAGAGCGTGACCGTGCCCTGGGTCTTGCCTTCCTCGTACTTCTTGCCCAGGATGTGCTTGCCGAAATCCCTGTAGAAATCCTTCATGCCGTACGAGGCGCCGTCGAAGAGCACCGGGGCCTTGGCGAACATCTGGGGTTTTTCCACCAGGCTTTCCCGCAGGAAAACGTACTCGTCCTTGGCCAGCACGGTCTGTCCGTTCTTGACGATGGGGACCACGTGGCCGTCGTAGAACCCGGCCTTTTCCGCGGCCAGGCAGCGCCGGAAGCTCTCGGCCGCGTATTTGTCCTGGGCCTCCCGGGAGATGGAGTACATCTGGGCGCAGATCTCGGCGGTGGCGGCCATGGAGATTTTGACCACGGGATCGGTGAGGCCTTCCTCGGTGGTGTCCGTGATGAAAACGTCGCCGGCGTTGGGGATGTCGCCCCAGTTGGCCTTGAGGGTTTCCAGGGAGCGCAGCATCTTGTGGCTGCGGGGGCCGCGGATGGCGAAGGGGAAGGTGGACATGGATTCCGTGCCGCCGGCCAGGTACAGCTCGCCCTCGCCCATGACGATGTGGCGGTACGCGGAGGCCACGCTTTCCAGGCTGGACACGCAGTTGGCCTGGATGGTGTACGCGTGGGCCTTTTCCGGCAAATCGGCCTTGAGGATGGACACCCGGGCGATGTTGGGCGCGTGGGACCCCTGCCCCACCCAGCCCACCAGCACCCCGTCCACGGCGTGGGGATACAGGGAGGATTTCTGCAGGACGCCCCGGATGGCGGCTTCCATGAGGTCTTCGGGCAGGAGGTTGGCCAGGCTCTTGGCCAAATGGCCGATGGGCGTCCGGACGCCGGTGCACAGGACGATTTTTTTGGGCGTGGCTTTCATGGAATTCCTCCTCGATGGAGTCTCTTTCAAACTTAACACCTTTCCGGTATTTTGTCAATTTTTCTTGTTTTTCAAGGGCCTCCGGCCCTTGGACCCGGTTGCGGGGGCTTTCCGCCTCCTGCACCCCTGAGCCGATTTCTTTTGGTCGCGCAAAAGAAATCGGCGAAAGAAAAACGCGCCCCGAGGCAGGCATTCGCTCGGATTTTTTGGCCGGCCCACCAACTCCCCCGGC
>CAZAEL010000106.1:0-1712 GCA_964484135.1 uncultured Elusimicrobia bacterium
CCGGGGCACCATGGGCCTGCGGGAGCTGACCACCACCAAGTACGTGGTGCGGGGCGCGGGACAGATCAGGGAATAGCGCCGCGTGCCAAGTTGATGCGGAAAGGCGGCCTGAGGAAGGTTTATCGCCCGGCACTTGGAACTCGGAACGCGGAACCGAAGTTCGGTTTGTTCGGCGGCTCTTTTGATCCCGTGCACAAGGGCCACCTGGCCCTGGCCCGGGCCGCGCTCCGGGAGCTCAAGCTGGACCGGGTCTATTTCGTGCCGGCCCGAAAATCCCCCTTGAAAACGGATTCGCCGTCCGCTTCGGCGCGGGACCGATTGACCATGCTGCGCCGGGCCCTGCGGGGCGAGCCGCGCTTCAAGATCGAGGACTGGGAACTGCGCCGGCCCGGGCCGTCCTATACCTATAAGACGCTCCGGTCCTTTCGGCGGCGTTTCCCCGGGGCCCAATGGCATTTGCTGGTGGGCGGGGAGTCCCTCAAATTTTTCACCCGCTGGCGCCGGTGGGAAGAATTGCTGGAGAGGGGCCGCCTCGCCGCGGGCCTGCGGCGGGGCGTGGGCCTGGGGCCCGTTCCCGCGTCGGTCCGGTCCCGCGTCCGATTTCTGAAGGCCCGGCTCCCCAGGGCGTCCTCTTCCGAGATCAGGGAGCGGCTCCGGCAGGGCCGCTCCGTCCGCTCCTTCGTGCCCGCCGTTGTGGCGCGGCACATCAGGAACGCGGGCCTGTACCGATGAAGCGCGATCTTTCCGCGGAGAAGCGCGCGGACGTCCTCCGGCGCTTGAAGGGGATCCTGTCCCCGCGGCGTTTCCGGCACACCTTGAGCGTCACGCGCCTGGCGCGGACCCTGGCCGGGACCCACGGGGAAGACCCGGACCGGGCGGCCTGGGCCGGGCTCCTGCACGACTGCGCCAAGGAGATGCCGCCTTTGCGTTTGTCCACCATCGCGCGACTGCACCGCCTGCCCGTGCCGGACAAGCGGTTCATCCTGCGGCACCGGCGCTTCGGGCTTTTCCACGCGCACGTGTCCGCCTGGGCGGCCCGGACCCGTTTCCGGGTCCGCGACCGGGCGGTGCTGTCCGCCATCGCCAATCACACCCTGGGCGCGGACCGGATGAGTCGGCTGGACAAGATTTTGTACATCGCGGACTTCGCCGCGCCGGACAGGGGCTTCGCGGCCGGGGCCCGCGTGCGCCGGCTGGCGCGGAAGGACCTGGACCGGGCTTTCCGCGAGGCGGTGCGGCTGAAGCTTGTGTACGTCCTTCAAACCGGCGGGGCCCTGCACCCGCAGACCGTGAGGCTTTGGAACAACACCCCGTGAAAAACTTTATCGTCATGCGCGTGGTGGCCCTGAGCGGGGTGTTTTTGGCGATCCTCAGCGCCGGGGCCGCCCTCCGCTCCCCCGTGGCCGCGGCCCTCAGGCAGGGCCGGCCCGTGGCCGGCGTGCTCATGGGCACGGACCTGGTGGACTACGCCCGCCATTCGGACACCCTCATGCTGTGCCACTACGACCCGGCGGCGGGACGGCTCAACGTCCTGTCCGTGCCCCGGGACACAAAAATCAACTTGCCGGGATACCGTTTTCGGCGTATAAATGAGGTATTCGCTTACCACTACGGGCTCAAGCGGGATTTCGACCAGGCCGCCCGGGAGGTGGTGGCGGCGGTGCGGTCCCTGTTCCTGAAGGACGGCGAACTCTTCGAAGTGCCCTACTTTG
>CAZAEL010000107.1:0-1615 GCA_964484135.1 uncultured Elusimicrobia bacterium
GAGCGGCGGCCCAGGCGGATGACCTGCTCCACTTCCTCCTCGGTGAAGCCGTCGCGCACCTTGTAAATGGACGGCACCTCGCCGCCCTGGGAGTTGGGGTTCTTGACGCCTCCTTTCCCACCCGGGCCGTGGCAGGTCACGCAGCCATAGCGGGCGAAGACCCGCTGGCCCTTCTCCTCCGGCGTCTTCAGCTCGGGGAGTTTCCCGTCGCCGATCGCCAGAGCGTGCCACAGGGAAAGGGACTTGGCGCCGTTGCGGTCCTGGTCTTCGCCGTCCCACACGGCAAAGGCCACGGGGAGGACGGCATTTTTCTCAAACGCCGCGCCTTCCTGGGAAGTCAAAGAGCGCTTGAAGACCACGGCCCACCGGCCGTCTTTCCAGGCGCCGGCGGCCTGCACGTCCTGCACGGCGCCGGGCGTGAGCGAGCCGAATCCTTCCGCGAAGAGGCTCTGGGCGGCTCCGGCTGGAAAGGAGACCTGCTCATGGATGGCGCCGGGGCGGTAATAGTCGGAGTGGGGTTTTTCGTAGCGGGCGCTCTCCGGCTCCGCGTTCGCGGCGCGCCAATGCCAAAGGTTCACGGGGTTGCCCTTTTCACCCATGAACGGAGACGGGGTGGGGCCCTCTTGCGCCGGGAACTCCAGGGCGCAGGCATCGGAGAATTTGCCGCCCAGGTCCAGCGTCACGTTGCGGGTGGCATCCTCCCAACTCAAGCGGACATAAACGTCTTTGTCGGTGAAGAGGCTGCGGACCTCCACCGATTTCACCGAGCCGCCGCCATGGGGCGCTGTGAAGGTCTGCGGGATCAGAGGCACCGTGACCGACGCCGCCTTTTTCCAGGCCTTGTCAAAAGGGTCCAGGGCGACCTTTTTCGCCTCCTTCGATGTCAGAAGGATTTCGGCGCCGCCCGCCAGGGAAACGGCGGCCAGAACTACTGCAAGGGCTGCTTTAAAACTCCGCATGTCATCTCTCCTTCTTCGGCGTCTTCGGGCCGCGGCTCCCAGCGGGACGCGGCTTGCACCAAGGGCGTATGGATATTGAAAATTTCCCGGCGGAGGACGTCCGCCAGGGTGGAATAGAACGGGTCGGCGGTGAGTTTGACAAGTTTACCGATGAACGCCGCCACGCCGGGAGCCACGAAATCGCGCGTGAAATCCACGATGGCTTTCGCCGTGACCTCCCGCGCCTCCGTCAACCCTTTGTCCGCGGCGTTCTTCTCCTTCAGCCGCAGGAACGACAGGAAAGACAGCGCCACGGCCAGGTTGTCGGGCCGCTCGCCCGGCTCTTGCTCCAGGCCGAAGGCCCGGTAGAAGCCGGCCATGTGGGCCATGATCCGCGCCTGCTCGAAGGGGTTTTCCGCCAGATGCAGCGACAGCTCCTGGGGACAAGCGGGCGCGGGGCCGAAGAGGCGAAAATGCTCGGGCGATAAGTCCTCCGTTGAGAATGCGGGAAGACGGACCCCCTGCTTCGCCGCGCCGGGAACCAGGGCACGGAACCTCCCCTCCCAGGCCGCGTCGGGGTATTGAAACCCTTCCGCAAGGAAATGCAGTGTGAAAGCGTCTTTAAGGGCGTCCATGGTTTTTCTCCTTTACGTCACGCTCTGACGGACCACGTCGAG
>CAZAEL010000108.1:0-1564 GCA_964484135.1 uncultured Elusimicrobia bacterium
CGGCCGTGAAGGAGAGGGGATATTCGACCTATTTCGTGGACAAATTCGGCGGCGACTTCGGGCACTGCACGGACGAGGGGAACAGGCTGCTGGCGGAGAACATCGCGGCGGTCATCTTGAAGGAGGTTTGCGGGATGTCGGCGGCCGGGCTTCAGCAGGGGCGCGGGACGGGGAAATCATGAAGGGCGCCTCCGCGGCCCTGTGGAAGAAAAGCGGTCTGGTTTTGGCCGGAATTCTTTTGGCCGTGTTTCTGGTGGAAGGCGGCCTGCGCCTGGGCGGGACCCTGATCCTGCTGAGGCAGGGTTTGGGGAACATGGGCGGCTGGGAGGGGGAGGTGCGGGTGTTGTGCCTGGGGGAGTCCACCACCCAGAATCAATACCCGCGGATGCTGGAATCGGTGTTGAACGCTTACGGCCATGGAAAAAGGTTCAAGGTGATCGATAGAGGGATGGCCGGGACGAACACGGGGATCATCTTGACGAGGCTGGGCGGTTATTTGGAACAATATCGGCCGCACATCGTCGTGGCCATGATGGGGGTCAACGACGCCGATTGGGCGGTGCCCTTGGGAGAAGCCGCCGATAAACGGGAAAGGTTGGCGAAATGGGTCAAGGGGTGGCGCATGGCCAAGCTGGTGAGGATAGCGAAAGGGGGAAGATGTCTGGAAAAGGCGGGGGAATGGAAACAGGCCCTCTGGGGATGGGCGGGGGGGCCGGGTGGGAAAGGTCAAGCCCAGCCGCCCGTGAGCCCGGTGCCCGATGAGAGGGAGGAATTGGTTTTGAATCCGAAGGACGAAGCGGACCATCTGCGGTGGGCGCGGGTTTTTCGGGACCGGGGAGAATGGGAGAAGGCGGAAGTGAGCGCGAGGCGGGCGCTGGATTTGAATGCGAACAGTCTGGAGGCCCGTTTGCTGTCGGCCGATATCAGCGTTGACCAAAAAAAATGGAAGGAATCTGAGGAGCATTATCACAAGGCGTTGGCGTTGGACCCCAAAAGCGCGCGGGCATACAGCGGCCTGGGGAACGCCTATCATATCCAAGGAAAGCTGGAAAAAGCCGAGGAGAGCGTCCGGCGGGCTTTGACGTGGGATCCGGAAAACGAGGCAATCCATCTCCAGTTGACGGAAATTTATCGGAGCCGGAATGAACTGAAAAAGGCGGAGGAGAGCGCGCGGAAGGTCCTCGCCTTGAACGCCGGCAATGAGGGGGCTTACCACCAACTGGCGCAGATCTATCTCGACCAGGCCGAGTGGGAGAAAGCGGAGGCGAGCGGGCAAAGGGCGCTGGCGTTGAACCCCAAAAACGAATGGGTTCTCTTCACCCTGGGGAACATTTTCCGGGGCCAGAAGAAGTTAAAAAAGGCGGAAGAGTTCTATCGAAAAACGCTGGCGTTGAACCCCCGGAACGAAGACGCGATCGATGGGCTGTTGCATGTGGCTCAGGAGAGCCGGCATGCCGTGAGGAACGGGGACGCTCAGGGCCGGCAGGAAGAGGATTACATGTACTACGCCGGCGCCACCGTCCGGAACTACCGGCGAATGCGCGATGTCTTGCTGGACCGCGAG